>DASSLR010000001.1:0-7691 GCA_035689345.1 Candidatus Dormiibacterota bacterium
TGATCGTCTGGCGGATGAAGTCTTCGTCCGCCTGATACGGCCCGCGCTCCGCGTAGGACCAGTACCCGGCGCACCCGTTGGGGTCCGCGGTCACGAACCCGCCGGCAACGGCCTCGGTGTCGAACTGGATGACGTCCTCGAAGCCCTGGGCGTCGATGGGCGACCCGTGCAGAACCACAACCAGCGGAACCAGGTTCTGGCCGGCTGTCGGCGGCCGAAAGAGGCGGTAGTCACGCAGCTTTCCATCGACCGTGAGCGTGGGAAACTCGACGCCGGCCGGCGCTGCAAAGGTCGGATCGGTTTCGGTGGCTCCGCGGCAGTCCTGGACCGGGCTCGGGACCGGGCTGGTCCGGCTGGCGACTTTCACGGTCGAGCCGCCGCACGCCGTGGTCAGGACGAGGGCGAGCGTGAGCGCTGCCAGCGGACCTGCTTTGAGCAGGATTCGGTCGATAGACATTGAGCACCTCCGCACGCGAGATCCGGCATGCGAAAGCTAGGTAGCGCGATCAGACAAGACACCGTGGAAAACACGGGACCTTGACTCAGACGCTGATGCCGAGGCTCTCCAGCAAGGTCTCCGGTTCGAGTCCGGTGATTTCGGACTTCAGTCGTTCGACGACTTCCTCGCCGACCGCTCGCGAGGCTCGGGCGATCACCTCAGCCTCCAATGGAGCTATCGGGTCGGCATAGGTCGAATTGAGCTGGGCCAGCAAGCGCTCGGCCGCGAGGTGAAATCGGATCGCGGCCTCGTTGTCTCCCGCGAGTGCGGTCACGGTCGCCAGTCCGAACAGGCAACCGGACAGCTCCCACGTGGTGTCGAAGCTCCGCCTAGCGCCTTCGATCCAGCATCGGCGGGCGGCGGCGATGTCGCCTGTGAGCACGTACGCCTGAGCCAGCGTGTCGAGCATCGGCGTCACGAGCCGCTCGTCCCGGTGGCGCTGAACGTCAAGGGCGCGGGTTGCGAGCGGGATCGCCTCGGCAGGTCTACCTGCGTAGAGAAGCGTCATCGCGCTGTGGTTGAGGGTCACCACGAGATGGAACACATCGCCGCGTCTCTCGAACTCCGCGATCGCCTCATCACGCAGCGACATCGCGGTGTCCGGGTCGCCGACGGCGTCGCGGCACCTGGCGCGTTGGACAAGGGTGGCTCGGCGTAGGTCGTCGTTGCCGGACGCATCGGCGATCACTTCGGCTTCGGCGAGGTATGCCATCGCGGCCTCTGGTCGGCCGGACTCCGACAGCAGGATGGCGTGCATGAGCAAGCCCCAGCACCTTTCAGCGGTCGGGCCGGGATTGGCCTCCAGGGCGATCGCGTTCCAGGTCAGACCCTCGGCCGCACGGCCGCCCGCGGACCACGAAATCGCCATCGCCGCCGTCAGCCACAAGGCCTTGCGCTGATCGAATTCCATGAGCGTTTGAATCGCGGCGCGGACGTCGTCCACCATCGACATCACTTTCGCTCGCATGGTGCTTCCCTGGTTCGGCACCGGCAACAGGTCGGCGCGTTCGACCACCCGGACCATGTGCTCCGCGTGCAATCGCCGCGTCAGCTCGAGCTCGCCCGACTCCTCGAGCTCGTTTCTCGCGAAAGCCTTCATGATCTCGAGCATTCGGTAGCGAGTTCCGAGCGAGCCTGGTTGGAGCCGCAGCATCGATTGCTCGACCAGCGAGCCGAGGACGACTGCAACATCGGCCTGCTCAGGGGCGACCGCAGCCGCGTCAGAGGCTTCGAACCATCCCGCAAAGACGCCGAGCCGGCGGAACAGAAGCTGCTCGGCCGCAGACATCAGCCGGTAGCTCCAATCCGCCAGCGCCCTGACGTTGTCGTGCCGTTCGCGCTTCGCCGGCTGCCAGGCGGGGTCGAGCACGGATTCCGCCAGCTCCTTCGCGGACTGGCGGCGGAGGCGCGGCACGACGAGCTCGATCGCCAGGGGAACTCCATCCAGGGCCTGGCAGATCTTCGCCACGTGCGGCGCGGTGGAATCGTCCCGTCTGAAGCCGGGAGCAGCTGCTTCGGCCCGCTCGACGAAGAGCATCTCCGCGTCTGGCTGGGGCAGCGGATCGAGCTGGCTGATGGCCTCGCCGATCAGGCCGAGTGGAATTCGGCTGGTGGCGATGATTCGAACTCCCGGGCAATCGGCCAGGAGAACCTGAGCCGCACTTGCTGCGGCTGCGACTACATGCTCGCAGTTGTCGAAGAGGAGCACGGCCGACTTATCTCTCAGCTTCTGCCTCACCGACGCAAGCCTGTCGCCCGTCGCGCTCGAAATGTTCAGGGCCTGCGCGACCGCGTCGCCGACCAGCTTCGGGTCGGCGATGAGCGCGAAGTCGCAGAGCCAGATCCCATCCTCGACTTCGTCGAGCAGCTCCTCCGCCAGGCGAAGTACGAGGCGCGTCTTGCCCGATCCGCCAGGCCCGACGACGGTGACCAGGCGGTTCGTGGAGACGAGATCGAAAAGCGTCCGCAGCTCGCGCTGCCTGCCGACGAAGCTCGTTATCTGCGCCGGAAGGTTGCCGCGGCCCGCCGCAGCTTCGGGAGGCCGTCCCGTCTCGGATTGGGAACGAACCACCCAGGCCGCAATCTGGCTCCGGGACGTGAAGCCGAGCCTGTTCATGATCTGCTCCACGTGCCACTCGACCGTTCTCTCGGAGAGGTACAGCCGGGTTGCGATCTCGCGGTTGGTCAGGCCCGTGGCGACGAGCTCGGCAACTTCGAGCGCCCGTCGGGTGAGCCGCGGCGGACCGGCCACGATGCAGGCATTCTGGACCCACAATCGCGAGTTGGCAGCGAGTTCAGGGGGGCAAAGTTGCTACGGTTGGCCACCGTGACTTCTGACCACCGGCCCCAGATCAACACCCCGCTGCCCGGTCCCAGGGCCGCCGAGCTCATCGCTCGCGACGCCAAGGCGATGTCGCCGAGCTTCACCCGGGCCTACCCGTTCGTCATGGACCACGGCGAGGGCTGCTGGGCCACCGACGTGGACGGCAACCGCTTCCTGGACTTCACCGCCGGCATCGCCGTCAACACGACCGGCCACTCGCATCCCAGGGTCGTCGAGGCCATCGAGAAGCAGGCTCGGAACTTCGTCCACATGTCCGGGACGGACTTCTACTACCGGTCCGAAATCGAGCTCGCCGAGCGCCTGGAGGCCAAGATCCTGCCGGGGACGCCCGCGCGTGTCTTCTTCACCAACTCGGGCGCGGAGGCCATCGAGGGCGCGATGAAGCTGGCGCGCTACGCCACCGGCCGGCCGAGCTTCATCGCGTTCATCGGCGCGTTCCACGGCCGTACCTTCGGTGCGTTGTCGCTGACCGCGTCCAAAGCAAGCCAGCGGCGCCGGTTCGCGCCGCTGCTCGGCCCCGTGTTCCACGCTCCGTTCCCGTCGGGCGCGCGCGGAGTGACCACCGACGAGTCGATCGAGCGCCTCGAAGAGCTGTTCGCCACTGTGGCGCCGGCAGAGAGCGTGGCCGCGGTGTTCGTCGAACCCATACAGGGCGAGGGCGGTTACCTCGTTCCGCCGGACGACTTCCTGCCGCGCCTGCGCGAGCTCACCAAGAAGCACGGCATCCTGCTGGTGGCGGACGAGGTCCAGACGGGCATGGGCCGCACCGGCCATCTGCTCGCGGTCGAGCACTGGGGCGTCGAGCCAGACATCGTCTGCCTGGCGAAGGGCATCGCGTCCGGCCTGCCGCTCGGCGCGTTCATCGCGCGGGCCGAGCAGATGAGCTGGCCGCCGGGTTCGCACGGCAGCACGTTCGGCGGCAACCCTGTCGCATGCGCGGCGGGGCTCGTGACGCTCGACCTCCTGGAGGAAGGCCTGATGGAGAACGCGGCGAAGGTGGGAGAGCAGCTCAAGGACGGGTTGCGGGAGATCGCGGCGACGCACAACGAGATCAGCGACGTGCGCGGGCTCGGGCTGATGCTGGCGATCGAGTTCCGGACCGCCGACCAGGCCGCGGCGCTCGTGCAGTCGGCTTTCGAGCGCGGGCTTCTGCTGCTGACCGCGGGCACGCGGGCCGTGCGCATCTGCCCGCCTCTGGTCATCGACCGCGATGAGGCCGCCACGGCGCTCGAGATCATCTCCGCCGCGCTGGATTAGCCTGCCAGCGTTCCCATCATCAAGTCGCCGAGCGAAACCAGCAGCACCGCGGACTGGCGGTCCTCGGCTGCCAGCACGTCATAGGACTTCGCGCGCTGGTCATCGATGACGCCGATCTCCTCCTCTGTCACCGCCGCGACGTCCGCGGAAACGTGAAGGCTGTTCAGAAGCGCAGTCAGGGCCGGCGTAGATCGTTGATTCAATCCATCAAGCGCGTCTCGCCGTGAAGCGTCGTCGGATGCCGACGCATAGGCCACAAACGATCTGTTCTGGTCCAGCCAGATCGTCAGCGCCCGATTGCCTACGTCGACCCCGAACACGGTCCCGATCACAGACGACAAGTCGGGTGTGCTCTCGTCGAGGTAGCTTGCCGCGGCGGGGAACTCCGCTGAGGGGCCGGCGTTGGCCGCGGCGTCGGTCGCCATGCTGGTCAGGTAGGCGTGCTCCTGCAAAAGGGCGTCGAGCTGGGTGCGCACCCGCGATGCGCTGTCTGCCGCCTCGCCCGGATATTTGTCGTGGAACTTCCAGACGATGGCTTCCCCCAGCGCGGCGCCTGTCGCGGTAGCCGTTTTGTAAGCGGCGCGCACATCCCCGTAGGCGCCCGCCAGACCCTTCGCGGCGACGCTGAGGAACTGGTTGGTGCCGACGACCTCTTCGCTGAACATCCGGGTCGCTGAGCTCGCCGAGATGTTCAGACTCGAGCTCATCAGCTGCGCGAGCTGCGGCACATATTTCGTATTGAGGTTGTTGGTCGCCGCGTCCGCCGCGTCATTCTGGTTAGTGACGGCCGCGACCAGGTAGTCGACGTAGTACCCGTCGCCGAGTTCCAGTGCCTGACCAATCTGGTTGCCCAGGGACTCGCCTGCGGCCCTGCTAAATATGGCGGCCAGGTCGTCGCTGTTAGCCGCGAGAAGGCCTGCGTAGGAGCGGTACTCGTCCTTGCGCCCCGCAGCCGCGGCGACCGCGAGCTTGGCCAGCACGTACGTGTGCTCGCCGTACAGGAGCGCGACGTGCGCGCGCACGCCGGCGGCCTGCGAGCCCGCGTCGGCGAAACCGCTGGGAGAGGAGTGTGGGAGTCCGATCGTGCTCGCGCAGCCGGCGAGGCACACCACGCCGGCCGCTGAGGCGGCCAGCATCTTGAGCATCCGGTCCACTTTAAGATGATTCGCCTTGCCCACGAACTGGCTGCTCTTCGATGGCTCGAGCCTGATGTTCAGGGCCTTCTACGGCGTGCCGCAGGTGTTCAAGGCCCCGAACGGATTTCTCGTCAACGCGGTGCGCGGCACGCTCGACCGCATGGCGAGCACGATCACCGATCGCAAGCCCCGCCACGTCGCCTTGACGACCGACGAGGACTGGCGGCCGAGCTGGCGCGTGAAGCTCATCCCCGAGTACAAAGTGCAGCGCGTGGCGGAGCCGGTTCCGCCGGCGCTCATTCCGCAGATGCCGGTGATCATCGCGGCACTGACCGCGGTCGGCGTCGACGTGGTCGGGCGCAAGGACTACGAAGCCGAGGACATCATCGCCTCCCTGATCCCGAAGGTCGACAAGCCCATCGAGGTCTGGAGCGGCGACCGCGACCTCTTCAGCCAGGTGCGCGGCAAGGACGTGGTCGTGCTGTACCCCGAGAAGACGGGGCTCGCTGTGGTGGACGAGGCCGAGGTGCAGAAGAGATACGGCATCTCGAGCAGCGCCTACTCCGACTTCGCGATTCTGCGCGGCGATCCGTCGGACGGCTTGCCGGGCGTGGCCGGCGTGGGCCCGAAGAAGGCCGCGGATTTGATCAAGCGGTACAAATCGGTTCAGGGCATGCTGGACGCGGGCGTCTTCCGCGACAAGGACGCCGCCTACCTCGCCAACGCCTTGAAAGTCGTGCCCCCGGTCACCGATCTCGATCTGCCCGCGCCGCCAGGCCGGCGCGATCGGTATCCGGCCGAGCCCGAGGTGGTGGAGGAGATCGCCAGGCGCTACGGCGTCGGCTCGTCGCTGACGCGGCTGGTCACCGCGCTCCAGGGCCTTACAAAAAGCTGACGCCGCCCTGCCGATGATCTGACGCGGCCCCGCCACCGTATGTCCTGTCATGAGGCACGGCACCATGATGGGAGCCCATGCAAGTCGGGTTGTGCGAGTCCTGCAGGCATTCGCGCCAGGTAAGGGGCGCGCGCGCCACCTACTGGATGTGCGAGCGCTCGCTCACCGACCCATCCTTTCCGCGCTACCCGCGCCTGCCGGTCCTCCGCTGCCGCGGGTACGAGGTAAAACCTAAGGAAGCGCCTCCACCCGCATGAGGGCGATGGGGTGGGCGATGCTGGGGTCGAAAGTGGTGGTCACGGAATGGCCGGCCATGGACAGCTCCGCCACCTCGCCGGCGTCGTTCAGGGCGTAGAGCGTCGCGCCGTCGGGGCTGAGCGCCAGGCTGCGCACCGTCCACGCGGTCAGGGCCTGGCCCTTGGGCTTCAGCGCGATGGTGTCGAGCCACGTGATCCCGGCGGGGCCCGCCATGACAAGCGTCTGGCCGTCCGCGCTCATGACCGCGCCCGCCGGCCACACGTGCGAGGGCTCGCCGGCGTACGCGGTCCGTGCGACCTCGGGGCTGTTGCTGGTGATGACCTCCGTGACGACCCCCAGCACCGGGTTCACCGCGTAGAGGCGATTGCCGCCCGGGCTGAGCGCGAGCGACCAGGCGAGCGATGAGCTGTCGCCGTCGTCGAAGCCCTTGCCGGGCAGATCGAGACAGAAAGCGAGCGTGCCGTCGAGGAACAGCGCGTGGATGAACGCTCCCTTGTGCGCCCGCGCGTAGACGCTGTAGAGCCATGCGCCGTCGGGTGAGGCCAGGCCGCTGAGCTTCAGCCCGTTCATCGCGGCGTCGCCGTCGTACTTGTCGATCACGAAGCTCGGGTCGAGCACGCCGCCACTCACCGAGAAATCGCGCACGTGATAGTCGGTGCCGTTGATGAACTGGATGAGGAACATGCGCTCGCCGTCGTTGCTGATCGCGTCGAACTGGAAGTAGCCGTCGAGGTCGATGCTGCGACGCACGTTCATCGTCGACGTGTCGAAAACGAGAAAGTGCGAGGCGCGCGCTGTGTTCTGGGCCTGGCGGTCGAATCGCTCGAGGACCAGCCACCGTCCGTTGTGCGATAGCCCGCCAAGCATCCCGCTGTTGGTGACGGGCGGCAGCAGGTAGTCGCCCCGCAGCGGGATGCGTGCCTGGGTCACCCCGGTCTGCGGATCGAGAACGAGCAGGCTGCTCGAGCTCGCTGCGTAATAGCGCGTCCAGTCGGGCGACGGAACCCCGAGCGGAAGCCGGCTTTGCGCCTCGTGGCTTCGGGTGTCGATCAGCGCCACGATGGGCGCGTCCTGTCGCGCCGCAGCCTCGTACAACCGGTAGCCGCTACCCGGAGCGGCCTGGCTCACCCGTCCGCACGCGCTCACCATCAGCACCGCCAGCACGATCAGGATCCGCATGCGCATCGCCGTCATCACCTCGGCTTCCATACACCGGAGGCCAGTGCCGGGTTCAGCTGAGGGTGCCGGCGAGATACAGCGCCTGCGCCTTCGTCAGGTTCGCCTCGATGCGGATGATCGTTC
>DASSLR010000002.1:0-31835 GCA_035689345.1 Candidatus Dormiibacterota bacterium
GCGTGCGTGAGGTGGCAGTTCCAGCGCAGCCAGGCCTTGGCCGAGAGGCAGCCGTCGACTTCGAATGCCCTCGTCTTGTCCAGGCGATGCACCCGGCGCTGGATCTCGGCGTCTATGGAGTTGCGGTGCCGGAAAAGCTCCTTCAGCTCCTCGCCTACAGAGGCTGGAGACAACTCGGAAACGTCCTCGGCCTGAAGCCGTTCGAGGGTGCATTCGGGCACGCATTCATGGTACGAAAATTTGTTCGCCGTGTCAAGCTATATTTACAAACCAATTTCAACCCCGCCCTCTTAAAGCCCTCCCAGGCCCCTTTCCCAGTCGTCCCTCGTCCCCGTCCCTTACTGGCTAGAAATGAATCCCCTTCATCAGGTAGGCCATGGCCGCCGCTTCGACTGAGATCTCTTCCTCCGCCGGCTTCGGCCGCTCGCCGTCCTTGCCGGCGGTCTCGGGGAAGACGTGATACGCGCCGGTCATGACGAACTGCAGCAGCCCTGGCGCCACGGTGTTGACCGTCTCGCCCAGCTTGCCCAGCCGCGTCGAGACCTCGGGCGTGCGCGTGAGGATCGCCGAGGCCACGAGCTCGGCCGCCTCCTCCGGCGAGCTGGTCGGGAAGTTCTTGTACATCCCGGTGGGCGCGATCATCGGCGTGCGCACCAGTGGCATGTGAATGTTCGTGATGGCGACGCCGTCGTCGACCACTTCGGGTCCGATGCAACGACTGAAAGCGGCCAGCGCGGATTTCGACGCGACGTAGGCGCTGAACCGCGGCGGGTACGCCTGCGTGCCGATGCTGGAGATGTTGATGATGTGACCGCGCCTGCGCTCGCGCATGCCGGGCAACACCGCGAGGATGAGCTTCACCGCGCCGAAATAGTTGAGCTGCATCGTGCGCTGGAAGTCGTGGAAGCGGTCGTACGAAGCTTCGATCGAGCGACGGATCGAGCGACCGGCGTTGTTCACCAGGATGTCCACCTGACCGTGCTCGGCGAGCACGTCGCGGATCATCCGCTCGCACGCGTCCACGTCTGAGAGATCGGTCGGATGCACGTAGGCGCGGCCGCCATTCGCCTCGATCTCTTGTTTCAGCTCGTCGAGCTTCTCTTTGGTGCGCGACACCAGGACCACCCGAGCGCCGTGGCCACCGACAAGCGCGGCCGTCGCGCGACCGATGCCGCTCGAAGCGCCCGTCACGACCACCACGCGGTCCTCCAGCGCCGCGCGGAGGTTGCGCTCGGTCAACGCCTCCGGGTCGAGGTGCCGCTCCCAGTAGTCCCAGATCTTCCAGGCATAGGTATGCAGTGGGGGGCACTCCACCCCGCTCCCCGCCAGCGCCGCCTGGGCGTTGTCGCACGTGAACTTCGCGCGGCTCAGCACGTACTGGACCGCTGCCTCCGGGATGCGCACGCCCTCGAGCAGCCGGCGCTTGAGGGTCTCGGCCACGCGCCAGTGCTGGAGCATGGCCGTGGTCTCCTTCGGCAGCATGTTGGCGGCGCGGCTGTCGACCCGCAGCGTGAACTGCGGCGCGTGGGCCGCGCGGCAGAACTCGTTGGTGACGTCGCCGAAGCTCTGCGCGTTCGGGTCGGTCAGGTGGAATGTCCGGCCGTCGAGGTCAGGCTTGTCGGCGATCGCGTCCATCGCCCTCGCCACGAAATCGACAGGCACGACGTTGAGCTGGCCGCCCTCGAATCCGATGAGGGGCAGCCACGACGGCAGCGCGTGGCGCAGCCGCTGGATGAGCTTGAACGCGTAGTAGGGACCGTCGATGCGCGCGGCCTCACCCGTCGCGGAAGAGCCGATGACGAGGCCTGGTCGGTAGATGCGAAAGCGCACGCCCGATTCCCGGACAAGGCGTTCCGCCTCGTACTTGGTGCGGTAGTACGGGTGGTCGAGCTTCTGGCCCTCGGCAAACATGTCCTCGGTGAACTTGCCCTTCCACTTGCCGCCGGCGACGGCGATGGAGCTCATGTGGTGCAGTCGCGCCTCGAGGATTCGCGCGAGCTCGACCACGTTGCGGGTGCCTTCGACGTTGGCGCGCTCATCAGCCTCCGCCGACGCCTCGAGGTCGTAGACGGCGGCCAGGTGGAATATGTCGGCGCTCTTCAGGTGCGCGCGGTCCTCGGCGCTCAGGCCGAGCATCGGCAGGGTGATGTCGCCTTGGACCGGCCGGACACGGTCCGTCGCCTCCACCCTGGAGCGAGAGCCGGGGCGCACGAGCACGTAGGTGACCCCCTCTCGTTTGGCCAGCTCGCGAACGAGATGGCGGCCGATGAAGCCGGTCCCACCCGTGACAAGCCTTGTCACGGGCGCAACCTTAACTCGTTACGGAGGCTCCTCTTCGGAGAGAGAGGTGTCCTGCGTCAGCGGGTCCTCGTCCATGTCGGCGTACTGATCGCGGATCTCGGCCCCGCCGGTCTCGAAGTCACCGACGTCCTCGACCGAATCCTCCTCGACCACCTCGCCGGCCGCACGCGACTCCTCCAGCGCCTGGTCGTAGGCGTCCGCGGCGGCGTCCGCGCTGCCGTATTCGAAGAACTCGCTGTCCGGAAGCTCGGCCCCCTCAGTGTTATCGACGCCATGGCGGAAGACGTAGCCGCGGCCGGTGTCCGGGTCGTGGATCAGGGACAGGAAGCGCTCGCCGGACAGCTCGGTGCGGCGTTCCGCCTGGCCGCCGTTCTCCAGCTCGAGGAGGCGGCTGACGATCTGCTCGTCGCTTCGTTCCTGCATGACAACTACAACGCCTGAAACCGGTTCCCGCCCTTACGATGTGCGGATGTCAGACGTACCCTCGAGCCCGCTGCCGCCGCCGCCGCCTTCCGCCCCGCCGCCCTCTCCTCCCCCCTCCCAGCCCCCGCCGGCCCCGGGTTACGCCCCGCCGCCGCAGGGCTACGCGCCGCAGCCGATGCCACCGGGCATGGTCGCCGCGGGCGGAGGCATGGCCCTCATGCAGCAGTTCGGCGGTGACGCCGCCTGGTCGATAGGCCTGGGCCTCGTCGGCATCGTCGTGCCGATCTTCTTCAGCTTCTACTTTCCGCTGCTGCCGATCATCGGGTTCATCCAGGCCGTGCGCGCGATCATGAAGGGCCGCCTCATCGGCGGCATCGTCGGGATCGTCGTCAACGCAGTGGCTGGTCTGGTTGCGCTGCTGGCGAGTGGGCTGATCGGGGGCTAGCCCTCCCCTCGTCTTCCCGACGCGGGATCGTGAGCATCGGAAACACGCCCGCGAGAAGGGCGAAGGCGACGGCGAACCAGAGCGCGGCGTTCAGCGACAGTCCGATCAGCGGACCGGCGAACGCCGAGCCGATCGGCTGGCCCACGAAGTTCAGCGACATCGAGACGGCGAACGCGCGGCCGAACCACGCTGGATCGGTGCGCCGCTGGCGCATCGTGAACATGGCGATGTCGAAAGGTCCGTTTGTCATCCCGGCGATGGCGACCACGACCGCAACGACCAGGTAGCTCTGCGCGAATGGAAGGGCCACCAGGGCGAGGGCCATCACGACGATCGAGCCAAGCATCAGAGGCCGCTCACGACCCTCGGTCTTGATGCGGCCGGCGACCAGTGACGCCGCGAGCCCGCCGACGCCTAGCAAGCCCCACAGGAATCCGACCGCCGCCGGCCCTTCGTGCAGCCGGCTCAACACCAGCACCGGAATGGCGATCTCGAGGATTCCCCAGCTCAGGTTGAGCGTGCTCAGCGTGATCGCCAGCCCCCGCAGGCTCGCGTTTCGCGCCACGTACACGAGCCCGTCCCACGCGTCGGTCAGGATCGAGCGGCCGCTGTGCCTCTTCGTGCTGGGGTCCTTCAGTCCGAGGATCGACACGGCCGAGGCTGCATACAGCCCGGACGTGATCACGAGAGCCCATTCGGGACCGATGAAGCCGACCAGCGCGCCGGCGAGTGGGGCGCCGATGATGGCCGAAATCGTGTAGCCCGAGCTGTCGAGGGCGTTGGCCCTCTCCCACAGTTCGCGAGGAGCCACGATCGGGAACAGGGAACGCAGGCCGACGCTGCTGAGCGGATTGGTCAGAGACGACACGCCGACGATCGCGAGGAGCAGTGCTGACGGCAGCACGTTTCGTGCCGATAGCGCGGCGATCAGCATCACCGCCACGGTCGCGACGATGTAGTCGAGCGTGATGAACTGCACGCGGCCGCGGCGGTCGAGCAGAGCGCCGGCCACGGGCGATATCACCAGGCCGGGAAAGATCGAGAGGAACGCCGTGATTCCGGCCAGCTGCGGCGAGTGGTACCGGCCGAGCACGAAGAGGATGAGCGTGATCCCGAGCATCGATTGGGCCAGCCGGCCCATCAGCAGGCTGCCGTAGAGGCGCGCGAATCCAGGCGAGCGCAGCAGTGCGCCATATCCGCGTGTTGCCATCGAGCTCTCTTTAGCCGACGGCGACGCGTGAGCGCGTGGAGTGACGCGTGGCGCGGCGCGTGCGCACCGAGCCGTTCGAACGCTCGCCCGCGCGCTTCTTGCCCGAGCGCGCGAGGATCGGCTTGAGGAACTGGCCGGTCGATGACGCGGGATTGGCGGCCAGGTCTTCCGGCGTGCCGGTCGCGATCACGTAGCCGCCTTTCTCGCCACCCTCGGGACCCAGGTCGATCAGCCAGTCCGCGGTCTTGAGGACGTCGAGGTTGTGCTCGATCACCACCACCGTGTTGCCATGGTCGACCAGCCGGTGAAGCACCTGGAGCAGGCGCTCGACGTCCGCGTAGTGAAGTCCGGTCGTCGGCTCGTCGAGCAGGTACAGGGTGCGCCCGGTGTCCCGACGAGAGAGCTCGGCCGAAAGCTTCACCCGCTGTGCCTCGCCACCCGAGAGCTGGGTGGCCGGCTGGCCGAGGCGGATGTAGCCGAGCCCGACGTCGTGCAGCGTCTTCAGCTTGACCCGGATGCGCGGCACGTTCTCGAAGACCTCGAGCGCCTCGTCCACCGTGAGCTCGAGCACATCCGAGATCGAGTGGCCTCGGAACTTCACCTCCTGCACCTCGCGCGAGTAGCGGGTGCCGTGACACACCTCGCACGGCACGTACACGTCCGGCAGGAAGTGCATCTCGATCTGGATGATCCCGTCGCCCTGGCACGCCTCGCAGCGCCCGCCGCGCACGTTGAAGCTGAACCGCCCCGGACCGTAACCGCGCATCTTCGCCTCGGGCAGGCTCGCGAACAGCTCGCGCATGTACGTGAACATGCCGGTGTACGTCGCGGGGTTGGAACGTGGCGTGCGGCCGATGGGCGACTGGTCGATGTCGATGGCCTTGTCCAGCTGATCGAGGCCCTCGACGGCGCGGTGCGGTCCCGGCTTGTCCTTCGCCTTGTAGAAGTACTGCGCCACCTTGCGGCTGAGGATGTCGGTGATCAAGGACGACTTGCCCGAACCGCTGACGCCTGAGACCGCCACGAAGGTGCCGAGCGGCACCGACACGTCGACGTTCTTCAGGTTGTTCGCCTTCGCTCCTCTGATCACGAGCTTCTTGCCGTTGCCCGCGCGCCGTTTGCGCGGCAGGGGAATCTCCTTGTCGCCGCGCAGGTAGGCGGCCGTCAACGAGTTCGGGTTGCGCAGGACCTCCGCGACCGTGCCGGAGGCCACGATCTCGCCGCCGTGCTCGCCGGCCGCAGGACCGATGTCGACCATGTAGTCCGCCGAGCGGATCGTCTCCTCGTCGTGCTCGACCACGATGAGGGTGTTGCCGAGGTCGCGCAATCTAACGAGCGTGTTGATCAATCGCCGGTTGTCACGCTGGTGGAGGCCGATCGACGGCTCGTCGAGGATGTAGAGGACGCCCATGAGCTTCGAGCCGATCTGGGTGGCAAGCCGGATGCGCTGCGACTCGCCGCCCGACAGCGAATTGGCCGCGCGGTCGACGGTCAGATATTCGAGGCCGACGTCGATCATGAACTGCAACCGCTCGCTGATCTCTTTGAGGATTCCGCGAGCGATGATCTGCTCCCGCTCGGTCCCGCCGAGCTTGTCGAAAAAGTCGATCGCGGCACTCACCGAGAGCGAGCACACGTCGGAGATGTTGCGGCCGGCCACCGTCACCGCGAGCGACTCCGGCTTGAGCCTTCGCCCCTTGCACGCCGGGCACGGCTTGTCGGACATGTACCGCTCGAGCTCCTGCTTTAGGTACTCGGACTGGGTCTCCTCGTAACGTCGCTGCAGGTTGGCGACCACGCCCTCGAACGGCGCCTCGTACCAGCGCTCGTGGCCGTACTGGTTCCTGTAGCCGAACCTGATCTTCTTGTCGCCCGTGCCGTCGAGCAGCACGTTCTGCTGCTGCTTGGTGAGCTTCGACCACGGCTTGTCCATGTCGATGCCGAAGTACTTGCTCACGGTCTCGAGGAGCTCGGGATAGAAGAACTGCGACTTGCTCCAGGCCGCGATGGCGCCTTCGCGCAGAGACAGCGAAGGGTCCGGCACCACCAGGTCGCCGTCGACCACCAGCTGCGAACCGATGCCCGTGCACGTCGGGCACGCGCCGTGCGGGCTGTTGAACGAGAAGTTGCGCGGCTCCGGCTCCGGCACGCTGATCCCATCGATCGGGCACATGAAGTCCTGCGACATGGGGATGTCCGCGCCACCGTCGACCGGCGCGATGATCACCGAGCCGTTGCCCAGCCTGGTCGCCGTCTCGAGCGAGTCGACCAGCCGGGTTCGCTGCTCGGGCCCGATGACGATGCGGTCGACCACGACGTCGACGTCGTGCTTCTTGTTCTTGTCCATCGGGATGGTTTCGCCGATCTCGTAGAGACTCCCGTCGACGCGGACCCTGACGAAACCCGACTTGCGCACGTCGTCGATCAGGGAGCGGTACTCGCCCTTGCGTCCCTTGACGACCGGACCCAGGACCATGACCCGGGTGCCCTTCGGCAGCTTCTGCACCTGGTCGGCCATCTGGTCGACCGTTTGCCGCCGAACCTCGTGCCCGTTGGGGCAGTGCGGGTGGCCGATGCGCGCGTACAGAAGACGCAGGTAGTCGTAGACCTCGGTCACCGTGCCCACGGTCGAGCGCGGGTTCTTCGACGTTCCCTTCTGGTCGATCGAGATCGCCGGCGACAGGCCCTCGATCACGTCGACGTCGGGCTTCTCCATCTGGCCGAGGAACTGCCGCGCGTACGCGGACAGCGACTCGACATACCGCCGCTGGCCCTCGGCGTAGATGGTGTCGAACGCGAGGGACGACTTGCCCGAGCCTGACAGGCCCGTGAACACGACCAGCCGGTCCCGCGGGATCGACAGGGTCACGTTCTTCAGGTTGTGCTCGCGCGCACCGCGAATGGTGATCTGGTCAGTCGGCATCCGGACTACTGGTTATTCCTTTCTCTCTGGTGACTGCAAACGTGCCGCTGGCGGTGGCGACCAGGCGCCCCTCCCGGCCCTCCACCCGGCATTCCGCGACGATCGTCCTGCGGCCGGCGTGGATGACGCGGCCCGTCGCGCGCAGCGTCTCCCCGATCCTGGCCGCGTTGATGAAATTGAGTTTGAGGTCGAAGCTCATCGCCCGCGCGACCCCCGGCTCCAGGGTCCGCAGCGAGCGGCCCATGGCGGAGTCGGCGAGGGCGCTGATCATGCCACCGTGGACGAAACCGGAGACGTTCGCCATGTCTTCCGTCGGCGTCATCTCCACGGTCGCCCATCCATCGCCGCTGTCGACCATCTCGAAGCCGAGCCAGGCCCAGGCCCGGCTTGGTGCGGTCTTACTCACGGCCCTGCCCTTCCGGCACCGCCATGTTCGTGGACGAGGCGCGCGCCACCAGGCGACCCTGCTCGTCGAGGACGTCGGCCTCGCTGAACATCAGCGACTGCTTGATCTCGACGACGCGCCCGACGGCCTTCAGCCGCCCGTCTCGCACGGGACGCAGGAAGTTGATCTTGAGCTCGATGGTGGTGTTCCAGATCCCGTCCTCCTGCAGCGTCGCCAGGGACATGCCCATGGCGGCGTCCGCGATCTGCGTGATCACCCCGCCCTGGACGACGCCGCCGCCGTGACGGTGCTCCGGTCCGGCGGTCAGCTCCAGCACGACCCGACCCGGCTCGGCCTCGGTGATGCGGGCGCCGATGGTCCGCATCCAACCATCGGGCTTGGCGGTGAGGAGGCCGGCGGCTCGCTGCGCGTTCTGAACGGTGGTCACGGGCCGCGGCGCGAACGCCGCCAGTTCCGCACCATCGTTCGCTGCTTCGGCGCGGCGGCGATGGCCAGCGACACCTCGCCGTCGTCTTCCTTGCTCGCGGGCTCCTCACCTGAGAGCCGGCGTCGCAGAAGGATGATTCGGTCGCGCACCCGGGCCGCGTCCTCGAACTGCAGCTCCTTGGAGAGGCGCCGCATCTCCTTCTCGAGGTCGCGCACGATGGCCAGCAGGTCTTCGCGCGCAACGCCGGCGCCGGCCATGAGCTCGACCGCGTCCGCCTGGAGATCTTTCTGGTTGATCTCGAGCGCGTAGATCGCTTTCTTCACCGTCTCCGGTGTGATGCCGCGCTCGGCGTTGTAGGCGATCTGCCTCGTGCGCCGGCGCTCGGTCTCGTCCAGCGCGGCTCGCATCGAGTCGGTGATCTGGTCCGCGTACATCACGACGTGACCGTCGACGTTGCGCGCGGCCCGGCCGATGATCTGGATGAACGACCGGTAGGCGCGGAGGTATCCCTCTTTGTCGGCGTCGAGGATGCCGATGAACGCGACCTCGGGCAGGTCGAGCCCCTCGCGCAGAAGGTTGATGCCGACGACCACGTCCACCGTGCCGGTGCGCAGGTCGCGCAGCACCTCGATCCTTTCCAGGGCGTCCAGCTCGGAGTGCAGGTATCGCACCTTCACCCCGTACTCGCGCAGGTAGTCGGCGAGGTCCTCCGCAAAGCGCTTGGTGAGCGTCGTGACCAGCGAGCGGTGGCCGAGCTCGGCGCGCTTCTTCACCTCGGCCAGGAGATCGTCGATCTGGCCCTGCGTCGGCCGCACCTCGACGGTCGGGTCGACCAGGCCGGTCGGGCGCACCAGCATCTCGACCGTCCGCTGCGAGCGCCGCATCTCGTACTCCCCCGGCGTCGCCGACACGTAGACGACGTTGGACGCGCGCTCCTCCCACTCGTCGAAGCTGAGCGGGCGGTTGTCGAAGGCGCTCGGCAGGCGAAATCCGTACTCGACCAGCGCGGCCTTGCGCGAACGGTCGCCGCCGAGCATGCCGCCGATCTGCGGCACGGCGACGTGCGACTCGTCGACGAAGATCACGGTGTCGTCGGGCAGGAAGTCCATGAGCGTGTACGGCGCCTCGCCCGGCTGACGCCGCGTGAGATGGCGCGAGTAGTTCTCGATGCCGGCGCACGTGCCGGTCTCGCGCAGCATCTCCAGGTCGAAGTTCGTGCGCTGGCGCAGTCGCTGCGCCTCGAGCAGCCGGCCGTGATCCTCGAACCACTTGCATCGCTCTTCGAGCTCGGCCTCGATGTCGGTCAGCGCAAGACGCAGCTTGTCCGCCGGCGTCACGTAGTGCGACGCCGGAAACACGGTAAAGCTCTCGCGCGAGCCGAGGATCTCGCCGGTCGTCGCGTCCAGCTCCTGGATGCGCTCGATCTCATCGCCGAAGAACTCGACGCGATACACCTTCTCTTCGTTGGCCGGCACGAGGTCGACCACGTCGCCGCGCACGCGGAAGCGAAGCCGCGCGAGGTCGTAGTCGTTGCGCTCGTACAGCATCTCCGTGAGCTTGCGCAGGAACACCTCACGGCGGATGGACTCGCCCTTCTGGATGTTCAGCGACTCGCCCATGTAGTCCTCGACCGAGCCGATGCCGTAGATGCAGCTCACGCTCGCGACCACGAGCACGTCGCGCCGCGTGAGCAGCGCCTGGGTCGTCGAGTGGCGCATGCGGTCTATCTCTTCGTTGCGGCTCGAATCCTTCTCGATGTACGTGTCGGTGCGCGCGATGTAAGCCTCGGGCTGGTAGTAGTCGTAGTAGCTCACGAAGTACTCGACCGCATTGCCGGGCAGGAGCCTCCGGAACTCCGCGCAGAGCTGCGCCGCCAGCGTCTTGTTCGGGCTGAGCACCAGCACGGGCCTCTGGAGCTGCTCCACGGCCCAGGCCATGACGTTGGTCTTGCCGCTGCCGGTGACGCCCAGCAGGACCTGCTGGGAGAGCCCGGAGCGCACGCCCTCGACCAGCTGCTCGATGGCTTGCGGCTGGTCCCCGGCAGGCTTGAAGGGTGCGTCGACACGAAAGCTGGAGGGCATGGGCACGTCCAATTCTAAAGCGAACGGGCGTTCGACGGTGCATCCGCGCCCCATGCGTTACCGAGGTATGAAGGACCAGATCAAAGGCAAAGCAGAAGAGTGGAAAGGCAAGGTGACCGGCGACAAGGGCGAGGAGATGAAAGGCAAGGCCCGCCAGGCCGCCGGTGACGTGAAGCGGGCCGCCCGCGACGTCCGCGACGACGTCAAGGAAGGCGTGGAGCGGCACAAGACGGAGCACGAGCTCGAGCGGGAGCGCCGCATGCGCGGCGACGAGAACTACCGCGAGCCGGGCCCCGGCAACCCCTAACTCAGGGGAGGGCCAGGATCAGTGCCTCGACGACGGTCCCGGCGCTGATCCCTTGATCGCCAGGCGGCACGCGCACCAGCGCGTGCGCGCCGGCGAGGGACATCAGCCGCGAGGAAGACTGCGAGCCGGTCGACGTCGCCACCAGCTCTGAACCCTCGCGGCTGAGCGTCACGCGGTGGTACTCGGTGCGGTCGCCGGCGGCATGGGCGTGGAAACCGAGCCGCACGGGCAGCGCCGGTCGCTGGAGCTGGGCGAAGCCCTGCATCTTGCGCAGGGCCGGCCGGACGAACACCTCGAAGGTGACCAGCGACGACACGGGAAAGCCGGGGAGGCCGAACGCGACCTTGTCGCCGTCGAGCGTGGCGAACGTGAAGGGCTTGCCGGGGCGGAGCTTCACGCGGCCGATGTGCACGGTGCCGAGCGACTCGAGCAGCGGCTTGACGAGGTCGTGCGTGCCCACCGACACGCCGCCTGAGGTCACCAGCACGTCGGTGTCCTGCAGCGCCCCGGCGACCAGCTCGCGCAGCTCCGGGGCGGTATCCGGGGCGATGCCCAGGAGGCGCACCTCGACGCCGGCCTCGCGCAGCGCGGCCAGCAGGGCCCAGCGGTTCGAGTCGGGGATCTGGCCAGGCCCAGGCGGCGTGCCGACCTCGACCAGCTCGTCGCCCGTGGACATCAGCGCGACCTTTGGCCGGCGATAGACGGCCAGCTCCGGTAGTCCCAGCGCCGCGGCGAGACCGATCTCCGCCGCGCCCAGCTGCGTCCCCGCGGCGACGACCAGCTCGCCCGGCCGCAGGTCGGCGCCGACGGCGTGAAAGTTGGTGCCGGCCTTCAGGTCGCCCGGCACGGTGACCGTCTCGCCGTCGAGCTGAACCTCCTCCACCATCACGACGGTGTCGGCTCCCTCCGGCAGGACGCCGCCGGTGAGGATTCGCGCCGCGGTCCCCGGCTCGACGCGCGCCGCGAGCGGCCGGCCCGCCGCGGACTCGCCGACGATGCGCAGACGCTTGCGTCCGTCGGCGGCGCGCACCGCGAACCCGTCGACCGCACTCGACGGGTGCGGCGGGAGAGGACTCGACGCGACCACGTCCTCCGCGAGGACGCGCCCGGCGCAGTCGGCGAGGTGCAGCGTCTCGTGGTCGAGCACCGGCGTGTGCTCGAGGACGGTCGCCGCGGCGGCGGCCGCGTCGACCAACGGATAGGTGCTTACGCGCACCTACTCATGATGAAGCGCCTTCATCGGCTGCTGGGCCGCGGCGCGCATCGCGGGCAGAAGGCCGCTCCCCATGCTCAGCGCCACTGCGAGAACCAGCGCCGCGATCGCCACGAGCACGTCGGGCCGGAACACCTGGATCGCGCTCGCCGCCAGCGCGGGCACCAGCGCGTCCACAGCGGTGTTGCCGAGACCCGAAAGCACCGCGGCGACGATGCCGCCGGCGACACCGCCGGCAAGGCCGATGACCGCCGCCTCGGCCACGAACAGGAGCATCACGTCACGCGAACGCGCGCCGACCGCTTTGAGCGTGCCGATCTCGCGAGTGCGCTCGAGCACAGCGGTGTACATCGTGTTGGCGATGCCGAGGCAGGCCAGGAACAACGCCACCACAGACAGCCCGAGCAGCGCGACCCGCAGCCGGCTGAGCAGCTCCGCGAACGCGCGCTCCTGGTCGCCCGTCGCCTCGGCCTGAAAGCCGAGCCTGGCGACGCGATCGCGCACGCCGCCCACGTTCGAGCCTGAATCCACCAGCAGCGTGATCGCGGTGAACTCTCCGGTCTTCCAGTTGTTGGCCACGGCCGCGGCGGACCAGTGGTCGGTCATGAGGTTGTACGGCACAAGGCCGCCGGCCACCCCTGCCGGCATCGTGGCGTCCGCGGCGACGCCGACGACCTTGAGCGTGAGCGGCACGGGCTTCTGCGCGGCGTCCTTGAAGACCACGGCGGCGCCGAGCGCGTCGCGTGGATTGATGAATCCGAGCGCGTTCGCCTCGCGCGCGCTGAGCACGACCTGCTGCGCGCTGTCGCCGGTGGGCATCGAGCCGGCGATCAGATGGACGGAACCGTCCCAGCGGGAGCGCGGCGCCAGCGCGATGAGGGCGTCGTTCGCGCCGCCGAAGGTTTGATTGGGCCCGGCGAAGGATCCTTCCACCGCGACCTGTCCCCACGCGGCTTCGACGTGCGGCAGCGCGGCCAGCGTCTGCATCGACTGCGAGTTGAATCCCGCGGACGTCGAGTCGGAGGCCGGCAACACGGAGACGACATCGGTCCTGACGTGCGCGAAAGCCGGCGCGGCCAGAGCGTAGTCCAGCCCGCCGGACAGCGCGACGATCAGGCTCATCGCCGCGATGCCGATGGCCACACCGGTCGTGGTCAGGAAGGTGCGCAGCGGCCGGCGTCCCGCGCTGAGCAGACCGAGGCGGAGCGTGTCGCGCCAGTGCATGCGCGGCGCCGGCAGCAGAGGATCCTGCATCCGCACGTTGCGCGAGCCCGAGCCGAGCTCATACGCGCGACCGTCCACCATACGGACCGCGCGCTGCGCATGACGCGCGACCTCGGGGTCGTGAGTCACGAGGACCACGGTGGCCCCGCGGCGGTGCAGGTCCAGCAGCAGGTCGAGGATGCGCTCGCCCGCGGCCGAGTCGAGACTGCCGGTCGGTTCGTCGGCGAGCACGAGTCCGGGCCTGTTGGCCAGCGCGCGGGCCACCGCGACCTTCTGCTGCTCGCCGCCCGACAACCGGCTCGCGCGCACGCGCGACCTTCCCTTCAAGCCGACGAGCTCCAGCAACCGTCGCGCCCGCATGCGCCGCTCGTCCGGAGGAACGCCGGCCAGCGTCAGCGGCAGCATCACGTTTTCCTCGGCTGACATCGCCGGCGCGAGGTTGAACGTCTGGAAGATGGTGCTGACGCGCTGCAGGCGGTAGTCCGCGAGCTCGTCGTCGGTCAGCTGGTCGAGCGCCATGCCCGACGCGTAGACCTGGCCTGACGTCGGCTTGTCGAGACCGCCCATCATCGAGAGCAGCGTCGTCTTGCCACAGCCTGACGGACCGATCACCGCCACGAACTCTCCGGGGCCGATCTCGAGCGACACGTCGCGCAGCGCGACGACCTTCATGTCGCCTGCGTCGAACTCACGTGTCACCGCGTCGAGGCGCAGCCCGATCGCCTGGCCGAGAAGGTCGTGAAACTCCTCGGGCTCTGCCGGCGTGGGTTCAGCGGCCGGCTCGGGTGCCGCGGCCGCGGGCGGTGCCACCTGGGCGACGCCCGCTTCCGCCCGCTTGCGCTCGCGCCGCACGCGGACCGCCGCCGCCAGCGGCGACTCCGACGTCTCGCTCGGCGGCGGAGCGACCGGAGCGACCGGGACCGTCTCGGCGATCGGGATCGTCACCGCGCTGTCGGCCAGCGCCTCCGCCCGGGCTTTGGCGCGGCGCCGGCGGCCCTTTTTGCCCTTCTCCTCATCACCCGGCTTGATCGCTGTAGCCATGTCGGCCCGGCCAGTCTAAGTGACGACTTAACGATCCGAGCCGGGCTTTCCGACCCTCGCGCCGAGCCACTCGAGGTAGGGCACGGAGCCGCCCGCGACCTTGATTTCCAGGATCTCGGCGCGTTCCTGGGGACCGTGCTCGTTCAGGTACTCCATCACCGGGCCACGCTGGGATGTGACGGTCCGGACCAGGAGCAGCGCCTCCGTGGGGCGCTGCAGGAGCCCGTCCGAGTGATAGAAGGAGTGGACCACCGGGATCACCGAGCAGCTGCCCGCCAGGTGCTCGACCACGAGAGCCTCGCCGAGCCTCTCGGCCTCGTCGCGGCCGCCGGCCGTGACCATGAAGAGGATTGGTAGGTCGTCGTCAGCCATCGCCTAATTGTCGGCGCGTTGCGGCCGGTCGAGCCAGACGGTCGCGCTGACCAGCGCGATGGCGCCCAGCAGGATGCCGCCGAGCACGTCCGACTCCCAGTGCACTTCCAGGTACAGGCGGTCGAACGCCATCACCACGATGACAACAATGGCCGCCGGGACCGCGAGGTTACGCAGCCACGGCCAGGGCGCCAGGCGCCGGATGACAAACGCGAGCAGCCCGTAGATGAGGACGGTCCTTGTCATGTGGCCGCTGGGGAAGCTGTTGTGCAGGCCTGTCGCCGGCTCGAGCAGGTTGGAGATGCTCGGGCCGTCCGCGTGCGCGACCGAGGCAGGCGGCCGCGGGTGCACAAGGTTCGACTTGTAGAGGATCTCGAAGACCTCCGCGACCAGGAACGCGACGAAGACGAAAGCGTCAGCCACGAAGCCGCGCCGCCATAGATAGATGACGAGGCCGAACAGCAAGAGGCTCGTGAGCTCGACGCCGCCGAGAATCGCTATGCCCTGGAAGAGCGGATGCAGGGGCGGGTCCCAGGCGCTTGCCATCGCCTGCTCTACGTCCAGGTCCGATTTGTTCATCCAGCCGAGCGAGACCGCGACCGTCAGCAGCTGAAACCCCACCGCCAGCACGGCGATGGCCACGAGTCTTGGGAGGAGAGCTCTCAGCGCTGGCAATGGCGGCAGAACACGGTCGTCCGGCCGGCGATGCGCACCGACGACAGCGGACGTCCGCACGTGAAGCACGGCTCGCCCGCGCGGCCGTAGACGAGCAGCTGCTCCTGCTGGCCGCCGATCTCGCCCCACGCGTCGCGGTAGGTGTCGACCGAGCTTCCCCGATTTTTGATCGCGGTCTCCAGCGACTCTCGGAGCGACTCGTGCAGGCGGCGCGCCGACTCGCGGCTGATCCGGCCAGCCAGGCGATCCGGACGCAGGCGCGCTTTGTGCAGCGACTCGTCCGCGTAGATGTTGCCCACGCCGGCCAGCGCTTTCTGGTCGAGGAGCACGGCCTTCAGCGGGGCCTTGCGCCGGCGCAGCGCCTTGTAGAGGGCCTCCGACGTGAAGCCCGGGTCGATGGGCTCGGGTCCGAGCTTCGGCATCGCGCGCGCGTCGCGCAGGCCGGCCTCGGTGCCCAGCAGCAGCCGGCCGAACCGGCGGGTGTCGCGGTAGCGCAGCTGACGGCCGTCGTCGAGCACGAAGATCGCGTGCGTGTGATTGGGAATCGGCGTGTCCGCGCTGACCAGGCGCAGCTGACCCGTCATGCCAAGGTGCACAACAAGTGAACGCTCTTCCTGCAGGCCGATGAGGATGTATTTGCCGCGCCGGGTGACCGACTCGATGCGATGGCCGGCGATCAGGTCCGCGAAGGTCTCGGGCTCGGGGTGGCGGACGATGCTGGGAAATCGGAGCTCGCAGCTGACGATCGTGCGGCCCAGCAGGTGCGGCCGCAGGTCGGCCGCGATGGTCTCGACCTCGGGGAGCTCAGGCACGGACGACGGTCAGCTTTTTCATGTCGGCCCAGTTGGGCCCGACCTTGGTCTCGACCTCGATGCCGGTCTCTAGCTCGTACGCGCCGGTCATGAGACGCGGCACCGTCTCGGCGAACCGGTCGACCTCCCCCTGCGGCACCTCGAAGAGCAGCTCGTCGTGCACCTGCAGCAGCATCCGGCCCTCGACGTGGTCGGTCTCGAACTCGCGGTGGAGGCGGACCATGGCGATCTTGATGATGTCGGCGGCCAGCGACTGCATCGGGAAGTTGATGGCCATCCGCTCGGCGGCGCTCCGCAGCTGGAAGTTCGGTGAGCGCAGGTCGGGGATGGCGCGCCGGCGGCCCGTGGCGCTGACGACGAAGCCCTCCTCGCGCGCCTTCTGCCTCACGCCGTCCAGGTACTCGCGAAGCTTGGAGTAAGTCGACCAGTACTCCTTGAGAAAGTCGCGCGCGACGTCGCCCGTGATGCCGAGCTGCTGCGAAAGCCCGTACTCGCCCTGGCCGTAGATGGAGCCGAAGTTCGCCACCTTGGCGAGCCGCCGTTGGTTGGGATCGACCGACTCGATGGGCACCTTGAACACCGCCGCGGCGGTCGCCGTGTGGATGTCCTGCCCCGCCGCGAACGCGGCCAGCATCTTCGGATCGCCGCTGAGGTGCGCGGCGATGCGCAGCTCGATCTGCGAGTAGTCGGCGCTGATGAGCACGTGGCCCGGCCTGCCGGCCCGAAACGCGCGCCGGATGCGCTGGCCGAGGTCGGTGCGAATGGGGATGTTCATCAAGTTGGGATTCGACGACGAGAGGCGGCCGGTCGCCGTACTCGCCTGTCCGAACGACGTGTGCACGCGGCCGGTTAGCGGATCGACCAGCTGCGGCAACGCGTCTACGTACGTCGACTTGAGCTTCGACAGCTGCCGGTGCTCGAGGATCGCGGGGACGATCTCGTGCTTGTCCCGCAGCGACTCGAGCGTGTCGGCATCAGTGGAGTAGCCGGTCTTCGTGCGCTTCCCCACCGGCAGGCGAAGGTCCTCGAACAGCACCTTGGCGAGCTGCTGCGGGGCGTTGACGTTGAACTTCTGGCCGGCGAGCTCTTCGATCTGCGACTCGATGGTCGCCAGCTGCGAGCCCAGCTCGTCCTGCATCTTCTTGAGGTAGGGCACGTCCACGGCGACGCCTTCCGACTCCATGTCGGCGAGCACGCCCGCGAGGGGCAGCTCGATCTCGTGGAACAGGTAATCGACGCCGAGGTTGCGCATCTCCGCCTCGAGACGAGGCCGTAGGTTGAGGATCGCCTCGGCCCGGCGCGCCGCAAATTCGGCGGCCTCCTCGACCGGCACCGCCGAAGGCTTGCGCGCGGCCCGGCCGACGCCGAGCAGCTGCTCGTTGCCCACCAGCGTCATGTCCAGGAATTCGCGCGCCAGGTCCTCGAGCCGCGGGTCGCGTGAGCCGGCGCCAAGGAGATAGGCGGCGAGGAACGTGCTGAAGTCCCACTTGCGCTTGCCGCCGCCGAGCGCGCGCAGCGCAAGCTCGGTCTCTTTGGCGTCGTGGCCGCTGACCGTGCGGTCGTCGAGCGTGCTCGCGACCGCGTCCATGGCGTCCTGCCTGGCCACGTAGAAGGTCTGCACGCCCGTCGACACGCCAAGACCAAGCACCCGCGAGGACCGGCCCGTGCCCTCGCAGAACGTGAACACCCCGACGTGGTCGGACCCGTCGAGCAGGCTCGCGGCCTCCACCGCGTCGTCGACGATCTTCAGGCCGGCGGGTCGGGGCGCGGGCTCGAACGCCAGGCTCGGCTGCACTGGCACCTGGTCCGGCGGCGGGAAGCGGCTGAGCAGCTGCCGGAACTCCAGCCGGTCGAACAGCTCGCGCACCTTTTCGTAGTCGTATCGCGTCCAGCGCGCGCCTTCGAGCTCGAGCTGGACCGGCACGTCGCGGACGATGGTGACCATCCTTTTGCCGAGCCTGATCTGGTCGGCGCTGGCCTTGATCGAGGTCTTCTGGCGGCCCTCGGGCAGCTCCTCGACGCGATCGAGCAGCGCCTCGACGGTGCCGAAGTCCTGGACCAGCTTGGCGGCCGTCTTGTCCCCCACCCCCGGGACGCCGGGGATGTTGTCCGACGTATCGCCGCGAAGGGCCTTGAAGTCGATCAGCTGCGGGGGTTCGAAGCCGTAGCGCTGGCGGACCTGGTCCGGGCCGTAGACGAACGTGTCCGTGATGCCGCGCCGCGGGACCAGGGCCTCGACCGAGTCGGTCACGAGCTGGAGGCAGTCGAGGTCACCCGAGACGATCGTCACGGAGTGCCCCTTTTCCTCCGCGAGGCGCGCAAAGGTGCCGATCACGTCGTCGGCCTCGTAGCCCGGAACGCCGTAGATCGGGATCGTGAACGCGGTGAGGACGTCGCGGACCTTCTCGATCTGGGGCCGCAGGTCCTCGGGCATGGCCCGGCGCCCGGCCTTGTACTCCTGGTATTCCTGGGACCGAAAGGTCGGCGCACCGACGTCGAAGGCGGCCACGGCGAACTCCGGCCGCGACGCCAGGACGATGGCCAGCATCGAGGTGAATCCGTACACGGCGTTGGTCACCTGCCCGTCCGACGTGCTCATCGGAGGGAGGGCGAAAAACGCCCTGTAGATGAGGCTGTGGGCGTCGATCAGAACGACCCGTCCGCGCCTTCCTTTCGGCACTCCTAAATGGTAGGGATGGGCGGTTCGACGGCCTTAACTGGGCTGCGCGTTCAAATAGAAGGGAGATGGAGGGCCCGAGACTAGAATGGACCCGAGGATGAAGAACCTCATCGAGGTCTCCGTCGACAGCATCCGCATCCACATGCCGACGGCGCAGCACCTGGTCATCCTCAAGGAGAAGGAGGCCGACCGCTACCTCCCCATCTGGATCGGATCGTTCGAGGCGCAGGCCATCGCGGCCAAGATCTCAGGCAACTCCGTCGGCAGGCCGCTGACGCACGACCTCATGACCAACGCGTTCGGCGACCTTGGCGTGAGCATCAAGCGCATCGTGGTCACGCGGCTCGCCGACCAGGTCTTCTACGCGCGCCTCTACGTCAAGCAGGACGGGCGCGACCTCGACTTCGACGCGCGGCCGTCCGACGCGATCGCGCTGGCGGTGCGCGCGGAGTGCCCGATATTCGTCGCCTCAGAGGTGATGGAGTCGGCGGGCATCATCCCCGATGCCGACGAGGCCGAGGACAAGGACAAGGGCGAGGTCCAGGTCGACGATGAAAGGCTCGCGGTCTTCCGAGATTTCGTGAACAGTCTCGACCTGCCGGAGCTGCCCGACGAGCCGGGCAGCAAAGACGAGCCGGGCGGCAAGCGAGGCCGCGGCTGACCAACTAAAACGCCACTCCACAACGACGTCGACCTCGGCATCCGCATAGTCGTCGCGCTGGCGCTGGGCCTGTTGCTCGGCACCGAGCGGGAGTGGCGCGGCCATCCTGCCGGAATCCGCACGATGGCTCTCATCGCGGTCGGTTCTTGCATGTTCACCGCGCTCGGTCTGGAGCCGGCCTTCGGATCGCGCGTCGATCCCACGCGCATCGCGGCCCAGGTGGTCACCGGTGTGGGCTTCCTCGGAGCGGGGTCGATCCTGCGCCAGGGCGAGTACGTGCGCGGACTCACGACAGCGGCCTCCATCTGGGTCGTTGCCTCGCTTGGCATGGCGGTGGGGTTCGGCTATTTCTGGATCGCGATCTTCACCGCCGTGGTGGTGCTCATGACGCTTGTCGCGATTCGCCCTCTCGAAGAGCGCTTCTTCAAGAACCGGCACAACCGCAGGCGCAGCGATCCGCACCCGGACGAGCCGGGCTGATGAGCGACGCCAAAGTCGCGATCGTCACGGACTCGACGGCCGACCTGCCGCCGCAGCTGGCATCGTCGCGCTCGATTTCGGTGGTGCCGCTCACCCTCAACTTCGACGGGCGCAGCCTGCTCGACGGCGTGGACATCACGCCCGGAGAGTTCTACCGCAAGCTGCCGGCCGCGACTACGCATCCGACGACGTCGCAGCCGTCGCCCGGCCGGTTCGCCGAGACGTACTCCGAGCTGCTCGCCAACCATGACGCCATCGTCTCCATCCACATCTCAGAGAAATTGAGCGGCACATACGACTCGGCGAAGCAGGCCGCCGACATGACCGACCCGCAACGCGTGCACGTCGTCGACTCGCAGCTTGTTTCCATGTCGCTGGGCCTGGTGGTCCTCGGCGCCGCATCGCTCGCGTCGAAAGGCGTGGAGGCCGAGGCCATCGTCGAAAAGGTCGAATCGCTGCGCCCACTCGTGCACACCTATTTCTCAGTGGCGACGCTGGAGTTTCTGCGCCGCGGCGGTCGCATCGGCCGGGCCAGCGCGATGCTCGGCTCGGTCCTGCAGGTGAAGCCGGTGCTGTGCATTCGCGAGGGAGTGGTCGAACCGCTCGAGCGCGTGCGCACATTCGAGCGCGCGCTGAACCGCATCATCGAGCTCGCACGCGCGGTCGACCGCGGCAAGGGCGTGTGCGCGGTTGTCGGCCACGCGGACGCGGAGAAGGACGCGGAGAAGGTCGGTCGCGCGCTGGAGCCCATCGCCGAGACGCTCATGATCCAGCCGCTCGGTCCTGTGGTCGGTGCCCACGGCGGGCCGGGCGTCGTCGGGGTGGGCTGCTACCCGGCCGACCTGCTGCCGCTGGGCATCAAGCCTTCGACGACGAAAGCCTCCTCCAGCTGACGGTTTCGGGCGTGACGCGTTTCTCGACGTCGCCGGCGACCGCCAGCGCCTGCAGGTGTGCCAGGCCTTCCTGCAGCGCGAGGCGCTTCTCGTAGAGCTGCCGGCGCGGGCCCCACAGCTCGAGCGCGACCTGCCAGCCCGTGAGCTCGCGGTTCGACACGATCTCCATCACCTGGTCCATGCGCCTCTGGTGGTGCTTGATCAAAGCCTCCACCCGAGCCGCGATGCCCGTGAACGGGCGGCCGTGCGCCGGCAGCACCTGGCTTGACGAGTAGCGCGCCAAGCGGGTCAGGCCCTCGATGTAGTCGTGCAGCGGGTCCGGCGTGCTCTGCGGATGGAGGCCGATGTTCGGCGAGAGGTCCGGCAGCACGTGGTCGCCGGCGAAAAGAAGACCCCGCTGCGAAGAATGCAGGCAGATGTGGCCAGGCGAGTGTCCGGGGGTCCATTCCACGCGAAACGCCGTGCGGCCCAGGGTCAAGGTCTCGGCACCGTCGAGCTGCACGGTCGGTTCGGCCGGCGCGACCACCTGGCTCAGCGCCCGCTGTGAGTTGCTCAGGACCTCCGCCTCGTCGTCAGGCACTCCGTTGACGAGCAGATAGTTGTGGACCTCGGCCACGAGCTGCTCGATGTCGACGTAGCGCGGGTGCACGAGCGGGACCTCGAGCCGGTGCAGGTAGAGGTCGGCGCGACCCGGACCGGCCAGCACGCCGGCGGCGCCGTAATGGTCCGGGTGGATGTGCGTCACCACCAGCTTGCGCAGACGCTTGCCGCCGAGCGACTGCAGCGCGCCGCTGATGAGCTCCAGCGACTCGCCGGAGTTCATGCCGCAGTCGAGCATGTCGACCTCGTGGCCGTCGACGAACAGGAAGACGTTGACCAGACCGTCCTCGAAGGGAATGGGGAGCCGGAGCTCGTAGATCCCGTCGGTGATCTCGGTGAGCGCGGCCACTTCATTCATTGTCGAGCAGCCTGCGGCATCGGTACCCGGCGGTACTCGGTCGTTCTAAGATGAAAACGGCGCCACCGCGCGTCGCCGTATCTTCGTTAGGAGGACTTGATGTCTGACGTCCAGGTGACCCCTCAGCAGATCTTCGACCAGATGCCCAACGCCATCGTGCCTGAGAAAGCGGGCAGCACCAAGGCGATGATCCAGTTCGACCTCTCGGGCGACCAGGGCGGCAAGTGGTGGGTGAAAATCCACGACGGGAAGGCCGAATCGGGCTCAGGGGATGCGCCCGAGACGCCGCAGCTGACCCTCATGGCCGACGCCTCGGATTACGTGAGGATTTCCCTCGGCCAGCTCGACGGCACAGCCGCCTTCATGCAGGGTAAGCTGAAGATCAAAGGCGACATGGGCCTCGCCATCAAGATGGCAAGCCTGTTCCGCCGGCCCAGCTGACAACCCACATCTAGCCTCTCACCCCACCGTCTCCCTTCCGCCGGCTGCGGGAGGGAGGCGGGTCTAAGGTCACAAGGGGAGCCCCCCTTGTGGGAAACCCCCCGAGCCCGGCGACGCTACTTGACCAAGTGCAACGTGGAGTCATGGCTCGGCGAAGCCGAGCCAACCCCGCGACGCCTAGAGCCCTAGGTGAAAAACTTCCACGTGTCGAGGCGCGGCGCCATCGCGGCCTCGAGGTCCAGGTTGCCCGCGCCCGACCGCAGCTCGAGCACGACCACGTGGTTCTTGGTCAGGGCGATGCGACGCCCGTCGCCCAGGCGCATGGCCTCGAGCGAGTTGCCCCAGGTGATCGAGTCGCCCGGCGAGGGCAGCGGGTTGAGGTTCGAATGCATCCAGTCGCCCAGGGACGTCGCTCCGTTGCGCTGATACGTGTAGACGATCATCAGCCCGAACAGGCCGGCGTCGGCGCCCGAGCAGACCGGCTGCGGGCTCTGGCCCTTCGCCACCGACGGGATCACGCATGGGAAGTTGGTGATGTCGAACACCAGGTCCAGCTCGGGCGGGTTCGGCACCGACTGGGCCCGGAGGTTGTACTTCCAGGTCCCGGGGTAGCAGAAGCCCCACCCGGCCACGTTGTCCTCGAACGCATGATCTCCGTTCTGGCACTTGAGATCCGAGCCGATCTGGCTCACACTCGGGGTTGCGCGTACAGCGGGGGAGCCTAACTGGCAGGCAGCCAGGAGGATTGGCAGCAGGGGAATGGCGAGCAATCGCACGTATCGGGGCACTGTTTCGGACCCGAGTATGCCGGTACGAGTGGGCGTTCTGTCCAAGAATCGAACGGTTGCTCCGAGCGGTATTAACGGCAGAAGGGGAGAAATCATGGGTTCACGGAAGCGTCCTGACGAGGAGCCTGAGGCAAAGCTCGAGGCGAGCAAGCGTCAGCTGGAGCTGCTGGCGTCGGCGTTCGGAGAAGAGGGCGGGCTGCACAAGCCGCTGGCCGACAGCGTCGGCGGCGTGATCATGTCGATTGCCGAGGACGTCGACCTCGCCCAGGCCCTGTCCGACCGCGAGACGACCGACATCCTGGTGCATCTGCTCGACCAGAACAGAGAGCAGGTGGAGCGCGCGCTGGAGCGCGTGCGCGAGGGCGCATACGGCATGTGCGAGGACTGCGGGCACCGCATCCCCGCGGACCGGCTGCGCTACCAGCCGGCGGCCACCAGGTGCGTGGAGTGCCAGGGCCGCTGGGACCGGGTCAACGGCCGAACGGCTTAGTTAGCTCGCCCTAAGCGCGGCGCGGGCGGCGGAGCAGCACGGCGGCGCCGAGGATCAGCGCGGCCGCGACGAGGCCGGTGCCGATCCAGAACCAGTGCATGTCGCCGGTCATGAAGCTGCCCTTGATGTAGCCCAGGCCCTGGCCGATCCAGACCGCGCCGGTCAGGAACATGATCACGGCGATGACGATCGCGCCCGTTTTCATCGCTCGGATTACACCTCTCTGTTACTCGACCCCCACCCGGCGCTTCGCGCCGACACCGCTAGCCGCCGCGCGGAGCGCGGTGGCGCAGCGCCCCCCCAATGGGGGAGGTTAGACGCCTCCGTAGACGACCGACTTCTCCTCCGTGTACTGCAGGAAAGCCTCGACGCCATGCTCCTTGCCGAAACCTGACTGCTTGGTGCCACCAAAGGGAAGCTCGTCGTGCGCGATCTGCAGCGCGTTGACCCACGTGTAGCCGGCCTCGAGCTCATTCACCGCGCGGCGGGCGGCGGCCATGTTCGCCGTCCAGATGGACGAACCGAGCCCGAACTGCGAGTCGTTGGCGAGGCGTAGTCCCTCGTCGAGGTCCTTGATCCTGCGCACGGGCAGCGCGGGACCGAAGACCTCTTCCGTCCACATGCGCGCACCGTCCGGCACGTCCTCGAGGATCGTCGGTTCGATGAACCAGCCCTTGTCGTACTCGGATCCCTTGGGCCGGCCGCCGCCGTAGAGGACCCTGGCGCCGCGGTCGATGGCGTCCTTGACCTGCGCCTCGACCTCCGCCCTCTGCGTCTCCGTGTGCATGGGGCCCATGCGGCTGTCCTTGTCGAGACCGTTTCCCGGCTTGAGCTTCGAGGCGCGGGCGACGAGCTTCTCCAGCAGAGGCGCATAGGCGGCCTCCTGGATGTAGAGCCGCTTCACCGCCAGGCACGCCTGGCCGCAGTTGAAGAAGCGGCCGACCGAGATGGCGCGGGCCGCTGCCTCGAGGTCCGCGTCGTCGAGGACGATGCACGGGTCGCTGCCGCCGAGCTCGAGCGTCACCTTTTTCAGGCCTTCGGCGGCGCGGGCCATGACCTTGCGCCCGGTCGGCGTCGAGCCCGTGAGGGCGATCTTGCGGATGAGCGGGTGGCCGACGATGGCGTCGCCCGTGGCCGGTCCGAGGACGACGTTGACGACGCCCTCCGGCAGGCCGCCTTCGATGAGCGCCTCGATGCACGCGAGCGTCGCCAGCGGGGTCGTGCTCGCGGGCTTGAGGACGACGGTGTTTCCCGCCGCGATGGCGGGCGCGACCTTGTTGGCCGCCAGCGTCAGGGGGAAGTTCCACGGCACGATGGCGCCGCACACCCCGATGGGCCGGCGCACGACCAGCCCGTAGGTGGTGGTGTCGGGCAGCGACACCTGCTCACCGTGAACTTTGTCCGCGAGGTCGGCAAACCACGCGATGTTCTCGCCGAAACGCTGGGCCTCGATGCGCGATTCGAGGAGCGTCTTGCCCTGCTCCTTGGTCAGGATGGGCGCGATCTCCTCGACCTTGCCCAGCATGTGATGCGCCGCCTTGTGCAGGATCTCCGCGCGTTTGTTGGGCGGCAGCTTCGACCAGGTGGTGAACGCCTTCGCCGCCGCTTTCGCCGCGCGGTCGACGTCCGCGACGTCGCCGAACGGAACCTCGTCGACAACTTCGCCGGTGGCCGGGTTGCGGACCTCGTAGGTCTTGCCGGATGCGGCCTTCGTCCTTTCGCTTTCGATGATCATCGTCGCCATAGGAATAATGGTGGCATGTCAGTAAGACTCGAGAAAGAAGGCAAGGTCGGCGTCATCGTCCTGGACAAGCCGCCGGCCAACGGCTACGACCACGCGTTCCTGCGCGAGTTCGCCAGCGCCATCGATGATGCGCGGCTGGACGACGAAGTCCGAAATGTCGTGGTGACCAGCGCATCGGAGAAGTTCTTCTGCGCCGGAGCCGACGTTACCGCGTTCGCGGCAGGGAATCCCCGCCAGCGGTTCATGATCCCGTTGCTGGCGCATGAAGCCTTCCGCAAGATGGAGAACTCTCCGCTCGTCTTCATCGCCGCCATCTCGGGCCACTGTCTGGGCGGCGGATTGGAGCTGGCGCTCGCCTGCGACCTGCGTTTCGCCGCTGAAGGCGGCTACCAGATCGGCCTGCCTGAGGTGAACCTGGGGCTCTTCCCAGGGTCGGGCGGCACGCAGCGGCTGCCCAGGCGTATCGGCCTGGCCAGGGCCATCGACTTCATCGTCAACGCCACCACGCTCAAGCCGGCGGAGGCGAAGGAGGCGGGCCTGGTGGATCGCCTCTTCCCCGACGCAGCCGCGTGTCGCGCGGGCGCGATCGAGTACGCAGCGAGGCTCGGCGAGGGACCGAGCGTGGCGATCGGACACGCGAAGCTTGCGGCGACCCTCGGCTACGGCGGTCCCATCGACCTCGGCCTGGCGCTCGAGCGCGAAGCGATCGGCCGGGTGTTCGTCAGCGACGACGCCGACGAGGGCATCAAGGCGTTCACCGAGAAGCGCAAGGCGGCTTTCGAAGGCCGGTAGTAGAATCCGGGCATCAAAACAAGGAGGCAGTGCCATATGGCTGAAGTTGTCGTGACCGCATCCCGGCCGTCGGCCGCCTCCGGAGCCGCCATCTAGGCTCGTCCTCCTCCGGTTCGGGCGGACCGATACCGCCCACCCCTATTCCGGAGGTTTCGCGTTGTCCACGAGTTTCAATCCCCGGCTCGCATCGCTGGGCTGGGATTCATATTTCGCCGAACGCTTCGAGCCGTTCGCGGCCGAGGGCCTGCAGCCCGCGCGCGTCGCGGCCGACTACGGAGCCGAATATCTCGTCCACACCGCGGCGGACACCACGCGCGCGGTCATGGGCCGGCGCCTGCGCGCCGAAGGCACGGTCATGCCCGCGGTCGGAGACTGGGTCGGCGTGCTGCCGCGCGCCTGGGAGACGCCGGCGGTCATCCACGAGGTCGTCGAACGACGGACGTCGTTCTCCCGCAAGGTCGTGCACCGCGAAGCTCGCGAGCAGGTGCTGGCCGCCAACGTCGATGTCGCCTTCGTCGTGGCGTCGGCGCAGGACGTGAACGTCAGGCGCATCGAGCGCTACCTCGCCATGGCCTGGCAGAGCGGCGCAGTGCCCGCGGTGGTTCTGACCAAGTCCGACCTGGCCGGTTCGGTCGACGACATTCGCTTCGAGGTCGAGGCCGTGGCCGCGGGCGCGCCAGTGCTGCCGACCAGCGCGGTCACGGGCGATGGGGTCGACGCCGTCGCGGCGCAGCTGGCCGGTGCACGCACCGGCGTCCTTCTGGGGCCGTCCGGCGCGGGCAAGTCGACGCTCATCAACCGCATGGCCGGCGAGGACGTCATGCGCACGCGTGAGGTCTTTCGCACCGGCGAAGGCCGGCACATGACCTCACATCGCGAGCTGATCGAGCTGCCAGGAGGTGGCCTCATCGTCGACACGCCCGGCCTGCGCGAGGCCCAGCTGTGGGCGGGCGATGGTGCGCTCGACAGTCTTTTCGAGGACATCGAGCAGCTCGTGCTGCAGTGCCGGTTCCCGGACTGCGAGCACCGCACGGAGCCCGGTTGCGCGATCAAGGCCGCACTGGCCGACGGAAGCCTCGACGCAGGCAGGCTCGCCAGCTACCGCAAGCTGCAGCGCGAGCTCCGAGCCGTCGCGGCGCGAAGCGACGCTCGCCTACGTGCGGACGAGCGTCGCAAATGGCGCCAGATCACCATCAACAATCGCGCGAGGGAACGCTACTTGCGGCGGTGAAGGAAGCGGGAATTCCGCGTTTGCATGCAAACGCGTGAAATCCGCGCGAAATACCCCGCGTTTGTATGCAATCGCTCGCTACTTGCGGCGGTGAATGCCATCCCAGAAGGGGATCCTGCCTTTCGCGATCCGGTCGAGGATGCGGTCGGCGCGCGCCTGCGTGATCTGCTTGTGGTCGACCAGCTGCTCCAGCCGCGGCTTCAGGTTGGCGGCGAGCTTCGCCGCGAACTGCGCCTGCGTCATGCCCTTGTCCTTGGCCAGGTCGGACACCTTCTGACCTTTCTTGAGGTCGGCGACCAGGTTGCCCTCGGGCATGCCGAGGACGTCCGCCTCGGCCTCGAGCACGGCCTGCCTGACCAGCTTGCGGTCGGCGTGACGGTCGGCGTTTGACGGCGCGGTGCTCGACGCGGTGGGGCTCGGGCTCGGCGAAGCCGCCTGGGCCAGGCCGCCCGCCACGCCGAGGCTCAACAGGGCCGCGGCCATGCCGCTGCCCACGACTTTCAATGCAACGCCTGCGAACGGGGTCATCGTGCACATCTCCTCATCGCTTGTTTCTCGCCCTTGTCGGGCGAGCATCACGATGAGGAGCGCGTGTCAGAGCGTCGTCGGCCGCGGGTCAGCCTTTTGTAATCGCGGTCGGTCGCGCGTGCTTCGGCTGATACAGGCCGAGCTCAGCCCCGCTCGGCAGCTTGAGGTGGACGAGCCGGCCCCAACGCTGCTCACTTATCGGCTCGGTGATGCCCAGCCGCGCCGCGGCCGCCTCGATGTCATCGCACAGCAGGAAGAGCTCGTGCTTGCCGCCGGTTTCGGCGGGATGCAGGGCGACCTCCGCCGGCGGCAGCGCGAAGATGAGCCAGCCGTCGCCCGCGTCGACCGAGCTGAACCCGAGCACGTCGCGAATGAAGGCGCGGTCGGCCTCGGCGTCGCGGCTGTAGATGATGGCGTGGGCGCCGGTGATCATCGCGAGCCTGCGGCCGCTCTTAAGCGAATCTCGCGCAGCTCGTTTACCGTTGGCGCCGGCGTCTCGGTCACGTCCGCATCCACCTTGACCTCCCACCCGGTTGACTCGCGCACCTCGGCCACGGTGTGGCCGGGATGTACCGAATCGAGGTATGCCTCGCCGCCCTCCGAGGGGAAGCGGAAGACGCAGAGCGTCGTGATGATGGCCGCCGGACCACCGCCGAGCAGCCCGTGGCGCCGGCGCCAGCCAGGCGAGCCGTCCCCGTGTCCGGGCGAGGTCACGAACGAAACGCGTTCGACCAGCCGCCGGCGCTCGTGAGTCATGAGTGTCACCCAGCGCTTGCTGAGGATGGCGATGTCCGCCCCACCCCCACTCCCCGGCAGCTTCACCCGCGGCCTCTCCGGCGGTCCGACGTAAGACGTGTTGAGGTTGCCGAACCGGTCCACCTCGGCGCCGCCGATGAATCCAAGGTCGACGTGACCTTGCGCCATGAGCGCCATGACGTTGGACATTCGTGTCGCCCACAGCGCACCGACGACGTTGGGCGGGTCGCCCATCGTGCCGAGGTAGGTGGTCGCGGCGTGGTCGCGCATCAGTCCGACCTCGAACAGCCCGCGCGCTTTCGGCGCGTGCGTGTTGCGCGCCACGCCGTACGCGATGATCGGCAGCCTCATGCCGACGAAGACCAGTTCGCCGTCGCGTATCTCACGTGAGGCGACCGCGATCATCAGCTCCTGTTCGGTGTAATCACTCATCGGCGAAGTTCGCCGGTTCGGACGGCCGGCGGCCGGTGATGCGAATCGAATCGGCGTCCACCATCTTCATGTAGGCCTTGCGATCCGGGACGTCGTGGACCCAGCGCTGCAGCCAGGCGTCGTAACCCTCGGGCGTGCGCGACTCGTCCGCGTACGCGTTGTCGAGCGCGTGGTCGCGCTTCCAGAATCCCTGCACGGGCGCAGGATGCGCGCCGCCGGGTTCGTGCACCACGGCGGCGACCTTCGACTCGGGCAGGAGGATGCGGTTCGGGTCGCTCAGGGTCACCGCTTCGTCGACGAGCTCCTCGCACGAGACGATCACGCGCTCGGCGGCCAGGCCCGCCTCCTCGCTGATGCCCAGCGGGCCCCACGCGTGCGCGCGGCCGTGTTCGTCGCATCGCTGCACGTGGAGGATCGTCACGTCGGGCCGGACCGCGTTGACGTGGACGAGTCCGTCGACCGCTTTGATGTTGGGGTTCGTGCGCAGGATGTCGCTGCCGAGCAGCGTGCGCGCCGGCACGTAGGGCACGTTCCACGCGGCTGCCCACAGAGCCATCGAGATCGAGAAATTGGTGTGATCGTGGACCTCGATGGAGCGTGGAATGCCCTGCTCCGCCGCGCGGCGGTAGCAGTGGCCGAGACCACCTGACACGTTGCCGATCCACGCGGCGGTGATGCGGCGCACGCAACCCGCACCGATGATCTCGTCGAACAACGAATCGGAAATGGGCCCGACGAGCTCGAGGTCCTTGCGCCGCTGCCGGATCAGCTCGTGTCCTGCCGCGAAAGGAATCAGCGGCTCGAGCGCGCAGCCGATGGCGACCGTGCTGCCGTCAGGAACGAAGCGCGCGATGGCCTCGGCCATCGTCATGACCTTCGTCAGCGGCCGACCGTCTCCATGTATCCACGGTAGTTGCGCTCGACCTCGGCCATCGAGTCGCCGCCGAACTTTTCCAGAAATGCGCCCGCCAGCGTCAGCGCCACCATCGCCTCGCCGATCACACCCGCCGCCGGCACGACGCACACGTCGCTGCGCTCGTAGTGCGCCTCGACCTTTTCCTTGGTCTTCAGGTCGATCGACCGCATCGGCTTCTTCATGGTGGAGATGGGCTTGATGGCGACGCGCAGGTCGATGGGCTCGCCGTTGGTCACGCCGCCGGTCAGGCCTCCCGCCCGGTTGGTCAGGTGGTGGAAGGCGCCGTCGGAGAAATCGATCTCGTCGTGGAATTGAGAGCCGGGGCGCGCCGCGCCCGCGAAGCCGGCGCCGATCTCCACACCCTTGATGGCGTTGATCGAAAGCATCGCCTGCGCGAGCAGACCGTCGAGCTTGCGGTCCCAGTGCACGTAGCTGCCGAGGCCTGGCGGCACGCCGCGAGCGATGACGCGGAACGTCCCGCCCAGCGTGTCGCCGCGCTCCGCCACGGCGTCGATGTCGGCCACCATGCGCGCCGACATCTCGGGGTCGGGGCAGCGAACCGGCGACGCCTCGATCTCCTCGATCGACACTGTGTCCGGGTTGACGCCCTCGTAGCCGACGTCGTTGGCGCCGATCGATTGCGTGAAGCTGAAGATCTCGACCCCGAAGCGGCCGAGCAGCTTGCGCGCGATCCCACCTGCCGCCACGCGCGTGGCCGTCTCGCGCGCCGACGACCGCTCGAGCACGCTGCGCACGTCATCGAGGCCGTACTTGAGCACGCCGGCGAGATCGGCGTGACCTGGCCGCAGGCGGGTCACGGGCTTGGGCGCGAAGCCCTCCTTGGAGGCGGTCATCTCGGCCGTCCAGTTGACGTGGTCCTTGTTCTCCAGCACCAGCGTCACGGGGCTGCCGATCGTGAAACCGCCGCGGACGCCGCTGACGATGCGCGCGAAATCGGTCTCGATCCTCTGCCGGCCGCCGCGCCCGTGACCGCCCTGGCGGCGCGCGAGGTCCTTGCGGAGGTCGTCCTCGGAGATCTCGAGGCCGGCCGGAAGTCCCTCGACGATGACTGTCAGCTGCGGGCCGTGCGATTCGCCGGCGGTCAGGAACCGGAACATTGAGGCGATGATAGGGCGGCCCATGCCGGCACCCCTGGCCGCCGCCCTCGTCGACATCGGCGGAACGCTGTGGCCCAACTCGTGGCCGGTGCGCGCCACCGACGGGCTGGGCAGGCTGGCGCGGCTGCGCGCGGTCCTGCCGGAGCTGCCGCCCGACCGGGCGTCCTCCCTGTGCGAGGACATCATCAACAAGTCGCGTGACCTGAACGGCGGCACCGTGATGGTGCCCGAGCTGATCCGGATCGATGCCGACGAGCTCGTGACCATGTGCCTCACGGACCACATGGTTCCGGCCAGTGCCTCGCTGGTGATGCAAGTGCGGCGGGCCATGGCCATCCCCATCGACGGCGAGTTCCAGCCCCTCCCAGGCGCCGGCGAGCTGCTCGCGGCGATTCGCGAGCTCGGCCTGCGCTGCGTCATCGCCAGCAACACCTACTGGCGCGACGCCAACAGCTACTGGGACGACTTCCGGCTTCTCGGCTGGGCGGACCACATCGACGCCGTCGTGACCTCGGTCGACGCGGGCCACCTCAAGCCGCATCCGGCAGTCTTCGAGCTGGCGGTGAAAGCCGCGGGCGTGCCGGCCGCGGAGTGCGTGGTCATCGGCAACAAGGAATCGAACGACGTCGAGCCCGCGCTCGCCATGGGCATGCGCACGATCCTCGTCTACCCCGACGACCCGCCTCCATCCTCGACTCGCGCCACCGCGGTCGCGGCGGACCTGCGGGAATGCGCGTCCGCGTTGAAGGCTATGCTCGGCCAGTAGTGAAGGACGAGCTACAGCGCGACGTCGAGCGCGTGTCGCTCATGCTCGACGTCAACGGCGAGCGCGCGCAGGTCCTGGTGCCCGTGCACAAGACGCTGCTCGAGGTTCTCCGCGAGGACATGGGCCTCACCGGCACGAAGCATGGATGCGAGCTCGGCGAATGTGGCACGTGCACGGTGCTCGTCGACGGGCGCCCGGAGCTCAGCTGCCTTGTGTTGCCGGTGCAGATCGAGGGCCGCGCGATCACCACGGTCGAAGGCCTCGCGCGGGGATCCGAGCTGCACCCGCTGCAGCAGGCGTT
>DASSLR010000003.1:0-17009 GCA_035689345.1 Candidatus Dormiibacterota bacterium
GCGTGCGTGAGGTGGCAGTTCCAGCGCAGCCAGGCCTTGGCCGAGAGGCAGCCGTCGACTTCGAATGCCCTCGTCTTGTCCAGGCGATGCACCCGGCGCTGGATCTCGGCGTCTATGGAGTTGCGGTGCCGGAAAAGCTCCCTCAGATCCTCCCTTACCGAGTCGGGAGAGGCCTCGGAAATGTCCTCGGCCCGAAGCCTTTCGAGGGTGCATTCGGGCACGCATTCATGGTACGAAAATTTGTTCGCAGTGTCAAGCTAAATTTACAAGCCAATTTCAACCCCGCCCCCCTAGAGCCCTCCCAAGCCCCTTTTCACAGTCCGTCTTTCAATGCTTGGACGAGCCTCCCAATATCCCCCTCGTCGTTCCACCACCCGACCGAGGCCCGCAGCCACCCGCCCGGCAGGTGCCGGATCACAACCCCCCGCGCGTACGCGGCCTTCACGACCTCGGCCGGCTCGCCCGGCACGCGAAACGAGACGAGCGTGCCCTGGCCGGCGTCGGTCCGCACCTCGATGCCGGCACCGAGAAGCGCCTCGCGGCATCGCGCCACCATCTCCGCCGCGCGGGCGAAGCCCCACTCGGGCAGCTCGGCCACCGCCGCCTGAAGACCGGCCACCAGCACGTGGCTCATATGGACGACCGCGAATCGCGTCGCGTCGGTGCGGACGGAGCCGAAGAAGTGACCCATTCGAGGCTTCAGGCTGTCGGCATCGGCGACATAGAGCGCGCCCGTCGTTTCCGGGCCGCACAGCCACTTCTGGCCCGATACCGTGTACCAGTCCGCGACCGACGCATCGACCGGGATGGCCCCCACCGACTGCGCGCCGTCGACCAGCAGCGGCAGGCCCGTCACTCTCTTGATGTCCGCCAGCGGCAGGACATGCCCGTTCAGCCACAGCACGTGCGATAGCGCGATGAGCTTCGTCGCCGGCGTGACCTCGGCGGTGATCACCTCGAGGGCGTCGCCGGCCGGATGCTCGGTCACGCGCGCCTTCTTGATCTTCGCGCCGGACGCTTCGAGCGGCGCCAGCAGGCCAGGGTGCTCGGCGTCCGTCGTAACGACCTCGTCGTCGGGACCGAGGCGCAGCCCTGTGACCACGATGTTGCAGCCCTCGGTGGTGGACGTCGTGAGCAGCACCTTCTCGACCGGCACTTTGACGAGCGCGGCCAGGCGCTCGCGCAGAGCCAGCTCGTCGGCCTGGCCCGCCTCGAACGCCGCCATCGACCCGCGTCCATCCGTCAGCCCGTGTGACTGCGCGGCGGACATCGCCTCCGCGGTCCCGCGCGACAGCGGCCCAACCGACCCGGCGTTCAGATACGCGAATCGCTCGAGGACCGGAAACCGCGAGCGCGCCTCAGCAGTGCTGATGAGAGAGGCCCTTACGTGCGAGCGTGCTCGGGCGCGGCGCTGAGCAGGCTGTCCAGCACGCGCTGGAGCAAGCTGCGCAGGGTCTCACGCTCTGCCTGCGTGAAGCCGGCCAGCATCTCCTCGGCCAGGGCGGTTCGCGCCTTGTCCGCGCGCTCCCAAGCCGCCTTCCCGGCTCGGGTCACCTCGACCAGGTGCCGGCGCCGGTCGGCAGGATCGCGCCGCCGGACGACGAACCCAGCTGTCTCGAGGTCGTTGAGGAGCAGGACCACGGCGTTCGCGTCCACCAGGAGGGCCGATTCGAGCTCCTGCTGGGTCACGTTCGGGTGGTCCTGGATGTAGGACAGGGCCAGGAACTGCTTCAGCCGCATGCCGAGGAGCTCCTCGGAAGCTCGCCGATTCATGGCCTTGGAGACCTGGTTCACCAGACTCATCAAGCCGGTCCTGGGGATGCTGCTCATCTCTCGATGCATGTTGATCGTACCACCAACTGTGATTATTCCCACATACCAGAAAATCATGCAATAAGGACCCTAATGATCCCGTTATAATGATCGTCAAGTCAACGGGGTTATTTGGGAGGCGTTATGAACAGCGGAACTCAGAACCAGGTCCGGCGATGGCTCGCCCTGATCGTCGTGTGCGTGGGCCAGCTGATGATCGTGCTCGACTCGACGATCGTGAACGTGGCCCTGCCCTCGATCCAGCGCGACCTGCACTTCACGCAGGCCGACCTGACCTGGGTCGTCAACGCATACCTGATCACCTACGGCAGCCTGCTGCTGCTGGCCGGCCGAGCCGGCGACCTCATCGGTCGCCGCAAGGTCTTCCTGGCCGGGGTGATCGTGTTCACGATGGCCTCCGGCCTGGACGGGCTGGCGCCCGATGCGGTCACCCTGATCGCGGCCCGGGCTCTGCAGGGAATCGGCGGCGCGATGTCGGCCGGGGTCATCATCGCCATCCTGGTCACGTCCTTCCCGCAACCTCGGGAGCGCGCCCAGGCCATGAGCCTCTTCACGCTCGTGATCGCCGGCGGAGGCTCGCTCGGCCTGCTCGCCGGAGGCGTGCTCACCCAGGCGATCAACTGGCACTGGATCTTCTTCATCAACGTGCCCATCGGCATCGCGACATTTGCGTTCGGCTGGCGGCTCATCGAGGAGAACGCCGGGCTCGGACTGCGCCAGGGCGTCGACATCCTCGGGTCGGTGCTGGTGACAGCGGCGCTGATGGCCGCCGTCTACGCGATCGTCACCGCGTCTGCTGACGGGTGGGCCTCCGCGCAAACGGAAGGCATCGGCGGCGCCGCGATCACACTGCTCGTGATCTTCTTCGTGGTCGAAGCGAGCGTCCGCAACCCCATCCTGCCTTTGCGCATCCTGCGCGTTCGCAGCCTCACCGTCGCCAGCGTCGTGCGGGCGCTGCTGGCGACCGGCATGTTCTCGACCTTCTTCCTCGGGGCGCTCTACCTGCAGCACGTGCGCGGTTTCAGCGCGTTCGCTACGGGCCTCGCATTCCTGCCGGCCACTCTCGCGCTGGCCACGCTGTCGACCGGCATCACCGCAAGGCTGATGCGCAGCTTCGGCCCGCGGCGCCTGCTGATCCCAGGGCTGGTGACGATCACGTTCTCGCTCGCGCTGCAGGCCACAGCCGGCCAGGGCGGCGCCTACTTCCCAACGCTGTTCGGTTCGTACCTTCTGTTCGGTATAGGCGCGGGCATGTCTTTCATGCCGCTCCTCACGATCATCATGTCCGAGGTTCCCGCGGCCGACGCGGGAGTGGCGTCCGGCGTCGCCAACGTGACGATGCAGGTCGGCGCCGCGCTCGGCCTCGCCGCGCTGGGCACCGTTTCAGCGGATCGTGCCCGCGACCTCGTCGCGGCCGGCAGCAACCTGGCGGCCGCGCTGACGAGTGGCTACCAGCTCGGCTTCGCCTTGGCAGCGGCGTCCGTCGCGGCAGGCCTGGTCGTCGCCCTCATCGCGCTGCGACCGGCACCCCGCCCGCGCGTCGTGCCCGAGCACGCACCGGAGCCAGAACCCGAGCCTGTCGCCGAAGCCGCCTAACCACCCTGCCTGTTCGCCGCCTGTCGGTAAAAACGACACGGCGGCGACTCGGCCGTCGTGTGAAAGTTCCAGTGTCGGCACCAGGTCGTGCCGTCGAACATGCGGCACGTGCCGCACGTGACGCGAGGGTGTTCCACACGCGTCTTCTTCATGTGGTGCTCGGGCCGTTCGCCCGAGAACGTCAGTGGCGCTTTGCTGATTTCTTGACCGGCTCCAGCGCCACCACCGGGATGGTGCGCGCCGTCAGCTTCTGCTGCGGCTCGAGATACTCGATCACTTTGGCGAGCTTCTCGCGCTCCTTGCCCTTGACCGTGCGGGCGCGCACCTCGACCTTTTCGGGACCGACCTCGATCGTCGCGTGCGGATCCGCCAGGAGATTGACGTACCACGACGGGTGCGCGGCGGCGCCGTTGGCGGAGGCGATCACGACGAAGACAGCGCCTGACTTGCGGTAACCGATGACCGCGGTGCGCGGCTCGCCGGTGCGCGCGCCCTTGGTGGTGATCAGCAGGACCTGCCGTCCCGCCATACGACCGCTCAGCTGGCCCTTGGTCGCGCGGAACTCTTCGATGATCTGGCGGTTGAAGGCGTTCATGTCTGACGGAAGCTGAGCCATTTCCCGACATTAGACCAACGTGGCAGGGGCGGGCGGGCTTTGCCCTCCGCGACTTTGTCTCCCCAGCAGCGCAATGTTGCCAGGCGGGAGGGAGAGCAGCGCAGCGAAGCTGCGCGATGAGAGGGGACCTTGGTTCCCTCTCATTGTTTTAGTGTTTGAAGTGGCGGCGACCCGTCATGACCATCGCGATGCCGGCGGCGTCGGCGGCGGCCGTCACCTCGGGGTCCTTCAGCGACCCGCCCGGCTGGATCACCGCCGTCACGCCCGCGCGAATGCCCTCCTCGAGGCCGTCCGGGAAAGGGAAGAAGGCGTCCGACGCCATCACCGAACCCTGCGCGCGCGCGCCGGCGCGATGTGCGGCGATCTGCACCGCCTCGACGCGCGACATCTGTCCCGCGCCGACTCCGACGGCCGAACCGTCCTTGAACATCACTATCGCGTTCGACTTCACGTGCTTGACCGCGATCCACGCGAATCCGAGCTGCTCCCACTCGGCCTCGGTCGGCGGCCTCTTGGTCGCCACCGTGCACGTCCCGCGGTCGAAGCCTCCGCGGTCCCACGCCTGCACGAGGAATCCGCCGGACACCGAGCGCACGTCGTAGTCCAGCAGCACGTGCTTGGTCGGTTCGGCCGCGAGCACGATCATCGCGCGACGACGCGCCAGCACCTCCAGCGCCTCGTCGAGCACCGAAGGCGCGATCACCACGTGCGTGACGATCTGCACGATCTGCTCGGCGGTCTCGCGGTCGAGAGGACGGTTGACGGCGACGATCCCGCCAAACGCGCTCACGGTGTCGCACTCGTAAGCCATGCGATACGCGGCGCTGATGCTTTCAGCGACCGCGAGGCCACACGGATTCGTGTGCTTGATGATCGCCGCCGCGGGCATGCTGAAATCGCTCACGAGCTGGATTCCCGCCGCGGCGTCCTGGATGTTGTTGAAGCCAAGCTCCTTGCCTTGCAGCTGGCGCGCGCCGCCCATGCCACCGGGGTCGGGACCGTAGCGGTAGAAGGCGGCTGGCTGGTGCTCGTTCTCGCCGTACTTCAAGGGCTGCGCGAGGCGGCCCGCGAACGACATCTCGGTCGCGAACCCCGGCGACTCGGGACCGCGGAGATACGCGGCGATCCACGAGTCATACGCCGCGGTGTGGGCGTAGGCTTCCGCCGCGAGGCGCCGCCGCGCGGGCTGGTCGGGACCACCGGAATGGAGCTCGTCCAGGATCTCGGTGTATCGCTCGGGCCGCACGATCACGACCACGGATTCGTGGTTCTTGGCGGCGGCGCGGATCATGGCGGGGCCGCCGACGTCGATCTGCTCGATCGCCTCCTCGAACGTCACGTCCGGCCTGGTCACCGTCTCGACGAACGGGTACAGGTTGCAGCAGAGGAGGTCGATCTCCTTGAGACCGTGGCGGTGAAGCGTCTCCATGTGCTCGGGACGATCGCGGAGCGCGAGGAGTCCCGCGTGCACGCCCGGGTGCAGCGTCTTGACGCGGCCGTCCATGATCTCGGGGAACCCCGTCAGCTCGGAGACCGGGTGCGCGTCGATGGCCGCGTCGGAAAGGGTCTGCAGCGTGCTGCCCGTGGCGAACAGCTCAAAGCCCAGGCGGCGAAGGCCGCGCGCGAAGCCTGCGAGCCCTGTCTTGTCGCTAACGGACAGGAGAGCTCTTGGCATGCATCCCCTCCATCAAGCGGATCGCTTTCGGAAGCAAACGGTACTCGACCTCGTGCACCCGCCGGCGGAGCGTTTCCACCGTGTCGCCGGGCAGGACCGGAACCGACTCCTGGGCGAGGATGGGCCCCGCGTCCAGGGCGTCGGTGACGATGTGCACCGTCGCACCGGTCGTGGCCACGCCTGCCGCCAGCGCCTGCTCCACCGCGTCCATGACGCCCGCGAACTCGGGCAGCAGCGAGGGATGGACGTTGATGATCCGGTCGCGAAACGCGTCGAGAAAGGGGGCTGAGTGGACGCGGTCGTAGCCCGCGTCGACGACCAGCTCGACGTGGTGCTTCAAGAAGAAATCGCGCATGGCCTCGTCGCGCGCCTCGATCGACGGAAATCGCTTTTGCGACAGCTCAGCGAGCGGGACGCCGCGCTCGCGCGCGAACGCCGCCCCGCCGCACGACGGCCGGTTCGTCGCCACCGCGACGACCTCGAAACCACGCTCGACGAGGTTGCGCAGGTTCGTCCCTTGTCCGGAGACGCAGACGCCGAGCCTCAGCGGATGACCACCCGCTCGGGCCCTTTCTGCTCGACCACCTCGCCCACCACGAGCGCATCGGCGCCGGCGTCCTCGGGATCCACGACCAGGATCATGCCCAGGCCCATGTTGAACGTGCCGTACATCTCGTCGTCGGACACGCGCCCGCGGGTCTGAATCTCACCGAAGATCGCGGGCGCGTCCCAGCTCTTCCGGTGAAGCACGGCGCCCAAGCCGTCAGGCAGGCAGCGGGGCAGGTTGCCTAGGATGCCTCCGCCGGTGATGTGCGCGGCGGCCTTCCATGGCAGCGCGCGCATCGTGTCGAGGTACGACTTGTGTGGCGCCAGCAGCTGGTCGGCCAGCCGCTTGCCGAGCGTCACACCTTCGAAGACCTTGCGGGCGAGCGAGTAGCCGTTGGTGTGCAGGCCGCTCGAGGGAAGGCCGACGAGGACGTCGCCGGCGACGACCGGCGCGCGTGCCGCGTCCGAGTCGACCATGCCCACGATGAAGCCCGCGAGGTCGTAGTCGCCGAGACCGTACATGCCCGGCATCTCCGCGGTCTCGCCGCCGAGCAGCGCGCAGCCGGCGGCGCGGCAGGCCTCGGTCATGCCCTCGACGAGCTGCTCGAAGACCTTCGGATCGAGCTTCCCGGTCGCGAAGTAATCGAGGAAGAACAGCGGCCGGGCGCCCGCACACGCGATGTCGTTGACGCAGTGATTGACGATGTCGACGCCGATGCCGCGGTGGCGCCCGGTCGCAATGGCGAGCTTGATCTTCGTGCCGACGCCATCGGCGCTGGCCGCGAGGCGACCGCCTCCGGGCAGCTCGTACAGGCCCGCGAACGGGCCGACACCCGCAGCCACCTGAGCGCCCTGGGTGGCGGCGATGAGCGGCTTCACCCGCTCCAGCACACGCTCGTACGCCTCGATGTCGACGCCGGCCGCGGCGTACGACAGGCCTTCGGCGGGCATCGCTAAGTCAGACCGGCTCGAACTGGAACTTGTCCATCTCGAGCTGCTGCGGCACCGCCACGGGGTACGAGCCGTCGAAGCAGGCGCGGCAGAACTCCTGCGACGTGCCGCGGCCGATGGCCCGGATGAGGCCCGGGATGGACAGGTAGGAAAGGCTGTCGGCGCCGATGTGCTCGCGCACCTCCTCGACCGTGCGTCCGGCGGCGATCAGCTCCTTGGTCGAGCCGATGTCCACGCCCATGAAGCACGGGTAGCGCATGGGCGGGCTGGAGATACGCATGTGGATCTCCTTCGCGCCCGCCGCGCGCAGGCGGTCGATGATGCGGCGCGAGGTCGTGCCGCGCACGATCGAGTCGTCGACGGCGATCAGGCGCTTGCCCCTGATCGAGCGGGGCAGCGGGTTGAGCTTCAGCATCACGCCGGCCTCGCGCAGCGACTGGTCGGGCTGGATGAAGGTGCGGTTGATGTAGCGGCTCTTCATGAGCGCTTCTCGATAGGGGATGCCTGACGCCTCGGCGTAGCCGATCGCGGCGGGCGTGCCGCTGTCCGGAAACGCGATCACCATGTCCGCCTCGACCGGCGCCTCTTTGGCCAGCTCGTGGCCCATGCGGATGCGCGCCTCTTCGAGCTCGCAGTTCTTGAGGATGGAGTCCGGCCGCGCGAAATAGATGAACTCGAACACGCACATCGCGTGCTTGCTCGACGTCTGGAAGGTGGTGCTTTGCACGCCATGCTCGTCCATCACCACCATCTCGCCGGGCTGCACCTCGCGCACGAATGTCGCGTGCACGGTGTCGAGCGCGCAGGTCTCCGACGCGACCACGTGCGCCGGCTGGCCGGCGAGCGGGATGAAGCCGATGCACAGCGGCCGGAAGCCGTAGGGGTCGCGCAGAGCGATCAGCTGCGTCGGCGTGATGATGCCGCAGGAGTACGCGCCCACCACGCGCGCGAAGGCGCGGCGCACGACCTCCTCCCACGTCCTCCCGTGCGTGTGCTCGATGAGGCGCGCCATCACCTCGGTGTCGAGCGCCGACTCGAAGGTCGCGCCCTGCTCTTCGAGCTGCGACCGCAAGGCCTGGGCGTTGATCAGGTTGCCGTTGTGGGCGATGGCGCCGGAGCCGAGCGTCGGGTGGTGGAACGGCAGCGGGTGCGCGTTCTCCGGCCGCGACGCGCCGGTGGTGGAGTAGCGAGTGTGGCCGAGGGCGAGGATGCTGCCTTCGCCCATCTCGCGCACGGTCGCCGGGTTGAACACCTGCGCCACCAGGCCCATGCCGCGGTGCACTCGCACGGCTTCGCCGTCCGACACCGCGATGCCCGCTGACTCCTGGCCGCGGTGCTGCAGGGCGAAGAGCCCGAAGTACGTCAGGTTCGCGACGTCGACGTTGCGATCGGCGCAGATGCCGAAGACCCCGCACATCAGACGTGTCGCTCCAGGCCGCGTTCCCAGGCGTCGCGCATCTCTTGCAAGCTGACCTTCAGCTGGCCCTCGAGCTCCAGCGAATCCCCGCCGGTGAGGCCGAGCAGCGCGATCTCGACGTGATGGCGGCGTGCGAGCGACTGCAGCTCCGGCGTCGCGCGCGAAGGGGCGCTGACGATGAAGCGGCTCGGAGACTCGCCGAAGAACGCGGCGTCCATGCGCAGCGGCGGCTCGGGGTTGAGTGCCGGTCCGCGCATCCCGACGCCACCGAGCATGCAGCACTCGGCCAGCGCCACGAGCATGCCGCCGTCGGAGCAGTCGTGCGCGCTCTTGATGAGGCCCGCGCGCGCGGCCGCGAGCACGAGCTTGCCGACGGCGCGCTCACGCGCCAGGTCCAGCTCCGGCGGCCGGCCGGCGACCATTCCGTGCTCGACCTTCAGGTACTCGCTTCCGCCGAGATCGTTGTGGCTCGAGCCGATGAGCAGCACGAAGTCGCCTTCGTGCCTGAAGCCCGCCTGCAGGCGCTGGTCGTAGTCGTCGATCTGGCCGACCATGCCGATCACCGGCGTCGGGTAGATGCCGGCGCCGCCGGCCGACTCGTTGTACAGGCTCACGTTGCCGCTGACGATCGGGAGCTCCAGCGACCGGCACGCCTGGGCCATGCCGCTGACCGTCTCCTCGAGCTGCCAGTACACCTCGGGCCGGTCGGGGTTGGCCATGTTGAGGCAGTCGGTGACGGCGAGCGGCTGCGCGCCGGTGGCGATGATGTTGCGAGCCGCCTCGGCGACGGCGAGCTGCGCGCCGAGGTTGGCGTCGAGGTGGCAGTAGCGCGCGTTGCACGACGTCGTCATGGCGATTCCGACCTTCGTGCTCTTGACGCGCAGCATCGCCGCGTCGCCGCCCGGAGGGATGACCGTCGCGTCGCCGACCATGTGGTCGTATCGCCGGATGACCGGCCGGCGGCTGCAGAGGTTCGGGCTGCCCAGCATCCGCAGCAGCGTGGCGGCGACGTCCGCCGGCGGAGGCAGCGCGTCGAGATCGAGCGCGGGCGCCGGCTCGGGCGGCAGGCCGACCAGGCGGCGCAGCGGCGCGCCCTCAGTCAGCAGCTGGATTGGCAGCCGGGCCACCTCTTCGTCGTGGTCGAGCACTGTCAGCTGGCCGTCGTTGGTGACCTCGCCGATCACGGCGGACGTGAGGTCCCACGTCTGGAAGATGCGCTCGATGTCCGCTTCGCGACCGCGGCGGACGACGACGAGCATGCGCTCCTGGGACTCGGAGAGCATCACGTCGTAAGGCGTCATACCGCGCTCGCGCCTGGGCACCCTGGAGACGTCGATGCGAGCGCCCGCGCCGGGCACGCGGCCGGCGCACTCGGCCACCGACGACGTCAGGCCCGCGGCGCCGAGGTCCTGGATCGCGACCACCGCATCGCTCAGCGAGAGGTCCATGCACGCTTCGAGCAGGCACTTCTCCAGGAACGGGTTGCCCACCTGCACCGCGGGGCGCCGCTGGGAGCTGTCCTCGTCGAGCTCGAGGGAGGCGAAGGCGGCGCCGTGGATGCCGTCGCGCCCCGTGTCCGCGCCCACGAGCAGCAGCTTGTTGCCGGTGCCCTCGGCGCGCGCGCGCATGAGGTCAGTGGCGCGCACGAGGCCGACGCACATCGCGTTGACGAGCGGGTTCTGCGCGTAGCAGTCCTCGAAGTACACCTCGCCCGCGACGGTCGGCACGCCGATGCAGTTGCCGTAGCCGCCGATGCCCGCGACGACGCCTTCGAAATGGTGGCGCGATTCGGGCAGCGGTCCGAAGCGCAGCGAGTCGAGCAGCGCGATGGGCCGCGCGCCCATGGCGATGACGTCGCGCAGGATGCCGCCGACGCCTGTGGCCGCGCCCTGGTAGGGCTCGATGGCCGAAGGATGGTTGTGCGATTCGATCTTGAACACGACCGCCCAACCGTTGCCGAGGCTGACCGCGCCCGCGTTCTCGCCCGGCCCCTGCAGCACCAGCGGTCCGCTCGTCGGCAGCCGGCGCAGGAGCGCCTTCGAGGTCTTGTACGAGCAGTGCTCCGACCACAGCACGCCGAGCATCCCCAGCTCGACGTCGTTGGGTGGTCGCTTCAACGCCTGGACGATGACGCTGTATTCGTCCGCGGTCAGCGCGACCTCGCGCAACTTGCGCTCGTCTATCTCGCGGTCCTCGAGCCTCACGCCGTCAGCACCTGCGCGGCGCTGTGCATGACCGAGCGGAAAAGCTTCAGCCCGTCGGTGCCGCCGAGCTCCGGCTCGGCGCAGCGCTCGGGGTGCGGCATCATGCCGAGCACGTTGCCGCGCGAGTTGACGATGCCCGCGATGTTGTGCAGGGAGCCGTTGGGATTGGCGTTCGGCCGGACGCGGCCTTCCACGTCGCAGTAGCGAAAGACGACCTGGCCGTTCTGCTCCAGGCGTGAAAGCGTGGCCGGATCGGCGAAGTAGCTGCCTTCGCCATGGGAGATGGGGATGCGGATGACCTCGCGCTCGTCGCACTGCGACGTGAAAGGAAGATCGGTGCGCTCGACCACGAGGTTCGTCCACTCGCAGCGGTACTCGAGCGAAGAGTTGCGGATCAGCGCGCCGGGCAGCAGGCCCGCCTCGCACAGGATCTGGAAGCCGTTGCAGATGCCCCACACGAGGCCGCCGCGGTCGGCGAACTCAGAGACGCTCTCCATCACGGGCGCGAAGCGGGCGATGGCGCCCGTGCGCAGGTAGTCGCCGTAGGCGAATCCGCCGGGCAGGATCACGCAATCGCAGCCCTTCAGGTCGGCGTCCTTGTGCCAGAGGTACTGCAGGTGCGCGCCGAGCACCTGGTCGACGACCCAGCCGCAGTCGCGGTCGGACCACGTACCGGGAAAGACCACGACCCCGAACTTCACCGGGTGCCGGCTCCCCTGCGCTCCTGCTCGAGCTCGAAGCGGTAGTCCTCGATGACGTCGTTGGCCAGCAGGCGCCGGCACATCGCGTCCACGCGCTCCCTGGCTTCGCGCTCGCTGCCGGCCTCGAGGCGCACCTCGATGTACTTGCCGACGCGCACATCGGTCACCTCGCCGAAGCCGAGCGAGGCGAGGCCCTGGCGGACGGTGACGCCCTGCGGGTCGTTCACGACCGGCTTGGGCGTGACGATGATTCGTGCAATCACTACTTTTCGTTCCTCGCCTTCTTCGGGAACAGGGGCTTGCCCACGAGGCGCTGATACGCCGTGAGGTAGCGCTCGCGGGTCTGAGCCACGATCTCCGGCGGCAGGGCCGGCGGATCCGACTCCTTGTCCCAGCCCGAGCGTGTGAGCCAATCACGCACGAACTGCTTGTCGTACGAATCCGGCGCGACGCCGACGCGATACGTGAGCGCATCCCAGAAGCGAGAGCTGTCGGGCGTGAGGGCCTCGTCGATGAGGATCAGCTCGTCGTCGATGAGCCCGAACTCGAACTTCGTGTCCGCCAGGATGATGCCGCGCTTCTCCGCGTGCTCAGATGCGTACTTGTACAGCTCGAGGCTTGCGTCGCGCAGCTTCGTCGCGAGCTCGTCGCCCAGCTCCTTCTTCATCTGCGTGAACGTGATGTTCTCGTCGTGGCCGGTGTCGGCCTTGGTCGCGGGCGAGAAGATGGGGTACGCGAGCTTTTCGCTCTGGCGCAGGCCAGGCGGCATCTCTTCGCCGGCCAGCGTGTGCGACTCCTCGTATTCCTTCCACGCGCTGCCCGCGAGGTAGCCGCGCACCACGCACTCGAAGTCGATGCGCTTGGCCTTGCGCACGATCATGAAGCGGCCGGCCAGCTCCTCGCGGTGGTCGCGCAGCGCCGCCGGCAGGTCGGGCACCATGCCGGAGACGAGGTGGTTCTCCTGGAAGGTGTGGGTCTGCGAGAACCAGAAGATCGAGAGCTGGGTCAGCACCTTGCCGCGATCGGGAATGCCGGTGGGCAGCACGTGGTCGAACGCGGACAGACGATCGGTGGCGACCATCAGCAGCTGGTTGTCGGGCAGCTCGTACGTGTCCCGCACCTTGCCGCGCGCAAACAGCTTGAGCGGCAGCTCGGTCTCGTTCACGGGAGGGCCGGCGATCACGCGGTCTTGACTCCGAGGTTCAGGCGTTCAAAGGCCAGGTCGGTGTTCTCGAGGCCGGCCCACGGGTCGAAGACCTGGTCGAGGGTCGCGCCGATGCGGTCCATGACGGCCTTGTTCTGTTCGACCTGGGAACGGAATCCGGGCCCGCCCTCCTGCAGCGACTCCATCGCCGCCTTCTGCACGATCGCGTACGCGTCCTCCCGTGACATCCCGGACTCGACGAGCGCCGTGAGCACCCGGCCCGAGAAGACGACCCCGCCGCCGAACTGGAGGTTGCGCAGCATCCGCTCGGGCCGAACTTCCAGCCCGGACAGGACCTTGCCCATGTCGATGCACATGAAATCGACGGCCGCGCACGCGTCGGGAAAGACCACGCGTTCCGCCGACGAGTGGCTGATGTCCCTCTCGTGCCACAGCGCCGTGTTCTCGAACGCGGTGACCATGTTGCCCCGCACCACGCGCGCGAGCCCGCACACGCGCTCGGTCAGGACCGGGTTTCGCTTGTGCGGCATCGCGGAGCTTCCCTTCTGTTCTTTGCCGAAGGGCTCGAAAACCTCGCCGACCTCGCTGCGCTGAAGGTGACGGATCTCGGTCGCGATCCGTTCGAGCGCCCCCGCGACGGACGCGAGCGCCGCCATGAACGACGCGTGCACGTCGCGCGCCACGACCTGCGTCGACACGACGTCGGGCCGGAGGCCAAGCGCCTTGCACACGTGCTCCTCGACACGTGGGTCCACCGTGGCATGCGTGCCCACCGCGCCGCATATGCGCCCGACCGCCGCCTCATCGGTCGCGCGGTCGAGGCGGACGCGCACGCGATCCAGCTCGGCGACCCAGCCCGCGACCTTGAACCCGAACGTGATGGGCTCGGCGACGATGCCGTGCGTGCGGCCGGCCATCAGTGTCTTGCGATGACGCACCGCCAGCTCGGCGGCCGCGTCGCGCACCCGTGCGAGGTCGCCTGCGATGAGCCTCGAAGACTCGACCAGCTGCACCGCCATCGCCGTGTCGTTGAGGTCCTGCGAGGTCATCCCGAGGTGCACGTATCGCGCTTCGGGCTGGCCGATCGAAGCGTTGACGTCGGTCAGGAACGCGATCACGTCGTGGCCGACGCGCTCCTCGAGCGCGGCGATGCGCGCGGCGTCGAAGGAAGCCTGGCGGATCTTCGGCAAGGCGGACGCGGGGACGCGTCCGAGCTCAGCCCAGGCCTCGCAGGCGAGGATCTCGATCCGCAGCCATAGCTCAAACCGGTGCTGGTCAGACCACACCGCCCGCATGGCGGGCGGACAGTAGCGCTCGATCAAGGAAGGGGAAGGCTCCCAATCAACACTGGGGTCGGGCTGATTATATCTGCCACCAGGCACGAGAGCACATCTAGTGGATGGCGAAGAGATATCCACAAGATGCTGTGGATTTCATGACGATAAGTAGTCAGTAGCGTGCGGGCGGAGATAATCGCAGGAGCGCATGTCGCAGCCCGCTTCGCGAAGTCGTAACCGTATTCGGAGGCTCCCCGTTTGAACCCGCACAGGCTGAGAGGCCAGTGAGCGACCCGGGTCGCGGCGAGGAAAGAGAGCTCGTCGAACGCGCCAAGCGGGACCCGCGTGAATTCGGGGCGCTCTATGACCGGCACTTTCAGCAGATCTACAGGTTCGTGTATTCCAGAGTGAGGGAGCAAACCGCAGCGGAGGATGTCACCTCAGAGGTCTTCATCAAGGCCCTGAAGGCAATGCCCCGTTACCAGGACACGGGGCGTCCTTTTGCTGCCTGGCTCTACCAGATCGCGGTCAACGCGATCGCCGACCGCTACCGCAGCCAGCGGCCCTCGCAGCCGCTCGAGGACTTCCACGACCTGTCGGTCGCGGGACCGGCGCTCGAGGAGCAGGCCGCGCAGCGCGACGAGATCCGCCGTATCTGGGCGATCGTCGAAGAGCTGCCGGTGCAGCAGCGCACGGCGCTGGTCCTGAAGTTCCAGGAAGACATGAGGATCGAGGACATCGCGGTCGCCATGGGCAAGACGCCCGGCGCCGTGAAGCTGTTGATCCATCGCGGCGTGACCAGCCTGCGCGAGCAGGCGGGCGCCCTGAGGCCGGTCGATTGAGCGGCCAGCGCTTCGACCCCGAGCTGAACGACGTCCTGCAGGACCATGAGCTCCGGCGCCTGGCGCAGCTTCTGAGCCGGGCGGAGACGCCGGAGCCTCCGCTGGACGACGCGTTCAAGTCCGCGCTGCGCCGCCAGCTCATGGACATGGCGTGGCGTTCCGCCGAGGGCAGGGACTCGTGGTGGCGCGGCTGGCTCACCGCGCCGAGGCTGACGTGGGTCGGCGCCGCGGCCGTAGTCGTGATGATCGCCTCGGTCGTGGTCTACACGGCCGCGCAGCCGCCGGGGGGATTCAACGAGGTCATCGTCCGGAGCCCGCAGCAGGACCAGTCCGCGGTCGCGCTGCACCAGCCCATCCTCGTCTCGTTCAACCAGCCCATGGATCACCCGTCCACCGAGAAGGCGACGCAGATCACCCCCGCGACCAGCGTGACCTTCTCCTGGAACGGCGACGCGCAGATGTACATCCAGCCGGTCACCGGCGACCTGGCGCCCAACACGCAGTACCAGGTGACCATCGGCCCCGGCGCGCTGACCAAGACGCAGCAGCCGCTCAGCACGCCGACGACGATCACCTTCGTCACCCAGCCGTCGACGCCCGCGCCGCCGCAGGCCAGCCCGACGCCGCGAGTGCTGACGCTGAACCAGCAGCAGCTCGCCACGATCCCGAGCGCGGCGTCGTCGTCGCCGCTGTGGTCGCCCGACTCGTCGACGGTCTACTACGTCGCCGCCGGCGGCGCGATCGTGTCGGTGCCGGCGAAGGGCGGAGCACCGACCACGCTCGTCACCGATGGCGCGTCCCTGCCCGCGCTCGATCCGGCCGGCGGCAAGCTGGCGTACGTGCGGGCGGGCAAGATCGAGATCCTGACGCCCGCGACGAAGACGACCGACGAGGTCGCTCCGGCATCGACTCCGACCGCGCTGCGCTGGGTCGGCGAGACGCTCTTCTTCGGCACGAGCGACGGCGTCTACTCGGTCGGCGACACCATCAACAAGGTCGCCGGCATCCAGAGCAACCAGGCGGCCAGCGTCATCTCCATCGCGCCGAACGGCCTGCACGCGGTGTACCAGACGGCGAGCACGCTGTTCGTCCTGGACCTCGGCACCGGCGCGAGCGCCCAGCTTGGCGGTGCAGGCGCGGCGGGCACCTTCCAGGGCTGGTCGCCGAACGGCGCGCGGCTCATCTACGGGAACCTCGTCGCCGACACGAACGGGAAGACAGTGAAGCAGCTGCCGGAAGGGGACGCGAGCTGGTCGGCCCAGAACGTAATCCTGCTCGGCTCTGACACCGCCATCTTCTCGGTGCGCCCCGACGGCACGAGCCTGACCAAGCTCGCCGACGGCACCTACCACGCGCCTGCCTGGGCGCCCGATGCGAGCACGTTCCTGTTCGTGCGCGGCAACGGACTCTGGGTCGCGACCGCGCCCGCGGCCGCGCCGCTGCCCTCGCCGACGGCTCAAGCCTCGGCGATCGTCGACGCCTTCATGCGCGCACGCCAGGACAACGACCCGGACAAGGCGCGCACCTACCTCGACGACTCTGGCAAGACCGCCTACGGGTCCGGCAACCCGGCGCTCATCCCGAGCAGCGACCTGCAGTTCAAGCGCTACTACATCGTGCTGGCCGAGGTCGACCCGACCACACCGAACACGGTGCGAGTCGTGGTCCGGATGGTGTTCGGCAAGAACAAGCAGGAGAAGGTGGCCATCGAGGAAACGCTCGTCGTGCTGCGCTCCGTCAGCACGGATCCGTTCCTGATCGACGGAGTGAACGCCGCGCCGGAGCGCGGCCTCGCCAAGGGCCCTGAGGTCGTCTCGATGAAGGTCACCGGCTCCGAGGTCGACGTCACGTTCGACAGCGACCTCGTCGCGAGCACCATCAACTCCGTGACGCTGCAGGACTCCACCGGCGCTGCGATCCAGGTCACGCCGACCTACAACGACAGGACGATCACCTTCAGCGGCCTGCAGCTCACCCCGGGCGCGCGCTACCGGCTGGTGGTCACCAACAATCTGCAGGACGTGGGCCAGCGGCACGCCGCGGCCGAGTACGACCTGGACTTCGTCGGGCCCGCGCCCGACTCCACGTCGGGCGCATCGACTCCCGCGCCGCTTCCTTCCCCCAGCCCCGGCGTCTCCCCGAGCCCGAGCCCGACGCCCAGCCCCTCCGCCTAGAGGAGCTTGAGC
>DASSLR010000004.1:0-6458 GCA_035689345.1 Candidatus Dormiibacterota bacterium
GAAGGCGTCATCCCCGGCGCGGCGCTGCTGATCGCGCGCCGCGGCGAGGTGGCGTTTGAGGGCTACGTGGGCCTGGCCGACCGCAAACGCGCGGTCCGTGCCGGCGCGGACACGCTGTGGAGCATCGCCTCCATCACCAAACCGGTGACGGTCGCCGCCATGATGGCCTGCGTCGATCGCGGCCTGCTGGCCGTGGACGAGCCCCTGCACGACGTGCTGCCGGAATTCGCGAGGCCCGGCGATCGAAGGCCGTGGCGGCGCGACGTGACGCTGCGCCATCTCGTCACGCACACATCGGGCCTCGCGGGATTCAGTCGCGACAACCTCGAGCTGCGCAAGCGCCACGCTCCGATCGACGACTTCATCACGTCATTCCTGGATGAAGAGGTGCACTTCGAGCCCGGCCGCTGGCACCTCTACAGCTCGGTCGGGCTCGGCCTCGTCGCCGAGTGCATCGGCCGTCGCCTGTCTCGAGGCGATCGATCGATGGAGGCCTACGAGAGGTTCACGCTGCAGCTGCTGAAGGATCTCGGCGCCACCGATTTCGTGTTCCGGCCGGACGGCGCGCAGCAGGAGCGCATCGCGTGGGTCGAGTCGACAGGACAGGAAGGCCTGGACTGGGAGATCGGCAACTCGCGCTACTTCCGCTCGCTCGGTTTCCCGTGGGGTGGCCTGTACATGCGCGCGCGCGACGTGCTCGCGTTCATCCAGGCGTTCCTTCCCGCAGGCAAGACCGACGCGCTTTCACGCGCGTCGCGCACTGCGATGGCGACGCAGCAGGTCGCGCCGCCGGAGGCCCCCGTCGACATCGCACCCCAGCAGCGTGACGTGACGTGGGACGCCAGCGCGCCGCCGCGCGCGAGCGTGCCGTGGGGGCTCGGCTGGCAGGTGAAGGGTGATCAGCCGAACGATTTCATGGGCACGCTCGCCCACGCGACCGCGTTCGGGCACTACGGCGCGAGCGGTTCGATCGCCTGGGCCGATCCGGAAGAGGAGCTGGCGGTCGTGCTGTTGACGAACCGCGCGTGGCAGTCGTGGTGGCCGATTCAGGAAGGCCGCGCCGCGCGGCTCGCCGACGCGATCATGTCCTGGCGCGGCTGAACAGCTGCCAAACGAACCCCGCCGAGGTTTCCGGCAAAGTCCAGACCGCCTCGTTCTCGCGCACCCGCACCGGCTGGTCGGTGGTGAAGCGCACGCCCTTTTCGCGCAGGCGCGCCATCCACGCGTGCACGTCGTCGACCTCAAGCGCGATGTGCTCGACGCGGCCTTCGTCATCGCCCAGCCGCCTGGCCCGCGCCTCCGGATCGGGTATCTCGATCAGCTCGACGCGCGCGCCTTCGCTCGAATAGAACGCCGTCCGGACGCCGTCCGGCAGCGGCGGCGGCTCGAGGGCGAGGTCGAGTCCCATCACGTCGCGCACGAACGCGCCGGTGCGAACCAGGGAGGACACGACGACGCCGACGTGGTGCACGCGCGCCTTCACGATGAGGTGATCCTCGCAGCTTCTTCATCCGAGTAGCCGAGCTCGCGCAGGATCTCGCGGCTCTGCTCGCCCACCTCGGGCGGCAGCCGGCGCAGTGCGGGTTCGCCGGCGCCGTAACGCACCGGGTGGCGCAGGGCCTTGACCGTCCCGGCGCGCGGGTGGTTCATCTCCAGGAACGGGTCAAGGTGCCGCACCGCGGGATCGGCGAGCGCCTCGTCGATCGTCTGCACCGGCGCGCACCAGATGTGATGAGCCCGCAGGCGCTCGACCAGGCCGGCGGTGGTGTGCTTGGCGACCAGCGGACCGAGCACCGCGCGGATCTCGTCGCGCCTGCCGAACGCCACCGCGGGATCGTCCAGGCCATCTTTGAGCGGCGCCTCACCGAGCACCTCGACCAGCATCTTCACCGGGACCATGGAGATGACGGCGTGGCCGTCCGCCGTCCGGTACACACCGTACGGGGCGGAGTGGAACGTGTCCGCGATCTCCTCGCGCGGCCGCTGGAGCTTCGCGCCGTTGGCCGCGTACACGACCGGCTCGGTCATCAGGTCGAACGCCGCCTGGACCATGGCGACCTCGAGGCTCTGGCCCTCGCCCGTACGTTCGCGATGGAAAAGAGCCGCGAGGATGCCCATCGCCAGGAGCGCGCCGCCGTGCTGGTCGACCACCGCCGCGCCGACCACCGTCGGGTCGCTCCCCGCGCGGCCGGTCAGCCACGCCACGCCGGACAGCCCCTGGATGAGCAGGTCCTGGCCGGGCAGGTCGCGGAAGGGGCTGTCGCTGCCGTACCCGGAGGCGGTGGCGTAGATGATGTCCGGCCGGGCCTTGCGCGCCGCCTCGTAGCCGAGGCCCAGCCGGTCCATCGCGCCCGGGCGGAAGTTGGCGACCACGACGTCGGAGCGCGCGATCAGGCGCAGCGCCGCCTCGCGGCCCGCTTCCGACTTCAGGTCCAGGGCCAGGCTTCGCTGGTTGCGGTTGGCGAGCATGAAGAACGTGCTCACCCCGTTGCGGAACGTCTCGGCGCCTGCCCAGTGCCGCTCCCACGCGCCTCCGGCCGGCGTTTCCACCTTGACGACGTCGGCGCCGAGGTCGGCCAGGTGCTGCACGGCCGCCGGCCCCAGGAGGAACTGCGTGAACGCGGCGATGCGCACGCCCTCGAGGGTCTGGAGCGGCTTGCTCAATCCACGAGCTGCATGATGTGGTCGGCGACGCAGACGAGCTCGCCGTTCTGGTTCTTCACCTCGACCCTGGAGACGATGCGCTCGCGCTCGCGGTCCAGCGATGTGATCACGTATTCGACGTTGATCGTGTCACCGAGATACACGGGCTTGATGAACCGGATGCGGTCGTAGCCGACGGAGACCATCGGTCGCTCGAAGTCCTCGAGGATGCGCGTCGACGCCGCGGACATGTAGCCGACGATCAGCGCGCCGTGGGCGACGCGATGGCCGAGCGAGGTCTTGCTGGCGTACTCCTCGTCCACGTGGTTCGGGTCGAGGTCGCCGGTGATGCCGGCGAACAGGTAGACGTCGGACTCGCTCACGGTCTTGCTGAACCGCGTGCTGCGCCCGACCTCGACGTCGTCGATGGTTCTGCCTCCCAACGTCACCACCAGTCGCTTCCGGCGGACAGGCCGCCGTCGACGAAGATGGTCTGGCCGGTGATGAACCGGGCTCCCTCGGACGCCAGAAAGACCGCAAGGGGTGCGATGTCGTCGGGCTCGCCGATGCGGCGCAGCGGCGTGTGCGCGATCGCCGCCTCCACACGCTGCGGGTTGGCTTCGATGTAGCCCTCGACCAGTGGCGTGCGGGTGATGCCCGGTCCGATGGCGTTCACCGTGCAGCCTTGCGGTCCCCATTCGACCGCGAGCGCGCGGACCATGGCCGAAAGCGCGCCTTTGGTCCCGGAATACGCGACGCGCAGGCGCTGGCCGTGGATGGCGCTCACGGAGGACGTCACGATGACGCGACCGCCTGGCCTGGCGAGCAGCAGCGGCGCCATCACCTGGCACGTGATGAACGCGCCGTAGAAATTGGTCTCGATGAGATCGCGCAGTGAGGCGTCGTCGAGGTCGACGGCGTCGACCCGCTTGTTGATGCCGGCGTTGGCGACCAGGACGTCGAGCTTCGGCAGGGAATCGCGAAGCTTCTCGAGCGCGGCGCGATCCCGCACGTCGCAGACGCGTGCCTCGAATCCCTTCTTGTCGGAGAAGCGCATGTTGAACCCGTCCACGTTCTCGCGCGAGCGGCTGATGGCGATCACCTCGGCACCGGCCTCGCCCAGGGCACGTGCGATGGCCAGGCCGATACCCTTCGTGCCGCCGGTGACGAGCGCCGTGCGCCCCTGCAGGTTCAGGACTGGGCTCCCGACGGAACCGCGCCCTTGAACGGCTCGAGAAGGTGGCGGGCGAAAAGGTCGAGCTGGGAGAGGTCCGGCGTCATCGTGTGCAGGAAGAGGTGCTCGACGCCGACGTCGACGCGCTGCTGGATGCGGCGCTGGATCTCGTCGATCGTGCCCGTCAGGTAGACCGCCTCGATGTAGTCCCACGGCCGCTCGTCGCTGACCACCGCGAGCATCCGTGCGCGCTGTTCTTCGATCACGTCATCCCGCTTCGTCTTCTCCGTCAGCCACACGAAGTTCTCGTGCGCCACCGTGAAACCCTTGCGCCGGCGCGTCGTGCCCTGGCGCGTGAGCTCGCCGTCGATCTCCTCGAGGTCGGCCGCGATCTGTTCGGGTGGGGAGGTGGGTCGGGCGATCCAGCCGTCCCAGCGGCAGATGCGGCGCAGGACGTTGGGGTCCATCCGCGCCTCCTCGGGCGAAGCGGTGTGCGCGTACTGCCGGCCGCCGGCGACCCATACCGGCGGCGGCGTGGCGAGCGGCTCGACGGTGATGTCGGCGAACCGGTGGAACTTGCCCTCGAAAGACTGCTGCGGCGCGCGCAAGAGCTGCATCGAAGCCTCGAGCACCTCGTCGGTGCGGCGCCCCCGCTGCTGGATCGTGCCGCCGGTCGACTCGAATTCGGGCGGGTACCAGCCGGTGCCGACTCCGTAGATGAAGCGGCCACCCGACAGGTGCTGCAGCGTGGCGATCTCCTTGGCCAGCACGACCGGGTTGTGGGTGGGCAGCACCAGCACCGAGGTGCCGAGCTTGATGCGGGATGTGACCGCGGCCGCGTGGCTGAGCGTCATCAGCGGCTCGGTCCAGCTCACGCGGTAGAAGCGGTGGGCGGTCAGGAGGTGGTCGGTGATGAAAAGCGATTCGAAGCCCAGCTCCTCGGCGCGGGTCGCGAAGCGCCGGATCTGGTCGCCATGGCGGTGCTCTGAGCCAGGCAGCAGATACGACGGAAGGAAGACCCCCAGCTTCAAGGCGAAACGATTGTATGGTGGCTTTCCGATGCCTGAGAGCGTCCGCCTTCCCCGCGCCGGCGGCGAGGTTTACGACTACACGCCGAGCGGCCGCTTCCTGTACGCCGAGGGCGGCGCGCCGCCCCGTTCACGCCTGCCGTACGCGGCGGTCCACGTGGTCGCCGATCCGCTGGCCGACGTCAGCCCCGCTTCACCGGCGGTCGTCGACTGGGACCGGACGCTCGCGTTCCGGCGTCACATCTGGAAGTACGGGCTCGGCGTGGCCGAGGCGATGGACACGGCGCAGCGCGGCATGGGCCTGGACTGGGAGGCGAGCAAGGAGCTGATCCGGCGCTCCGTGGCCGAGGCCAGGGCCGTGGGCGGGCGCATCGTGTGCGGCGCCCAGACCGATCACCTGGCGCCCGGCTCCGCTCGCTCGCTCGACGACATCGAGGCCGCGTACGCGGAGCAGTGCGAGTTCGTCGAGAAGTGCGGCGGGCAGGTCGTGGTCATGGCGAGCCGGGAGCTCACGCGCATCGCGAGCGGTCCCGACGACTACGCGCGCGTCTACGGCCATGTCCTTTCGCAGCTGCAGCAGCCGGCGCTCATCCACTGGCTCGGCGAGGCGTTCGACCCGGCGCTGCGGGGCTACTGGGGCCAAGCCGACCTCGACGCCGCGATGGACTCGTGCCTGGCCATCATCACAGCGAACAAGGAGAAGGTCGAAGGCTTGAAGCTGTCGCTGCTCGACCAGAAGCGCGAGATCGCCATGCGCGCCCGGCTGCCCAAGGGCGTGCGCATGCTGACCGGCGACGACTTCGACTACCCGACCACCATCGGGGGCGACGGCAAGCACCACAGCGACGCGCTCCTCGGCGCGTTCGACATGATCGCGCCCGCCGCATCAGCCGCGCTGCTCGCGCTCGACGAGGGTGACACGCGATCGTTCCACTCCATCCTCGAGCCGACGGTTCCGCTTTCGCGGCACGTGTTCAGCGCGCCCACTTTCTACTACAAGACGGGCGTGGTGTTCATGGCGTACCTCAACGGGCACCAGGATCACTTTCGCATGGTCGGCGGCCTGGAGAGCGGACGCTCGGCGGTGCACCTGGCGAACATCTTCGTGCTCGCGGACAAAGCCGGACTCCTGCGCGACGCGGAGCTGGCCGTCGACCGGATCCGTCCGGTGATGGCCCTGGCGGGAGTCTCCTGATTTCCCCTCTCCCGCTTGCGGGAGAGGGTTAGGGTGAGGGCGCGGCTAGCCGGGGCTGGCCATCTTCGCGACGACGACCAACACGACGATCGCCGCGATCGGCAGTACGACAATCGCCTGGACGAGCCGGCGGTTCTGGCGATGCACCCCAAAGTTCCAATCACGCTTTCCCTTGGAAATGTTGTAGAGGTACTCGACGTCGCCGCTGCGCCAGCACCAGCCGCTGTACAGGCCGAAATATCCAGGGCCGCGCTCGTTCATGAACTGATAGCGCTCGATCGACCAGCCATAGCGGTCGCGCGACTCGTCGACGTCGAACGTCAGCGCGTCGCGCGGTATCCGTTCGCGGAGGAGGCCGAACAGATACACCTTGGTGACGTTTTCTTCATCGACGTCGACCCTCATGCCCAGCACGTAC
>DASSLR010000005.1:0-23961 GCA_035689345.1 Candidatus Dormiibacterota bacterium
GGCCTACGAGCTCAGCAAGGTGCTCGGCTGGCCGCGCATCCCGCCGACGGTGGTGCGCAAGACGGGCCCCCATGGTGTCGGCGCGATGCAGCTGTTCGTCGACGCGGACGGGCGCCACTTCCTGAGCGAGCAGAAGGCGCGACGCGACGTCTGGATCCGCGTCGCGCTTTTCGACGTGCTGGCCAACAACGCCGACCGGAAGTCCGGCCACTGCCTGTTCGACGGCGAAGACCAGGTGTGGGTCATCGACCACGGCCTGACGTTCCACACCGAGGTGAAGCTCCGGACCGTGATCTGGGACTTTTCGGGCGAACCGTTGCCCGGCGACCTGTGCGGTGACCTCGAGCGCGCGCTGGCGCAGCTGGAGCACGGCAGGCTCGGACGCAGGCTCGACGACCTCCTCAGCCCGGGCGAGATTCGCGTCCTCAAGCGCCGACTGCGCGCCGCCCTGGAGCCGGACTGGCGATTCCCCTCACCCACCTCCGGCTGGTCGCTGCCCTGGCCGCCCGTGTAACCGGGCGCTCCGTTTTCCGTTAACCTTCGCGGCTCGAATGTCCTTGCGCGCGGTGGCGTGCCGCCTTGGTCCGGTCTTCCTGGTCGTCCTGGCTGTCCTGGCGGCAGCCGCGTTCGCGACTCTTTCCCCCGGCTCCCGCCGTGCCGCGCTCGCCGACGCGTGTCCCGCGAGCGGACCTCCCTGTCCCGCCAACGCCTACATCAGCCTGAGCGTGACCGCCGGCGGCCCCAGCACCTCGATCCTCGTCAGCGGCGGATCGTTCCTGGCGGGCGAATCGATGTCCCTGTACTGGGACTCGCCCAGCAAGGTGATCGGCTCGGCCACCGCCAACGGCAGCGGCAGCTTCTCGAACGTGAAGGTCAAGCCATTCGCCGGCGAGAAGGCTGGGACGCACGCCATCTGTGCCAGCGTCACGCCCCAACCCTGCGCCACGTTCCTGCTCCAGGGCTCGCCCACGCCGACGCCGAGCTCGGCCGCCTCGCCGTCCGAGTCACCGTCGCCGGTGGAGTCCCCGTCGCCGAGCGCCAGCCCGAGCGTGATCCCGATCCCGGCGGCGTCGACCAACGGCATCGACCTGATCCTCAAGCCGCCGCTGGTGTTCCTGCCCCTCGCCGGCCTCGCGGGCGTCGTTCTCGCGGTCGCGTGGTGGCTGTTCTCGGTGTTTCCGCGCCAGCAGCGCGCCCTGCCGGCGGCGTCGGTCGTGCATCGCAGCACACGCCCGACGTGGGGCGGCGAGAGGGCGGCGGCGACGCCCGAGGGTCCGGCCGCCCACGAGGTCGAGGCCGACAGGCCGCCGTGGCCGGACTTCCCCGAGGGCACGGACGAGCGGCCTCACTGGGCCCCACCGCAGCCTCCCCAGCCTGACGAGCCGGAAGACATGGAGCGGCCCGAAGGCTAATAGTCAGCGCGGCCTCGTCTATTTAGACTGCGCGGAGGATGGGGCTGCTGGAGGTTCGGGACCTCACCGTCCGGTTTGGCGGTGTGGTCGCGCTCGACCGCGTGACCTTCTCGGTCGACGCCGGCCAGATGGTCGCCGTCATCGGCCCCAACGGCGCGGGCAAGACGACGCTCTTCAACATCATCACGCGCGTCTACCGACCGGCGTCTGGATCGGTGCTGGTCGACGGCCATTCGGTGCAGGCGATGGCGCCGCATCAGCTGATCACCCACGGCGTGGCGCGCACGTTTCAGAACCTCGCGCTGTTCCGCTCGATGACAGTCCTCGACAACGTGCTAGTCGGCTATCACTCGCGTACGGGGACCACGCTGCTCGGCGCCGCCGTGCCGATGCCCACTGCGCTGCGCTCTGAGGCCGAGGCCAAGACACGCGCTCTGGAGATGATCGACTTCGTCGGCCTCAACCGCTTCGCGTCAGCGCTGGTGGCCGCGCTCCCGTTTGGGACGCAGAAGCGCGTTGAGCTGGCGCGGGCGCTCGTCGCGAAGCCGCGTCTTCTCCTGCTTGACGAGCCCGCGGGCGGCATCAGCCACGAGGAGGTCGACGATGTGCGGGCGCTGGTGCAGCGTGTTCATCGCGACCTCGGCGTGACCATCGTGCTGGTCGAGCACAACATGGCGTTCGTCATGGGGATCTCGGACCACGTGGTCGTGCTGGACTTCGGACGGAAGATCGCCGAGGGCTCACCGGCCGAGATCCAGCGCCATCCGGCGGTCATCGAGGCGTACCTGGGCGCGGCTTGATGGCTCTGCTGGAGCTTGACGGTGTGCGCGCGGGCTACGGAATGACCCGCGTGCTCCACGGCGTGTCGTTGAACGTCGGCGAAGGCGAGGTCGTCGCCCTGCTCGGAGCCAACGGGGCGGGCAAGACGACGACGCTGCGCGCGATCACCGCCGGCGTGAAGTGGGATGGCGCCATCAATTTCGGCGGCCGCTCGCTGCACCGCATGTCCACCGAAGACGTGGTGCGCCTCGGCATCGCGCACGTGCCCGAGGGCCGGGGCATCCTCACCGAGCTCACAGTCGAGGAGAACCTGCGGCTCGGCGCTTACCTGCGCCGCGATGGCCATGGGGTCGCCCATGACTACGACAGAGTCTTCGGCCACTTCCCCATCCTGCGCGAGCGCCGCAAGCTGTCGGCCAGCACGCTGTCCGGAGGCGAGCAGCAGATGCTAGCGCTCGCGCGCGCGCTCATGATGCGGCCGAAGCTGCTCCTCCTCGACGAACCGTCGCTCGGCCTCGCGCCTCTGGTGGTGCGATCGATCTTCGACATCATCCGCGCGATCAACGAGAGCGACCGGGTTGCGGTGCTCCTGGTCGAGCAGAACGCCCGCATCGCGCTCGAGCTGTCGTCGCATGCCTATGTGCTCGAGGTAGGCCGCGTCGCGGTCGCTGGGGAGAGCGCGAAGTTGAAGGACCAGGAGTCGGTGCGCCGGGCGTACCTCGGCTACTGACTGTGCAGCTCTTCCTACAGATCGTGATCAGTGGGATGGCCAGCGGTGCCATCTTCGCGAGCCTGGCTCTAGCGCTCGTGCTGATCTACAGCGCGATGGGCGTGGTGAACTTCGCCCAGGGTGAAATGGCGATGTTCGCCACCTTCGTTGCGTTCACCCTGATCGAACATGGTGCGAACTACTGGGTCGCGTTCGCAGCGACACTCGGACTGGCCTTTGTCGGTGGCGTCTTCATCCAGCGGGTGGTGATCAGGCCGGTAGAGCGGGCGCCCATTTTGACGCTCGTCATCGTCACGCTCGGCCTCGCCACGCTTATCAACGGACTCGCTGGTTTCATCTTCGGATTGTCACTCCATCTCTTCCCAAGCCCATTCTCCACGCAGACCGTGAGTGTCGCCGGCGCCGCGATCACGTACCGCGACCTCGGTGTCATGGCCGTGTCGGCCGTCGTGCTGGTGCTCATCTACGCGCTGCTTCAGCGGACCCGAATTGGCCTGGCGATGCGGGCGGCCGCCCATCACCCCGAGCCGAGCCGGCTTCTCGGCATCCGGGTGAGTTGGATGCTTGCGCTCGGCTGGGGACTTGCCTCTGTGGCCGGCGCGGCCTCAGGCATGATGGTCGCCCCGCTCCTGGTGCTCGAACCCAACATGATGCAGACAGTCATCATCTATGCGTTCGCAGCTGCCGTCCTCGGTGGCATCGAAAGCCCCTTGGGAGCCGTGGTAGGCGGTCTGATCATCGGCGTGACGGTCAACCTTGCCGGCGTCTACATTCCATTCGTCGGGGGCGATCTCGAGCTCGCGGTGGCGTTCGTGATCATCATCGCCGTCGTCCTGCTGAGACCACACGGCCTGTTCGGGCGCAGCGCCGTACGCCGGGTATGAAGTACCTCCGCCAGGCCCCGCCGCGCTATTTGCTAGTCATCCTCGTAGTCGTCGTGCTCGTCGGTCTGCCCACTCAGATCCCTTCGTTTCAAAGCGGCGAATGGGCCGAAGTGCTGATCCTGTCTATCGCCATCATGGGTCTCAACATTCTCGTGGGCTACAGCGGGCAGATCTCCCTCGGCCACGGAGCTTTCATGGCGATAGGCGCCTACACCACGGCCATCCTGGTCCACAACTACCACGTGTTCTACCTGGCGACCATTCCGCTGGCCGGCCTCATGACCGGGCTGGTTGGCCTACTACTGGGCATCCCCGCGCTACGGCTATCCGCCCTGTACCTCGCCCTGGCCACATTCGCGCTGGCGGTCGTGACGCCCAGTCTCATCAAGCGTCCAGAGGCCTTCACAGGTGGGGTAGAGGGGATCCTGCTCCCGCCGCCAGAACCACCGCAATTCGCACAAGATGCGTTTGCGGCGGTTACGGGAGGCCCACCGATGGACAGCGACCAGTGGCTCTACTACATCAGCCTGGGCGCGACGTTGCTCCTCTTCTGGCTGGCATGGAACATCCTCCGCCAGCGGCCCGGCCGCGCATTGCGTGCCATTCGCGACAGCGAGGCGGCCGCCGCCGCGTCGGGAATCAACGTCGCGGGCTACAAGATCCTTGCCTTCGGCGTCTCCGCCTTCTATGCCGGCGTAGCGGGCGCCCTGTTCAGCCTCCTTATCGGCTTTGTCAGCCCGGACACCTTCCCTGTATCGCTTTCGTTCACACTCCTGGTGGGCGCCGTGATCGGTGGCCTGGCGTCTATTCCCGGACCGCTTGTGGGCGGCATATTCGCGTTCTGGCTCCCGATCTATTCCGGCCAGTGGGTGTCAACTCAGGACTGGATCCCGGCGCAGATCGCCACCGTCTTCAAGAACGCCGGTCCGGCCGTGACCTACGGGGCGCTCTTGATCTTGATCATGATCTTCGCGCCGAACGGGCTGGCGGGCCTGATACTGTCCGCGTATACCCGGCTGCGGAGCCGGCTGCGGGGAGCTGGTGAACGGACGACTGGACAGTTACCGCCAGACCCTCAGACTGTGTAGGAGCCTTCGCCGAAGAGTTAGGAGGAAGACCTATGACGAGAATCGGACCCCGACTGGCTGCTGCGGCAGTCTTCTTTGTCTTCACCGCCGCCTGCGGCGGCTCCAGCGGTGGAACCGTCGCCACCGATGTAGGCATCACCAACGACAGCATCCTGCTGGGCAACACCATCGACCAATCCGGACCGGCCAAGTCCTATGCCACCATCGCCAGCGCCGAGCAGGCGTACTTCACCTACATCAACAACCAGGGCGGCGTGAACGGCAGGAAGATCAAGTTCACGGTCCTGGACGACGGCTACAACCCGGCGCAGACCTTGCCACTCACCAAGCAGCTGGTCGAGCAGAACCAGGTGTTCGCGATCTTCGGCGGGCTCGGCACCGATCCCCAGACCGCCGTGTTCCCGTACCTGAACCAGCAGAAGGTTCCGCAGTTGTTCGTGGCCACTGGCGCCACCAAATGGGGACTCGACTACTCCCAACACACCTGGACGCTCGGCTGGCAGCCGCCATACCAGGGTGAGGCCCACATCTACGCCAAGGACATCCTCGCCAACCACAAGTCGGCGAAGATCGGCGTGCTGTACCAGAACGACGACTACGGCAAGGACTATTTGAAGGGGCTCACCGACGGGCTCGGCTCGAACGCCTCGATGATCGTCGACAAGGAGGCCTACGACTCAACCGCCCCGGTGAGCACCCTCGCAGCTCAGCTCGCGAAGCTGAAAGGATCGGGCGCCGACACGCTGTTCATCTTCGCCATACCGATCCCCACGATCACGGCGCTGGCGACAGTGACGGCTCTTGGGTGGTCGCCATTGACGTACGTGAACTCGGTCTCCAACGTGGCGTCGTACATGAAGTTCGCCATGAGCAAGGGCGCCAAAGTCGACGGCGCCATCAGCGTCGGCTACATCAAGGACCCGACCGACCCGCAGTGGGCGAACGACGACGGCATGAAGCTGTACAAGACGGTCATCGCCAACTGCTCAACGTGCGATGCCAACAACGGCTTCAACATCTACGGAGTCGCGGTCGCTTACACGATGGTGGACGTGCTCAAGCAGGCGGGCTCAAACCTGACTCGCGCAAACATCATCAGGATCGCATCGACTGACCTCAATGAGACCAACCCGTTCCTGCTGCCCGGCATCAAGGTGACGACCACGTCAAGTGATCACTTCCCGATCATGCAGGAGCAGGTCATTCAGTGGTCCTCAGGTGCGTGGCACCTGCAGGGCAGCATCATCGACGAGCGCGGAACCATCAAGTAGTTTGCGGTCGCGTGGGGGGAGCATCTTCCCCCCACGCTCTACCATTCGCATCGACGTGATCGCCCAGCTCAAGCCTTACTGGCTGCACGCCTACCTGCTCACGTACACGCCGCTGCTGCTGCTTGCCGACAGCCGCATCACAGCGTTATGGCAGCAGTGGGCCCTTGGCGTGCTGACGTTCGCCGTCCTCTACCTCGCCGCGCTGAAGGCGCCGCGCGAGCAGCGCCTGCAGGTGTGGATGTGCGTGCTCGTGGCCACGGGCTTCGAGGTGTTCGGCTCGCTCATCTGGGGCGTGTACCGCTACCGCCTGCACAACGTCCCGCTGTTCGTGCCGCCGGGCCATGGGCTCGTCTACCTGTTTGGCCTGCTGGCCATGAGCACGCCGGTCGTGAAGCAGCACGGCAAGAAGATCGCGCACGTCGTGCTCGGCGGTGCCGGCGCGTGGGCGCTGGCCGGCGTGACCCTGCTGCCGTTGCTCACGGGCCGCTTCGACCTGCAGGGCGCGATGTGTCTCCCCGTCTTCGCCTGGTTCGTGCTGCGCTCGCCCCGCTGGGCGCTGTTCGCCGCCATCTTCATCGCCACGGGCGAGCTCGAGATCTTCGGCACGAGCTTCGGCAACTGGTACTGGCTGCCGGTCGCGCCGTGGACCCACATACCGTCTGGCAACCCGCCATCGGTCATCGCGGGCGGCTACTGCGTGATCGACGCCTCGGTGCTGCTGGTGATGCGTGCCTACTACAGAGTCGGCTTGAACACCATCAGCGCGAGGATCACGACCACCAGGATCCCGAGAATCGGTCCGAGCATGCGGCTCCTGTTCGCAAGGCGCGCGAACTCGGGCGAGGCCGTCTCACCGGCGTCCGCCAACCTGATCTGATTGCGGAGCAGCGGCGAGAACACGCCGAACCCGATCACCGCGATGGCGACGAACAGGACCACGGCCACCACGATCCACAACGAGGCGATCGACCAGTGGCCGATGAAGATCATCAGCAGGCCCGTCAGAAAGAGCACCCCGTAGGCCGGGTTGGCGATCCGATCGTCGAGAAACCGAATGCCCTTCAGCATGAAGCCCGTGTGCGCGGGCTCGCGCGCGCCCATCACGTTCCAGACGCCATAGGTGATGTTCGCGCCGACTGCGGTGATGGCCGACGCGATGTGGATGAACTTGAGCAGCGTGTAGAAGAACTGCACTCAGCGGAGCTCGACGGTGGCGGTTCCGATCGTGGTCTTCTGGCCGTTCGGGTCCTCGCCCCACACCTCGAGCCCGACCTGCTTGCCGTCGACTTTCGTGATCCGGCCGCGGCAGCGATACGGCTTGCCCGGAACGTCGATGCCGCGGTAGCTCACCTCGAACGTCTTCAGGGTTCCCCGCTCGCCGATCCAGTCGGTGAGCAGTTGGCCGAGGTAGCCGGCTTTGAGCAGGCCGTGCAGGATCACGCCCGGCAGGCTGACGCTCCGCGCGAAGTCCTGGTCGTAGTGGATCTCGTAGAAATCTCCGGACGCTCCGGCGTACTGCACCAGCTGGCGCGTCGTCGGGTCTTTGACCAGCTCCGGGATCTCGTCGCCGGCCTTCACCGCCACGCTCATCGGCGGATCGCCGTCCCGCGGAGGCGCGCAACCGTGCGCCCGTGCTGGTTCGTGTACTCGGTCTCGAAGATGATGAAGAGCAGGTTCCCGCTCGAGCCGCTCTTCTCGTAGACGTCCGCGACCTTTCCGGTCGCGGTGATCCTGTCCCCCACCTTCACCGGCTCGAAGTACTCGAAACGGTTGCCGCCGTTGAGCCAGCCCTTGCCGTACTGCTCCGCCTCGTCGAGGTGATACGACGTCGGCGCGATCGCGACCAGAAAGGTGGGCGGCGCCTCCTCCTGCCAGCGTGGGTTCGGATCGCCGATGGCCTCGGCGAAACGCTTGAGGTGGCCCGCCTCGACGAGCGCCGTCACCGGCTTCTGCGTCTTGCCGATGTGCGCCTTGATGCGATCTACGACGTCGGTCGCTGCCACCCGGTGATTCCTAGCGTCCGCGCGGGAGACCGAGCACGCGCTCGGCGATGATGTTGCGCTGGATCTCCGAGGAGCCGGCGTAGATCGTCTCGGCCTGCGCCCACATCCAGCCGAACTGCCAGCGGCCGTCCTCGATCGCGTACGGGGACTCCGGCGCGAGCGCGCCGTACGCGCCCTGGAGCCCGATCGCCAGCTCCTGCATGCGCTTGTCCATCTCGCTCCAGTACAGCTTGGTGAGGCTCGCCTCGGGACCCGGCGCCTGGCCGTGCGCCGCGCGCGTCAGGTTGCGCAGGCCGATGAGCTTGAAGACATGGGCTTCGATCTGCGCCTGGGCGACGCGCTGCCGCGTGGTCGCGTCCGCGCCGGCGCCGTGGTCGCGGGCGAGCGCGGCGAGCTCGCCGACCGCGCGCTCGAATCGCGCCGCCTGCGCGAGACCTCCACGCTCGAATCCGAACACCGCCATCGCGATCCTCCAGCCATCTCCTGGCTGGCCGACGACGTCGCGGTCTTCGACCTCGGCGCCGGAAAGGAAGATCTCGCAGAATTCGCCACCGCCGGTCATCTGGCGGATGCGCCGGGTCTCGACGCCAGGCTGGTGCATGTCGACCAGGAAGAACCCGATGCTCTTGTGCGGCTCGCCTTCTGTGCTCGTCCTCGCGAGAAGGAAGCTCCGGTCGGCGTAATGAGCTCCGCTCGACCACGTCTTCTGGCCGTTCAGAACCCATTTGCCGTCCTTACGCTCGGCCCGCGTGCGCAGTCCCGCCAGGTCGCTGCCCGCGTCGGGCTCGCTGAATCCCTGGCAGAAGATCAGCTCGCCGCTGAGGATGCGGTCGATGTACTCGTCCTTCTGCCACTGCGTGCCGTAGCCGAGCAGCGTCGGGGCGAGGAGGGTCACACCCAGCCTGCCGAGGATCACCGGCGCGCCGGCACGCGCCATCTCCTCCTGGTAGATCGCCTGCATCACGGGCGTGGCGCCGCGGCCGCCGGCCTCCTTGGGCCAGCCCAGCTTCAGCCAGCCGCCCTCGTGCAGCATCCGCTGCCAGCGGCGCTGGATGTCCTCGTCGTCGTCCTCGCGATAGCCGCCGACGCCGCGGTGGCGCCACTCGGCGGGCAGGTTCGCGTCCAGCCAGGATCGGACCTCTTCCCGGAAGGACTCCTCTTCCTTCGTGAATCCGAGATCCACGATTTGCAACTTAGCAGGGTGCAGGTGGTGATGCTTGGGTGGGTATAACTAAGGAGATGGCTTCCGACATTCTCTGCGGCCGGTGCGGCGCAGTGCTCACCAACCCTTCGGCTCCGTGCCCTCGTTGCGGAGCGCCCGCTTCAGGCGCCTGGAGCTACGTGCGGCCGCAGTCGCGCAAGGACCCTCGCGTCGCCGCGATGCTCGCGGTGATCCCCGGCATGGGCCATTTCTATCTCGGCCACAACATGAAAGGGATCGCGTACCTGGTCGGAATCGTCGGACTGCAGTTCTTTGGCGCCGACCTCGACCTCAGCGTCATCGGGCTCGCCGTCGGCGTGCCCCTGGAGCTGGGCGGCGGAACGCTGTGGGCGTACTCCATCGTCGACGCCTATCGCACCGCCAAGCAGATGGAAAGCCATGCGCCGGGAGCGCCGGGACCGACCTACCGCGGCTAGTCAGGCGGCTCTCTTCTTGCGCACGGTCTTCTTGGTCGCGGCGGCCGCAGTGCCGCTGCGTCGCCGGCGGCGAGTCGTCGTGGTCAACGCCTTCTGCACGCGCTTCTGAATGCCGCGCAATCCGCGATCGACAGCGCCACTCGCGGATGACGTGGCGCGCGCGCTGAGCTTCTCGACCTGCCTCTTCAACTTGCGATTCTCTTTGATCAACTGAGCGACAGCTTCGTTCAGCTGTTCGACGAGCTCGTGACCTCCGAGCCTGCGCTTGCCTCTTGGCATGCGGGCAGTATAACCGCGGGTTGAATCGCCGCCGGTGAGCACGAGGTCATGTCATGCGGCGACGAGCACAGGCTGCTGACGCGACAGGCTCTTCAATCCTTCGCGCGCGAGCTCGTGTGCAGGATTTGCTTTACGGCTCACATAACGAACCACTCGCCATCCTCTGCGGCAGCGCTCGCGGACCTCGTGGACCGCGATGCGGAAGCTGTCGCTGGACGGCATCCGGCTGCGCACGACCGGCGCGCAATCGGTGCGGACGATGACGCGATGATGAGGCCACCGCGAGGCGGCAAGGTCGAGCGCACCGGCGCACACGTGAGCCTCCAGCTGGGCCGAACCGCCGAGATGCGAAAAGCCGAACGATTCCGTGTACACCGCCCGGCCTCTAACAAAAACGGCCAGGCCGCACCCGGCCCGGCCGTTCCTGTCGAGGGCCGCGTCCACGTAGATCACCAGGCAATCCCGCAAACTGCATCCCTCCAGGGCATTAAGTTGCGCCAGAGGGTATCACGATGTTGCGGCCTTGTCTCCGCTTAGGCCCAACATATTGGGCCCATGTATCGCTCTCCCTCTGGGAGAGGGTCAGGGTGAGGGTCCCATGTATCCCTCTCCCTCTGGGAGAGGGTCAGGGTGAGGGTCTTTACCTCGGTGGCAGCTCCGCCCCCATCGCGTGGTAGCCGCCGTCGACGTGCAGCAGCTCGCCGGTGGTCATGTTCAGGTAGTCCGAAAGAAGCGCGGCGGCGGCCCGGCCGACGGGCGAGCGGTCCTGGAGGCTCCAGCCCAGCGGCGCCCGCTTCTCCCACTCCCCCTCGAAGTCCTTGAAGCCCGGGATGCCGCTGGCGGCCAGTGTGGCGAGCGGGCCCGCGCAGATGGCGTTGACACGAATCTTGTAGCGGCCCAGGTCGCGCGCGAGATATCTCGTCACCGATTCCAGCGCGGCTTTGGACACGCCCATCCAGTCGTACTTCGGCCACGCCTGCGTCGAGTTGTCGAAGTCGAGCGTGATGATCGACCCGCCGTGCTCGCGCATCAGGGGCAGAAATCCCGCGGCGAGCTCCTTCAACGAAAACGCACTGACCTGCAGAGTCGTGGCGACGCTTTCCCACTTCGTGTTGAGGAACTGTCCACCCAGCGCGTCCTGCGGCGCGAAGGCGACCGAATGCACGAGCCCATCGAGACGGTCCCAGCGCTTAGAAACCTCTTCGACAGCGTTCTTGATGTCTTCCGGCTTCTGCACGTCCATCTCGAGAATGTCGGGCACTGGGTTCAGCTTCTTCGCCGTCATCTCGGTGATGGTCATCATCCGGCCGAAGCTCGTGAGCAGAAGCTCCGCTCCTTCCTTCTGCAGCTCGGTGGCGATGGCGTAGCCGATGCTGCGCCGGTCGCTCATGCCGGCGAGCAGTACGCGTTTGCCCTGGAGGATCATCGCTCGAATCCTAGCCCGGTTGATCCCCGGTCGCGACCGGCGCGTCGCGGCTCGACCAGTCGCTCCACGAGCCCTCGTAGAGGCGCACGTTCTTCACGCCCGCGAGCTCCATCGCCAGCAGGTTGTGGCACGCGTTGACGCCCGAGCCGCAGTACACGACCGCCCCCTTCTCCGTGTCGACGCCAACTTCCTCGAAGCGTTTGCGCAGCTCCTCGCGCGATTTGAAGCGCCCGTCGTCGCGCAGGTTGCCCGCGAACGGAGCGTTGCGCGCGCCGGGAATGTGGCCGGCCTTCGGGTCGACCGGCTCCTTCTCGCCCCGGTAGCGTTCGCCCGCGCGCGAATCGATCACGGGCACGCCGCGATGACTTCTGACGCCCTCGAAGTCGAGGATCCGCGAGCGATCCGGCTCTCGCGCGGTGAAGGAGCCTTCTGGCACGGATGGCAATGCAGTTTCGAGCGGCTCGCCCCACGCCTGAAGCCCGCCGTCGAGCACCGCCTGCCGCTCATGCCCGAACCAGCGCAGCAGAAACCAGAGCCGGGCCGCCACCGAGCCGCCTACATCGTCGTACACCACCACCGTCGACTGGCCCTCGACGCCGGCCCGGCGCATCGCCGCTTCGAACTGGGCCAGCGTGGGCAAAGGGTGCCGCCCCGGTCCCTTGCCGGTGACGTCATCGAGGTCGACGAAGACGGCTCCGGGGATGTGGCCCTTCGCGTATTCCTCCGCGCCTTTGCGGCCCACGAGGTACCAGCGAAAGTCGATCACCCGAAGGTCGCTGTCATCGATGTGCTCGTGCAGCCACTCGGCGGTGACGAGCGGTCCGAACGCGCTCACGAGTGCAGCCCGGCCACCCGCGTGTCGTGGCAGAAGTGGACAGCCTGCGGGTGCATGTCGTGCAGCATGTGCAGCGAACGCGACCACGCTTCGCGATCGGAGTACTGGCCGGTCCAGCGGCGAAGGTCAGCCTGGTCCGCCTCCTCGTAAATGCGAGCTGTGTACGCGGCGTCACCGATCATCACCGAATCACCGTCGTCCGATTCGACGATCACGCTCTGGTGGCCGACGGTGTGTCCGGGCGTGGCCACGGCGCGCACGCCTTCGGCGATCTCTCCGTCGCCGTCGAGCAGCTCGTACTTCGCGCCCGCGAAGTCGAACCACTGGTTGGTCACCGTGTCCTCCCTGCGCGCGCGCTCGAGCTCCGCGCGCTGGACGTAGAACGGCGCGTGCTTGAACACCGCGTTCTGGCCGCAGTGGTCGAAGTGCAGGTGCGTGTTGACGACGATACGCACGTCGGCCGGGCTCAGGTCGTGCTCGGCGAGCGCGTCCGCGACGTGCCGGTTCACGACCTTCCACTCGCGCACCAGCGATTCGGGATAGCCGACACCGGTGTCGACCAGGATCGCGCCGACGCGGGGATGCTTGATCACGAAACCGTGCACGGGGATGTCGTTGAGGGTGTGGATGACCGACAGGTGGAGGCGGACGATCTCCACTGCTACTGCACGAACGGCGAGACCGCGAAGAGGCCGAACAGCGCCGCCACATAGACGATTGAGTACGCGAACAGCCGCCGCGTCCAGCGGCGTCCCTCGCCCAGGTCGAGCAGCGTGATGCCGACCAGGCCGCAGCCGAGCACAGCGGCCCCCGCGAGATAGACGGTGCCCGCCGACCCCGTGAAGAACGGAACCACGCTGACCACCGCGGTGGCGAGCGCGTACGCCGCGCTCTGCCGTTTCGCAGAACGCTCGCCGGCGACGACCGGCAGCATCGGGATGCGCGCCCGCGCGTAATCGCTCTTGATGACCTGGGCCAGGGCCCAGAAGTGCGGCGGCGTCCAGAAGAAGATGACGCCGAAGAACGCCAGCGCCGTGGCGTCGAGGCTGCCGGTGGCCGCGGCCCAGCCGACGAGCGGCGGCATCGCCCCGGCCGCGCCGCCGATCACGATGTTGTGCGGCGTCGAGCGCTTCAGCCAGACCGTGTAGACGAACACGTAGATCAGCGCGCCCGTGAGCGCGAGCACCGCGGCGAGCAGGTTCGCCCACGCCCACAGCACGGCGAACGCAAGCACGTTCAACGCGATGCCGATCGCCAGCGCGTGCGAGGCGGGAATGCGGCCGCCGGGAATCGGGCGGCGGCGGGTGCGGCTCATCTCGGCGTCGATGTCGCGGTCGAACCAGCAGTTGATCGCGTGGGCGCCGCCCGCGGCGAGCGTGCCGCCCACGAGCACCGCCATCACCGCGAGCACGGTGGGATGGCCATGAGCGGCGGGGATCATCACCGCGACCGCGGTGGCGTCGAGCAGGACGACGATCCTGAGCTTGAGCAGGCTCAGATAGTCCCGCGCGAGCTGGGCCGCGCTCGTCGTCGTGGCCGCCGCGACTCTCACGTTCATACGGGCGTCTTCTGCACCTGCAGGGCGGCCGGCCGGCTGGCGCGGTCCGCGCGCGGCAGGGCGAGCAGAGCGGTGGTCAGCACTCCGGACCACACCAGCGTCGCGAGCGCGACGTGCAGGCCGTTGGCGGCCGGGCCGTCGGTGATCGCGGCGGCCGCGCCCACCAAGGCTTGAAGCAAGAGCGTCGCGGCGGTGGCAAGCGCGAAGAACCGCATGCCCCGACGGTACGCGGCGACCAGGAACGCGATGATCAGCACGCCCGCGACGAGCGCGAATCCGCGGTGCAGCATCGTGAAGGCGTTGACGCCGGAGAAGTCAGGCGTGAATCCGCCGCCGCACAGCGGCCAGGACTTGCAGCTCTCGTCGGCCCGCGTCGCCACCACGCTCGATCCGGTCAACAGCAGGAAGTACGTCGCGATCACGGCCGCGGTCGCGAGACGGCGGAACGACGGGCTCTCGACGCCCGCCGACTGACCCAGGGAGAGCACCGCCGTCGCGATGAGGCAGCCGACGATCACCATCGCCAGCCCGAGGTGGACCGCCACGAGCCACGGTGTGAGCTCGCTGACCACGACGATCCCTCCGAGGCCACCTTCGACCGCGACGGCGATCAAGGCCGCTGTCGCTAACCACGCCACCGCGGGCCGCCGCGTCCGGAAGACGGCCCACGCGGCCACCACCGTGGCGATGATCAACACGCCCGTGATCGCTCCGACCGTCCGGTGCGAGTACTCGATGATCGAGTTGAGGTCGGCGGGCGGGTACGGCCGGCCGTGGCACAGCGGCCAGTCGGGGCAGCCGAGACCCGAGCCCGTGACGCGGACCACGCCGCCGAGCGCGATCTGGAGGTAAGCGAAGACCGCGGCCAGGAGGAAGACGCGTCGAGATATGGCGACCGCGGACATGCCGGACTAGTGTCCCAGAGTCGCCAGTTCGGCATCCAGCACGCGCTCGTCGAGCTGCCCGACCTGCCGCGAGGCGATCGTGCCGTCGGTGGCGACGAACACGGTGGTGGGCAGTGCGATCGCGCCGTAGGCGCGCCCGACCGAAAGGTCAGAGTCCAGCAGCGACGGGTTGACGACTCCGACCGCTCGCAGGAAGTCTGCGGCGGCTTGCGCGCTGTCGCCTTCGTTCACGAGCACGAGCCTGGCCGAGCTCTGCGCGCCCATCACCCGCTGCAGCATCGGCATCTCCGCCCTGCACGGCGGGCAATAGCTCGCCCAGAAGTTGATGACGAGCGGACTTCCGGCGAGCGAGCCGAGGCTGACGCGCGTGCCGTCGGTGGCCGCAAGGGAGAACGCAGGCGCGCGCCCGCCCGGTTGAGACGCGGGGGCGATCGGACCGGTGATGGTGAGGAGCGCCTGCAGCACGTCGGCGGAGCCCCACCCGTCGCCACCTGAAGCCAGCTCGCTCAATCCCTCTGCGCCGAGGCTCGTGACCAGCTGCGGCGGCAGGTCGTGGCCCACCGCGGGCACGCCTCGATACACGAGGCGCACGTAGCCGTGGCGATCGACCAGCGCGAGCGTCGACACGTGGCTGTCGCCCGTCGCGAGCTCCACCCCGAACGGCTTCCAGAAAGCGGTGAGCGCCTCCGCCGATCCGGTGGCGAACGTCCAACCCGCGCCGATCGACTGCGCGTACGAGCGAAGCGCCGCCGGCGTGTCCGTGCCGGGATCGGTGGTCACCTCGACCAGGCGCACGCCTCCGGGCAGCTTGCGCTGCAGCTGGAAGAAGAGCGCTGTGTAAAGAGGGCAGGTCTGGTGGCAGGTGGTGTGGAACGCCGCAATCACGAGGTCCTGGCCCGCGGCGGCGGCGTTGTCGAATGGTTTGCCTTCCTGGTCCTGCAGCCCGAACGCGGGCATGGCGACGAATTTGCCCGCGAGCTCCCCGAGCCCCAGGTTCAGCTGGTCGTTGCCGGCGTACGCGGCGCCGGGGATGAGGCGGCCCTGCTCGATGCCGATGAGGACTGGCTCGACCTGCCCCGTCCTGACGGTGATGTCGACGCTCGCAATGTCATCGCCCAGCGCGATGCCTGTGTAGGTGCCGGCTTGAACGGGCGCCGCCAGCAGCTCGCGCTCGTCAGGAGCGGCCGGCACCGCTCCGGAGACTGCGCCGACGGCGGACCAACCCTGGGCGTTCTGGACGCGCACCTGGGCGCTCGCGATCGTGCCGGGGGCGCGGCCCGAGGCGACGATGAGCAGCGTGCCCGACGCCGGCTGCAGCCGCAGCAGCGCGAACGTGGCCACCACGAGGGCGAGCGCCGCGAGCCCCGCGCCGAGCCAGAGGAAACGCGCTCGCGGCAGCTTTTACGGGCTCGAGATGGGCGGACCGCCGTAGCGTGCGGCGACCCGCTCGACGTAGGCCGCGCACTGGTCGGCGATCGTCTTGCTTTCGACTTGCAGCACGTTCTCCGCGTTCATCTCGCCGCTGTGAGACAGGTTGAAGCTGCCGATGTAGACATAGTCGTCGGCGACGAGGATCTTCGCGTGCATGAAGTCGTGCACCGAGCCGCTCGAGTACGGCGTCGAGCGCTTCGCGCCGAACCGGGCCGACGCAACGATGCTCTTGAACGCCGGGATCTTCCAGGACGCGGTGGCCTGCGACGCCCACTGCCTCTGGACCTCGTCCATCTGCGTCGCATCGTACACACCGATGATGCCGGCGCTTTGATGCCCGATCGCCTCGGCGAGCGTGCCGAGGATGGGACCCGACGTGATCACGGGTGAGCAGACGCGAATGCGATCACGGGCCGAAGCGATGGAGCGCGACATCGCGTGGACGAGCTTGAGCGCGCGACCGGGACAGAAGTACGCCCGCGCGTTCGTCCCATCAGCCAGCGTCACCCAGCCCTGGTTCACGCGCCCCGACGTGGCGACGTCCGTCTGCTGCCAGAGCTGCTCGAAGTCCTGCGCGTACGCGCTGGCAAGGTCCGGCGACGCAACGGTGAAGATCACGTTCTCCTCGCGCGTCCAGGAGTCGTTGGTCCAGTTCGTGGAGCCGCTCAGCACCGCGGCGCCGTCGCGGATCACGTACTTGTGGTGCATGAGGTCAGGCACGCCGGGCACCGGCTTGATCTGCAGGCCGGCGGCCCTCAGCTTGTCGACGAAGGCCATGTCGATCTCGGGCGGCGGCGGCACGGGGATGGCCTGCGCGTGGTCCTGGTTGTAGACGAGGCGCACCTGCACGCCGCGCTTGCACGCGGCGGAGAACGAGGCAAGCAGGGCATCGGCCGGCGCGGATTCGAGGCGCAGGTCGTAGATGGCGATGTCGAGCGACCTCGTGGCCTGGTCCAGGAACTGGGTGATCTGCTGGACGACGGTGCTGTCGCTCTGCGCGCCGTCGGTGAGGAAGTAAAGGCTGAGCGGCGACGTCGCGGTGGTCGCTATTGCGCGCCCGCCTTCGGTTCGCCGGTCTGCTCTCGCGGCTCCTCGATCTCGACGGGCAGCGGGCGCGTCGCCATCTCGGCCGCCTCTTCAGGATCGTCCGTCAGGCTGACCAGGTTGAAGTCCTCCGCCGACATCGCACCATGCGCGAGCACCACCGCGCGCATCCAGTCGAGCAGTCCCTTCCAGTAGCTGGTGCCGAACAGCACGATCGGGAAGTGCTCGATCTTTCCGGTCTGCGCGAGCGTGAGCGATTCGAAGAGCTCGTCGAGCGTGCCCAGGCCGCCCGGGAAGATGACGAAGCCTCGGGCGTACTTGACGAACATGTTCTTGCGCACGAAGAAGTAGCGGAACTCGACGCCGAGGTCGACGTAGGGGTTCAGCGACTGCTCACGCGGCAGCTCGATGTTGCAGCCGACCGACAGCCCGCCCGCCTCGTGGCAGCCGCGGTTGACGGCCTCCATGATTCCGGGGCCGCCGCCCGTGATGACAGCGAAGCCCCGATGGGCGAGCGCGGCTCCCAGCGCCCTGCCCGCGGCGTAGTAGGGATCGTCGCGCTGGGTACGCGCCGAGCCGAAAACCGTGACGGCCGGGCCGACGTCGTTGAGCGCGTCGAAACCTTCGACGAACTCGGAGAGGATGCGCAGGACGCGCCACGGATCGGCGTGGTGCGCCAGCTCCTCGATCGCGCTGCGCTCGAGCAGCACCTTGTCGGCAGGGGTCTGGCGAGTAGGGACGACAAGGCGGCCTGCTCGGCGTCGTTCGGCCATGGGTTACGTCTACTTATCCTGCGTCGTTCGTGGCTGTCGCTGTGGCCGCCGTGGCCATTTCTTCACTCTCGGCGGCGCCGTTTTCCGCCGGAGCCGGGGCCTCGGCCGGTTCGGGCAGCAATTTCGCCCGCTTGGTCTTCGAAGCCTTGGCCGGCTTCGCGTCGGCCGCGGGTTCCGACTCGGCCGCCGGCATCTCGGCGTCGATGGCGGCGACGTCCGCGACGTCCGCCTGCGGCAGCGACGCCTTCTCCGGTTCGGTCTTGAGCGCCTCGCCGGGGGGCATCTCGAGCACCTGGTCGAGGTGCGCGCGGAGCCTCGACACCTCGGCCTCGAGCTCGTGGACGCGGCGGCGGTGCCGCATGTGCTCGGTGAAGTGGTGAAGGCTGTCGAGCCAGTGGAAGATGGTGCCGCTGACCAGGATCAGCGCGATCGGCACGATCACCACCGCCCAGAGCGGGATGCCGTCGAAGTGAAGCACCGACCAGTGGATGTCGACGGTGTCCAGGTTGCTGTAGCCGAATATGGTCGCCCCGACCCCGATGGCCAGGCCCGCGACGAGCGCGGCGGCGAGGAGGAAGCGCTGCCAGAGGTGCTGCAGGTCGGGCATGACGGCCGAAGGTTAGCTCGTTTGCACGGCCCCAGATACGTCTAACCGGTGGTCAGTTGGTCGCACTTGAAGCTGCCCTTGACGTGCTCGCCGTTGCTGAGGGCGGCGTCCATGCTGCCCGACTTGCCGCCCTGGTCGATGGTGAGCGTGCCGGCCCCGGTGGTCGTCGAGGCGAGAAAGTCGCCCACCTGCAGTCGCAGCTCTCCCGCCCCGTCCAGCAGGCTGCCGACCGGGTACGTGCCGGCGCCGTTGTAAGCCGAATGGATCTGGACGTTGAAGACGAGCGGCTTGGCGTTGAACGTGCCGGTGATGGCGGCGTTGAACTGGGTGCCGCCGTTGACCCGGCAGTCGACATGTGCGTCCGTGAGCGTGCCCGCGACCGGCCCGGTGAAGACGAGGTTCTGCTTGGCCGCGGTGGCCGTGCTGCCCCCTCCGCAGAGCGAATCACACGCGGCCAGCAGGAGGACGGCCACCGCCACGCCCGCGTAGCGCGATGCGTTTCTCACGCCCGGCCCGCCAGCCACAGCGCCAGCACCGCGCCGACGCCGAGCACCATGAGCATCGTCGCGTAGAGGCGCGGAAATCTCGACGTCCGCTGCTCGGCGTCCAACTGCATCGTGCCGGCGGTGGTGATGACGCCCGCCATCGCCAGCCAGAACGCGCCGATCCCGAGCGCCAGGGACACCACCTCGACCGCGTTGCGCACAGGCCTGCCCAGCCATATGAGCACGAGCCCGACCACGGCTCCCGCGCCCCACAGCCGGATGTCCAGGTATCGCGGAACCCGCATCGCGCGTACTAGCTGGATGTCAGGCTGACGCTGAAAACGTCGCGCGCCCCCGTCAGGCCCTTCAGCTCGAACGATCCGGCGGGGACGATGCCGAAACCCGTGCCCGAGAGCAAGTCACGCGTCGTGCTGGACACGATCAGCTGGTTGGCCGCGGCCAGGGCCACCACGCGCGCGGCTGTGTGCACCGCCACGCCGTGCGGATACCCCGAGACGAAGATGACTTCGCCGGTGTGGCATCCAACCCGGACGCCGAGGTCCATGGCGGTGGCCGCCCGAATCATGCCCAGGCCGCAGCGCACCGCGCGAGCGGCGCTGTCGAAGAGCGCCATGAACCCATCACCCGACCAGTCGAACTCGCGGCCGCGAAATCGCTCGATCTGCTCGCGCATGGCGGAGTTGTGAGCGAGGAGCAGCTCTCGCCACGCTTTGTCACCGATTCGCTCGATGGTTGCGGTCGAGCCGACGATGTCGCTGAAGAGCAGCGTGGACACGACACCTTCTTCTTCGTCCGGTGACATCGCGAAAACACGGGAGCTGGTCCACTCATACGTGATGAACGCCTTGTCGCCGACGACCCAGCCATCGTGTCCGGGCGGGATCTCGTAGGCGTCGCCCTCCACGAACTCCATCTCCGCGCCGTCGTCCAGCACGACGTGCAGCGTGCCCTGGACGACGATGCCGACATGTCGGTTCTGACACGACGGCGTGCCGACGATGGGCCGCACATCGGTGGACCACCGCCAGCCTGGTTCGAACTCCCAGCGCCCGACCTCGCTCTCGCCCAGGGCGACAGTGTCGATGTGGCCGTGCGGAAACCTGCGGACGGTGTCAGGTTGGGTGAGGCTCTTGCGCTGGAGCTTAGGCAAACCTACATCCGCTCGACCCAGCGCGATCGCCATTCCGCCGGCGGCAGGGTCGGCGCGAAGTAGGCGGTTATCCTGGCGATCTTGCCGTCCTGGAAGTGGAAGAAATCGACGGCGTGCCACTCGCTTCCGTCGGGATACTTGACGAGAGTCTCGGCGACGTACTCGTCACCTGAGCCGGTCACCTTCAGCACCGTCCAGCTCGGCGTCGTCACCCACCTGTCCTCGCTCCCTGTGACGCGCTTGACCGTCGCGTCCGGAAGCCCTGGGTAGTTCTCGTTCATCTCGCGGTTCTTGTCGGCGCCGCGAACGCGTTCGCCCGACTGCGGCATCTCCCAGACGATGTCTGACGTCACGAGTGGTCCGACGAGGTCCCAGTCGCGGGCCTGGATCGCCTTGTAGAACTTGTCGACCGTTTCTCGGTTGCTGCCCGCCACTTTGCTGCGCGAATTGTAGAAGCCGACCAGCGGCCGCTCAGCCTCGACGAGTTCGACTACCTAGTCGCGCTTCGAGTGGATGAACCAGCGTTCCTTCTTGTCGAACCTGCCGGTGAGCCAGCCCGGTCGCGAATCCGCGCTCATGAGGCCGAGAATCAGGCATGCGAGGCAGAAACCCGCGAACACCAGGGCGACGTACCACAGCGGGTTCACAGCCGCAGCTTACGACGCCGCCTTACGAAACAGCTGGCTCACCAGGCGCTCGTCGTAGGGCCCGTCCTCGTTCTTGTACGTGCGCGCTCCCAGCGAGCGTGCGAGCGCTTCGATGTCGGCGACCCGGAACAGATCGCCGTTCATCTGCTCGAGGACTTCCGCCTTCCGGTTGAGGAAGTAGACGCGGCGGATGAGGCGGGACTGCGAGATCCTGGTGAGGGTGAGCAGGGCGACGCCTGCGACCTCACCCCTCGCCCACTGGTGGGCCGTGCGATTCCATTCGGTCACGCTGAGGCTGCCGCCTGAGCTCGCGAGCCTCACGTTGGCGATGAACAACCTCTGGTAGATGAGCGCCCCACCGAGGAGGGCGGCGAGCAACGGCAGCGTCACGACGGCTCCCCAGTACGCTCCAGCCCCGCGTCCTGACGTCGGCGGATGTCCGCCAGTCACGGCGACCAGGAGGATTGGTAACGCGAGAACGGCCAGACCGACCCACACCGAGGGAGTTCTGATCGCCGACTTCGCCATGGCCGGAACCGGAGTCACGGTGACGTCCCAATTCGAGCCGTCGGTCGCCTCGCTCTTGCTTAGAGATTCCGCGAACTGGGTCACTTCGACCGGCAGGGATGGTGGGTTTGCTCGCGCTGCGTGGAGCCGGCGCCGCGCTCGCAACACCGTTGACAGCTGCGACCACACCAGCCAGCCGGAGAACGGGACCATGACGAGGGCGACAACCGGCAGCACGTAGTTGGTCGCCTGGACGTGCGGCTCGAGTGTGGTCACGAGCCGGCCGCCGTCCGGCGGCGTGATGGCGACCACGTCGTTGCGCCAGATCTCGACCGTGACCGGCTCGCCAGGCGAGAGCTCGGCTGCACCGTTGTTCGTGTAGAAGTTGGAGTACTGCTTGCCGAGCACGTCGACGCCGAACTCGGTGTTGCTCGCGCTCTGCCTGGCGTACGTGATGGTGCCGCTGCCCACGAACTTGCACGAGTCGCGCGGTGGTCCAGTGCAGACTGGCGCCCTGTCGTAGTCCGACGCGCTGATCGGCCCGCTGAATATCCAGCCGATTCCTAGTAGCAGGATGACCACGCCGACGACGGCAAAGGTCGCGATCAGGATGTAGGTCATCCCGCGAGCCAGGCACCCATAGCCACCGCGGTCGGCCATCTGGTTCTCGGTGAAGTAGCGGGACATGGGCCGAGGTTAGATTGTGGTGGAGGCGGCGGGAATTGAACCCGCGTCCGAAGCAGCGTCCCCCGGGATCTCTACGAGCGTGTCCAGGATTTTGGTTCTCGCCTGGCGGCTCCTCCCGACGGGATCCGCGTCAGCCAGCCGCGGTGGGTGTCCCGCCTCAGGGCCGCGGCGCCCCCGAGGCGGCAATCCGGTCTATGTGACGCCTTACCCCGGTCCGCCGAACTGACCGAGGAGACGCCCGGGATCTAAGTCCCGGGGCTCACGTCCTTACTGCTTACGCAGCGAGGGCGAAAGCGGTGTTCTTGTTGGCGTTTGTGAAACGCTGCGCTGTAACGCTCGCGGCTCTCGGCTCGCAATCCCGAAGCCCATCTGCCCCGTCGAGACCGGACGCCCCCACGAAGTTCGTGAACCTGGTTGCGCACCGATTCTACCCACCGGGGCGCCCACCTACACTGGACGCTCGATGGCTTCCCCGGCCGATCTCGATCGAGTGGGGCGTGCCAGCTTGCGCGAGCTGGGCGACATCCGCATCGATGACGTGCTCTCGTTCATCGATCGCGGAATCGAGAACATGCCGTCCTACATGGACCTGTACCGGCGCTGGGAGTCGCAGCAGTGGGCCGTGTCGGACATCGACTTCACGCTCGACCGGCAGGACTGGGAGAGCTTCAGCGACCTCGACCGCAAGGCCACCCTGTGGTCGCACCGCCTGTTCTTCAACGGCGAGGAGCGGGTCACCGCGACGCTGGCCCCCTTCGTATGGGCCGCGCCGACCCCGGAGATGGAGATCTTCCTGTCGACGCAGATGGTCGACGAGGCTCGCCACACCGCGTTCTTCCAGCGCTGGTGGCACGAGGTGGTCGGTACCCAGGCGAAGGATCTAACGGCGTTGCTGGCCGAGATCCGGCCGCAGACCAACGAGGGCTACAACATCCTTTTCTATGACAAGCTGCCGGCGCTGGCGCAGCGCCTGGCGAGCAACCCGAAGGACTTCGACGCGTTCGTCGAGGGTGTGACGCTCTATCACATCGTCATCGAGGCCACGATCGCGTTGACGGGTCAGCGCTTCGAGCTCGAGTCGATGCGCGAGCAGGGTCTGACCGATCGAGGCTTCTACCGCGGCTTCACGGCGGTGGCACGCGACGAGTCGCGGCACGTGTCGTTCGGCATCAAGGTCCTGCAGGAGGCGGTGCGCTCCGACGCGGCGCGCTACGCGCCTCTGATCCAGAAGACCTTGATCGAGTCGCTGCCCTTGATCTCTGGAACGCTCGATCCGCCCGACCCGGCCTACGTCACCGAGTACGGGCACACCGAGAGCGAGATCATCGCCTTCGCGATGGAGTCGCTGAACAAGCGCCTGCGGGCGATCGGCATCAACCTGGCCGCGTGACAAGCATCGAGATCCGCCGGGTCGGCGCCGGGGACGACGCGCTGGTAATGGCCGCCGGTCATCTGTTTGACAAGGCTGCAGATCCGGCCGCGATCGAGCGATTCCTGGCGGCCGCGGATCACCACCTGTTCCTCGCGCTGGCAGGTGGGAAGCCGGTTGGCTTCGTCAGCGGCGTGGAGCTGACGCATCCCGACAAAGGGACGGAGATGTTCCTGTACGAGCTCGCTGTGGACGAGCGTCATCGGCGCATGGGCATCGCGTCCGAGCTGATCGCCGCCCTGCGCGACCTCGCGCGCAAGCGTGGCTGCTACGACATGTGGGTCCTGACGGACCACGACAACAAGGCGGCCTTGGGCACTTACAGGAAGAGCGGCACCGACGAGGAGAGCAGCCACGTGATGCTCACGTGG
>DASSLR010000006.1:0-10806 GCA_035689345.1 Candidatus Dormiibacterota bacterium
ACACGTCGTCCAGCGCGGGCTCGATTTCGGCGCCTCGGGCTACGTCATCAGGCACCGGCTGCCCAGCGACCTCACGGAGGTCGGGATGCTCGGCAATCTGGTCAAGGCCTCCAACGGGCGACTCGACGCCTGCCCGTTCTCGGCCCGCCACGAGTTCGGCCGGTGCTCGGTGTTTCTGCCGTTGAGCATCAACCTGGCCGAGGAAGGCGACGAGCCGGCGGTGTCGTGCAGCCACCTGCGCATCGGCACGTCAGACGCGTGGCGCTTGTACCCGCGGTGCGCGATCGGGGACCAGGCGGCGCGCGATCACTACATGGAGGACAAGACTCCGGTCTAGCCGGTAGGAAACGGCACGGTGGCGGCCCGCAGCCGGGGTACCGCCACCAATGCCACGGCCCTCCCTACCTACGTCACCCCGCAACATGCTGAAACGAAACTGGCACCAAAATCAGCACCAGTTCTGTCGGCGTTTTGTATTCGGAACCTGACGGCCCTTTACCTTGGGCGGACGCGCGCGCGGCCCGACCGGTGCGGCATGTAGGAGCGGTCGCCGATCCACTGCGCCGGGATGATGGCGAAGCGGTGGGCCATGGCGTTGAGCCCGAAGGCGTACCTGGACCGGATCTTGGAAAAGTGCTCCCAGGCCTGGTCGCCGTCGTGCACCTTGTACCCCACCTTTGCCAGGCGTTCGAGCGCCTGGTCGAACTCGACCCGTTCGACCCCGACGTCGTCGAGGCGGGCGAACCCGAAGTACCAGACCATGTCCTCGACCAGGTGGTTGCCGATCGTCAACGTCAGCTTGGCGCTGCCTTCCGCGGGGGTGGTCACCGAGCTCAGCACCAGCGCCGCCGCGTCCATCACCGCGCCGAACGAGTTGAGCCAGGCCTCGTTGTCATGGCTGGACCGGAAGTAGAAGAGGACGGGATACGCGAGGTGGCTCTCGAGGACGGCGGCCATCCACGCGCGCCACTCGTCGAACGTGATGTTGAGGCGCTCCGGCATGTTGCGTTCCGCCGCCGTCTCGAGCAGCTGCACACCGGAAGGCGGCGCTCCGGCGAGCGCATCCAGCGTGACCACCAGCTCCTCCCTACGCTGGAACGCCTCATACAGGGAGAAGAGAAGCGTGATCACGAGCGCAGCGATGCCGACGCCGCTCGCGCTTTCGAAAATCACCGCCAGCCGCGCACCGAGGCCGACCGGCACCAGGTCGCCGTAGCTCAGGGGCACGATCGTCGTCGCCGAGAAGTACAGCGATTCCCAGAAGTCGCCGGGCATCGGGCGGATCTCGTCGTGAACGCCGTCGATGACGAAGGCGTAGCCGAACATCAGGATCACGGCCCAGGTGCCGAACATGAAGAGCACGGCCACCGGGCCGAACGTGGCCAGCCAGCCCTCGCGCCGGTTGGGGGCCTGCCGCTCGTTCGCCCACAGCCAGAAGTTCCAGAGCGCGAAGAACAGGCGGCGGATGAGGACGAACTTGTTGATCGCGGGCCGCGGCAGCACGACCGACTTGAAGATGTCGTAGAAGGTGACCAGGATGATCACCACGCCGGTCACCACTTCCAGCCAGCGGACGAAATCCACGCAGAAATGATGAAGTGCGAGGATGGCTGACGTGGCAAGCCCAGCCGGACCGGTCGAGCTGCTCGTTTTCTCCGACTACGTTTGACCCTGGTGCTACATCGACTCGGTCCGGGTCGAACAGCTGGAGCGCGAGGGCAGGGTCAGGGTCGCGTGGGCGCCCTTCGAGCTGCACCCGGAGGCGCCGCCTGAGGGCATCCCGCGCGAGGCGTATTTCGGGCGCGCTCGCTCGGATGCGATGCGCGATCGACTCCAGGCAGTGGCCTCCGAAGTGGGCCTCACCATGGAATCGCGCGACGTCATCATCAACTCGCGCCGCGCGCTGGCCGCCGCGGAGTTCGCGCGCGAGCATGGACGCTTCGGCGCCATGCACCAGGCGCTGTTCAAGGCCCACTGGGAGCTGACCGGCAAGCTCGAGAGCGTCGACGACCTCGTCGCCATCGGCGCTGGCGTGGGCCTGGACCCGATGGCGCTACGCGTCGCGATCGAGGACGGACGGTACGAGGCCGTCCTGGACGAGACGCGGCAGGAGGCCGAGTCGGCCGGCATCAACGCCATCCCGGCGCACGTCTTCGGCGGCCGCTACCTGGTGCTGGGCGCGCAACCCTACGAGATCTTCCTGCAGGTCCTCGATCGGGTCACCGGTTCCGCTTAGGGCCGAAGCGGGACAGCAGCCTCTCGCGCGTCTGCTCGGTGGTGCGCTGGAGCCTCTCGGTGGGCGGCGCGACCAGCCCGCGCGGCGATCGGATACGACGCACCGCCGCCGGTAGCTCGGCCACGTCTTTTTCGCACAGGGCACGCGATTCGGCTACGGCGGCCGGTGCCCTGGTCCGCCGTCCATTGACCATGAGCGGCTGCAGCAGGGCCTCCGTGCCGGCGGGCGCCGGTTCCTCGAAGAGGCCGATCACGTCGGCCAGCGGCCGGTGCTTGCGGAAAACCTGCTTGCGGCCGGGCGCGGTCACCTTCCCGGTGGCCAGCTTCATGACCGGCCGGCCGGCGTAGTCGACCAGCTTGTAGGCGGTGTCGAGGTAAGGCTGGTCGGCCGACACGCCCATCCTCGTGCCGACGCCGAACGCGTCGATGGGCGCGCCGCCGCGCACGAGGTCGTCGATCTGCACCTCATCGAGGCCGCCGCTGACGAAGATGCGCACGTGCTTGAGGCGCGCCGCGTCGAGCAGGCGGCGCGCGCGGTGCGACAGCTCGAGCAGGTTGCCGCTGTCCAGGCGCACGCCGGTGCGGCCGCGAAGCTTCAGCTTGCGAATGACCTCGATCGCGTCCTTGATCCCCGACACGGTGTCGTACGTGTCGACGAGGAAGGTCGTGCGGCCCGGAAAGTCCTGCGCGAACGCGAGGAACGCGTCGCGCTCGCGCGCGAACGCCTGCACGTAAGAGTGGGCCATCGTGCCCGCGGCGACCAGGCCGTAGCGGCGCGCGGCCTCCACGTTGCTGGTTGCCTCGAATCCGGCGATCGCCGAAACCCTCGCCACGTCCAGCCCGGCCTCGATGCCCTGGGTGCGGCGGAACGAGAAGTCCACCACGTCGCGGCCCGCGGCCGCGACCACGCAGCGAGCCGCCTTGCTGGCGATGGTCGTCTCGAAGGTGATGCGGTTGAGGACGTAGGTCTCGATGAGCTGCGCCTCGGGCAGCGGTGCGGTGACCTCCATCAGCGGCTCGCCGGCGAAGACCACGCGGCCCTCGGGCACACCCCACACGTCACCGGTGAAGCGGAACTGGCGGAAGGCCTCCAGATCTCGCTGCGGAAACTTCAACTCGTCGCCGAGGTAGCGGATCTCGTCCTCGTCGAAGCGCAGGTCCTGCAGGTAGTCAAGGCAGCTCTCGATGCCCGCGGCCACGAGGAAACCCCGCTGCTTCGGCAGCGCCCGGACGAAGAGGCTGAAGGTGGCGAGGCCGGTCATGCCGCGCCGGAGATAGCTGGCGACCATGTTCAGCTCGTACAGGTCGGTCAGCAGCGCCTTCATTCGGGCCGAATGTATCTAAATCCCTCCCACCCTGTAAGGAAGCCGGGTAACCAGGCCACGACCGAAGTTGTATCTCCACAAAAGGCAGTGGCCTAGGCTGGGACACTTCCATGAGAAAGGCGCCCGGGAGAAATTCCTGGGCGCCTGACTTTTCTTGTGCGAGTGCCGGCACTGAGCCCGGCTCAACACCCTTTTGGGGTGCGAGTGCCGGCACTCGCGTAGGGGTTGGCTACAACAAGCCGACGACGTGGCCCACCGGGTCCGCGAAGAGCGCGATCGTGGTCTCGGGCGCGACCTCGGTCAGGGGCATCAACACCCGGCCGCCGAGCGTCTCGATCTTGGCGAGCGTCGCCTTCGGGTCGTCGGTGTGGATGTAGAAGGTGACCCCGCCCGGCGAACCCTGCTGCGCCGCCCCGATCCCGCCGGTCAGCGAGTTCTCCTGCCGGATCATGCCGTAGCCGCCCGGGTTGTTGGTGTCGATCTTCCAGCCGAACGCCTCCGAGTAGAAGCTCTGGAGCTTCTTCCCGTCCTTGCCGGTGACCTCGAAATGAATGACGTGGCTACCCATGACAACCTCCTCTGAGTCTTGTTGCTACTGCCCAGACGACGAACGGGAGGAGGCGGAATCGACAATTCCCGAGGCGGCTACGCTAAGTGGAGTCGATGCTGGTCGAGATGCGGACGTACAAGCTCAAGCCGGGCAAGCGGCCTGAGTTCCTGGAGATCTTCCGCACGCGCTCGATGCCTGCCCACGACGAGATCGGGATGAAGATCCTCGGCCCGTTCCTGTCGGTGGAGGACGAGGACACGTTCTTCTTCATGCGCGGCTTCCCGGACGCCGCCTCGCGCGACCCGATGAAGGCCCAGTTCTACGAGGGCGAGATGTGGAAGAACGAGCTGGAGGGCGTCCTCATGCCGATGATCGAGCGGTACGACGTCGTGCTCGTCGAAGATCCCGAAGAGAAGATCACCTGGTGACGGCGCCGGTCGCCGTCTTCGGCGACGCGATGCTCGAGCCGGCCACCGGCGAGGTCGTCCGCGACGCGGTCGTCCTCATCGAGCAGGACCGGGTGAGCAAGAGCGGAGCTCGCTCCAAGGTGCAGGTGCCGGCCGACGCGCAGCGCGTGGAGGCCGACGGGCTCTGGCTTCTGCCCGGGCTGATCGACTGCCACGTGCACCTGTGCACGTCCGGCACCACGTTCGACCTTGGCGACCGGCTGGCGCGACCGCCGAGCCTCAACGTCCTGCAGGCAGTCGATTCCTGCACGAAAGACCTGGCCGCGGGCTTCACCTCGGTGCGCGACGCTGGAGGCGCCCCCAACGGCGTGCGCATGGCGGTGGAGCGCGGCTACTTCGCCGGGCCGCGCATGAGGCTCGCGATCACCATCCTCAGCGAGACCGGCGGCCACGCCGACGGCACGTTCCCGTGCGGAGCGTTCATGCCCCTGGTCAGCGGGCCCGACATCCCGCTTTCCGTCGTCGACGGCGTGGAGCCGATGCGCCAGCGCGTGCGCGAGATCATCCGCGCCGGAGCGGACTGGATCAAGCTCTGCACCTCCGGTGGCGTGCTGTCGCACGGAGACACGCCGCACCACCCCGCGTTCACGGTCGAAGAGATCCGCGCGGCGGTCGAGGAGGCCGAGGCGCACGGCCGCCACGTGATGGCGCACGCGCAGGCCAACGCCGGCATCAAGAACGCGCTGCGCGCGGGCGTGCGCACCATCGAGCACGGCATCTGGCTCGACGACGACGCGATCGAGATGATGCTCGACGGCCAGCACGTCCTCGTGCCCACGCTGGTGGCGCCCGAGTGGGTGGTGCGTCACGCGGACGAGGGGCGGATGCCGAAGTACGCCGCGGACAAGGGCCGGGCGGTCATCGCCGACCACAAGGCGAGCGTGCGCAAGGCCATCGAAGCCGGCGTGAAGATCGCGTTCGGCACGGACACCGGCGTCGGGCCGCACGGGACGATGGGCGAGGAGTTTCTGCTGATGAATCAGCTCGGCATGGAGCCGCTCGACTGCGTGCGCTCGGCCACATCGGTGGCCGCCGAGGTGATCGGCCTGCCCGGCGCCGGATCGCTTCAGCCCGGGTCGTTCGGCGACGTGATCGGTGTGCCGGGCAACCCGCTCGACGACCTCAAACTGGTGGCGAAGCCTGAGAACGTGAAGCTCGTCGTCAAGGGCGGCGCCGTCGTGAAGAGAAGCTAGCCCGGCCGCTTCTGCGGGTAGACGGTCTCGCCGTTCGCCAACATTTCGACGAACTGCTGGATGCGGCGCGCGCGTGTCTCCGGCCGTTTCGCGTCGTGGATCCGATAGAGCACGGCGTACCGGTTGCGCGAGCTGAGGACCTGGAACATCGCTTTCGCTCTCGGCCGCTTCGCGAGTGCGGCAACGAGGTCGTCCGGAACATCGATTGTGCCCGGGCCGGCGTAAGCCGCGGCCCAGCGCCCGTCGGCTTTCGCCCGCTCCATCTCCGCGAGGCCGGCCGGTTGCATGCGCCTCTCCTTGACCAGCCGCTCGGCGATCTCCATGTTGCGCTTTGACCACTTGCTGCGCTTCCGCCGCGGCGTCCACCGCTGGAGCCGCGTGGTCGCGTCGCGCCCGCGGGCCTGGCCGTCGATCCAGCCGTGACACAGCGCTTCTTCCAGGGCTTCGTCGTAGGTCAGGCGGGTCGGCGTGGTGGTGCCCTTCTTCGCCAGCACGACCCACACGCCGTCCCACTGCGCGTGATTGGCGCGGAGCCATTTGCGCCAGGCGGTCACGTCCTTGACGAGGAGCTCGTCCATCGGCCCCCACCCTAACCCTCCCCCGCAAGCGGGGGAGGGGGACAACGCATTGTTGACAAGACATATATCGTTGCAGTAATATGTCTTGCATGCCCGACGTGTTTCAGATCCTGGCCGACCCCACCCGGCGCCGTATCGTCGATGCGCTCCGGACTGGGGAGCGCTCGGTCAACGAGCTCGTGCAGGTCGTCGACATCGGGCAACCCGGCGTCTCCCGGCAGCTGCAGATCCTCGAGGACGCCGATTTCGTGGTCGTCCGGCCGGAAGGCCGGCGGCGCATCTACTCCCTGAAGCCGGATCGCTTTCGCGAGCTGTCCGAATGGGTCACGGGGTACCGGGCCATCTGGGAGAGCAGGCTCGACAGGCTGGCCGCCGAGCTCGATCGGCGGGAGAAGAAGAGAATCAGACCAAAGGAGAAAAGGCCATGACGACGACGGCGGTTTCGACACAGATCCGGCCGTGCATCGTGTTCAACGACCGCTGCGAGGAGGCGGTCAAGTTCTACGTCTCGCTGTTCCCGAACTCGAAGATCACGAACCTCATGCTCAGCGAGGGCGATGGGGCGTTCGCGAAGGGCAAGGTGATGAACGCCACCTTCGAGATCGGCGGGCGCGAATACCTCGCGTTCGACGGCGGACCCACGTTCAACTTCAGCGAAGGCATCTCGCTCATGGTCACGTGCGAGACGCAGGCCGAGGTCGACCGCTACTGGTCGGCGCTCATCGCCAACGGCGGCGAGGAAGGCCCGTGCGGCTGGCTGAAGGACCGGTTCGGGATGTCGTGGCAGATCGTGCCCAACGTGCTCGGTCAGATGCTCACGGACTCGAAGTCCGGCGACTCCGGAGCGGCCTTGCAGGCGATGCTGAAGATGAAGAAGCTCGACATCGCCGAGCTGCAGCGCGCGTATCGCGGCCGCTGAGCGATTGGCATCGACCCGTCCGAAGCTCACGCTCGAGCGGACGTTCAGGGCTCCCATCCAACGGGTGTGGGAGCTCTGGACGACCAGGGCCGGCATCGAGGCGTGGTGGGGGCCTGACGGTTTTTCCGTCGAGGTCCGCTCGCTGGATCTCCGCCCCGGCGGCAGTCTCGACTACACGATGAGCGCGGTGGCGCCCGAGCAGGTCGACTACATGAAGAAGGCAGGCATGCCGTTGACGACGCAGCACTCGCTCAGCTTCACGGAGGTGACCCCTCCCCACCGCCTCGCCTACACGACGCGCGCGGACTTCATCCCCGACGTCGAGCCGTACGTCATCGAAACCGTGCTCGAGCTGGAAGAGGTCGAAGGCAGGACGAGGCTCGTGCTCACTTTCGACCGCATGCACGACGACAGGTGGACCCAGTTGGCGACCATAGGACACGAGAGCGAGCTCGACCGGCTCGCGAGGCTCCTGGGCTAGACGCCGGCGGGCCTGAGGGCCGAGACCACGAACATCACGACTCCGTGGGGTTCGACGTGCGCGGTAATAGGCCCACCGGTCTGCGAGATCGTCCCGTCCCAGAGATTGAGCACCGCCCACTGGGGCGCCTTCCCGGCGCCGACCTGCTCGACGGTGGTCGAGATGGTCACGCCCCGGTTCGTCTCATTGAAGAGGACGACCGCGCGATCGCCGTTGGCGAGCGGCTTGGTCAGGACCCAGTGGCCGCCGGAGCTCGCCACCGGGTAGCCCTGGCGGCCGAGCGGATCCTGGTCGACGGCGATCACGTCCTGGTTGGTCAGGATGGCGCGCGTGGCGGGCGACATGCCGACGAGGTCGTTGCCGGCGATGAGCGGCGCGGCCATCTCCGCCCACAGGCTGAACTGCGCCTGGTACTCGGTGGTGGTCATGCCGCCGTTGCCGACCTCGAGCATGTCCGGGTCGTTCCAGCCGCCAGGCCCCGCGAACGCGTGATGGTCCACGTTGGCCTTGAACTGGGAGGTGACGCTCCACCAGTGGTCGCGGCTGTCCTGAGTCGTGCGCCACATGTGGGCCATGCCGCGCGCCCAGATCCACGGGTCGTCGTTCATCGGGTCGTTCACATCGAAGAGCATCTGTCGATTGGTGCTCTCGATCGCTGTCGCCATCTCCTGCGCGAGGAGCTCGCTCACCTGCCTGTGAGTCATGTTCGGGTAAGCCCAAAACGGGATGTAGCACCAGTCGAATTTCACGTAGTCGACATTCCACGCCGCGAAGGTCGCGGCATCCTCCCTGTAGTGCCCGTAGCTGCCGGCGCTGGTCTTGGCGCAGTTGGTGGAGCCCGCGCTGGCGTAGATGCCGAAATGCAGCCCGAGCGCGTGCACGTAGTCGGCCACGGGCTTGATACCGTGCGGGAACTTGCCTGGGTCGGGCTGCAGCAGCCCGTTGGCATCACGCTGCATTAGGTCCCATCCACCGTCGAGGTTCACGTACGCGTAACCGGCGGCCTTCATGCCCGAGGTGACTAGAGCCTGGGCCTCAGCCTCGACGGTCGCCTCGGTGACGGTGCGGGCGAAGTGGTTGAAGCCGTTCCAGCCCATGGGCGGGGTGGGCGCGAGCCGTCCGGTGATGGGCATGGTGAACGGCCACTCGCCTGATGCCAGCACGCTCTGACCGTTGTTGATGCGGATCGCGTCCACCGCGGCGCTGCGCAGAGACGGGGCCCAGGCCGGCCCGAGCAGGCCAACGAGGACGAGGGTTGCTCCACTGACGATGCCCATCCAGCGGGGTAGGTGAGACATCACCCTCGAGTGGATGTGCCTCATCGTTTGCTAGATCGACCTCCCGCTACGGAACCCGACGGCTCGCTCGATTATATGAACGCCTGAGCGGGCCGACTAGACCGGTCCTGGCAAGAGCACGTTTAATAGACCAGAGCCGCGATGCGCAAGGTCTACCGGGGCAAGAACATCGAGGTCAGCTTCGACCTCGACCAGTGCGTGCACATCGGCGAGTGCCTGCGCGGCGCGCCCGGCGTGTTCAAGCTGAACCGCCGGCCCTGGGTCCTGCCCGACGAGGCCGGCGCCGACGACGTGGCCGGCGTGGTGCTGCGCTGCCCCAGTGGCGCGCTGCAGTTCCGGCGCCTCGACGGCGGGCCCGAGGAGGAGCACGTCGGCACGACCGTGACGCCCGTGCTCAACGGTCCGCTGCTGGTCGTCGGCCGCATCGAGGTGACGCGCGAGGACCGGACCGTCGAGGTCATGCCGCGCGCGACGCTGTGCCGCTGCGGCTACTCGACCCACAAGCCCTTCTGCGACAACGAGCACCTGAAGATCGGCTTCAAGGCGCCCGGTACGCCGATGAAGATCCACCTCTCCCCCGTGCGGCCGCGAGTCGATCAGCCGATCGCCAAATCGAGCGACCCACGGGGCTCAGGGGTCGGAGAGCACGCCGTCTAGAGGCTTCGGCACCTCGTCGAGGTCCAGCGCTTCGACCATCGCCTTCGCGTAGAGGGCCTTCCTGCCTGCCTTCGAGCTGATGAAGCGGCGCAGCTGCTGCAGCCGCGTCCGGCCTCGCTGCGCGGGCTGCTTCTGCAGGCTGCGGAACGACCGGATCTCGCCCTGCGCCTCGATGACTTTCTCGAACCCGTCCAGGCCGAGCGCTCGGATGAGCTCGTCCTCCAGGTCCGAGTGGCAGACGTACACGTCGATGCCGAAACGCCGGAACACGTCCTCCTGGCCCGCGTCGACAAGGCCGGCGACCTTCACATCGGCGCCGTCGAGGCCGGCGATGAACCGGCGGATCGCGTGCGCCCCGCCGATGGCGACGATCTGTACGCCTTCGGCCTTCAGGTCGCGGCCGCGGCGCCTGGCCAGGGTTTCCAGGGCGACGCGGTCGCTGTCGCCCTCGACGATCACCACGCGCGGCATCGCTTCATGTCCACCCTGTCGCCGCGTAGGGCGACGCCTTCTTTGACCAGCAGGTCGCGCTGGCGTCTGCCCTTCGGGATGCTGCCGTCGGCGTGCACGACTCGCTGCCACGGCACCTTCTCGTCAGTCGTCGCGAGCACGAGGCCCACGAGGCGCGGCGCAGCGGGGTCGATGCGTCCGTAGCTCTGGACGCGGCCCTTCGGGATGCGGCGGATCGTGGCGATGATCATCGCCACGCGGTCGGCGTGGCTACTAGCTGCGCGCGGGGGCATGAGACCACACCTGCTGCGCGCGCACGCCGAGGCCGTGCACGACGGCGGTGAACGCGTCGCGCTGCTCGAGCCGCGAGGCGCCGAACATCTCCGCGAGGTCGTTGCGAAACGCGGGGATCTGTCCTGAGCCGCCCGTGACGAGGACGCGGTCGACGTCCGTTGCGGCGACACCGCCCTCCGTCATCGCGGCGGCGATGGTCTGCTTCACGGTGTCCAGCTCGGGCCGGATCATCGACTCGAAGGCGGACCGCCTGATGGGCACGTCCAGGCCGAGTGGCGCGTACGTGAGGCTCGTCACGTCGGCGTCGGACAGCTCGATCTTGGCCGTCTCGATCGCGCGGTAGAAGTCGTACGCGTGCC
>DASSLR010000007.1:0-22198 GCA_035689345.1 Candidatus Dormiibacterota bacterium
AAGCCCCTCCCGGATCAGGTCAGCTTCCGTTCGGCCCTCCTCATGGGCGGCTCGAGCCAGGGTTCGCTTAAGTGATTCCGGCAGGTAAATGGTGGTTCGTTGCACGCCATACATAGTGCCATACGCTTGGAAATCTGTGACACAGCTGTGATCCGAAACGCCGGATGTCAAGCGCTAATTGACGCTTTTGAGTTCAGAAATGGTCGGGGGCCCGGGATTTGAACCCGGGGCCTCACGGTCCCGAACCGTGCGCGCTGCCAAACTGCGCCAGCCCCCGACTCTGAACTTCTAGCGCGCGCGGGTCGGCCGCGCGCCGGGACGAGAAGACAGATTCTAGGTGTTCAGGCGGGGCTGTCGCCCTCCACGGCCGTGAGGAGCGTCCAGCAGTTGGAAATCGAGCGGACCACGGTCAACGTGAGAATACCGCCGAGGATGTAGAAGCCGCCGCCGACTCCCGTGATCAGGCTGATCGCCGCCAGCAGATATACCACCCTGAAGGCGAGGGTCAGGGCCGAGCCGGGTGTGAGCCGCGCCGGAGTTCGGAAGCGCACGTTGATCGCAAGGAAGGCGAGGTTCAGCGCCAGGATCTCCCAGCCCATCGCCTGCTGGGGCTGCGGCGTGAGGACGATGGCCGAGATGATGATCTGCGTCGTCAGGATCACCAGGACCACGATCGCGCGCGGCTTGTAGACCGGATGGGAAAGGATCTGCTTCAGGTGCATCGAGAGCGCGACGAAGAGCAGTCCGGTGATGGCCGCGTTGGCGGTGCCGATCATGATGTAGAAGTTCTGCCAGGCCGCGGGATCGTTTCCGTAAGTCATCGCAGAAATTTCTAGGTGGTCGGCAGGTCGATCTTCGTGTCGGTCATCACCAGGGTCGCGGTCGCATCGGCGATCCGGGTCCCATCATCCAGGCTTTCGACGAACGCATTCGTGTAAACGAGCGTCCGCCGCACCTTCTCCACCTGCCCCACCACGCGCACCCGCTCGCCCAGCCGCAGCGGCCGGCGGAACGAGACGGCCAGGCGCCCCGTGACGCCCGGGTGGCCGGCGTGCCATGCCGCCCATCCCACGGCCTCATCCAGCATCAGCGCCACCATCCCCCCGTGCGCCATGCCCGCCCAACTCTGAAACTTCGGCTCCACGGTGTACTCCGCCACCGAGCCCTCGGGGCCCGGCTCGAACTTCAGGCGCAGTCCATCCGAGTTAAGCGGGCCGCATCCAAAGCAATGACCGTCCCACTCGACCTCCACCTCAGGCCTTGCAGTGCCACGTGCCGGTCAGGTGCTCGGCGCCGGACTTGCCGGAATCGGCGTTGGTCAGAAGCGCGTCGATCGTTCCTGTCTGACCCGAGCGATCGAGCGTGAAGACGACCTTGTCAGAGCTGGACGTGTTCTGCCACACCCGCACCTCATCGGTGGAGTGCAGCTGCACCGCGACGGCGCGCGTGTCGTAAGTGCCAGGACCGCCGTAGTTCTGGATGACGAAGTCGATCCCCCACACCGCCCCGGTCGCATCGATCGTTCCGTAGAACTTGTCCGACCACGTCTCGCCCGGCCGCGGCTTGGCGCCCGTGCAGGCAGACGTCTGGGTGCCCACGTCCGCGACGATGCCCGCCATGTGGCCCGTGACGTCCCCCGCAAGGTTGAGGTCCTGGTTCCACGTGGCCTGCACCGGCGCCACAGAAGGCGTGGCCTTCTGCGCTGCGCTGCTCTCGCCGCAGGCCGTTGCTAGTAGGACGCATAGGGCGACGATGCCCGCTCCACGGAGCATGTGGTCTGAAAATACTAACCGTGCAGGCCGGGGCGGAGAAAGTCCGCAATGCGATGCGCGCCCTCGAGGCGGCGTACCTGATCGGCGTGGAGGGCGCGACCGAGATCTGGCTCGTCCGCCACGGCGACTGCTACGAAGACATGATCGACGGCGATCTCGACCCGAGTCTGAGCGAGCTCGGCCGAGAGCAGGCGATGCGGCTGGCCCAGCGCGTCAGGCCCTTGCAGCGAGCGGCCGTCTATTCAAGTCCGTTCAAGCGGGCGGTCGAGACTGCGCGCACGTTTGCCGATGACGTGCGCATCGACAGCCGCCTGCTCGAGATCCCGCTCGAGTTCGGCGACGACGGCAGCTTTGAATTCACCGAAAAGCCGGAGGACGTGACCGCCCGGATGACCGCCTTCGTCGACGAGGTGGTTGAGGCGCATCCCGGTGAGCGCGTGATCGTCGTCGGCCACGCGGGCGCGATCGTCAACTACCTGTGCAGCGTCATGCGCCTCGAGCCGGGCATGCTGCGGATCCTTCCTTTCTATACAAGCGTCAGCGTCGTGCGCGCGCTTGGCGACCGGCGGATGGTCGGCGCCCTGTGCGATGCGAGTCACCTCGATTGATCGCCGACGATCTCGAAAAGCAGATAGGGGAAAGAGTCCTCTCGATCGAGCCCATCACGGAGGGCCATTCGGGTTTCACCTACTGGGTGGAAACCGAGGCCGGCAAACGCTACGTGCTCCGGCTGCCGCCGCCCGGCGCGCGAATCGCGGCCACCGCGGATGTCGTGCGCCAGGGCCGGATCATGGCCTCGCTGCACGCGGCCGGCCTCCCCACCCCGGCCATTCCGTACATGAGCTCCGAGCCGGTCGTGGACGGACGGCCGTTCGTCCTCATGGAGCGCGTCGACGGCCTCCGCATCGAACCGACCAGCGAGCGCGAGAAACCTGAAGAGATAGCAGCCTCGGCGGTGGACGTTCTGAAGCGCCTGCACTCGCTATCTGTCGAAAGGTCGGGCATCGGCGGCGAAGAGCCGTTTCCGCTGGTCGCCGAGATGATGCGCTGGGCCATGCTCATGCAGCGGGCTCCGGAGGAGCTCACGACGCGCGCGGGTGAGCTCGGCGGGCTCCTGGCTGCAGGCGTTCCGGCCGAGCGAGCTCCGACGCTGGTGCACGGCGATTACCACTACGGGAACATGCTTTTCCGCGGGCCGGAGGTCGTGGCCGTGCTGGACTGGGAGATCGCCCAGATCGGGCAGCCGCTGATGGACCTGGGCTGCCTGGCGATCATGTCCCACCGCTCCCAGTTCAAGGACGCGGTCAGCCCCGGCGGGACCGTCGCCCTGCCGGATGCGGACCTTTTTGCCCTGTACGGCGTCGACGCGCGGGAGATGAACTGGTACGTGGCCATGTCGCTGTACAAGTACGCGGCGATCCTCGGCTACAACCTCATGCTCCACCGCCGGGGCAAGAGGCCCGACCCGTTCTACGAGACCCTGACGACTACCATCACAGGCATGATCGACGAGGGGGTTGAACTTCTCTCATGAGCTGGGATTTTTCGACTGAGCCGGAGTTCGAGAAGAAGCTCGAGTGGATGCGCACGTTCGTCAAGGAAGAGGTCTACCCGCTGGAACTCCTCGACGCGGACGAGCGCGGCTTCGGGCGCGTGATCGGGTCCCTCCGCGACCAGGTGAAGAAGCAGAAGCTGTGGGCCACGCACCTACCGCCCGAGCTTGGCGGCCAGGGCTACGGCCAGGTGAAGCTGGGCCTGATGCACGAGATCGAGGGTGCCACGATGTGGGGCCCGATCGTTTTCGGCAACCAGGCGCCCGACAGCGGCAACTCCGAGATCCTCGCCCACTTCGGTACGCAGGCTCAGAAGGACCGGTGGCTCTATCCGCTCCTGGACGGCCGGCTGCGCTCCGCGTTCTCGATGACGGAGCCCAACACGGCCGGTTCAGATCCGACCTTGCTTTCCTCGACGGCGGTGCTGGACGGCGACGAATGGGTCATCAACGGCCACAAGTGGTTCACCTCCAACGGCATGGTCGCCGACTTCCTCATCGCGATGGTCGTGACCGATCCCGACGCCGGTGCGTACCAGCGTGCCTCGATGATCATCGTTCCGTCCGACACGCCGGGATTGAAGCGCCTGCGCAACATCCCCACGATGGCCGGCGGGCATGAGCGGTTCGGTTATGGCCACGCGGAGGTGATCTACGAGGACGTACGCGTGCCGCGGGAGAACCTGCTCGGTAAGCGCGGCGACGGCTTCCTGATTGCCCAGACCCGCCTGGGACCGGGCCGCATCCACCACTGCATGCGCTGGCTCGGCCAGGCGCGCCGCGCCTTCGACATGCTGTGCGAGCGTGCGCTGCAGCGCGAGGCGTTTGGCAAGAAGCTGGCGTCACACGAGACCGTGCAGAACTGGATCGCCGACTCGGCGGCCGAGATGTCCGCCGCGCGCTTGATGACGCTGCACGCGGCCTGGGTCATCGACACGCAGGGCGCTGCCGCCGCGCGGAAGGAGATCTCCTTGATCAAGTTCTTCGGCGCGAAGGTCCTGCATGACGTGATCGACCGCGCCATCCAGGTGCATGGATCGCTCGGTTACTCGGCGGACATGCCGCTCGAAGAGATGTACCGGACGGCGCGCGGCGCGCGGTTCTACGACGGACCCGACGAGGTCCACCGGGTGTCGGTGGCGCGTCAGATCCTGTCGGGCTACAAGGCGCCCGAGGGCATGTGGCCCAGCGAGCACATCCCGACTCGACGCGAAGCAGCCCGGCGCAAGTTCGCCGCCCTGCTGGAGGCCGCCACCACCGACGTTTAGCCCCTCTCCCGCGGAGCGAGCGAGTCCTAAGTAGCCCCTCTCCCGCGCAGCGAGAGTCTTAAGTAGCCCCTCTCCCGCGGAGCGGGAGAGGGCAGGGTGAGGGTCTCTTACGCGCAGCGGGAGAGGGCAGGGTGAGGGCCTCTTAAGTAGCGTCCCTCTCCCGCGCAGCGGGAGAGGGCAGGGTGAGGGTCGTGTTAAGAGGGTGTTCCAAATTCCTGGTCAGCAGCCCAATGTTTTGTTCCAATGCCCAAACCGCTGCTGATTACTCGAGCTCGCGAGCAACGTCAGATCATGAGTGACGCCGAACGTCGGCTTTGGCAAGAGCTACGCGGACGCCGATTCGCGGGGTACAAGTTCCGTCGACAGCGGCCGATCGGCCCATTCATCGCCGATTACTCGTGCATCGCGAATCGACTCATCGTCGAATGCGACGGTGATTCGCATGGGTTCGATGACCGGCAGCTGCGGGACGCTGCGCGCAGCGCCTGGCTAGAGCGCAATGGGTGGCGAGTGCTTCGGTTCTGGGAGCACGAGCTTCAGGACAGGGACAACGTGCTCGAGAGAATCTGGAATGCCCTCACCCTACCCTCTCCCGCAAGCGGGAGAGGGGCTGCCTAAGAAGAATCTCCCGCAAGCGGGAGAGGGGCTGCCTAAGAAGAATCTCCCGCAAGCGGGAGAGGGGCTAGACCACTTCGTACTTGGCCGGCACCATCGACTGCGTGCTTCTGGGCGGTCGCGTGTAGCTGCGCTTCTGGCGCGGCGGCAGCTTGATCTCGTCGCGCGGCACGTCCTCGTACTTGATCTGCTTGAGCAGATGGCTGATCAAGTTCAGATGCGCCGAGCGCTTGTTGTCGGTCTCGACCACGTGCCACGGCGCTTCCTTGATGTCGCAGTTCGCGAACATCGTGTCCTTGGCCTCCGAGTAGTCGACCCACCGCGCCCGCGCCTGCAGGTCCATCGGGCTCAACTTCCATCGCTTCGTCGAGTCGCCGATCCGGGCCATAAAGCGGCGCTCCTGCTCCTCGTCGCTGACCGACAGCCAATACTTGATCAGAATGACGCCGGCGCGCACGAGCATCCGCTCGAACTGCGGACACGTGCGCATGAAGTCCTCGTACTCCTCGTCGGTGCAGAAACCCATCACGCGCTCGACGCCGGCGCGGTTGTACCAGCTGCGATCGAACAGCACCATCTCGCCCGCCGACGGCAGGTGGGCGATGTAGCGCTGGAAATACCACTGCGTCTTCTCGCGTTCGGTCGGTGCCGGCAGCGCCACCACGCGGCAGACGCGGGGATTGAGCAGCGCCATGATGCGCTTGATCATTCCGCCCTTCCCCGCGGTGTCCCGGCCCTCGAAGATCACGACCACCTTCAGGCCGCGGAACTTGACCCACTCCTCGAGCTGGACCAGCTCGGCCTGAAGCCGCCGCAGCTCCTTCTCGTAGCCCTTCTTGTCGAGCTCGACGGCGCGGCCGTTCTTGCCACCGGCGTGCTTGTTGCTGTGGTTCTTCTTGTTGCGCTTCTTCGGCCTGGTCTCGACCGCCATCTCAGTGCGGGATTGTCTCAGCCAGGTGCAGCCTTGTCACCCAGTCTTCGTACGGCGCGTTGACGTGGATGATCTTCTTGATCCCGGCCTGCTCCAGGAGGCTGGCCGCGATGCCGGCCCTGTACCCGACGCCGCAGTGGACGGCCACCGGCGCGTCCCTCGGCAGGTCGCCCGCATGGTGGGGCACGTCCGGCACGTACATGTGGACGGCACCGGGCACGTGGCCGGAGCCCCACTCGTGGTCGTCGCGCGCGTCGACCACCGTGACCTGCTCGCCGCTCAGGATCCAGCGGCCCATGTCCTCGATGGTCGCGCTTTCGAACTCGGACAGCGGCCTGCCTGACGCCTCCCAGGCCTCCATGCCCCCGTCGAGCGCGCCGGCGACGTTGTCGAAGCCGATGCGGTGGAGCTGGGTCTGGGCCTCGCGCTGCTGGTGGTCGGTTCCGCCGACCAGGACGATCTTGCGGTCGCGGGCGATGAGCCAGCCGACCCAGGCGCTGAAAGCCTCGCCCGGCAGCAGGCTCACCGAGTAGCTGCCGGGGATGTGGCCGCGGTCGTATTCGCGGCCCCCGCGGATGTCGATCACCGCCGCGCCCGAGTCCTTGAGGCTTGCGACCTCGTCGGCTTTCAGCTTCTTGGGCGCCGCCGGGTGACGGCCAAGCAGGGGCGCGCCGCGCGTGTTGATGGCGCCCATGTCGACGTAGTAGTCGGGATAGCGGTGCTGGTCGAGGATGCGCGCGAGGAACTGGATGACCTCGGTGGTCGTGAAGTACGGATTGCTCATCCGTTCCGCGCCGAGCGTCGTCTCGTGGCCGGCCCCGCCGCTGATGCCGCAGAACGAACCGCTGCCATGCGTCGGATACACTGCCACCTCGTCGGGCAGGCCACGCAAGCGCACCTGCAGGGTGCGCAGCGATTCGAGACCGAGGTGCGCGGCCATGTGCGGGCCGAACAGGTCCGTCCGCGCCGTGCCGCCGACCATCACGGCGCCGCCGCTGAAGAGCGCTTTCGGGGTTCCCTTCTCCAGGACCAGGTAGCTCTTGTGATCGGGCGTGTGGCCAGGCGTGTAAATGGCGCGAATCGATACGCTGCCGAGCTTGACCTCATCGTCGGGCTGCAGCCCGTCGATGGAGGTGCCGGCCAGCGCCTTCAGCTCGCGCCCGCCCGAGACGAAGTCGTTGTGGGTGTGCGTGTCGAAGGCGCGCGTGACCGTGAAGCCCTGGCGCTCGGCGTAAGTGAGGTACTGGTCCACGTCGCGGACGGGGTCGATGACCACAGCCTGGTTCGCGTCCGGGTCGGCCACCACGAAGCTGGCGTTGCCCAGCTCCTTCGCCTCGAAGGGCTGCACGGTGAACATGCGGCTAAATGATGCGCTCGTTCAGAAAAGGAAGAACGATCTCGGGGTCGGCTTCAGGAGGCCTCGGCGCGCGAGGTGGTCGAGCAGCGGCTTTGGGTCGGGCACGAACTTCAGAGCAAGGAAGTTCACCGACGAACGCCCCACCACCAGGTAGAAGAAACGGTCGTCGACGTACGCCTTGGTGTACGCGTCCCAGCGGGTGGTTTGACTCGCCGCCGCCCCCTGGGTCGTGTACGACTCGTCGGTGGCGACAAAGTGGATGCGGCCCTGGTTTCGCCGGTCGGCGCCAACAGTCCGGGCGACGACGAACGTGCCGGCGGTGCTGGCTACGAGGATCACGAGAGCGATTCCGATCGAGTAGGTGACGTCTGCCTCCCAGCCGACCTCGGCAGCCAGCAGCAGCGCCAGCACTATCACGACGAGCGCGCCGAGCGCGAGCCAGCGCCCGCTGCTCCACCAGAGGAAACGCATCACTGCGGGCGTGAAGTAGTTCACGTCCCCGTCACTGTCGCCTTCGGCCAGGATCGGCACGGCGCCCATTGTGGGCGCTACCTTTCAAGGATGGGCAAGCTTGATGCGGTGGGAATCGTCGTGACAGACCTGGCGCGGGCGGTCAAGTTCTACCGGCTGCTCGGCGCTCCATTTGAGGCCGGCGCGGAGGATTCGGAGCACGGACACGCCGAGGCGACGCTCGACGGAGGCATCCGGCTGATGCTCGACACCGAGGAAGAGGTCCAGAAGTTCGATCCTTCCTGGAAGCGGGCTGCCGGCGCTCCGACCGCAAATCTGGCGTTCAACTGCGACACGCCGAAGGGCGTGGACGAGCTGTACGTGAAGGCGATCTCAGCCGGCGCGCGTGTTCACAAGGAGCCCTTCGACGCGTTCTGGGGCCAGCGCTATGCGCAGGTCCGCGACCACGACGGGAACGGCGTCGACCTGTACGCGAACCTACCTAGCCAAAGCTGATCGGCACGGTCGTCAGCAGGATGTAGATCGTCACCAGCGTGACTGCGACCGCGCCACCGTAGAAGACGATCTGCGCCGGCAGGCTGCGCGCGGCGGGCACACCGAGGTCGACCAGCAGGTAGCGGAGCCGGTGCGCGAAGTGAAAGAACGGAAACGCGATCAGGACCAGCAGGTACAGCTTCACCAGCGGATTGCCGAGCACGTTGACCCACGTGTCGTAGTGGCGATCCACGACCGGCACGACGCCGAGCGGACCCAGGATGCCCTGGATCAAGACGTGAACCGGGATGAGGATCGCGGCCAGCACACCGCCCTGGGCGAACATGAACCACCAGAAGAGATGGGCCAGCGCAAGCTTCCGCGTGTGAGCGTGCTCGCTCATGACCGCGCGAAATAGATGAGGACGAAGCCAACGACAACCGACGCCGCCGCCCACAGCGCGAACTGCGACAGCACGATGAGGCGCGAGGAGACAGGCCTGTCCGCGAGGTTGAAGTGCAGGATCGCGCCGGCCAGTGTCAGGAAGGTGTACGAGTGATACAGCGCGAACAGGAGCACGACGACGCTGAAGACGACGAAGCCGAGCGAGCCGTGCGGGTGGTAACCCTGCGGCCCGTCCTGGGCGCGGCGGATCTCCACCAGGAGCCACAACAGCCACAACGCCAGGGGCAGCGACGTGAACTCGCGAACGATGTACCAGAAGTAGTGCCAGCGGCGGGTCCACCACCCGCGCGGCATCGTCCAGCCGAACTCGCGCGGCGCCGCCTGTTCGCTCAATCCCGGTTGCCGAACGGAAGGACGAACCGCATCGTGGTGTCGAGCTTCGTCTGCTGGATCGCCTTGGCGGGGTCCACGCCCTTCGGACAGACCACTGAGCATTCGCCGACGAAGCTGCATTCCCAGATGCCCTCGGCTTCGGCGACGACAGGAAGCCGCTGCTTCAGGCCTTCGTCACGGGAGTCGAGGTTGTAACGCCGCGCCAGCGCGGTGGCGGCCGGGCCCAGGAACTCGTCGTTCAGGCCGTAGACCGGGCAGGCCGCGTAGCAGAGCATGCAGTTGATGCACTGGCTGAACTGGCGGAACTCGTCGATCTGCGGCGTCGTCTGCAGGAAGGCGCCGCCGCCGAGCGGCGGGTCCTGCTTGCGGATGATCCATGGCTTGACGGCCTTCAGCTTGTGCATGAAGTCGTCCATATCGATGACGAGGTCGCGGACGACAGGAAAGTTGTTGAGCGGCTCGATGGTGATCGGCCTCGGCCAGTAATCGCGCAGGAACGCGTTGCAGGTGAGCTTGGGGATGCCGTCGACCATCATCCCGCAGCTGCCGCAAATGCCCATGCGGCACGACCATCGGTAGCTCAGCGTTCCGTCGACGTGCCCCTTGATGTAGTTGAGGGCGTCGAGCACGACCATGCTCTCGTCGCTGAACGGGATGTCGTAGGACTGCATGCGCGGCTTCTCGTCCTTCGCGGGGTCGAAGCGAGAGGCCTTGATCGTGATGCGTTTGGGCGCGAAGCTCATCAGTAGGACCTCGCTTTGGGTTCGAACTTGCCGAGATGCACATCCCGGTACTCGAGCTTCGGGGCGGCGCCGTCGACGTGGTAGGCAAGCGTGTGCTTCAGGAATTTCTCGTCGTCGCGCTCGGGGAAGTCGCGCCGCGCATGCGCGCCGCGTGACTCCTCGCGCGCGAGGCCAGAACGCGCGACCGCGATCGCGCAGTCGAGCATGAAGTCGAGCTCCAGCGCGGCGGTGAGCTCGGTGTTGAACGTGCGGCTCGAGTCGTCGACCTTGATGCGCTCGAATCGCTCGCGGAAGCTGTCGAGGCGCTTCGTGAGCTCGGTCAGACTCTCCTTGGTGCGGAAGACACCGGCGCCCTCGTCCATCGAGTGCTGCATGTCCTCGCGGATCTCGGCGATGCGCTCGTCGCCGCCCTTCTTGTCGAGAAATGCCGACTCGACGCGCCTGGTCTCGTCCTTGAGCAGCGCATCCACGGGGTTGCTGCCCACCGCCGCGGTCGCGCCCACCTGCTCCGCGGCGGCGCGGCCGGCGGCGGCGCCGAACACCAGGCACTCCGGCAGCGAGTTCGATCCAAGCCGGTTGGCTCCGTTCAGGCCGACGTTCGCGCACTCGCCCGCGGCGTAGAGCCCCTTCATCAACGTGGCGCCCGAGATGTCCGCGTCGACGCCTCCCATCATGTAGTGCATCACGGGCCGGACGGGAATGGGGTCCTTCACGATGTCGATGCCGACGTACTCGCGGCCGAGCTCGCGCATGAACGGCAGCTTGCGGTCGATCACGTCCTCGCCTAGATGACGGACGTCGAGGTGCATGTACTTGCCATGCGGACCCTCGAAGCCTCTGCCCTCTTCGAACTCGGTGGTCATGGCGCGACTGATGATGTCGCGCGGGCCGAGCTCCATCTTGGTGGGCACGTACCGCTTGAGGAAGCGTTCGCCCTCGTTGTTGTAGAGGTAGCCGCCCTCGCCTCGCACCGCCTCCGTGATCAGGATGCCGGTGAAGGGCAGGCCGGTCGGATGGAACTGAACCATCTCCATGTCCTTGAGCGGCACGCCGGCTCGGTAGGCGAGCGCCATGCCGTCGCCTGTGCAGATGTTGCCGTTGGTCGTGAACGCATAGATGCGGCCGAGACCGCCCGTCGCCAGGACGGTGGCCTTGGCTGTGATCGCGTCGATCCTTCCGCTGCGCATGTCGATCGCCGTCACGCCGACGCAGCGGCTGTCCTCGACGAGCAGTTTCGTCACGAACGCCTCGTCGTGGCGGTGGATGGAGTCGTATTTCAAGCTGGTCTGGAAAACGGTGTGCAGCATGTGGAAGCCGGACTTGTCCGCTGCGAAAACGGTTCGCCAGGTGCTCATTCCGCCGAAGGGCCTGACCGCGATCGTGCCGTCAGCGTTTCTGCTCCACGGGCAGCCCCAATGCTCCATCTGCACGATCTCCAGCGGCGCCTCTCGGACAAATGCCTCGACGACGTCCTGGTCGGCGAGATAGTCGGAGCCCTTGATGGTGTCGAACGCGTGGGTGTCGTAGCTGTCGTTGGCGGCCATCACGGCGGCGGCGCCGCCCTCGGCGGAGACCGTGTGGCTGCGCATCGGGTAGACCTTCGAGACCATCCCGATCTTGAGTCGAGGATTGGTCTCCGCGACGGCTATGGCTGCCCTGATGCCTGCGAGACCACCGCCGACGATCAGGACGTCGTAGCTGGTTGGATCCACCTGCGCCTGATGATATCGACCCGCGAGAATTGACCGGAGTGGCCCACACCACGCCGTTCTGGAGTCACCCGAGCGAGCACCACATGGGGCCGCTGCCCGAAAAGGCGGACATCGTCGTCGTCGGCGGCAGCATCACGGGGGTCAGCCTCCTCTATCACCTGAAGAAGCGACGGATGCGCGCGGTGCTCCTGGAGCGGGATCACCTGGCGTCCGGCGCTTCGGGCCGGAACGCGGGCTTCGTGCTCGCCGGCATCGCGGACAACTACGCCACCGCCGTGAGGACGTACGGCCGCGAGAAGGCGCGCGAGATCTGGGCGTTCACGCTGGAGAACCACGACGCGGTCGCGTCGGCCCTGAAGAACGCGGACGTGGGGCACAACCGTTGCGGGACGGTGATCCTCGCCGCGTCCGACGAGGAGCGCGTGCAGCTGGAGGAGTCGGCGGAGCTGCTGACCGACGACGGGTTTCAGGCCCACTTCGACGGCGATGTGCTGTACAACCCGCGCGACGGCGAGCTCAACCCGACGGCTCTCGTTACGGCCCTCGCGCGCACGGCGCAGCCGGAATCGATTCACGAGCACGTCAACGTCACCGGCCTCGTTGCGGAATCGAAGCGTGTGTTCGTGCACGTCGAGGACGAGACAGTCGAAGCAGGCACGGTGATCCTGGCTACCAATGCGTGGACCTCGCTGCTCGCGCCGACCGTGAAGATCACGCCACGCCGCGCTCAGATGCTGGCGATGGCGCCGCTCGAGAAGGTGATCGCGGAGCGGCCGACCTACTCGGATTTCGGCTACCGCTACTGGCGTCAGCTCACGTCCGGCGTATTGCTCATCGGCGGCTGGCGCAACACCTCGATGGACTCCGAGGTGACGTTCGACGAGAAGCCGACGGCGGCGATCCAGGAGCGGATCGAGGCGTTCGCCCGCGGCCAGCTCGGAGCCGACACGCCGGTGACGCACCGCTGGGCCGGCACGATGGGATTCACCGAGGACGGGCTGCCGATCGTCGGTCCGGTCGAGGGCATGCCGCACGTGTACGTGTGCGGCGGTTACAACGGGCACGGCATGGGCTTCGCATTCTTGAAGGCGAAGCAGCTGGTGGACTCGCTCTAAATTTCCCTCCCCCGCTTCGGGGGAGGGTTAGGGTGGGGGCCAGCTGTTAAGGGCCTCGTTCCGGTTTCTGGCAACACGCTGCATCATCGGTCCGCATTGCAACGTGACCCCGAACAAGTTCGACGAGCTCGAGAGCTTCGCCGCGGCATGACAGACGCGGAACGCCGGCTGTGGCGTCGCCTTAGTGACCGCGAGTTGGGATTCAAGTTCCGACGTCAAATGCCCATCGGCGGGTACATCGCCGACTTCGCCTGTCCGGCTGCAAGAATCGTCGTTGAACTGGATGGCGGACAGCACGGAACCGATGAGGCTGAAGCTCGCGACCTGGTTCGCACATCTGCAATAGCGCGGTCCGGCTACCGAGTGATCCGGTTCTGGAACCACGAGGTCGTTGAAGAACTCGACGATGTTGTGGCCAGGATCTGGTACGAGCTGTATCGCAAGACCCCCACCCTGCCCTCCCCCTAAAGGGGGAGGGATTTGCTTAGAAAGTCGAGCCAGTTCGTGCCCATGATGCCTTCGACCTGCCCCGCGTTGAACCGCTGACGCAGCTTCCGGGCCAGCTCCGGGAACTGCCGCGTGTCCTGCATCGCCGAGTGCTTCGCGTCGAAGCCGCCGTCCAGGTCGCTGCCGATGCCCACGTGCTCCGGACCGCCCGCCGCACGCGCCAGATGCACTGCGTGCCGGACCACGTCGTCGAGGGTCGCGTGGCCGCGCGGCTTCAGGTGGTCCTCGTAGAAGCTGATCCCCAGCATCCCGCCGCGGCGCGCGATCTCGGCGGCGGTCTCGTTCGTGATCTGACGGTCGGCCGGGACCAGGTCGCGGGCGTTGCTGTGTGACGACATGATCGGCCCCCGCCACAGCTCGAACGCATCAGCCACGGCGCGGTCGGCCATATGGCTGATGTCGAGGATCAGCTTCTTGCGTCGCATCGCCTTCAGCAGCTGCACGCCTAGCGGCGTCAGACCGCCTGGCGCGTGCGTGCCACCGCTGTAGCGGGTCCTCCCCCACGCCGGCCCGATGATCCGAACGCCACGGTCGAACCAGACGCCGAGCTCCGCCGGCGATTCCACCGGGTCGGCGCCCTCCATCAGCAGGACGGCCGCGAGCTTGCCACGCCGCCAGTCCCGGACGTACCGCTCGAGGTCCTGGCGGGTGCGGATCAGCGGCAGCTCGCACGTCCGGTAGTAGTTCACCTCCGCCGTGGCCATCAGGGCTGCCTCACGGGAGTTGGCGTACACGAAGCGAGTGCGCATCGAGCGGCGAGCGCGCGCCGGAGCTGTGTAGAGCGTGGCGAAGATCAAACCAACGCCTCCACCGGCCAGGCTCGACCGGCTGACCACGTAGCCTGGCGCCGGCTCGCCCAGGAAGCCGCGGCCGGCGCTGATCGCGTTCCAGGCGATGTCGAGGTGGGCGTCGATGATCACATCAAGCCAACCCTAGCTTCCCAGGAACAGGTCGATCCTGAATCGGGTAATATTGAACGCATTCACTATGAAAGACCCCATCTTGAAGGACGTACGTTTCGAGCTGGCCCGCGACGAGCAGGGCCGCCTCTACAACGCCGGCATGCGCAAGCTGATCGGCAACGTTCCGATCGACCTGGCCGCCGTCGAAGCCCTGGGAGCGCTGCGCATGGCGGGCAAGGAGGTGCACCACCTCCAGGAGCGGTGGGCCGAGATGCACGGCCTCACCGAGGGCCGCCTGACGGTCATGTTCCGGCTCTTCCGCTGTGGCCCCACCCCGCTGGGCGACCTGGCAGAGGACCTGGCCACCACACCCAGGAACATCACCGGCCTGGTCGACAACCTCGAGCGCGACGGCCTGGTCGAGCGGGTCCCCGACCCCAACGACCGCCGGTCGGTGCGGGCGACTTTGACGGAGGCGGGCAAGACACGCATCAAGGCCATCTGGAAGGAAGGCATGGAGCGGCAGTACGAGATCATCCCCAAGGAGATGACCAAGGAAGACCTGGCACAGCTGCGACACCTGTGCCTGTTGCTGGTGGAGAACGCCAGGAAGGAGCTCGGCAAGTGATCACCCAGGGACTTTCGCGACCCAAGGTCATCCTCGCCACGGCCGGCACGGCGCTGGCGCTGCTCCTGGCCGCCCTCGACCAGACGATCGTGGGCACCGCCATCCCCCGCATCGTGGCCGACCTCAACGGTCTCGACCGCCTGGCGTGGGTGACCACCGCCTATCTCGTGACGTCCACCACCATGACGCCGATCGCCGGCAAGCTCGGCGACCTCTTCGGGCGCAAGCCTTTCATGCTCGCGGGGATGGTGGGCTTCGTGATCCTGTCGGCCCTGTGCGGGCTTGCCCAGGACATGACCCAGCTGATCTTCTTCCGCGGCGCCCAGGGCATCTTCGGCGGCGTGCTGTTCGCCACTGTGTTCACCGTCATCGGTGACCTCTTCCCGCCCTCACAGCGTGGCCGCCTGGCGGGCCTGTTCGGCGGCGTGTTCGGCCTGTCGTCGATCGTCGGCCCGACGGCCGGCGGCTGGATCACCGACCACTGGGGCTGGCGCTGGGTGTTCGAGGTGAACATCCCGGTCGGCATCATCGCGGTGGCCGTCGTCCTGGTCGGCCTCCCGTACGTGCGCTCGAAGGCCTCGTGGCGCGACATCGACTTCGCCGGCGCGATCACGCTGGCGGGTGGCGTCGTGCCGCTGCTCATCGGCCTGACGATCACCCGCGACCACTCGTGGACATCGCCCGAGGTGCTGGGTCTGTTGGCGCTGTCGGCCGTGATGCTGCTCGCGTTCGCTGTGACGGAGTCGCGTGTCGAGCACCCCATCGTGCCCCTGCACCTCTTCAAGAACCCGACGTTCACGGTCTCGATGGTGGTCGGATTCCTGACCGCCTTCGGCATGTTCGGGTCGATCCTGTTCACGCCGCTCGTGTTCCAGGGCGTGCTGGGCATCTCCGCGACCAACTCGGGCGCGCTCATCACGCCGATGATGTTCGGCCTGCTCGGCGCGTCGACGGTCACCGGTTTCGTGATGCGCCGGATCAAGTACTACCGCTTCCTGGGAACGCTCGGCGTCATCGTGATGATGTTCGGGATGTACCTCCTCGCGCAGGTCACGCCCGGCGTGGCCGAGTGGCGGGTCGTGGCCGCCCTGATCGTGGTGGGAACGGGAGTCGGCATCACGTTCCCGCTGTATCTCACGGCTGTGCAGACAGCGCTGCCGCGCCAGTACATGGGCGTCGCATCGTCACAGATCCAGTTCTGGCGAAACCTCGGCGGCACGGTGGGCTCGGCGATCCTGGGCACCGTGCTGGCCAACCGTCTGCCGGACTACCTGAAGACGCAGGTCACGGCGCTGCACCTGCCGCCCCAGGTGGTCAACAGCCTGCCCAAGGGCGGTTCCGCGAACTCGATCCTCGACCCGACGCTGCTGCACAAGCTTCCGGATGCATTCGTCCTGGCCATCCGCACCGCGCTGGCCAACACGCTGCACGACATCTACTTCTTCGCCGGCCTGGTCCTGGTCGCAGCCCTGGTCTCCACCGTGTTCCTGAAGGAGGTGCCACTCACGTCCGCGCCGCAGATGGGCGCCGGATTCGGCGAGGCGGCCCCGGTCGACGAGACGGAGCGCGAAGAGCGAACAGAGGTTCCTGCATAAAGGCCGGTAAGGGCCGGTTAAGACTGGTCTCCAAAATGTCGGTTTGGGCGCTAGAATCCCGAACCGCAACTCGGAGGGGGTAGGACGGTCCGCAAACCGCCGCGGCCTCTGAGCGGGAAAACCATTCGAGGGAGGCCAGACGGTGAGCTTCGTGGATCGGACGTTGACGTGCCGTGACTGCGGTCGGGAGTTCCTCTTCACGGCAGGGGAGCAGGAGTTTTACCAGTCGCGGGGCCTCCAGAACGAGCCCCGGCGGTGCCCGGAGTGCCGCGCCGCGCGGCGGGCGTCGGACGGGAACGGACGGACACGGGTGATGCACGACGTCATCTGCTCGAACTGCGGCAAGCAGACGCAGGTGCCGTTCGTGCCGACCGGAGCCCGGCCGGTGTACTGCCTGGACTGTTACCAGACGGTGGGTAGGCGCTAGCCGAATCCGAGCTCCCCTCTCCCGCCCGCGGGAGAGGGTTAGGGTGAGGGCCTCTAGGCGATCGCGATCGGGCGGACCGGGCTTCCGGTCGCGCCCTGCATCTTCAGCGGCAGGCAGACGAACACGAACTCGTGCACGCCGGCGGCGGCGAGCTCCTCGAGGTTCAGGTTCTCGATGATCGGGATGCCGGCACGCACGAGCAGGAGTACGTGCCCCGGTAGGGTGAAGCCCAGCTCCTTGTCGAAGCTGTCGTTGGTGTCGAAGGCCATGTTGTCGGCGCCGACCGCCCGGACGTTCATGTCCGCCAGCCACTGCGAGCCGGCCGAGCTCACGCCGGCCGAGCGCATGTACTCCTTCGGCTTGTCCCACAGGGCGCCGTAGCCCGTCCGCACGAGGACGACGTCGCCTTCGCGGACGTCCACCGTGGCCGCGGCCTTCAGCTCCTCGACGGAAATCAGGTGGCCCTCGGGCAGCCGTTGCTTGCGGGCGACGTCGAGCAGCACCCCGCGCGCGACCAGCGGCGCCATCGTCTCGACGCCGTGGACGGTGAAGCCGGACGCGCTCATCACGCCGCTGTCGACGTCGATGCCGCCGTGGAGCTTGAGGTTCTCGGCCTGGTGGGACAGGGCATCGATGTGCGTGCCGGTGTGCTCGGGCATGACCAGCACGCCGGACGCGCTGGTCCGGGGCGGCGGCTCGGGCACGCCGCGGCCGTGCTGGCGGTGCAGGAAGTAGTTGAAGCCCGGCTGGTGCGCGGGATGCACGGGCATGCGCTGATGGCGGGGCTGCTCGAGGTCGAAGATCCGCGCGGCGCCGAGCGCCTCGATGAGGCTGTTGGGCACTACTCGCGGTAGCGGTAGACGATGCGACCGCGCGTCAGGTCGTAGGGCGAGAGCTCGACGCGGATGCGGTCGCCGGGCGTTATGCGGATGAAGTAGCGCCGCATGCGGCCGGCCGCGTACGCGATGAGCTTGTGGCCGTTCTCGAGCTCGACCTCGAACATCGCGTTGGGCAGTGCCTGCGAGACGGTGGCGTCCATGACGACCGCCTGCTCCTTCTGGTCGCCGTCGTCGCGATCCGTGCGCCGCGCTTTCGGTGTGCGCGTGCCGCGACGCGGTCCTCGTTGCTTACCCAATTCCGGCAAAGTCTACAGAGTTCGAATGGCCTTCCCCACTCCGGCGAACTGGCGCGACTGGCTGCAGCTTGCCACCGTGGACATCACACCGCTGCGGCGACATCGCGACTTCCGGCTCAACTTCGTCGGGCGTTCCGTGTCCGCATTCGGCTCGATGATCACGTTCGTCGCAGTTCCGTACCAGGTCTACCTCCTGACCCACAGCACCGCGGCCGTGGGCCTGCTCGGCGCGGTCGAGCTCGTTGCGCTGCTGGGCTTCGCGCTGCTCGGAGGCGCGCTGGCGGACGCGCGCGACAGACGCTTGATCGGGCTGATCGGCGAGGCGGGACTGATGGCGGGCAGCATCATCTTCTTCGGCAACGCGCTTCTTGCGCATCCGATCACCTGGCTGGTGTTCGTCGTCGTGTCGGTGCAGGGCGCGCTCGACGCGATGCAAACGCCCTCGATGGCGGCCCTGACGCCGCGCCTGGTCGATCGCGAGGAGATCCCCGCCGCGCTGGCGCTCAACGGCATGCGCTCCACCATCGCGATGATCGCCGGCCCCGCGCTCGCCGGCGTGATCATCGCGGTGGCCGGCCTGCCGGTGGCTTATGCAGTCGACGTCGTCACCTACGTCGTGGGATTGACGTGCCTGTGGCTGATGCGCGCCGTGCCGCCACCCGTGGACGCCGCCCGGCCCAGCGTGCGCCGCATCGTCGAGGGCCTCCGCTACGCCCGCAGCCGTTCGGAGCTGATGGGCACCTACATCGTGGACGTGATCGCGATGTTCTTCGGCATGCCTATCGCGCTGTTCCCGGCCATCGCGTCGGGGCTCGGCGGTCCGAAGGTGCTGGGTCTGCTGTACGCCGCGATCGCGGCCGGCTCGTTCCTCTTCTCCGCGACCAGCGGCTGGACCAAGCGCGTGCACCGGCACGGGCTGGCCGTGATCGTCGCCGCCAGTTTGTGGGGCGTGGCCATCATCGCGTTCGGGTTCGCGCCTTCCCTTTGGGTCGCGCTCCTTTGCCTGGTGGCCGGTGGCGCGGCGGACATGATGAGCGGAATCTTCCGGCAGACGCTGTGGAACCAGACCATTCCCGACTCGCTGCGGGGACGGCTCGCGTCGATCGAGCAGATCAGCTACTCCGGCGGCCCGCTGCTCGGCAACTTCAGGTCGGGCGTGGTCGCGTCTCTGTTCACCGTGCGCATATCGATCGTGTCTGGCGGCATCCTGTGCGTGGTCGGGTGCCTCATCGCCGCCGTCGTCCTGCCGGGTCTTCGCGAGTTCGACGCCCGCAAATGGCAGGCGGCTACCCTGAAACCGTGAGCGCGCGCTACATCAAGCCCAAGTGGTATGACACCCACCTGGTTGTGCCCCTGATAAGAGGGCTGACCCGCTTGGGCCTCAGCGTCTGGGGCTCGCGAGTGCTTCGGGTGCAAGGCCGCAAGTCCGGAGAGTGGCGGTCCACGCCGGTGAACCTGCTGACCTTTGAGGGGAAGCGATACCTGGTTTCACCTCGCGGTCACACCCATTGGGTACGCAACATCAGGGTCACCCACGAAGGCGAGCTGATGGTCGGCAACAGGATTGAGAGGATCCAGGTCGTCGAGCTGCCTGACGACCAGAAGCTGCCGATGCTGCGGGCGTACATCAAGAAATGGTTCTTCGAGGTCGGGCAGTTCTTCGGCGGCGTGAAGGCCGACTCGCCGGAGTCAGAGCTGCGAAGGATCGCTCCCGATCACCCGGTCTTCTTAGTTCAGTCCTCTCCGTAGACGAGCTCGCGCGGCTTGGACGCGCGCCAGCGTTCGATCCAGCTGCCCTGAAGCTCTTCGTTGCGAGGTGTCTCGCCCATCGTGCGCACGGCCTTTTCGACCCGCCTCGTGAACTCGCGCGAGCCCTCACCGTCTTTGGGCGACATCGGCCTGCCGATGCGCACCCGCGCCCTCGCCGGCAGGGGGAGCTTCTGGCCCTTGGGCATGATTCGCTGCGCACCCCTGATGTGCACCGGCACGACGGGCGTGCCGGTCTCGTTGGCGAGGTGGCCGACGCCCGGCTTGAACTCGTGGATGCGCCCGTCCGGTGATCTGCTGCCCTCGGGGAAGAGCACCAGGTTCCATCCCGACTTGAGCAGCGTGCTCGACGCGTGCAGCTGTGCCTGTGCGCCGCCCGTGCGTGAGAAAGGGAACGTGTTGAGGAACAAGCTGACGATGTTGCCCATGAGCGGCCGCTTGAACCAGTAGTCCGCGGCCGCGGCCACGACGGTGCGGTCGCGCGCTGTGTCCGTGAGCGCGTGAAGGATGAGCGAGGTGTCCGCGTGGCTCGAGTGGTTGGCCGCGAAGATGACGGGCCTGTCGAGCTCCTTGACCCACTCGCGGCCCTCGACCTTCGGGTGCGACATGGCCTCGGTGAAGGGAAGCAGCAGGCCGTGCTGGATCAGGTAGCGGATCGAGCGCACCGGCTCCTGGCGCGCCCAGCCGAGGTCGCTCGCCGGCGGCGGGACCACGGCGCCGCGCTCCGGCCACGTGTGGGGGCGCGGAGTGTCCCAGTGCCAGGCGCGCCGCACGCGCCTGACGTCCTGGACGAGCCCGCCGATCACGTTCGCGACCTGCGTCACGCCGCGCTCGCCGGAGTACCAGGGCTTACTCAATGGCGATCAAGAACGCAGTTGCACACAAACGCGTGAAATTCGGGCCGCGAAATGCGCGATTGCATGCAAACGCTTGGAATCGGTCCACCCTACTGGACGTCACACAACATGATCGGCGGCACGCGCAGGTGGGTGATGCTCGGGTGCCGGCCGACCGTCTGCTCGGCCATCTCCAGCGCGTCCTCGAGGGTCGACGCGGCCTTGAAGCCGAGGCGGTGCACGACGTCGCGCTCGCCGCCGACGACGATGATGTCGCCCGCGTACTCCATCGCGAAAGCCGCCCAGTACCACGCGTAGAACGGGTGTGCACCGTGGTAGGCGTTCGACTTCCGGTACAGCTGCCGGAACCACGGGTCCTCGGCGAAGCGCACCTCGTATTTCGACTCGATCTCGACCGGGTCGATGGTGTCGGCGAGAACTTCGTCATAGAAGTCGATGTAGCTCGGGTGCTGCACGGCGTCGAACTCGTAGCGGCACGGGTGCTCGAAGATCAGCACGCCGCCTTCTCGCAGCACAGGCTTGCCGCGATAGAGATTGAACAGGTAGCCCGCGCCCATGCACACGACCAGCACCGGATTCATCGGGGCGTTGATGTTGTAGGGCCCGAGATAAGGCACTCCCATGGTCACGATGTCGGTCTGGCCCTCGACCGGCACGCTGATCTGGTTGCGCACAGCGTCCAGGGTCTTCTCGTGCACGGCGTCGACCTGGCCGGCGTTGACCGAGGTCAATCCGTAGGGCGCGCGCATGGAATGGAAGATGTTTCGCTTGAAAGCCGGTGGCGCGATGTCCGTCATCTGCTTCATGGCGAGAAACATCGCCTGGTCCTGAGTGGTCCAGTCGGTCTCGCGCTTCTGCATGAACGAGGCGATCGACGGAAACGCGTGATTGTTGACCGTGGTCTCGATGTGAAACACGCGCACCGTGTCCTCGATGAGCTGGCCCTGCCTGATGCACGAGTGGTGGAGCGCCGAGTCGGGCGGGTTCATGTACGAGCGCGAACCGAGCAGCGTCTTGACGTTGTGGTGGGCGCGGATGCCGCGGTACGTCGCCAGGCCGGTGGCCATCGACTTGTGACCGCCGTCCATCGGCACCAGGGTCAGGTTGACGTAAATCACGAGATCGGATTCGGCCGCGCGCTTGTTGAGCGTGACCTCTTCGTTCTGCGCGGTCTTGCCGATGTAAACGTTTCCGTCCGGGTCCTCTCCGTCGTGCTGGTAGAGCCGGTCAGGCCAGAACGTCGAGAAGATGCGATCGCCGACGATGTGGCGGACCTCGTCCGCGGTCATGCGCCGGTGCAGGCCGAGGGCGGCGATGACGTGGATGTCCTCCACGCCCGCCTCCGCCGCCATGTCGATGACCTCCTCCATCACCAGCTGGCGCACGTCGGGGGCGGCCATCGGCGGGAGCGGCAGCGACAGGTCGTCGAACGCGATCGTCAGCTTCATGCCGCGTCGCAGAAGAGACTTCAGCGGATCGTCGTCGAGCGGCTTGCCGAGCGCGCGCTTGATCGCTCGTTCGGGATGCGCGATCGGTTCCAGCGGGTCCGGCGGGTAGACGATGCGCGAGCCG
>DASSLR010000008.1:0-22492 GCA_035689345.1 Candidatus Dormiibacterota bacterium
CGCGAGGGAAGGCCATGTCGCGCGCGCCGACCATGATCGGCACCATGTAGTTCGCGATGCCGGTGACGAAGATCGTGACGAAGAAGAAGATCATCGTCACGCCGTGCGCCGACAGGATCTCGTTGTAGGTCTGCGCGTCGACGATGTGAAGGTTCGGCTGCGAGAGCTGCAGGCGGATGATCAGGGCGAAGATCCCGCCGATGACGAAGCTGAGGATCGCGGTGACCATGTACATGATCCCGATCAGCTTGTGGTCGGTGGTCGTCAGCCACAGGCTGATCGGCTTCCAGAAGGTGTCGTCGTAAGCCTTCGGGCGAGGCAGAACGGTGGTGGCTGCCATCTCTATCCGATCTTAAGCCGAGGGGGAAGCGCTGGGTGATGCTGACGGCGAAGCGCTGGGCGATGCCGACGGCGACGGATTGGCTTTCGCCTTCTGTTGCGCGACCCACTGGTCGAAATCGGACTGGTCCATCGACTGGACGATGATCTGCATGGTGGCGTGCCCGACGCCGCAAAGCTCGGCGCATTCTCCGCGCCATTTACCGACCGTGTCGATCTTCAGCCATGAGAAGTTGTCGTAGCCGGGGACCGCGTCCGTCTTGCCCGAGATGGCCGGCACCCACCACGAGTGGATGACGTCCGTGCCCTGGAACTGCAGCTTGATCAGGGTGTGGGTCGGCACCACAAAAGGGGTCACGTCGCTGGCCAAAGTGCCTTCCTGGCTGACCGTGAAGCCTTGCGGATACGTGTAGTTCCAGCCGAACTGGTGCCCGGACACGACGATCGTGAAGGCGGCGTTCTGGACCGGCTGGAAGTCGCGCTGGAGCTCGGCGAAGCTGTAGCCGACGATCGCCAGCACGACGATGAGCGGGGCGATCGTCCACGCGATCTCCAGTCGCGTGTTGCCGTGAACCTGCGGCGGCACGTAGCCCGCCGGCTGCCTCGAGCGGCGGTACTTGACGACGATCCACAGGAGTCCGAGCTCGACTCCGATGAAGATGATCAGGGCCGGCACCGAGATGCCGATGTAGGTGTTGTAGATGTCCTGGCCGTTCGGCGAAACGGGGTTGGGGAAGATGGGCGAAAGGCCGCCGATGCCGCAGCCGCTGAGGGAGATCGCAGCGACCACGAGCCCGAGTAACCACACCAATCCTCGGGTGATCAACCGCACGGCCCCAAAGTATATCGGCGGCCGGTTGGTCGACCCGGCGACCCCGCAGACTTTAGAATCGGAAACCGAACGTGGCCAAAGCCAAGAAGCCTCGCTATGTCGACGTCTCCAACCCCTCTTTGAGCGTCGACTGCCCGCGCTGCGGCCTACGCACCGCGCGCTTCACCGACCACTGCCGGAACTGCGGGTACAAGCTGTGGCCCAGCAGCGTGATGGCGTCCGCGGCGTTCAAGGCGTGGCGGGCCGCCGAGCCGGAAAACCGGGCGGGCGTCTCCCGCTTCGACCTGTCGTTGCCTGTCGTGGTGGATGACCTCGTCGATTACGACGCGCGCGCGCACGAGCTCGGCATCCACATCTTTCCGAACAGCAACTGGCCGTTCACCATCTGCTTCGGCGCGCTGTTCCTGGGTCTCGCCGCGATTCCGTTCCCGGCGCCGGCGCGCATCGCGCTGCTGGTGGTCGGTGGCCTGATCTTCCTGGTCGGCGTGGTCGGCTGGGTGGTGGTCGAGGACGTCAGGATGTTCCCGACCGACGCCGGGCCGGCCGGTGGTGAGCACCACAGCTGATGGCAGTCGCGACCATGCGTCCGCAAACCCCTGAGTACCCGGCCATCAAGCCGGGGATGATGGGCATGTACATCTTCCTGGCTTCCGAGGTGATGTTCTTCGGCAGCCTCTTCGCGATGTACTTCTACCTGTTCGGGTCGCACATCGTGTGGCCGCCGCCGCCGCCAACGTCAACCCCGGAGTTCTACGTCAACTGGTGGCCGGTTCCTGCCATCAACACGGTGGTGCTGCTGTCCAGCGGTGTGACCTGCCACTTCGCGAGTGAAGCGATCGCGCACGACAACCGCCGGCAGTTCTTCATCCTGCAGATCGCCACGATCATCCTGGGCTTCGGATTCGAAGCCGGTCAGCTGTACGAGTTCATCAACGCGTTCGCCCGCGGCCTCACGTTCCAGGTGAACACGTTCGCCAGCGCCTTCTTCACCATGACCGGATTCCACGGCCTGCACGTGCTTGGCGGCCTGATCCTGCTCATCCTCATCCTGGGCCGCGCCGCGCGCGGACAGTTCTCGTCACAGCACCACGTCGGCGTCGCGGCGGTCACGCTCTACTGGCACTTCGTCGACGTCGTCTGGTTGTTCCTTTTCGGCATCCTCTATCTCGGAGTTACCTTGTTCCGGTGAGAAAGACGCTGGCGCTCGGCCTTGTGGCGCTGGTGGCCCTTGCACTCATCGCGGCCTGCGGCGGCGGTGGCGGCGGCTCGCAGCCGTCGGGCTCGATCAAGGTGACGATGACCGAGTTCAAGTTCGATCCGTCCGACATCAGCGCGCCGTCCGGCAAGGTCGTCTTTTTCCTCGTCAACGGCGGCTCGCAGGCGCACGACATGTACATCCGCAACTCGAGCGGCGCCAATGTCGCGAACAGTGATCTCGTTTCGGCAGGCGACTCGTTCGTGTTCACGGTCGACAACATCGCCGCCGGCACCTACACGATCTTCTGCAACCAGCCCGGGCATGAAAGCTCGGGCATGAAGGGCACCCTCACCATCACGTAGTAGCGGCCCGCCAGGGGCGAGCTGCGCCTGCTTACTTGGGTGAGGGAGACGGGCTCGGCCCCGGCTTCGTGCTGATCAGCTCCACCTCGAAAACGAGCGTCGCGTTGGGCGGGATGATCGTGGCGCCGGTGTTCGGGTCGGTCTGGCCCTGGGCGCCGTACGCGAGCGAGGCGGGGATTATGAGCTTGCGCTGGCCGCCCGCGGCCATGCCGGGGATGCCCTCGTCCCAGCCGGGGATGACCTGCCCCGCACCGATGGCGAATTCAAACGGTTGGTTCCGCAAGCGGCTGGAGTCGAACATGGTGCCGTCGGCCAGCCAGCCCGTGTACTGCACGGTCACGTTGTCGCCCTTGTGCGCCACAGCGCCCGTCCCCACCTTGAGCTCGATGATCTTCAGGCCGTCCGGATAGGTCACGGGCGTGAGTCCGTCGCCGGCGTGGAAGTCGTCGGTGCCCGGACTTGGCGTGACCTGCCCCGGGCTCTCGTTGGCGATGGGGCTGTTGCTCGCGTAGGGGTCCGAATAGCCGCACGCCGTGGCCGCCAGGACAAGGCCGGCCACGAGGCCGGCGAAACGCCGCCCCGACACGCCCGCGGCGGTCGGGGGTCTCACGATGAGGTGACGTCGATCGAGGTCATCGTGTCGCCGACCTGGATCCGATCGATCACGTCCATCCCGGACGTGACCTCACCGAAGTGGTTGTAGACGCCGTTGCTCGCGAGGAACGGCGCGTCGCCGAGGGTGATGAAGAACTGCGAGCCGCTGACGCCCGCCGCGCTGGAGGCCATGCCGGCCGTGCCGCGCGGCCACTTCGAGGGGTTGCTTTCGTCGGGCAGCTTGTAGTCGGGGCCGCCGGTGCCGTTGCCGAGCGGGTCGCCGCCCTGGACCACGAAACCGGGCACGACGCGGTGGAACGTCAGGCCGTTGTAGTAGCCCTCCTGGGCGAGCGCGACGAAGTTGTTGACAGTCTGCGGCGCGACCTTCGGGTCCACGAAGTCGATCACGAAGTCGCCGCGCGAGGTGTGCACGGTGGCGCGGTACTTGCGACTCGGGTCGATCGAGTTGGGCGGCGGCGTGTTGCGTCTAGCCATTGGGGATCGTCAATCAGTCTAGCGGGCGGGCTCACGCGCACCGATTGCCATCAGGGCCGCAAGCCCCAGCGCCAGGACCGCCGCCACTCCGAGGGCTATGGGCACTCCGGACGTGGCGGCGATGCCACCGCCGACCAGCGGGCCGAGGAAGAATCCGAACGCGACCGAGCTCGCGTTGAGGCCGAAGACGGTGCTCTGCGCCTCGTTCGGCGTCTCCATCCCGATCATGGACGCGGTCGCGGGCACGATGGTTCCGTTGAGCAGGCCTGACACCCCGATGACGACCACGACCAGCGCCGCCGTGGGCGCGACGGGCAGCAGCGCCACCGTGGCCGCGAGCAGGAGTGCCGCGAGGGCCGAGGTGCGCACGTAGCCAACGCGTTTCGTGAGCCGCGTGTAGCCCACCGCGGCGCCGCTGTTGGTGAGGCCCGCGGCGCCGAAGGCAAGCCCCGCGGCCGCCGACGCGCCGCTGGCGAGCATCTCGTAAAGCTTGAGCACCACGAGCTGCTGGGTTGCGCTCTGCACCAGCGTGACCAGTCCCTGCGCGCCGATCAGCACCGCGAGCGCGCGCACGGTGCCGGGCCGCTGCCGGATCGTCGCGAGCGGGCTCGGTCGGGGGCCTTCCTGTTTGCGCCTCTCGCTCTCGCGCACGATGAAAAGGACGGGGATCATCGACAGCATCAGGAGGACGCCGCCGCCGAGGAACACGAGGCGCAGGCCGAAGATCGCGCCGGCGAATCCGCCGACAACAGGTCCGATCGCGCCGCCCAGCGCCACCGACGACGTGAGCACGCCGAGCGCCCACCCGACCCGCGTGCGAGGCGTTTCGGCCGCCACCAGCGCCGTGGCTGCGGCAACCGTGCCGCTCGTCGCGCCCTGCAGGAACCGCAGGACCACGAGCTGCAGCGGGGTTTGCGCCAGGAACATCAGGCCGACGGTGATGGCGCCGCCGACCATCGAGCGGATGAGCATGGGCTTGCGCCCGAGCCGGTCGCCCAGCACGCCCCAGATGGGGCTGGCGATCGCCATCGCGAGGCCCGACGCGCTCGCCGCCGCCGCGGTCCACAGGTCGAGGTCGTGGCCGGCCGCCACGTGCAGGTCCTGGGCGATGAAGATCGAAAGGAAGGGGAAGGCGAAGCTGAAGCCGAAGATGGCTGTGAACTCGGCGAACCAGAGCGCGGCGAGGTTGCGCCGCCAGTCGACGGCGGACTTCGGCGTGGGCTCCGCGGTGCTCAGGTCGACAGCAGCTCGATGATCCGGTTCGGGTCGATGGGGATGTGGTCGACAGTCGCGTCGCGGTTGCGCTGGCGGAGCGCGTCCTCCACCGCGGCGGCGATGGTCGCCGGCACGGGGATCGTGCCGCTCTCGCCGGCGCCCTTGAAGCCTTCGGGGTTGGAGTCGGTCGGCGTCTCGATGTGCGCCAGCTCGGGAGCTGAAACCTCGCCCGTGCTGACGATCGAGTAGTCGAGGAATGTCGCCGCGCGCGGCGTGCCGTCCGCGTCGTACGCCGCGGACTCGAAAAGGGCGTAGCCCAGGCCGTGGGCGAAACCGCCGAGCAGCTGGCCTTCCAGGGTCAGCGGGTTGATCGCCTTGCCCGTGTCGTGAGCGATGACGTAGCGCAGCACGTCGACGTGACCGGTGTCCGGGTCGACCGCGACGATCGCCGCGTGACAGCCGCTCGAGAAGGTGAGCGGTCGCGCGGGATCGAAAGTCTCGAGCACCTCGAGGCCGCCCTCGGGAATCACGTCGGTGACAGGCACCCGTCGCGACGGCGTGCCGCGAACGCTGATCGCGCCGTCTTCGAAGACGAGGTCCTGCGCGTCCGCCTCGAGCACCTCCGCGCCGCGGTCCAGCAACGTGCGCCGCATCGCCAGCGCGGCGCGTGAGGTCGCGTTGCCGACCTGCACCGCGCTGCGGCTGCCGGCGGTGAGGAGGGCGAACGGAACGTTACCGGTGTCGCCCGCGGTGACCTTGATCTTCTCGATGGGCCAGCCGAGTCGCTCGGCGGCGACGAGAGCGGCCATCGTCTCGTGGCCCTGGCCGCCCGGCGTCGAACCGACGTAGACGTGTGCGACTCCGTCCTTGCCAAGCCGAACCTTCGCGGGCTCGCCGCGGCCGAAGGCCGTCGACTCGACGCAGCATGCGAAGCCAAGGCCGATGAGCTTGCCGTCGGCTTTCGGCCTGGCGCCGATCTTCTCGACGGCGAGGTCGAGGAGCTTCGGATAGTCGCCGCTGTCATAGACCGTGCCCGCCCGGCCGGCCGGATAGCCGGTCGTGTACGGGATTTGCTGGGGCTGGATGAGGTTGCGCCGGCGCAGCTCGACGGGATCCATCTTCAACTGGCGCGCGAGGGCGTCCATCACACGCTCCATCGCGAAGTTGCCGAGCGGCCGGCCGCCTCCGCGTATGAAGCCGGTCGGCAGCGTGTTCGTGTAGACGAGCACGGCCTCCACGTGCATCGCGGGGAGCACGTAGGCGGACAGCATGTGGCTGATGATGATTCCGGGCTGGCCTGCGCCGGATCCGGAGTAGGCGCCCATGTCGTGCACCAGGCGCCCGCGCAGGCCGCGCAGCTTGCCGCTCTTGTCGGCGGCGAGCTCCAGCTCGATGACGCTGCCGTGTGCGTGCGCGGTGGTCGCGCCGTCCTCGCTGCGGCTGGCCGTCCACGTCGCCGGCCGCTTGAGTCGCCATGCGACCAGGGCGACCAGGATCTCTTCCGCAAACACCATGCCCTTGGCGCCGAAACCGCCACCCACGTCCTCGGCGATGACGCGAACGCGGTCCTCCGGCAGGTCCAGCACAGACCCGATCGCGTTGCGCACGCCGAAGATGTTCTGGGTGGACGTCCAGACCTTCAGGCCGTCCTTCTCTGCGTCATACGCAGCCGTGACGCACCGCGGCTCCATCGCCGCGCCCGCGACTCGATCGGCCAGCAATCGCACCTTTGCGACCACCGCGTCATCGCTGAACGCGGCGCCGATGTCGCCGAACGCATGCGCTGATGAGCCGGCGACGTTGCTCTTCATGTCGGCGTGCACCAGGGGCGCGCCGCCGGCGATGGCGTTGAGGCCGCCGGCCACGCCGGGCAATGGATCCAGTTCGGCGAGCACGGCCTCCGCGGCGTCGTGGGCTCCGTAATCGGATTCGGCCACGACCAGCGCGTACGCCTCGCCGGCGTAGTTGACCTCGTCCCGATTCAGGATCGGCCGGCCGCGTTGCTCGAGGTCGGGCGGGCCGAAGTCGCTCAGTCCCGCGGCGATCTCGGGCAGGTCCTCCGCGGTCCAGACCGCCACGACACCGGGCGTGGAGGTCGCGGCGCTGCGGTCGATGGCGCGGATGCGCGCGTGCGGCACGGGCGAGCGGCAGAACGCGACGTGGAGGGCGCCCTCGGGCTTGATGTCGTTCGCGTAACGGCCGTGACCGGTGATCAGCCGGCGGTCCTCGACGCGGCGCGTGCTCCGGCCGATGTATTGCGCCATCAGACCTAGAATATTGGTTCCGCACCACGCGCTCGGGGAGCCGCGGACGTGCTCGCCACGGGCGGCTAGCTCAGTTGGAAGAGCGCCAGCTTGACATGCTGGAGGTCGGGGGTTCGAAACCCTCGCCGCCCACCATCCCTAGGCGGTTCGGGGAGAATCGTGCTGGGCTGATGGCCCCGTCGTCTAGTGGACTAGGACACCGGCCTTTCAAGCCGGGAATCGCGGGTTCGAATCCCGCCGGGGCTACCAGTTGGTCACCTTTTGCCGCGAGTGCATTCACTCGGACCGGCTGGGCGGCGCCACGCATGTACAGGGGCTACCGACCTCAGCCGACCCTGACCCGCAACGTCCGGACCCGCGCGCATGTTCGACACCTCAGGGTCTTGAGTTCGCTCGTATCGGTGGGGGGCGATAAGTCCCACGGTCGCCAGCCCGGCTGCACAAACCCCGTCGGCCTCGCACCGCTGTGCGTTTCGGTGGCGATCTCTTCCCAGTCGTGGACATGCAGGCCGATCGCGCGTCGGATGCCGTTGAGCACGATCGAATCTTCCTATTCCTGTGGCCTTGTGGAACCTCCCCGAACGCTCCCGCAGGCGCAAGGCGAAAGCGAACTAGAATTCGGCTTCGCCGTGGCGGCCACGCAACATCCCTCCAGCGATTCAACGCGCCTTGCCGTCGAAACTCGACGGCTGACGCGCGTCTACAAGACCCGGCGCGAGGTCACGACGGCACTCCAGAACGTCGACCTGACCGTGGCCGCGGGCGAGCTGTTCGGCGTGTTGGGCCCCAACGGCGCCGGCAAGACGACGCTCATCAAGATCCTCGTCACGCTGCTGCTGCCGACATCGGGTCAGGCGCTCGTGGACGGGCTCGATGTCGTGAAGGACTTCAAGCGCCTGCGCAGCCGGATCAGCATGGTCTCGGGCGGCGAGCAGGCGGGCTACGGAATCCTCAAGGTGCGCGAGCAGCTGTGGATGTTCAGCCAGTTCTACGGCATGGATTCGCACGCTGCGCGCAAGCGGATCGACGAGCTGCTCGAAAGGCTCGGCCTGGCCGACGCCGCCAACAAGCAGATCACCGGCCTGTCCAGCGGCATGCGCCAGAAGATGAACCTGGTGCGCGGGTTGATGACCGACCCTCGCGTCCTCTTTCTGGACGAGCCGACCGTGGCGCTCGACGTCGGCGCGGCCCGCGACGTGCGCAACGAGGTGCGGCGATGGATGGACGAGGATCCCACGCGGACAGTCATTCTCACGACGCACTACATGCAGGAGGCCGACGAGCTCTGCGACCGCGTGGCGATCGTCAACCGCGGCCGGATCGTCGCCCAGGGCACACCGCGCGCCCTGAAGCACTCCGTCGACGAGGACGTCATCGTCGACCTGCAGCTCGATCCCGGCGTCCCGCTGCTCGACCGCCTGCGCGCCATCGATGGCGTGGGCGCGGCCAGCGTGAGCGAAGAGGACGGTGTCGACCGGTTCAGCCTGCTGCTCGCGGACGACCGCGTGCTGCCCAGCGTCATCACGGCGGTCGAAGGTGCAGGCCGGCACGTGAGCGGTCTCCTCCGGCGCCAACCGACGCTCGAGGACGCGTTCGTGAAGCTGGTCGGCCGCAGCATGACTGAAGAGGAAGACCGATGACGAGCTCGCCCGCGAGGATCTTTTTCAAGACGATCGTCGCCCGGGCCTACCCGCGGGTCATGGCCGCCAACCGGCAGAAGACGTGGCTTTTCTTCGACATGGCCTTCCCGGTCGTCGGCGCCCTGGCGATGGTCCTCGTCTACGAAGGCCTGCACGCGCCCCGCCAGTACCTGGGCTTCGTCGTCATGGGCGGCGCGATGCTTGCGTTCTGGCAGAACGTGCTGTGGAGCATGGCCGCCCAGTTCTCATGGGACCGCGGCAACGGCACGCTGGAGCTCTACGTCATCTCTCCGACCACGTTCGAAGCCGTACTCCTGGGAATGGCGCTGGGCTCGATGTTCACCGTGACCATTCGCGCCGGTGTCATCCTCCTGCTGGGCTCGCTCGTCTTCGGCATCAGCTACGCGGCGGCCGGCACGTTGCCGGCGATCGGCATATTTCTGCTCACGCTTTCCGCGCTCTACTGCCTCGGCATGCTGCTCGCGAGCCTCTTCCTCTTCTATGGGCGTTCGGCCGAGCACCTGGCCAACGCGATGCAGGAACCGGTGAGCTTCCTGTCAGGCCTGTACTTTCCGGTTCACGCACTCGGCTCGTACCTGGGCGCGGCCGCCTCGCTGGTGCCGCTGACCCTCGGCCTGGATGCGATGCGCCAGGAGCTGCTGCCCGGCACGCCCGTGTTCATCCCGGCCGGCGTGGAAGCGCTTCTGGTCGCCTTGCAGATTCCGCTTTTCGCCCTGCTCGCGGGTGTGGCGCTGCGCTTCATGGAGGCGCGCGCGCGCAACGAGGGCAAGCTGGTGACGCGATGGGAGTAGCCATCGCCCGGCGGGTGTCCGGCTACTCGGCTGCAGTGCGGCTGGGATGGGCGGTGTCCAGCAACTGGACGCGACCGCTTCTCTTCATCGTCTATTCGGTGCTGCGGCCGATCTCGATGGCGCTGATCCTCGCGGTCATGTACGCCGTGATCACGCGCAACGCCGCGTCGGCGAGGCCGTACCTCGCCTTTCTGATCATCGGCACGGCTTTCTGGTCGTTCATCCAGGAGGGCGTGTCCGAGTTCGCGACCGGCATCGTGGAAGACCGCGGCCGGTATCACATCCTCAAGTACGCCTACATCGCTCCGCTCGGATTCCCGGTGTTCCTGCTGGGCCGCGCCACCTCCAAGCTGGCGAGTGCTGCCGCCTCGGTGGTCATCGTTCTGCTCATCGGCTCGCTCGCGCTGCATCTCGACATCGACCCGCTGCGGATCGACTACCCGTTGCTGGCGCTCGCGTGCCTGCTGGCCTTCGTGTCGGTGGTCGCGTTCGCGATCACGCTCTGCATGACGCTGCTGGCCGGGCGCGACACGCACGGCTACGGCGAGATCATGGCCCAGTTCCTCTACCTGTTCTCGGGCGCCATCTTCCCGATCTCGGTGCTGCCTGGCCCGATCGCCTGGCTGGCGGCGCTGTCCCCGCTGCCCTACTGGCTCGAGCTGTGCCGGCGCACGATCCTGCACGGCCGGGTCTACGAGATGTTTCCGAGCCTCTCCGACGGCGACGTTCTGCTCAGGCTGGTGGCCGCCACGGCCGGCACGGTCCTGCTCTGCGTGGTGATCTATCGCTGGACGGACATGCGCGCGCGCCGCATGGGCTACATCGACATGGAGGCAAACTGGTAGGCACGCGGGCGTAGCACAATGGCAGTGCGCCAGCCTTCCAAGCTGGTTACGTGGGTTCGATTCCCATCGCCCGCTCCAATCCCACCGTGAAAACCAGGGTCGAGCAGCTCGAAGGTACGAAAACGAAGAGCTCCTGGCGTTGAGCGTCCAGAGCGGTCGTTTGGGCGCCGGGGCCGGTTTCAATCGTGTCCGTCACCACCATTCCCTCCGCGTCGAGCACCTGGAGCAGGCCAGGGTCGCCAATCGCAACGTAAACCTCGTCCTTCTTCGGGTGGAACCAGATCGCGTCGGGGCCGCCCGCGATTTCGACAGAGTCAGTTTCCTGGCCTGTTGTGATGTCCAGGGTCACAAGTCGCGAACCGTCGCACGCCACAAACGCCCTCTGACCAGCCCGGTCGATGTCCAGCCCGTGCGGTCCTGCTGATGACACCGGCCAGGTACCCACGATCTCCGCTGATTCGGGATCGACCACCGCGACGATGGCCGGCGTCCGCACGTTGACGAGGTAGCGGTCGCCGGTGGGCTCATATGCAGCCCACCTGGGCCGGCCGGGAAGCTCACGCGTGCGCAGGACCCTGCCCGTGGACGGCTCCACAACGGACACCGAATTGCCGGCAACGTCCGCCACCAGCACCCTTTGCCGCAGAGAATCCCAGGCCAGACCGTTTGGACGTCCACCGACAGGAATCTTTCGTCGCACTTCGATTGACGTTGGGTCGATGACGAGGATGTGGCCGGCGCCTCGGGCGGCCGCGATCACCACTGCGCCGTCCGGCGAACACAGGACTCCGCTGGCCTCAGCGCAATCGTCGATCGTGGCCAGGTGCCGAAGCCCGATTCCGTCAATGACCTCGACTGTGCCGTTGGCGGTGTGTGCGACGAACACTCGCCCGCTCGGAAGGTGCACGTCCCCGTGATCGAAGCCGCCGTCACCGAGGTGCGGCGGCAGTTGTACTTGGCCGCGCAGCCGAAGCGTCACGTTACGTGCCGCTGCTTCCCATCTTCTTGATCGCGAGCACTGGAACGCTCTTGCCGAGCCAGCGCGACGGCCGCTCGGCCACGACCTCCAGGCCGGCCTCAGCGAGGAATTTGTCGAGGCCGGACCGGTCGAAGAAGCGGTGCAGGCGCATCAGTTGAGTCCACCAACGGACGAATCCCCGGCCGATGAAGTCGGCCAGCAGCCACCGGCCTTGTGGCGCGAGCACGCGCGCCACCTCGGTCACGCCTTTCCTCTGGTCTGCCCAGTGGTGGAAGGTCATCGTGCTGAATACGAGGTCGAACTGCCCGTTCGCGAAGGGCAGTGCCTCCGCCGTGGCCTCCTGGAAGTGGATCGGCGCGCCTGGCGGCAGCAGGTGTGTCGCCACCTCGATCATCTGCGGCGCCGCGTCGACGCCCTCGAGCCGCGCCCCTGGAAACTGCTGCGACGCCGTGCGCAGCAGCCGGCCCGTCCCGCAGCCCACGTCGAGGATGGTGGTCGGGTGCGGCACCTGCTCGACCGCCAGCTTGAGCAACGTCGTCTGAATCGGATCGAAGATCAAACGCTGCATCCAGTGCCGCTCGTAGCGCGGCGCCCACTCGTCGAACCGCCCGACGTCGCCATGCGAGTGCGAGTGATGCATTTCGATAAGAATGACGCGAGTGCGAAAGCTTCTGTACGCCGGCGTGATCGGTCCCTTGCTGTTCATCGTGGTCTTTCTCATCGAGGGCTTCACGCGGCCGGGCTACAGCCAGTGGCGCCACTACGTGAGCCAGCTCGCCACAGGCCCAGGTGGCTGGGTGCAGGTGGCCAACTTCCTGGTCTGCGGAGTTCTGGTCCTGGCGTTTGTAGTGGCACTGCGAGGCGTCACGGGTTCGATCGCCGCACCGATCCTGTTGGCCCTGTTCGCCATCGGGCTGCTCGTGGCCGGCGTGTTCTCGACCGATCCCGCCCTCGACTATCCGCCCGGTGCGGCCCCGGCCCACACCACGCACGGGACGATCCACGGCTTCGCCGGCCTCGCGTGCTTCAGCCTCCTGCCGGCGACCGCGTTCGTCATGTCAGCCTGGTTTGCGCGGCATGGCTTGAAGCGCTGGATGTGGTACTCGCTCGCGGTTGGTGTGGTCATGATCGTCACGTTCATCGCCAGCACGACCGTGTCGGCGATGGACGCCGCGGGCACGCTGCCGAACGCACCAACCGGGTTCTTTCAGCGGATCGCGATTATCACGGGCTGGACATGGATCTCAATGGTCGCGCTGCACTTCATTCGCGCGACGTCGCTCGACTCTCGAACCGCCTGACCGCGATGGCGTAGGCCTCATCCAGCAACGGCTGAAGTTCTTCGAATGTCGCATCGCCGGGGTTCAGCACGCACACCCAGTGATAGCTCGCGTACACGGGATGGGGCATGAGCACGTCGAGGGCGGTGTAATCGTGCTCGGCGCCGCCAGGAAATAACGACCCGAATGTCTCCTTGGAGACGCCGATGTTCAATCGATACACGTCTGGTCGGTCGAGCTGCGAGGCGTTGTCGAAGTCGCCGTAATCCTTGGTGACGATCGTGGCGAAAGGAAACCGACGAGCGCCTTCGAGGTTGCGCTCCGGGTCGTAGATGAAGAACGTGTCGCCCCACGCGACCTCCGGCGCGCCCTTCTCCTGCGAGCCGATCTCCACGTCCACGCCTGCGAACTTGGCCGCGATCCGGCCGCGAATCATCTCCTGGTCCATGGCTTGCTCCTTCGCCTGGCGCCGCACAGATTGTTGCCTGGCAACGTCGCCGTTTTGTCGGCGATCGGCTGTCGGGGCCGTGGCGTATCCTTGTCACCCTCTTCACGACGGGCCATTACCACTATCCACGGGGGGTTTTCTCTATGGACACTCAGCACGCGGTAGCTGACACCGCGCCGATCGAAGCTGGCGAAGACGGCGTGGAGTCACGCCGCGACGGCTCCAACAAGATCACTCTGGGGCCGGGCGACAGCATAGAGGGCAAGCTCAATTACAACGGCCACGTGAGCGTGCAGGGCCGGGCGGAGGGCGAGTTCCGGGTCAGCGGCAACTTCGACGTGGCGAGCGGCGCCACCGTCAAGGCGCTCATTGAAGGCGCCAACGTCAGCATCAAGGGCGAGGTCGAAGGCGTCCTGACAGCCCGGGACAAGCTCACCCTCGGCAAGTCCGCCAAGCTCCACGGCGACGTGACCGTGAAGAGGCTTCAGATCGAGGACGGGGCCAGCTTCAACGGCCACGTCCAGATGGGAAGCTTCGAACAGTCTTCGGGCAGCTAACCCGCTTGCCTCACCAGGGGGTCAAAGAAGTGACTGAAAACGAGACCAGCATGGTCATGCTCGGTCCCAAGGACCGGCTCATCGGCGAGCTTCACATCGAGGGCAACCTGCGCGTGGGCGGCACGCTCGAAGGCCAGATCGAGGCCACCGGCGACGTCGAGGTCACGGAGGCCGCGACCGTCAAAGCCTCGGTGACGGGCCGCGAGGTGAGCGTCAACGGACAGGTCAACGGTCCCGTGCTCGCCTCCAAGAAATTGGTGATCGGGCGCAGCGGCTCTGTGATCGGCGATGTGAAGGTGCCGCGCCTGGTCATGCAGGACGGCGCGAGCCTCAGCGGCAACGTGCAGATGGGACCGCAGGTGGCTGCCGAGATGGCTCCAGCGCCGGCGCCCGCCGAAGCGCCCATGGAGGCGGCGGTCGTCGCTTCCACCGACGGGCAGACCGAGGACAGGCCGAAGGCCAAGCGCCGCTAGCGCTTTTTCCTGGCCGCAGCGGCGGCCGGTTTCTTCGCCTTCGCGGGCATCGTCCGCGTGAGCGTGAGAGCGCGCGCGATGTGGCCGCGCACCGCGTCCGGCTTCTTCTGCCAGCCTGCGGGCACCATCACGTAGCCGCTCATCGCGTGGCCGGCCACCGGTTCGAAGGGCCCGCCGCCGGCTTTGACGATCGGCTGCGCCTCTCTGTCCGGCAGCCTGACGAAAAGGCCTTCCCCGAAGAGGCCGGCGAACATGTTGCCGTTCACAAATGCGGCCAGGTTGCCGAACATCGGCTTCAGCGTGATCGTCGGGTCGTCGGGCACCAGCTTCGTGAATGCGGCTTTGGCCTGCTCTGACGGCTTCGGCATCTTCATCGGACCCCGCGCCACGGGCAATATTCTTGCGCTGTGGCCGAATTGCGTGTCGTGCTCGAGATCGGATCGAAGCGGACTTTCGCCAGCGCGATCGACTGGCCCGGTTGGTGCAGGGCGGGCAAGGACCAGGAGCCGGCACTGCAGGCGTTGATCGACTACGCGCCGCGCTATGCGGTAATTCCAAAGACTGCGGGAGTGCCTTTCCCGAAAGGGCCCTGGAAGATCGACGTCGTCGACAGATTGAAGGGTGACGCCACCACCGACTTCGGTGCGCCGGGCGCCATGTCGAAGCTGGAGCTCGAGCCGATGTCCAGGGCCCAGGTCGAGCGCATGTGCTCGCTGGTCGAGGCTTGCTGGAAGGTGCTCGACGACGTCGTGAAGAAGGCGCCGGCGTCGCTGCGCAAAGGCCCGCGTGGAGGCGGGAGGGATCGAGACAAGGTCATGGAGCACGTCCTCGGCGCAGAGGCCGGCTATGGGTCGAGCTTCGCGCTCAAGCTGAAGCAGCCTGCGATCGGTGACAGCAAGGGAATCAAGGCGCTTCGCGAGACATGGCTGGAGGCGTTCCGCTCCGGCGCGGACGGCAAACCGCGCCGCGACGGTGGTCGATCAGCTCGTTACATGGCGCGGCGCATCGCGTGGCACGCGATGGACCACGCCTGGGAGATCGAGGACCGAACCGAGCGCTGAGCGCGCGCCGTCAGGCGAATTGCAGTCGGTGATGGTTTGCGGTCAGCGTGAACGTGCCGTTGTCTGTCTGCACCGTGAACTTGAAGCTGAACTCTCCGAACGTGCTCGAGCCCGCACCCGAGTTCGTGCACTTGAAGCCGATGTTCAGCTTCAGGGTGGTCTTGTCACCCGAGTTGACGGTCTTGGGCGAGTAGCCGTCCACCGGGCCGTCGTCCACGGCCGTCGTCGGGCCGTCCCAGTTGCCGCCGGTCTTCACGAGCTCGTCGTGCTCCTTGACGGCTTTGATCGTCAACTTCTTGCTCGTGTAGTTGTCGACGTCGATGAACCCGTGAACTATGTACGGCCGGTTGTCGGACGGGTTGGGGCACGTGTAGCTCGAGTCGACGCGCGCGTTGCTCAGCGTGAGGTGCGCGCCGATGCCGCAGATCGGCCCGCAGGCGACCAGCGCGAACAGGCTCGCGACGAGAAGCGCCGATCGCGCCATACGTGCCACTTCGCCGCGTATTTAAGATGCCGGCGCTTCGATGGTCAACAGATACCGGGTTGGCGGCTGCGTCGGGTAAGCTTCGGGAGGTCGTGTCCACCCAGCCGGCGCCGACGGAAACCGCCAACCAACCGCTCGAGACGCCTTTCGCCGACGCCGCTTCGCCCTTCAAGCGCACCGAGGCGCCTCTTCCGGTATTCGCCGGGCCGCCGCCTCAGACCCCACTGGCGCCGCCAGCCATGTCGTCCTGGGTGCTCTACCGGACTCAGATCAACCTGGGTCTCGCGATGCTCGCCTACCTGATGGTCCTCGTAGGCGCGATCGTCGTCATCCAGGCCAACCCTGGCGTGGGCTGGCGTTATTACGTGGCCGCGCTGCCGGCCGTGCCGGCGGTGTTAGCGCTGCTCGTCTTCGTGCGCGCGCTCACTCGACTCGACGACATCCAGGCGCGCATCCAGGTGCTCGCGTTCGGCGCGTCCCTCGGTGCGACCGCCTTGCTCACCTTCGGCTACGCGTTCTTCGAAGGGGTGGGCATGCCACACCTTTCGCCGGCGTACGTGCTGCCGGTGATGGGGATCCTGTGGGGAGTTGCGACTGCGTTCTTCACCTGGAGGTACAAGTGGAGGTTCCGGCGCTAGCCGGGTAAAATCTCTCTCTGACCGAGCGGGAGTAGCTCACTTGGTAGAGCGCGACCTTGCCAAGGTCGAGGTAGCGGGTTCGAAGCCCGTCTCCCGCTCCACTATTTGTGAAAGTTCGGTAGCTAGACGACAGAGCGCCTTAGGCTGCGGTCTGGATGCCTGCTCTTGTATCTGACTCGACATCCACCACGAGGGAGATGAGCGTGGCGGAGCAAACCCGGCCAGATAGAGTTGGAGACCCATGGAGCTCGATCGCGTGCAGGGGACGACCGGAGAGGGAGTCACAGTCGTCTGGTCGCGGCGAGCGAAGCCCGGCAGTCAGGCAACTCTCGAGAACGTAATCGAGCGGCTTGCAAGGGCGATGAGCAGCGCCCACGGGTATGAGGGAGTGGTCACGCTGCGTCCGCAGCCCGGCCATCCGCCAATCTTCACAATGGTGGCGCACTTCGGCTCACAAGCCGCTCTCGATTCGTGGGTCTCCTCAGAGATTCGCGGTCGCCTGTATGCCGAAGCGGAAGCCGTTTCCGTCGGCGGACTCAATGTTCAGCAAGCAGCGGGCCTCGAGGGATGGTTTCAGATGCCCGGCCAGCCATTGGTCGTGCCGCCACCTCGCTACAAGACCGCGATCATCACCTGGATCGCGATCCTTCCACTTCTCGTCAGTGCCAACCTCATCGGCACAGCCCTTCTCCCGGGCGTGTCCCCACTGATCCGTCTCATACCGGTCTCAATCGTTTTGATCGCGCTCATGACGTGGGTCGTGATGCCGCAGATGACAAAGTGGTTCCGTTTCTGGCTGTATCCCAGCAAAGCGGACTGACTGGGAGCTGACAGCCACCCGGTTGTTGGACGAGCTGCAAGTAGCCGAGGGAGAAGGACGGGTCGCTCCCGCGCGACCCGTGCTACTTTCGTGAGGTCAGACCGCGACCAGGACCTTCTTCTCCGCGACGGCCTCCATGTAGGCCTCGATCGGGAAGACGACCGTGGACTCCAGGTGGAACATCCCGAGCTCCGTGATCTTCGTGCGGGCCTTGAACGCAGTTGCCTCGTCCGGATACTCGGCGACCGATACGAAGTCGTACCGGCCCGTGGTCGCCCACATGAACTCGATCTTGCCGCCGTAGGCACGCGTGATCTCCTCGACCTTGGCGAGGATCGTCGGCGCCTTCTCCGGCGGAAGCACCTGGCCTTTCTCGGTCAGCTTCACGAACGTCAGGAACTTCAACATCACACACCTCCTTCGTTGACGTGAAATTCACAATCAGAGTGCGACGCGAGACGACAGAAATCCAGAGGCGATGGTCCTCATGACTCTGGGACCGGGGAGCAACGTGACAAGTGATTGAGCCGGCCGCCGCCTGACGGCGCACGGCTCCGAAGCTCAGTCGACCTGCGTCGCGAAGAAGACCAGGCGCTGGGTCGCGAACGCGCCCGCCCACAACGGATAACAGGTGGTCAGCGTGAGGCGGTGCTCTGGGCTTTGCGCCAGCGGCGACCTGTCGTCGGCGCTGACGATCGCCGAGCCCGTGACGGTGTAAACGAACCGTCCATGTTTGGTGGTGAGGATGACCTGGTCACCGGCTCGGAGGCGGTTGAAGCTCAGCCAGTAGACGTTGTGCGCCGCCACCGCGACGTTGCCGGGTTGCCCGGGCCATGCGCTGTCGGCATAGTGGCCGGGGCCGCGGTCGAGCTGCTCCTTCGCGACTCCTTCGAGAACCGTGGCTCGGTACGCGAGAGCCGGCACCTCCATCCGAAAAGCGACCCCGTCGACCGGCCCGTCCAATATCACCGAGGTCCCCATCTGCACGCCACCCCTCGGCACATCGACCGCGGGCGATGCGATGGCCGGTTCGGTCAGCGGCCAGATGGCCGAGGAGACGATCGTCGTGCTTCCACCGGTGAAGATGGGAGCCATGGCGGCGTAGCCGATCGCCGCCCCCGCCAGCAGACAGGCGATCCCTACAGCCATGACGCTTTGGGACCGCCTGCCCAGCCGGCTCGCCATCACACCTCCCGCCGTCTCCTGGCGAGAGCACCGAGGATCGCGAGCAATCCGATCGCCATCAGCGCAGCCGCGAGCGCCTGCGCCGGCGAGGTGGACCCAGTCGCAGCGAGCACGCCGCCCGTCGGTCCGACGACCACCGGCTCATCAGCGGGATTGCTTGCAGCCGGCAGGTTCGCGGCGTCGCCGCTGTACTCGGCCTTCCAGTGCCACGTGCCCTGAGTTGGAGCGACGTGGCCCGTCGGAGTCTGGTACGAGCCGTTGCCGGCGACGTTCACCTGTTCGGTGTGGACCGCCGTTCCGGAGGGGTCGTAGAGCGTGAACGTGATGGTGCCCGTCGGATTGCTGCCACCGCTCAATGTGGCGAGGTCCTTGAGCGTCGCGCCCACGCTGGTGTTGCTCGGGGTCGGCGTCGTCCTGATCGCAGGCTGAACCTTGTTCGGCGGAGCTGTCACCACCACAGGTTCGTCAGCCATGACAGACGAGGCAGGCTTGTTGTGCGTGTCTCCGCTGTAGTCCGCCTTCCAGTGCCATGTGCCCGCGCTTGCGGCGACGTGGCCTGTGGCGGTGGAATACGTACCGTTGCCGTCAACCGCGACGTCCTCCGTGTACACGGCAGTGTCACTCGGGTCGTAGAGCGTGAACGTGATGGTTCCCTGCGGATCGGTGCCGCCGCCGAGGGTGGCGCTGTCCTTCAGGGTCGCGCCCGCGACAGCGCTGCTCGGGTTGGGTGTCGTCGCGATGGTGGGTTGAACTCGAATGATCTCGCCCTCTGACACCGTGACCGGCTCATCCGAGGCGACGCTGGCCACGGCGTTGTTGTTCGCATCGCCGCTGTACTCGGCCTTCCAGTGCCACGTCCCGGCGCTGCCGGCGTTGTGCCCGGTGGCCGTCGAGTAGGTGGCGTTGCCCGCGACGGTCACAGACTCGGTGTGGGCGACCGCGTTGCTCGGGTCGTAGAGCGTGAACGTGATCGTCCCGGTCGGGTTGAAGCCGCCGCTGAGCGTGGCGCTGTCCTTCAGGGTCGCGCCGACGATGGCGCTCGTCGGGTTGGGCGTCGTGCTGATCCTCGGCGACGCCTTGCCGACGACCACCGGTTCATCTCCGAGCCGGCTCGTGGCCACCGCATTGGCGCCGTCTCCGCCGTAGCTCGCCTGCCACTGCCACGTTCCGGCGAGGTTGGCTACGTGTCCGGTTGGGGTCGCGTAGCTGCCGTTGCCGTTGACGGTCACGATCTCCGTGTGGGCGACTGCGCTGGCAGGGTCGTAGAGCGTGAACGTGATGGTCCCGATGGGGACGATCCCGTTCGAAAGCGTCGCAGTGTCTTTCAGCACATCACCGACCACCGCGCTCGATGGATTGGCGGTGGTGCTGATGTGTGTGTTGCTCTCGATCCAGAACGTCTTTGACTTCTTGTTGTCGTTGTCGACCTCGACCTTGAAGTGAGGCCCAGGCGCGTTCTGGAAGGTCGCCGCCGGAATCGTGGCGATGGTCTTCGATCCGCTGCCCGGGTAGCTGTAGGTGCCCCGCGCGATCTCCGTGTCGGGGCCTGGTGGATTGGGCGGGGGCATGTGGTAGAGCACCCACGTGCCGCTGTGGTTGTCGAGGGCGTCGGCCCAAATGTCGACAGCACCCATCGGCAGGTGGACTTCCTGCGAATGTCCGGACGTCTCCTCGGGAGTTCCGGCGGGTTGCGTCCAGATGTCGCCTTTGGTGGCGGTTGCCGGGATGGCGACAAACAGGGATCCGACCAGGGCGAGCCCGGCGGCCGCGCCGATAAGGCCGGCCAGTGACCTACGTACGCGCAGCATTTTGCAAATTCCTCCTGAGGGCGATGCTATGAACGCGCCCACGCGTGGAGGCTGGGACACCAGTCCCCCCGGCAGAGTCGTTCGCACCGCGATGCGGCGGGCGAACGCCCGCTACGCGATCCCCTTGTGGAGGGCGTAAAGGATCGCCTGAGCTCGGTCCTTGACCCGCAGCTTGGCGTACATGAGGCTCGCCTGGTTGCGCACGGTCTTCTCTTTCAAGCCCAGCTCCGCAGCGATCTGCTTCAGAGCCAGCCCCATCGCCATCAGCTTCAGCACCTGGAACTGGCGCCGGCTGAGCCCATCAGGCGGCGCCTTGCGCTCGGTCTTGCCCAGCGCCGTGGAAACGACTGCGCGCTGCGCTTCAGCACCGAGAGCTTCTCTCCCCTCGGCGGCGTGGAAGATGGCGCTCACCAGCTCTTCTCGTCCGGCATCTTTGTGGACGTATCCCGTCGCTCCTGCTCGCATGGCCTCCACGACCGATTCGTCGGTCTGCAGCGAGGCGAGCATCACCACCCGGACCGATGGATAGCGCGAGGTGATGCGCGCGGTCGCTGTGATGCCGTCGAGACGAGGCATGCGGACATCCATGAGCACGACGTTGGGCAGTAGCGTGCGCACCCGATCCACCGCCTCCAGGCCGTCACGCGCGGTGCCGACGACCGAGATGCCGGGCTGGGATGTGAGCAGAGCCGCAATGCCGACTCGGAACAGCGACTGGTCGTCAACGATGAGCACCCTGATGCGCGGACGCCACACGCCCTGCGCATTCATGGCAGCGGCAGCTCCAGCCGGATCTCCGTACCGGGCTCGCGCCTGCGGATGTGCAGCCGCCCGCCCAGAAGTGCCGCGCGCTCGTTCATGCCCATCATTCCCGATCCCGGTGGCGTCCCGGGCGCGATGCCATAGCCGTCGTCGCTGACGCTGACCGCCAGCGATGCGTCGTCTGCAGACAGTTCGACGAGAATGTGGCGAGCGCGGCTGTGACGGACTGCGTTGGTGATCGCCTCCTGGACGACCCTCATCAAGTTCAAGGCCACGGTCGCGTTCAACCGGGCAGGCCATGCGGGAGACACCACGACCGCGATCTCGATGCCGGCGGAGGACTGGTATCGCCCTGCCATCTCACGAACCTGGGCTGCGATGTCTTCATCAGGGGCTTCGCCGCGCAGATCACTGATGAGGTGCCGCAGCGACATGAGCGCGACGTGCAAGCGTTCCTCCAGGTCGGAGATCGCCGACCGCATGGTCGGGTTCGCCGCGGCGACCCGGTACCCCTCCAGCTGCAGCACCGACTCGGTTAGCGACTGGATCGGCCCGTCGTGCAGCTCACGGGCCAACGCCAGTCGCAGCCGCCGGCGATAATCCGCCGTCGCTTCCGCGCTCGACCTGTCTTCGGTTGGAACGGACACCCTCTCGAAGCCAAGTTAGGTTTCACGGGTCGCGGGCGTCAGTGCCGAAGGTCCGGGTCCGGCAGGGCACCAAGGGCCGGGACATTTATTAACAATGCTTAACCAGTCCGCTTCCGGTGGGCGCCGCGGCGGCCACCAGAATCTCGACGCATGTGGGGGCTGCGCTGGTTTGGGGGTGGATCCACTGTGCTCGCCGTCGGCGCACTCGCCATCGTCGCCCTGCAATCGCCGCAGTCCTGGGCGCCGCACGCCGCCGTGCCGGCCACCGCCGCGAGCTTCGATCCAGGGCGGCTGGTAGCGGAGCCCGGTTCGCTCATCGGCCCGGCGAGGCTGCCCGCGACCGCGATCACGGGTCAAAACGGCCGGCGGATCCCGGCAGCGGTGACCCTGGCCGTCGGCTCGTACGAGCAGGTGCTGATCAACCGCGATCGTGCCGCCGCCGGCCTGCACCCGCTCGGATGGAACGGCTGCCTGGCGCGGATCGCCGGCGCCAATGCCCGGCGCATGGCGGTGCAGGGTTACATCTCACACACCAACGGCGCTTCGCTCGACCTGGGTTGCGGGTTGGGTGTCCAAGGAGGTGAGAACGTCGGTTGGTGGAGCGGCGGGGTGAATGACGCTCAGCTCAACGCGATGTTCATGGCCAGCCCTGACCACCGTGCCAACATCATGGGTCCGTACCACTACGTCGCCACAGCCTGGGCGGTGGGCGCCAACGGCTACGCATACATAGCGGTGGAGTTCACCTAGGGGA
>DASSLR010000009.1:0-18219 GCA_035689345.1 Candidatus Dormiibacterota bacterium
GGTCGCGGGCAAGCGGCCGGTGGCGGAGATCCAGTTCACCGACTTCGCGCACTACGCATTCAACTCGATCGTCAACGAGGCGGCGAAATACCGCTACCGGACCGACGGCGACTGGTCGGTGCCCATGGTCGTGCGCGCGCCTATGGGCGGCCACGCGCACGGAGCCCTATACCACTCGCAGTCGATCGAGGCGCGCTTCGCGACGCCGGGGTTGAAGATCGTCATTCCGTCCGGCCCGTACGAGGCCAAGGGCCTTCTGCTCGCGGCGATTCGCGACCCGGACCCGGTTCTTTTCTTCGAGCACAAACGCCTCTACCGGATGTTCAAGGAAAAGGTGCCGACTGGCGAGTACCTGATCCCGCTGCAGAAGGCGCGCATCGCGCGCGAGGGCACCGACATCTCGGTGTTCTGCTACGGGCTCATGGTCCAGTACGCGCAAGAGGCGGCCAGGGCGCTCGAGGAGACCGGCGTGAGCGTCGAGATCGTCGACCTCCGCACCGTATATCCGCTGGACAAGGACGCGATCATCGCGTCGGCGCGCAAGACCGGAAAGTGCCTCGTGCTCTACGAGGACAACTTCAGCGTGGCCATCGGCTCAGAGGTGGCGGCGCTCATCGCCGACGAGGCGTGGCGCTGGCTTGACTCGCCCGTGAAGCGCCTCGGCGGGCTCGACGTGCCGGCCATGCCGTACGCGCCGGCGATGGAGGAGGCGTTCATGCCGACGCCGGAGAAGATCACGGCCGCGCTCAAGGACCTGGCCGCCTACTGATGGGCACCACCCGCGTCGTCATGCCCCAGCTGGGAGAGTCGGTGCACGAGGGCACGATCTCCAAGTGGCTGGTGAAGCCGGGCGACAAGGTGGTCGAGTTTGAACCGATGCTGGAAGTCGACACCGACAAGGTGAGCGCCGAGGTGCCCGCGCCGGTGACGGGGATCCTGAAGGAGATTCTGGCCAAGGAAGGGCAGACCGTGCAGGCCGGGGCCGAGATCGCGGTCGTCGAGCTGGCCGCCGCCGGCGAGGCGGCAGCTAAGACCGACGGCAAGGCGCCGGCGACGACCGAAGCCCCGGCGCCGAAGGTGGTCGAAGAGAAGCCGGCCTCCCCCGAAAAGGCGTCGGAGCCAGCCCCCTCTCCCGCGCCGGCGCCGGCTGCCGCCCCGGTTCTCGAGACCGGCGAGCATCGCTACTCGCCAGCGGTCCAGATGGTGGCCGACGAGCTGAAGGTCGACCTCGCGGCGGTCCACGGCACCGGGCTGGGCGGTCGCATCACCAAGAAGGACGTGCAGGAATACGCCGCGAAGGCGAAGCAGGCCCCAGCCGCGACGGCCGCGCCCGCGGCGAAGGTCGCGCCGACCGAGCGCGACGAGGTAGTTCAGCTGACACGCATCCGCCGCCTGATCGCCGAGAACATGACGCGGTCGAAATCGACGATCCCGCACGCGTGGCAGACGCAGGAAGCGGACATGTCGGGCGTGGTCGCGAACCGGAACGCGAACAAGGGCGCGTTTCAGAAGCAGGAAGGTTTCTCGCTGACCTACCTGCCGTACGTGATGGCCGCGGCCATCAGCGCGCTGCGCGAGCACCCGGAGGTCAACGCCACGTTCAACGAGACCGAGCTGATCGTCCACCACGACATCAACCTCGGCATCTCGGTCGGCCTGGAGGACACGCTGGTGGTGCCGGTCGTGCGCAGGGCCGACGGGCTGTCCATCGCCGGGCTGGCGCGCGCGGTGAACGACCTCGCTACCCGAGCGCGCGGCAAGCAGCTGAAGGCGGACGAGCTCGCGGGCGGCACGTTCACCGTCAACAACTCGGGCACGTTCGGGACCCTGTTCAGCTACTCGGTCATCAACCCGGGACAGGCGGGGATCCTCACCATGGAGGCGATCGTCGAGCGGCCTGTCGCCGTCAACGGCTTGATCGGGATCAAGCCGATGATGTATCTCTGCTTCTCGTTCGACCACCGCGTGCTCGACGGGCTGCAGGCCGCGCGGTTCCTCACCTCGTGCCGCAAATGGCTCGAAGCGGTGAGCCTGGAGACGCCGGTCTACTAGCTGGTCGCGCACGAATCCCGCGTTTGTGCACAAAGGCGGGTTATCGAAGGGAAATTCCACGCGTTTGTGCGCAAAAGCGGGTTATCCCCGCGAGCGGGTCAGCGTTCGATCGAGAGGATCGAGATGAAGAAGCTCGCGAAGACCGTCTGCGTGCCCAGCGCCAGCAGCACCACCGCGGGGATGACCTCGCGCATCGTCAGCGAGGGGTCGAGGTTGCCGAACCCGACCGACTGCCAGCTCACGACCGCCGCGATCATGCCCACCACGCCCGCCAGCGCCATGACCGCCCCGACCGCGAGGCCGACCTCGAGAGTGATGACGTTGAACAGTCGCTGCAAAGTGGGGTGCGGTGGGTGGAACCCCTCCCGGATCGCGAACACCTTGGTGAACACCGCGAACAGGACGAGCTGGTAGCCGAGCAGGCACAGGAAGCCCGCGACCAGAAGCGTGTGGATGTCCAGCCGCACGCCGCCGATACGCACCGGGCCGGGCAGCAGCACAGCCGACAGCAGCACGCCCACGGCGAACAGCGCCGCCCCTGGATAGAGGAACAGCCAGCGCGGGCTGAACAGGAGCATGAAGCGCAGGTGGCGCCAGCCATCGCGCCACGTGCGCAGGTGCGGCCGGCGCGAGCGCCCGTCGGGATGCAGCACCACCGGCACCTCGCTGATGCGCATTCCCTTCAACGACGCCTTCACCACCATCTCGCTGGCGAACTCCATCCCGGTTGCGCGCAGCTGCATGCGCTCGAAGGCGTCCCTGCGAAACGCGCGCAACCCGCAGTGCGTGTCGCCGACCGGCGCGTGGAAGAACGTGCGCGTGATCCGGCTCAGCACCGGGTTGCCGAGCCGGCGGTGCAGCCACGGCATGGCCCCGGGCTCGATGCCGCCGGCGAACCGGTTGCCGACGACCAGGTCGTCGCCCGCGCGCAGCCGCTCGATGAAAGGCCCCATGGCGCCGAAGTCGTAGCTGGCGTCCGCATCGCCCATCACCACGAGCTCGCCCTGCGCCGCCTCGATGCCGCCGATGAGCGCCGCACCGTAACCGCGACGCGGAACCTCGACCACGCGCGCACCGAGCTCGCGCGCGATCACAGCCGAGCCGTCCGTGCTGCCGTTGTCCGCGACGATCACCTCGGCGGACAGACCCAGCTTCTCGGCGGCGCGCTGGGCCTGCTGGATGCAGCGGGCGATCGTCTCCGCCTCGTTGAGGCAGGGCATGACGATCGACAACTCGACCGCGGCGGGCACGCCGGAGTCCTGGAGCCGATCTCGCCGTGGGGCGACCTTCATTTCCGGTTGAGAGTAACGGGCCGGGAGGCGAATTCCCGCCGGAAAAGCAATGACCCCGACGGATCGCCTCTCGGGAACTGGCACCTGCCTTGCGGCCGGTCCCTGTCCCCTCGAACGTTTCCCTCGGGGCCGACGCAAACTCTATGGCCCCCAGGTTCTGTGTGCAAGTCCGAAAGTCAGTTCGCCGCCAACCCACTGCAAGTAGCCACGCCGAGCTACGCTGAGGCAAGCAATGCTCACCCTCGATGACGCGCAAAAGATCATCGCGGCCGCGCATGTCAGGGCGGCCCACCTGAATGTGCGCGTGTCCGTCGCGGTCGTCGACGCAGGCGCGCACCTGTTGGCCCTCGGGCGCATGGACGGCGCCAACCCCATCTCCCCGCAGATCGCCGAAGCCAAGGCGGTGAGCGCGGCGATGTTCCAGCGCGACGGAGGATCGCTGCTCCAGACAGCGACCGAGAGGCCGGCCTTCTTCAACGCGGTGAGCGGGCTCGCCCGCACGAAGCTCGTGCCTGGGCACGGGTCGGTGCTGCTGCAGAAAGATGGAGCCGTACTGGGTGCGGTCGGCGTCAGCGGCGCCAAGCCTGAGCAGGACCTGGAGTGCGCCGAGGCCGGCGCCGAAACGTTCGGCTAGCTAACCGAGGCGAATCCGCCGGATCGGCTCGTGCTCGGCACCGTTCTTCTTCAGGTGACTCCAGTAGAGGATCAGCTCATCGACTCGCCACGGTTCCAGCGCCGGGAGGGGCGGCAGCGCAGGCTGCGATGCGCCATCCCGTGAGCGCGCTCGCGCGAGCGTCAGGTGCGGCTTAAACGCTCGGGCCTCCGGCGGGAGGCCCGCGGCCCGGCACTCGCTCTCGACTCGCAACGCCAGCGCTTTCAGCTCATCGGCTCCTGACCGCAACCCGAGCCAGACCACGCGCGCCAGCCGGCTGCGCTTGAACGTTCCTGCCTCGCCCAGCGACAGCTGGATCGCCGGGCCGCCTGTCGCTTCGAGGCGGTCCGCGATCCGCTCGACCAGCGATCGCTCGACCGTGCCGACGAAGCGAACGGTGAGGTGGAGGTTCTCGGTGACCGCCCAGCGAAATTCCGGCGCCACGATCGCGCACTGGGCGAGAAACGCACCCAATTGCTCGCGTTGCGGCTCGGGCACCGGGACGCCGAAGAACGCCCGGATAGGGGTCCCCGTTACTTCTTGATCCGCTGCTTCCAGTGCTCCGCCACCCAGGCGCTCGGGGGATTGGGCCGCCAGCCGAAATGCGCGGTCACCGAGTCGAGGCCGTCCGCGATGTTCGGCAGCTGCGTGCTCGCGATCTCGTCCGGCGTCGCGATCGGGTCGGTCTGAAGCACCTCCATCGCCGCGGCGCCGGGCATCATCAGCTCGGCCGGGAGGTGGAGCTTCGGCTTTTTGATGCCGCGAGTCTTGAGGAACCAGTCGTAGATGGTCTCGGAGGTAACGACCTCCGGGCCGCCGAGCTCGATGATCTTGCCGAGCAGGTCGGCTTTGCCGATCGACTCGACCACGCAACGGGCAGCGTCCTCGCGCAGGATCGGCTGCATCTGCGTCTTGCCGTCGCCGGGGATGATCACGAACGGGCTGAACCTCGACGTCCGCTCGAAGAAGTCGAGGATGCCGCCCTCCTCGCCGAGCACGATCGAGAACCGGAGGATGGTGCCCGGCACGCCGGACTTCGCCAGCTCCTGCTCGCCCATCCAGCGCGAGGTGAGGTACTTGTACTTCTGGTCCAGCCTGGCGCCGATGGCGCTGACGAGGATGACCGACTTCGCACCGGCAGCCTTCGCCGCCAGTCCGAGCACGCGCGGCCCGTCGGCGTTCACCTCGAACATCGACTGCGGCTTGTTGCGCCGGACCGCGACCAGGCTCACCACGTGCTCGACGCCCGCACATGCCTGGGCCAGCGCGGCGGGGTTGAGCGCGTCTCCCGTCATGACCTGGGCGCCGCGGACCTTGTAGGCGGCGGCCTTCATGGGATCGCGCACGAGCACGCGCAGCTGGTGGCCGGCGTCGAGGATCTTGTGCGTGACCGCACGCCCGACGAAGCCGGTCGATCCGAGCAGCAGGACTCTGGCCACGACGGGAAATGCTAGCGGCCATACTCAGGATCAGGATCGATGTCTGGTGAGCAGGCGGCCGGCCTGGGGATGGGTTTGTTCGCGTGCCTTCTCGGCGCCGGCGGGATCTACGCCGCGATCAGGCGGCGCGGCCGCCGGGCCGAGATCGCGGCCACGTACGGCTCCACGGGAGGGATCGCCTACACGGTCGTGCAGGCGGGCTGCTCGGGGCTACTGCTCGCGGGCGGCCTCGGGCTGATCGTGGTTGCTCTGCTCCTGAAGCACTGACGGACGGTTCTGGGCGAGGCCCCAGAACTCGAAGATGACCTTCAGGGCCGCGAGCGTGGTGATGTTGCCGCTGTCGAACGGCGGCGACAGCTCGACCAGGTCCAGGCCCACGAAGCGCGACACAGAGGCGGCCGCGTGCAACACCTCCAGCGCCTGCCTGGTGGTCAGCCCGCCCGACGATGGGATCTCCGTTCCGGGCGCGAAGGCCGGGTCGAGGACGTCGATGTCGAAGGAGACGTGCACTTCCGCTCCGGCCAGGCTGTCCCGCACTCGCTTGAGCGCGGCCTCCGGGCTGGACGCCAGCTCGCGCGCGCCGACGAGCGTCACGCCCTTGTCGCGGATGAAGTCCAGCTCCTCCGGATCGTAGTCACGACCCCCGACGATGACCACTCGATCCGGCGCGATCCCCGACACGTCGAGCGCCCGGCGCAGTGCGCATCCGCAGGTCCACCGGCCGCCGCGCGAAAAATCGCAAAGGTCCGGGTGCGCGTCGACCCACAGCACCTTGAGCTGCGGGTGGCGCCGGGCTTGCGCCGCGAGCGTGGCGATGGCGGTGCAGTGGTCGCCACCGAGCACGGTCAGGACCGAATCAGCAGGCACCTCGGCCAGGCGGTCCGCGACGTGGGTCCATCCGGACTCGATGTCCGAGCCCGCGGTCAGATCGCCCATGTCGTGCACACCGAGGCCGGTGAGCAGGTGGCCCTCCTCGGTCACGGGAGGCATCACGGCCGACAGCTGACGGACGCGCTGGGGCGCCTGCGCGGCGCCTTTGCGATACACGGCGGAGCCGTCGTAAGGAATGCCGGCGAGCGTCACCGGCGCTCCGTCGGGCGCGCCGGCCAGACCTCCCCAAGGCTTGAGCCCGGTTACGTCAATCAAAGTCGATCAATCAGGTTCGTACTTGGGCAGATTCTTCTTCAGGGGACGGTCCTCGCGATAGCCGAGCGCGTACTCGGCCTGGAGGATCGTGTGCACCTCGCGCGTGCCCTCGTAGATGATCGGGGCACGGGAGTTGCGGAGGTAGCGCTCGACCGGATACTCGGCCGAGTAGCCGTACGCGCCGTGAATCTCGACGGCGTCGTTGGCCGCGTTGAACGCCGCGTCGGCCGCGTACGACTTGGACATCGACACCTCACGCGTGTGTCGCAGCCCTTTGTTCTTGCGATAGGCGACGTTGAAGTAGAGCAGCCTGCTGATCTCGTAATCGCGTGACATGCGGGCGATCATCTGCTGCACCAGCTGGTAGCGCCCGATCTCCTGGCCGAACGTCTTGCGCTCCTTGGCGTACTTCACCGAGGCGTCGAGGCAGGCGCGCACGGTCCCGGTCGCGCCGGCGCCGATGGTGTAGCGGCCGTTGTCGAGGCAGCCCATCGCCACCTTGAAGCCGTCGCCCTCGTCGCCGATGCGATCGGCCTCGTCGACCTCGAGGTCGCTCATGAAGATCGAACCGACGTCGCCGGCGTGGATGCCGAGACGATCCTCGATGGGCTCGGTCCGCAGCGCCTTGCCTGAAGCCTTGCGGTCGACCATGAACGCGGAGACGCCCCGAGCCCCGGCCTTGGGGTCGGTCTTGGCGAACAGGAGCATGAAGTCGGCGGTGTCCGCGTCCGAAACCCAGATCTTCTGGCCGTTGAGCACGTACGAGCTCCCGTTGCGCCTGGCCGTGGCCTGCATGGAGGCCACGTCCGAGCCGGCGTTCGGCTCGGTCAGGCCGAAGCAGGCGAGCTTCTCGCCGCGGGCCATGGGGCCGAGCCAGCGCTGCTTCTGGTCCTCGCTGCCCCAGGTGTAGATGCCGCAGCCGACCAGGCCGACGTGGACCGAAAGCACGGTGCGGTAGACGGTGTCGATGTACTCGAGCTCTTCGCAGACCAGCCCGAGCGAAAGGTAGTCGAGGCCGTAGCCGCCGTAGCGCTGAGGAAAGCAGACCCCCGGAAGCCCGATCGAGGCGAGCTTGGCGAAGATCTCCGGGTCGTGGCGGACCGCGCGGTCGTCCGCCGCGATGCGCGGCGCGAACTCACGGGCGCAGAAGTCCCGAACCGTCTCCACGAGCTGCTCCTGGTCAGGAGTCAGCGCCAGGTCCAGCATCCCGCCCTAAGTTACTTGGTTGGCGACGCCTTGGGCGTCGCGCAGACGGGCGACGGCGTGACCTTCGGGGTCACCTTGGGCGTAGGCGTCCGCGATGGGCTCGGGGCCCGGGTCGGGCTGGGCGTCGGACAGGGCTGCGACGGCGTCGGTGAGGGCGGCGCGGGGTGCAGGTCGTTCGGGCCCACGTGGCCGATCAAGGGCAGGTGCTGCCCGATGCTCAGGATTATCGGCACCGAGCGCGATGAGTGGAGCTGCGGCGAGAGGAAGCCCGTGTAGATCTGTTTCAGCTGCTTGATGCCGTTGATCGAATCGAGGTTCGCGCCCTGGGTCGTGTTCGCGGCCTTCTTGAGCGCGGCGAGGTCGTCCTTGGACACGAGCGCCGCCGTGATCGGGTTGGACAGGATCTGGTTCTCGAGCTGGTTCACCTGGTTGAGAGTCAGAGTCGCGGCGTTCACGGTGGGCGTGAACGCGTTGTCGAGCGTGACCAGGGCGGAGATCGCGAGGTAGATGACCACCAGCATCACCACGCCGTGCACGAAGATCCCGAGGAGTCCGTCGACGCCCCGGATCGCCTCCATGCGGTGGAACGCGCCACCGATCGCACCGCCGATCGCGCCGAGGATGACCGCCGCGATCAGGGCCACGAAAACGCTGATGACCGCATTGAGATGGACGAGCTTCTCCATCTGGGTCGTGTACTGGTCGTGGAAGCGGAAGACGAGCAGCAGCGTGCCGAAGAAGAAGATCTCGGCCATGAGGGGCTGGATCACGCCTCGCTGGTAGCCGAGGAAGAGCGCGATGAGGATCAGGAGGCCGACGGCGATGTCGATGAACAACCCGGGTGCATTGTAAAGATGGGGTGCCGCCGTCGAGCCGGATGGTCGATCTCGGCTGCGTAAGTTAGACTCGCATCGAACTTGGCGCGGTCGATCGCCGTCGCGATGCAGAAAGGGGGGGTCGGAAAGACCACCACCGCCGTCAACCTCGGGGCGGCGCTGGCCGAGCTTGGCCAGAGGGTCCTGCTCATCGACCTCGACGCGCAGGGCCACCTGACGCTGCACATGAAGCCGCCGGGCGAGCTGGGGAAAACCATCTACCACCTGCTCACCGAACCCGACACGACGGTCACCGACGTCGTCCAGGAGGCGCCGCAGATGGGCGTCCACTACATCCCGGCGGACATCGAGCTCGCGGGCGCCGAGAACCAACTGATCAACGAGATCGGCCGCGAGAGCATCCTGCGCGACAAGCTCGAGCCGGTCCAGCGCCGCTACGACTTCATCATCATGGACTGCCCTCCGTCGCTCGACCTCATCGTCATCAACGCCCTGGTCGCGGCCAACGAGGTGCTGGTCCCGCTGCAGGCGGAGTTCCTCGCGCTCAAAGGAATGCAGGAGCTTCTCGTCACCATGGAGCGCGTGAAGCGCCGCCTCAACCCCCGCCTCGAGCTCATCGGCATCCTGCCCACGCTCTACAAGCAGCGCGCGCTGCATTCGCAGGAGGTGCTGGCCGCGGTACGCGAGAAGTACGGCGACAAGGTCTACGAGTTCGGCGTCACCGACTCGATTCGCTTCGCCGAGACGCCGCTCGCCGGCCAGTCGATCCTCACGTACGCGCGCGAGTCGGAGGGAGCGAAGTCGTATCGTGCTCTGGCGGTGCGGGTTATGGAGAACCACAAATAGGTATGCCCACCTTCAAGCGCGCGTCACTGGGCGGATCCGAAGACCTCTTCCGGCCGACGCGGCCCACCGTCGTGACCGACACCGACGACGTGATCAAGGACGCCGTCGACCGGCCGGTCCAGAAGGAGCCGGTCGTGTACAGGAACTTTCAGTTCACCGGTGAAGAGGTCGAGCTGCTGCTCGACGCGATCCAGGCGGCCAAGTACCCGGACCGGCCCAAGCCGAAGCCGGCGCTGGACAAGTTCGACGCGCTGGACGCCCTGCGGCTGAAGATCCAGGGAGACTCGGGAGGCTAGGGCCCCTCTTCTTCGATCGGCGGCGCAGGCCTGTGCTCCGCGTTTGCATACAAACGCGTGTTATTTGGCCCGATTTCCACTCGTTTGCATACAAACGCGGGGATCGGCGGCTCGAGACTCGGGGGGCTAGAACCTCTTCTTCGAGCGCCGCCGCAGGTAGCCGTAGATCCAGAACAAGCACACGAACAGCAGGACGGCACCGAACGCCACGACCGCCCACTGCTGCATTTCCGGTAAATACTGATCCGTGGCCAAACTCGGCATCGTCAAGGTCAAGCTCGACCGCGACGTCAACTGCTACATCGTCTCCGACGCCACCACCCGCGAGGCCGTCGTCATCGACCCGGGCACTCCCGCGGAGAAGATCGCCGAGCAGCTGTCGGGCTTGAAGGTGCGCTGGATCGTGGCCACGCACTGCCACCCCGGCCACGTCGGCGGCAAGGACGACCTCAAGGCGCTGGCCGGCGGTGAGACCGCGATGCACTCGCTCGACGCGAAGCAGTTCCTCCGCTCGGCGGATCGCTACCTGTTGGACGGCGACGAGCTCGACTTCGGCGAATTCAAGATGTCCGTCATGCACACGCCAGGCCACACGCCGGGCAGCGTGTGCCTTGTGGTGGCGAACCACGCGTTCGTGGGCGACACGATCCTGGCCGGCGGCATCGGCCGCCAGATGCCGGAGACGGACCTACGCCGGCAGATGATGAGCATCGGCACGCGGCTGCTCAAGCTGCCGCTCTCGACCGCTCTGTATCCCGGTCACGGCCCCGCCACGAGCCTGGAGCGCGAGCTGGCGCAGAACCCGATCTTCAGAGGGGCGCCGGCTAGCCGCCAGGCCTGACCATCCGGCCCGCGGCCCGGGTGCCGGCGCGCGCGCCGCGGATGTACGCGGAATCGACGGCGAACGATACGCGCAATCCCTCCAGCGCTCCGTGCTTCTGGCGCGAGCGCATGCCCCGAGGGCTGAAGGTGGTCGACCGCTTCGGGTCGATCACCACGAGATCCGCGTCATAGCCGGGCGCGATGCGGCCCTTGCTCTCGCGCAGCCCGACCAGGTCCGCGGGACCCTCGCCGACCCACTTCGCCGCGAGCCACGGATCGCCCATCTGCTTGGCGAGCTCGAGGCAGCTCAAGTACAGGGTCTGCACGCCGGGCGTGCCGGGCGGCGCGTGCTCGAGGTCCTGCGCTTTCTCGGCGTTGGTGTGGGGCGCGTGGTCGGTGGCGACGACGCCGATGACCTCGCGGCGCAGCGCGTCGCGCAGCGCCTGCTGGTCCGCGGCCGTTTTCACGGGCGGGTTCATCTTCATCGCCGTGCCGAGGCGCGCGTAGTCGGCGTCGGTCCGCCAAAGGTACTGGGGGCACGTCTCGAGGGTCATACGCGTGCCGGCGGCCATGGCCTCCTCGGCCGCGTGCAGGCCGAGCGCGCTGGAGAGGTGCGCCACGTGAAGGTGAACGCCGTGCTGCCTGGCCACCGATGCCGCGGCGGCGATGGCGACGGACTCCGCCTCCGGCGGCCGCGCTGCAAGCACGTCGTCGTAGGTCGCGAAAGGCCGGCGAAAGGTGTTCAGGACGCCGGGGTCTTCGGCATGGATTACGAGCGGCAGTCCGAGTTCGGCGATCGTCGGAGCGAGCCGGGCCAGCGTGCCGTAGTCGGGTGGCGCCTCCAGGTCGGCGTCGGCATCGTCGAGGGCGTGCAGCACCTGCTTGCGACTCAGGCTGAACGAATAGCCGAGGTAGGCCTTGAAGCCGATCGCGCCGGCAGAGGCGAGTTCTCGCAGCTGGTCGGACGTCGAGCTGGATCGGACCAGAGCCCACAGACCGAAGTCCACGCGCGCCCGCGAGCGCGCCAGCGCGGCCTTCGCCTCCAGCACGCCCGCCGAGTCGACGGCGGGAACCGTGTTCGGCATGTCGATGACTGTGGTCACTCCGCCGGCCGCCGCCGCGGCGGTGAGCGTGCCGAAATCCTCCTTCTCCGGAAAGCCTGGGTCGCGGCTGTGCACGTGGACGTCGATGGCTCCCGGCAGCAGCCACTTGCCCGAGACGTCGATCACCTTCCCGCGAGCGCGGCCGCCCACATCGGTGATGACGCCGTCACTGACGGTTACGTCGAGGTCCGCCGGGCCGTCCGGCGTGTAGACGGTCGCTCCTTTGAACAGGAGCTCAGTCAAGCGTCAGGTCGGAGATTCGAAACAGGGGTGAGTACGGAATGCCCGCCTGCGCGATGTTGTCGGCGCCGCCTTCACCGCGGTCCAGCACCACGACGAGGTGAATCACCTCCAGCCGCGACGCGCGCAGCACCTCAACCGTGCGCAGCGAGTCGCCGCCGGTGGTGACGACGTCCTCGATCACCGTGACGCGCTGGGCCGCCTCAAACCGGCCCTCGATCTGCTTGGCCGTGCCGTAGCCCTTCGGCTCCTTGCGCACCAGCACGAGCGGCAGGCCCATCTGCATCGACACGGCCCCGCCCAGGAGAACCGCACCCAGCTCCGGCGCGGCGAGCAGCTGCGTGTCCGCGGGGACGAGCTCCGCCATGTGGCGCCCGAGGCGGCGCAGCAAGGCGGGATCGGTCTCGAACAGGAACTTGTCGAAGTAGCGGTCGCTCTTCTTGCCCGACCGCAAGACGAACTCGCCCTTCAAATAGGAAGCCTTGACGATCTCGCGGCCGAGATCCGCGAGCTCCGGAGTCCCCATTTTCACAGGGGTCCCCGCGAACTCACGGCGCAGCCTCTGAGTTCGTGGGGATTTTCGCCATGCGACCTAATCTAACCGAGTGATGGCTGCGCCCATGACCGTCGGCGTGATGCGCGTGGTGCTGCACCTGCCCGAGAGCGGCTCGCTCAAATCCAAGCGGCAGGTCGTCAGCGGACTGTTGCGCCGCGTGCGCCAGGAGCTGCACGTCGCGGCGGCCGAGGTGGGCGAGCAGGATCGGTGGCAGCTCGCCGAGCTGGCGATCACGTGCGTGAGTGGCGATTCGCGGCACGCTGACGAGATCCTCGCGCGCGCGCTCACGTTCGTCGAACGCCACTCCGACGGAGCGCAGATAACCGACGTGAGCACGGAGCTGGTGCGCCTGTGAAGGTCGACGTCTCGGCCGTCGACGAGTTCGAGGCCACGCTGCCGTTCAAGCTCGATCCCTTTCAGCGCGAGGCGATGGAGAAGCTCGACAGCGGACGCGGTGGCGTGCTGGTCAGCGCGCCCACATCGAGCGGCAAGACCGCGGTCGCCGAGTACGCGATATTCCGCGCCCTGCGCGACGGCCAGAAGGTCGTCTACACCACGCCGCTCAAAGCGCTGAGCAACCAGAAGTACCACGACTTCGTGCGCGAGTACGGCGAGTCGACAGTCGGGCTGGTGACAGGCGAGAACACCATCAACGACGACGCGCCGGTCGTGGTGATGACCACCGAGATCCTCCGCAACCTCATCTATGAGGACCTGCAGCGGCTCGACCCGGTGCGCTACGTCGTGCTCGACGAGGTCCACTACATCGACGACTTCCCGCGCGGCTCGGTATGGGAGGAGATCGTCATCCAGGCGCCGCCGGGCATCAAGCTCGTCGGCCTATCGGCCACGATCGGCAACTACCGCGAGATCGCCGAGTGGATGGCCGAGAACCGCGGCGGCATGGAGACGGTCTTCCACGACAGGCGACCGGTCGAGCTGAAGATGTGGCTCGCCATTCACAACCACTTCCTGCCGCTGTTCAAAGAAGACGGCGGCATCGACCAGCGCACGTGGTCCAAAGCCGCGCAGGAAGAGGAGACCTCGTATCGCGTCGGCCGCTACCGCAACCTGCCGTCCAACGACCTGCTCCTCGTCATCGAGGAGCTGAAGCGGATGGACATGCTGCCCGCGATCTACTTCATCTTCTCCAGGCGCGGCTGTCGCGAGGCTCTGCAGCGCTGTTCGTATCACGAGCTCGACCTGACCACGCCCGAGGAGAAACAGGCGATCGACCTGGTCGCCGCCGAGCGGCTTGCGGAGCTGAAGGATCGCGACGAGGAGGCACTCTTCCGGCGCATGGTGGACGCGCGGCTCCTGCGCCGCGGCCTCGCCGAGCACCACGCGGGCCTCCTTCCGTACCACAAGGAGATGGTCGAGCAGCTCTTCCAGCGCGGCCTGATCAAGGTCGTGTTCGCGACGGAAACGCTGTCGCTCGGCATCAACATGCCCGCGCGCGCGGTGGCCGTCTCCTCGTTCACGAAGTTCGACGGCGTCAACTTCTCGAACCTCACCACCGGCGAGCTGACGCAGCTGATGGGCCGCGCGGGCCGGCGCGGCATCGACGTCATCGGCCACGGCGTCATCCTCAAGGAGTCGGACGTCGAGGTCGGAACCATCTACGAGGTCGCGATGGGTCCGACCCTCGTGGTCGAGTCCAAGTTCCTGCCGAGCTACAACATGGCGCTCAACCTGCTGCGCGTGTACTCGCCGGCCGAGGCCGAGGCGCTCATGCAGCGATCGTTCGGCCAGTTCCAGAAACGGCTGGCGGCGGAGCAGACGCAGGAGCGGCTCGTCAACGTGCGCGCGCGTCTGGCCGACATTCGCCAGATGTGGGATGACGGCGACGTTTCCCTGGCGGATGTGGAGCAGTACTTCAAGATCGAGGACCGACGGCGCTCCATCCGCATCGAGCTCAAGCGGCTGCGCCGCGAGGCCGGGGCCGCCCGCCACACGAGACGCGGCCGCCGTGGGCGTGGTGGCGGGCACAGCCGGGTCATGGGCGGAGCGGAGAGGCTCGTCCAAAAGCTCGAGATCGAGGCCAAAGGCCTTCTCGAGCGCCAGCGCAAGCTCAAGGTTGTGCGCTCGCCGCGCTTTGGCGAGCACCTCCAGCGCTTCGGCGAGATCAGGACCCTGCAGCGCGAGCTGGAGTCGGGCGAGCACGAGCTCGGCGGCCAGGTGGACGAGTACGCGCGCAAGCTGCGACGGCTGTGCCGGATCCTCACCGAGACAGGATTCCTGCAGAACGACAAGCCCACCGACAAGGGCCTGTTCGCGTCACGTGTGTACGGCGAGAACACGATCCTGGTCGCCGAGGCGGTGTGGGCCGGCTGGCTCGAGGGGCTGAGCGCGGAAGAGCTGTGCGCGGTGCTCGTGATGCTCGCGGCCGAGGACCGAAACGTGGCGCGCCGGCGCGACCAGGGCGGTGGCCGGCAGCACGGCCCGCGCCGCTACCCCACGCACGCGATCGCCCAGTGCGCGCGCCTGGTGCGCACGCTCTACTTCAGGTTCGCCGACCTGGAGAAGGACCTCGACGAGCCGAACCTGCGCACGCCGTCGCACGATTTCATCGACTTCGCGTACAGGTGGGCGACCGCCGAACCGCTCGACCAGATTCCGCTGCCGGTGAACGTCGACATCGGTGACGCCATCAAGGCGATGAAGAGCCTCTACTCGCTGTTGCGGCAGCTCGAGTGGGCGCTGCGTCAGGCGAAGCACCCGCTGCTCGAACCCGTGAGCAAAGCGGTCGCTCAGATGGAGCGAGACGTCATCAAGCGTACGTACTAGTTCGCGCGCGAAGCTCCTCGACCAATCGCTTCGTCACGGGTACGTCGACGCCGGCTTTGGCCGCGCGCCGGAGCAGCGCGCCGCCCAACGCGTCGATCTCGAGCGGTCTGCCTGCGGCCTGGTCGCGCTGCATCGACGTCTCCATCGCGGCCGGCGTCTTCTCGATGAAGCCGAGGTTGACCTCCGGGTCGATGGCCACGCCTTCGGCGCGAGCGACCGCAGCGAACTCGCGGACCAGTCCCTCGAGATCGTCGTGCCTGCGCTCGCGCACCCCGCCGACGTTGGCCCGCTCGTGGGTGGTGAGCAGCGCCATCGGAGCCAGCACCGCCAGCTTCGACCAGAGCATCGCGTGCTCGTCGTCGACGATCTTCACGTCCAGGCCCGCCGCTGTCAGACGGCTCGCGACCGCCTCGCCGCGCGACCCGATCTCCACGAGCGCGAAGGGGCTCGTCTGGCGGATGACTCCCGCCCCGACCTTGGTGGATTCGATCCGGATGGTCGCCGGCACCACGCTCGCCGACGGATAGACGCCACGCAGAAGCTCGACATGGTCGATGCCGTTGAGGAACGGGATCACCAGCGCTGCGCCGAGGGCATCGACAGGCACCCGCCGCATGGCAGGTTCCAACTGGGTGGCCTTGACCGTCACCAGCACGGCGTCGACGGGCTCGGAGAGCCGCGGCGAGGTCTCCACCTGGGCGGTGAAATCGCCGAAACGAGCGCTCTCGACCCGAACCTCGTGCAGAGGCGTGTCGTGCAGCACGACCACCGAATCGCCGGCGCGAGCCAGGAGCGCCGCGAGCAAGCCGCCGACCCCGCCAGGCCCGAGCACTGCGAACCTCAAGACGCCCATCCTAGACTGGGACTTCGTGCCCGGGAAGAAGCGACGCATCCTCGTCACGGGTGTGGCCAGGTGGTGGGGCGCGCTGCTCGTGCAGCGCCTCGTCGAGGACCCAGAGGTCGCCGAGGTCATCGGCATCGACATCCGCGAGCCGCGCTACGACCTGGGGCGCGCGGACTACCTGAAGCTCGACATCCGGCACTCCCTGATCGGCAAGCTCGTGCGCTCGGTCGGGATCGATACTGTCGTGCACACGCTGACCCGCATCGACTCCTTCGACATGGATCCGAGTCGCGCGCACGAGATGAACGTCATCGGCACGCTCAACCTGCTCGCCGGATGCGCCGGAGCAGACAGCCCGGTACGCCGGTTCGTGTTGAAGTCGTCAGGCCACGTGTACGGCTCGAGCTTCGACCTCTCGCCCAACGTGCGCGAGGACCACCGGCTCGACTCCAACTCGCACCACCAGTTCGTTCGCGACATCGTCGAGGTCGAGTCGTACGTGAGCGACTTCGGGACCCGCAATCCGAGCATCGACCTGCTCGTCATGAGGTTCTGCAACAGCCTCAATCCGGACGAGCCCCAGCCTCTGGCGCGCTACCTCGACCTCGACGTGGTCCCGACGGTGGCCGGATACGACCCCGAGCTGCAGCTGATCCACCGCGACGACTGCATCGAGGCGATGACGCTCGCCACCAAGCGAGGACCCGCCGGCGCGTACAACATCGCGCCCGCGGGCGCAGAGCCGCTGTCGAGTCTTCTCGACGGCGCAGGCAAGATGCATCTCCCGCTCATCCCACCCGTTGGGATCGAGGTCGCCGCGTTCGCCCTCCGCCGCAGCGGCCTGGCGTTCCTCTCGCCGCAGCTGCTCGACCTTCTGCGTTGGGGACGGTCCCTGGCCACGGCCAAGGCGTCGCGGTCGCTCGGCTTTCGCGCCGCGCGCGACACGCGGACCGCGTTCGACGACTTCATCCAGCAGCGGCGCGTCCTCCGCTACCAACCGGACCGGCACGCCTACCAGTACGAGAAGGAGCTCGAGGACTTCATCCACAGCCGCCAGCCTGTGCCGGCGAACGGTGAGTCGAGCAACGGCGAGACCGAGGCGGTTAAGGCTCCCCGCCGCCCCCGTCGATCACGATCACTTCCCCGTTGACGTAGCTCGCGGCGTCTGACACCAGGAACACGACCGCGCCGGCGATCTCTTCGGGTGTGCCGATGCGGCCCATCGGATTCGACTCCGTGACGCGCTTGAGGATCTCCTCGTTGCCCCACAGCGCTTCGGCGAAGCGGGTCTTGATGAGCCCCGGCGCGATGGCGTTCACGCGCACCTTGCCGCCGATCTCCTTGGCCAGCTGGCGCGTCAGCATGATCACGCCGGCTTTGGTGACGTTGTAGGCCCCGAGCCCGAAACCCGGCCTCAACCCACCGACCGAGGCGATGTTGACCACGGCGCCGCCGTTCCTCTCCATCGACGCGCTGTAGACGAGCTTGGTCAGGAAGAAGACCCCGCGCAGGTTGACCTCGAACGTCTTGTCCCACGCGGGCATGTCCATGTCCATCAGCGGACCGAAGTAGGGGTTGGTCGCGGCGTTGTTGACCAGGATGTCGATCCGGCCGTGGCGCTCCATGACCGTGGTGACCAGCCGCTCCAGGTCCTCCTGACGGCCGGCGTGCGCGGCCACGCCCTCCGCGCTGCCCGGCCGGCGTTCGTTGATGCGCGCGGCCTCGGCGTCCACGCCTTCCTGCTTGCGGCTGGAGAGGACGACCTTCGCGCCGTGCTCGGCAAGCGCCTCTGCGATCGCGCTGCCGATGCCGCGGCTGGCCCCCGTGACGAGCGCGATTCGCCCCGAAAGGTCAAACCGGGTGCCCGCGGCCACGGCTGTTACGATAGCCCGACTTTAGTGTCCCGCCCCGGAAGGCCCTCGCATCTTCGCGGCCTAGGCGGCCGGGCGCCTGCGGCGCTGAAGCCAGCGTCAGGGGGCCCGTCGCAACTTCGTCACGCATCTGACGATGCGCTCCTCGTTGCGACACCCCTTCCTTGGCTCCGGCCGCCGATGCCGCGAATCTCGCTTCGGACCTCCGGGGCGGTCCACTAGAAAGTGGCT
>DASSLR010000010.1:0-20358 GCA_035689345.1 Candidatus Dormiibacterota bacterium
CTCGACCTCGACGACGCCGGGCGCGGTCACCGAGCCGGCGGCCGTGACGAGCACCGTGCCCTGGCCGCGTCCCGCGGAGCGGAACCACTCGGCTCCGTAGCGCGCGATCAGCGCGACGTGGGCGAGGCTCTCCACGTTCTGCACAAGCGTCGGCCTGCCGTCGACGCCGGCATCGTGCATGGAGGGCGGCCGCGTGGTCGGCCGGGCGATGCCCACGCTCACGAGCTGCACCGCCGCGCTCGACTCGCCCGCCACGTAACGCGCGGGCGCTGGCACGAGGCGTGCCTGCCTGAGCTCCGGCTCCGGCCTCTCGGCCATGGCGGCGGCCATCGCCGCATAGGCGGCGCGATGGGCCTCGCCGACGACGACCACGACCTCCCGCGTGCGCAGCGCGCGCGCGGCGAGCATCGCGCCGTCCAGCACGAGGTGCGGTCGCGTGCCCATGAGGACGCGGTCCTTGAGGCTCTGGGGCTCACCCTCCGCGCCGTTGACCACGATCACCGGCGGCTCGCCACGCCGCCTGGCGATGGACCGCCATTTGACGCCGACCGGGAACGCGGCGCCGCCGCGGCCGGTCAGACCGCTGCGCTCGATGACCTCGATCAGCGCGGATCCGGTCGACGGCAGCGGGCCGAGGCGCTGCACGTGCGCCCCCAGGCGCTCGGGGCCGCGCGACAGGTCGGGTCCCGCGAGAAGCCGCAAACCGCTCACTGCCTGGGCCTGCGGTCCACGGCGGCGCGGAACGCCTCGCGCCTGCCCGCCAGTGGGTCCGACGGGTTCGACATCAAGCGGTAGACCGCGGCGAACCCGACGATGGCGACGCACCCGCAAGTGAGGGCAAAGAACCAGGTCGACCACGCGTCGGTCCCGGTGCCGAGCCCGTGGATGACTCCGATCGGCCACGCGGCGTACGCAAGCCAGTGGATGACCCGCCATGCCTGCCGGCCGATGAACTCGCGCGCCAGGCTGGTCACCACTATCGCCGCCAGCAGCTCGGCGGCGATGGTCCCGAGCCCCAGCCAGAACGTTCGGTAGTACGACGAGAACGGGATGATCGCCGCGGCCCAGCCCAGGTTCGTGAAGGGGTCGACGACCGCGGTGACGATGTGCAGGCCGAGAAAGACAAGCGTGACCAGGGCGAGGTTGCGGTGCAGCCCCGTGGTCAGGAAGCGCGGCCAGCCGGTCGCCTGGAAGCGGAGGCTCGACAGCACGCCGAGTCCGACCACGGCGGTCAGGAGGACGAGGCTCACCGCCCCCGCCCCGCGGGTGGTGTACCACAGGATCTGGTCGGTCACGTGGCGCTAGCGCGAACCGCCCGTCACCGCGATCGGAGTGCTCGTGCCGGAGGACGAGCTCACCGAACCTGACGAACTCGACAGGCCGGAGCCGGCGGAGCTGTCGTCCTCCGAGGATGAGGACGTCGACGTCGAGGTCGAGCCCGAGGTCGTGGTCGAGCTCGAGCTCGAGCTCGAGCCGGTCGCGGAAGTCGAGTCCAGCTTGCCCGGGATCGTCTCGGCGCTGACATAACCGAGGACGCCCACGCCGGCCAGGGCGCCGATCACCGTGCCGGTGGTGAGGCGAGCCAGCAGGCGATGGGCCGAGTCCCGGCTGTCGATCTTGTGGCGGAGGACTTCGTTCGGGCTCATGCCGGCAGGATGCCTCCATGGTCTCAGCACCGTCTGGGAGCCGGCTGTGAGATCGCTGGGAACAAAGCCTTGGCGATCTCCCAGGGTTCTTGAAGGTTGCACTGAGAGTCAAACGTCAATCTCGTCGGTGCGGTCACGGAACCGACACACATATAAGGAGAGGGACATCGACATGAATGGCATCCGGAAAGGAGTGCTCGCGGCCGTGGCCGCGGGCTCGCTGGCGGTGGGGGGCGTGGCGGGAGCCGTGATCTACGCCGCGACCACGATCAGCGCGTCAGCCGCCACGAACCCGAACCAGGCGGCCGTGCAGGCCGCCGCGTCGCCCGCGCCCAGCACGGGCAAGTTCGTTCCGAACGAGGACCCCGCGCACGAGGCCGGCGAGAGCGCAGCGCGCGAAGCGCAGGAGAACGCGGGCCAGGTACCGACGGTTCCCTAGTCCCCAGCCACCGCGGCGTTCCGGAGGGGCCGGTGAAATGCCGGCCCTTTCGTAATGGCGCGGGGGAGGACGGAGATGTCCTCCCCCGCGGAACCCCCACCTCCCCTCGGCGACGCTGGGCGGCCAAGGTGAGACGCTGGGCTTCGGCCGGAATGAATCCGGCCTAAAGCTCCACTTAGCCCTTTCATGACTAGGCCTGGCCGAAAGCCTGGCGGGCCACGAACAGCACGTTGGCGGGGCGCTCGGCCAGCCGCCGGATGTACCAGCCGTACCAGGCAGGCCCGTACGCGATGAGCTGCCGCGCCGTGTGCCCCTCGGCCGCCAGCCTCGCCAGAGCCTCGGTCTGGATCCCGTAAAGCATGTTGACCTCGACCTTGGCGTGCTCGATGCCAAGCGCGTCGGCGTAAGAGGTGATGCGTCGGATGAGGGGCGCGTCGTGTGTGCCGAGCACCAGGCGCAGCCTTTCGCGCTTGACCTCGGGCAGCATGAACGCGCAGAGCGCGAGGTAATTGGCGTCCACGTCGCGCTTGGCCGGGAACGCTTTGTCAGGCGGCTCGGCGTACGCGCCCTTGACGAGGCGGATCGCCGGCTTCAGCTCGAGCAGCCGGCCGACGTCGCCTGCGGTGCGGTAGAGGTACGCCTGGATGGCCAGGCCGACGTGCTCGTGCCTTTTGCGCACCGCGGCGTAGAGATCCAGAGTCGCGTCTGTGTACGCGGTGCCTTCCATGTCGATCCAGAGCCAGCCGCCCGCCTTTTCGGCGGCGGCCGCCAGGCGCTGCAGGTTCTCGAGCGCCGCGGCGGCGTCGATGTCGAGGCCTACGTGGGTGGGCTTGACCGAGATGATCGGGTCGACCTTTGCCTCCGCGGCCTTCGTCAGCACCATCTCGAAGTGCTGGACCACGGCGCCCGCCTCGGCGAGGTCCGTGACGTTCTCGCCGAGCTGCGTGAAGAGCACGCCGATGTGTTGCCGCTTGAACTCCACGGCGACTTTGAGCGCATCCTCGAACTCCTCGCCGGGCATGAAGCGGCGGACGGCCCGCTTGACGAAGCCCCACTGCGGCACGTGCGCGGCCAACCAGGGATTGGTCGCGCACCACAGCAGCAGGCCTCTCATGCGGCCTGATGGTAAATCGGCCGCTGTCTAGGTCGCGACGTGGCAGGCGGCCTCGTGCGCGGGGCGCAGGGGCCGCATCTGCGGCGTCTCCTTCGAGCATCGCTCGATCGCGTACGGGCAGCGGTAGCGGAACCGGCAGCCCTCACCAGGATCGATCACTCGCGGAGGCTCCGCCACCTCCGACGTCGCGGGCAGTGAGATCGGCGCCCGCGGATCGGGCACGGCGGAGAGCAGCAGCTGCGTGTACGGGTGCTTCGGGTTTGCGAGCACGTCCTCGACGGGACCGCTCTCGGCGATGCGACCCGCGTACATGACGATGAGCCGGTCGGCGACGTACCTCGCGCTCGCGATGTCATGGGTGATGTAGAGGAAGGAGATTCCCTCATTGCGACGCAGGTCGGCCATCAGGTTCAGCACCCCTATGCGCACCGACACGTCGAGCATCGACACGGGCTCGTCGGCCAGGATGAGCTCGGGCCGGCACGCGAGGGCCTGCGCGAAGCCGATGCGCTGGCGCTGGCCGCCGCTCAGCTGGTGCGGGTACTTGCTCAGGAACTCGTGAGGCGGCTGAAGGCCCACCGATTTCAGGATCCGCTGCGCCTCCTGCTCGCGGTCGTTTGCCGTCAGCTCGGGGCGGTGCAGCTTCAACGCTCGCATCACGCCGTGAGACACGCGATACACAGGGCTCAGCGATCCGTATGGATCCTGAAACACCATGGGCACGCGCGCGGCGTAACCGAGACGTTCCTTGCGCGCGGTCATCGTCGCCAGCGAGCGGCCGTGATAGACGATCTCCCCGCGCGTGGGCCGGTACACGCGCGCGAGCAGCCGCGCCACGGTGCTCTTGCCGCTGCCGCTCTCGCCGACGAGCGCGACTATCTCGTTGGGCCGGATCACGAGATCGACGTCGTCGACCGCGTGCAGGAAGCGGCGTGACAGCGGTCCGCCGATGCGGAAGTGCCGCGTCAGGCTCCTGGCTTCGAGGATCGGCTCGGTCCTCACCGCCGAGGGCGCGACGGCGCGCTCAGTCGCCATCGCTGCCGGCGTACAGGTGGCAGCGCACCTGCACGTCCTCGCGCTCGAAGAATGGCGGCTCGATGGTCTTGCAGTGCGGCATGACGCGCGGGCATCGCGGGTGGAAGCGACAGCCGGAGGGCGGATGCGCGAGGTCGGGCGGGCTGCCGGGGATCCCCTGCAGCGCCTGGCGCTCGCCCTTGATCGAAGGAAACGAGCCGAGCAGCCCCGACGAGTAAGGATGGCGCGGCCGGTCGAAGACGGTCTGCGTCGGACCGATCTCCATCACCTGGCCCGCGTACATGACCGCGAGCCGGTCGGAGAAGTGACTCACGAGCGACATGTCGTGGGTCACGAAGATCGCGGCGAAACCGATCTTCTTCTGCAGCTGCTTGATCTGCAGCATCAGCGATCGCTGCGCGACCACGTCCAGCGCCGACGTGGGCTCGTCCATGATCACGAGCTCGGGCGTGAACACCAGCGCCATCGCGATCATGGAGCGCTGGCGCATGCCGCCGCTGAGCTGGTGCGGAAAGCTCTTCAGGTGCACGGGGTCGATGCCGACCAGGCGCAACACCTCCTCCGAGCGCCGGCGCAGGTCGCGATGGGACATGCGCTGGTGGGCGAGGATCGCATCGCTGAGCTGCGCGCCGATCGTCATCACCGGGTTGAGCGCGTTCATCGCGCTCTGCATCACCACCGAGTAGTTCCGCCAGCGGATGTGGCGCAGGTCTTCCTCCCCCATCGTGACCATGTCGTCGCCGCGGAAGCGGATCGAGCCCGAGGCGATCTCGGCGGGCGGTGCGAGCAAGCGCGCGATCGCGTACAGCAGCGTCGACTTGCCGCAACCCGACTCGCCGACGATGCCCAGAAATTCGCCCGGGGCGACGCTCAGCGAGACGCGGTCCACGGCGCGCACAGCGCCCTTCTCGGTCACGTAGTCGACGCAGAGGTCCTCGACCTCGAGCAGGGCCGAGCCGATACCGATCAAGACTTTCTTCTACGCACCGGCCGCAGGGCCGGGTTGCTCAGCTCGTCGAACGCGTAGTTGAGCAGCGCGAACGCGGCGCCCAGGAGCGCGATGCAGATGCCCGGGGCGAGCACCCAGATGGGAGAGCCCGCGAGGAGGGCGCCGTTGGCCTGCGCCCAGTACAGCATCGTCCCCCAGCTGAGATCGTTCGGGTCGCCCAGCCCGATGAACTGAAGGCCGGCGGCCGCGAGCACCGCGTAGAGGGCCGCGCCCAGGAAGATGGCGACGATGAGCGAGGTCATGTTCGGCATGACCTCGAACACGATGATGTAGAGGCTGCGCTCGCCCCGCACGCGCGCGGCTTCGAGAAACTCGCGGTTGCGCAGGGACAGCGCCTGCGATCGCAGCTGACGGGCGCCGTACGACCAGCCCGTGATGACGATCACCGCGATGAGCACCACCACGCCTCCGCTCTTGGCATACGCGGCCACGACGATCATCAGCGGCAACGTCGGGATGACGAGGAAGACGTCCGTGAAGAGGTTGAGGACGTGGTCCCACAGGCCGCCGAGATAGGCGGCCGAGACTCCGACGATGACGGAGATGAGCGTCGCGAACAGGCCTGCGACGATGGCCAGGAGCAGCGACTGCCGGGTGCTCCAGACGAGCTGCGAAAAGATGTCCTGGCCGAACGATGTCGTGCCGAGTGGATGCGCGAGCGACGGTCCGAGGATCGGGTCGAATAGCAGCGCGTGGGGGTCGTAGGGCGCGATCAGCGGGGCCAGCAGCCCGACCAGCGCGAAGAAAGCCAGCATCGTCAGCCCGAACGTGGCCTTGCGGCTGCGCAGGAGCGCCAGGCCCACGGCGGCGAGAACTCCGCCACGCGTGGAGACTGGCGGCGCTTCCGCCGGGACCGCGTCGGTGACGACGCGCACCGCCACGGCTAGGAAGCCTCCCGCGTGCGCGGGTCGAGCCACGCGGTCAGGAAGTCCGCGGCCAGCACGGCCACCAGCACCGCGAGCGTGATCATCAGGAACAGCGTCTGCATCAGCGAGAAGTCCTCGCTGTGGACCGCCTGCAGCAGGGTGAAACCGAGTCCCGGGTAGTTGAAGACGATCTCGACGAGGATCGCCCCGCTAATCACGAAGCCCAGCGACATCGCGAAGCCGGTGAGGTTCGGCAGGATCGCGTTGCGGCCGGCGTACATGAACATGATCCGCACCGGCGACAGGCCCTTCGCCCGCGCCATCTTCACGTAGTCCTCCGCGAGGGTCGTGATCATCGTGTTGCGCATGGTCAGGATCCAGCCGCCGATCGACGTGATCACGATCGTCAGCGCCGGCAGGAACCCGTGCGCGATCACCTGTCCCACGAACGACCACGAAAGCTCGATCGAGCCGGTGACGTCGTAAGCGAAGCCGAGGGGGAACCAGCCCAGCGTCAGGGAAAGGACCAGCAGGACGATGAGGCCGAGCCAGAAGTAAGGGAAGGCGGAGATGACGATGAAGACCGGTGGCAGGATCGCGTCGAGGAAGCCTCCCCGCCGCCACGCGCTGAGCATGCCGAGGATGGTGCCGAGAGCGAAGGCGATGATCGTCGACATGCCCACGAGGCCCAGCGTCCAGGGCAGTCCTTGCTTGATCACGTCGCCGACCGATGTCGGAAAGAAGGTCACCGACGTGCCGAAGTTGCCGGTCACCGTGTTGCCGAGGTACTGCAGGTACTGCTGCCACAACGGCTGGTGGTTGTTGAGGCCGAGCGCCACCTCCAGCGTGTGAATGGTCTGGGGGCTGACCCGACCGTGGAAGCGCACCAGCATCGCCTCGGCCGGATTGCCCGGCATGACGCGCGGCAGGATGAAGTTGATGGTCAGCGCGGCCCAGAGCGTGATGAAGAAGAACTCGAGCCGCCTGATCAGGTAGCCCATTCGGTCAAACCTAGTTTGGGAGAAGGAGGGCGGATGCGCACTTCACGCCCTCCCCTCCACTGCCTGCACTAGCTCGTCTTGTAGAGATGCGTGAGCGTGATCTCCCAGTCGGGGAGGTTCCACGGCGCCGGAGCGGCGTAAGGATCGTCCTTGGTGGGCCAGCCGGCGAAGTCCTTGGTCGAGTACTGGTACCACGCGACGCCCTCGGTGACCGGGATGACCGGAACATCCTCGAGCATCACGGCCTCGACCTGCTTGATGATGTCGTGCTGCTTGCCGGAGTCGGCCGTGGCGCCGAACTGGTCGAGCAGCGTGTCCACCGCCGAGTTCTTGTAGCGGCCGTAGTCGCCCGCCGCCGACTGGCCGATGGGCGCGGTCGTGCCGCTGTGCAGCGTGTTGCGCAGCTCGTAATACGGCGTCGGGCCCGGCGAGGTGTTGAGCGAGCCGTACGCGAGCTGGAAGTCGCCGTTGAACAGCTTGTCGAAGTAGGCCTGGCTGTCGAGGTTGTCGGCCTTCAGCTCGATGCCGACCTGCTTCAAGTTGTCCTGGATCACCTGCACCGAGGCGACCCAGTCCGTATAGCCCGCGATGTCGATGATCGAGAAGGACAGCTTCTTACCGGACGAGTCGGCGTAGATGCCGTCACCACCCTTCGTGAAGCCGGCCTGCTGCAGGAGGCTCGCCGCCTTGGTGGGATTGAACTTGTAGGCGTACTTGTCGGATTGCGACTTGTCGATCCAGCTGTCGAACGTCGGCGACAGCACACCTGTCTGGTTGCCCGCCGGCTCGTAGCCTGACTCACCCTTCTTGGAGACGTCGTCGCGATTGATGCTGTAGGCGATCGCCTGGCGCACGAGCTTGTTGTCCAGGGGCGCGATCGTGGTGTTGAACCAGATGTTGATGTTGTCGATGGGCGGGAACCAGTAGTGGTTGTGCTGCGGGTCCTTGGCCACGTAGTACGTGTCGATGTTGGGGATGTACTGGCCGCCCCACTGGGCCTGGCCCGCGGCGAGGAACGCGTTGGCCGGGTCGTTGTCGAGGAACGCCGGGTAGTTGACCGTCTGCAGGTGCGGCAGGCCCTTCTGCCAGTAGTTGGGGTTGCGCGTGAACTGGATGTTCTGCCCCGTGCAGGCGCTCATCGTGAAGGGGCCGGTCCCGACGGGCTTGTCGACCTTCTGCGTCGTGGGGTCGGAGTAGGTCGTCCAGATGTGCTGAGGCACGATCGCGGTCTGGCCGGCGATCTGGTAGAAGTTCGGCACCGCGGGCTGGCTGAAGGTCATGACGACCTTGTCCGTGCCCTGCGGCTGAACGTCCGACAGAACCGTCCAGTCCGACTGGAGGTCGAGCTCGGGGTGCTGTTTGAGCAGGTTGAACGAGTAGACGACGTCGGCCGCGCTGAAGTCCTGACCGTCGCTCCACTTCACGCCCGACCGGATCGTGAAGGTCAGCGTCTTGTTGTCGCTGCTCCACTTGTAGTCGCTGGCGAGCATCGGCGTCTTGCGGTCGTTGAGTAGGTTGTCGTAGACCAGCGGCTCGTAAAGGATGCCGAAGGACTGGCCGTTGACCGACCCGTTGTACGGGTTGAAGTCGCACTGCCACAGCGCACCGCTTTCGTTGTCGATGGTCAGCGTGCCGCCGACCGCGATATTTGTGCTGCTGCTCGACGACGTGCCGCACGCGCTGACGGCAAGCGTCAGCGTCGCCAGCGTGGCCGCCCATGCCCGCAAACCACCGTTCATCTTCCGCATACCTCCCATATCCCTCCGATATCTCATCCGGCACCCACGGCCACACGGCCGGGCGCTCGATGGAAGACCCTTTCCTGCGCGACCTCGAGCGCGGTCGCGATGGCGCCCTGGAGGACCGCGTCCTCACCGAGGGCCGAAACCGCCACGCGGGGGCGGAACGGAAGCAGCTGACGCAGCTCCTGCTCGATCGGTTCGAGCAGGAGGTCGCCGTTGCGGCCGATGCCTCCGCCCAGGACCACGAGCTCCGGGTCGAGCACCGGCGTGATCGTGGCGATGGCCATGGCCAGCAGCTGCGCCTCTTTGCGCACGACCTTCCTGGCCTGCGGGTCACCGCGCTTGGCGGCCGCGAACACCTTCTCGGCCGTCGTGCCCGACGCGACACCGAGCTTCTTGGCATTGCGCACGACACCGGCCGCCGCGGCGGCCTCCTCGAACGCCCCACGCCGCCGGTTGGCGGGGTCGCGCGGGTCCCCCAGGCCCAGGGGCAGGTAGGCGACCTCCCCTGCCGCGCCGTGCGCGCCGCGGTAGAGGTGGCCGTCCATGACAAGCGCCATGCCGATGCCTGTGCCGACCGCCAGGAACACGAAGCTGTTCGCGCTGCGGCCGTGGCCGTGCTCGCGCTCGGCCAGGGCGGCGAGGTTGACGTCGTTCTCGAACGTCACGTTCGTGCCCAGCTCCTCGCGCACGGCCTCGACCAGCCCATGCCGGCCCCAGCCGGGCAGGTTCGGCGCCATGGCGACGTAGCCGTGCACCGGGTCGAACACGCCGGGGCTTCCCAGCACCGCCTGGGTGACGTCGGGCCAGCGCACGCCCGCCTCGGCCGCGAGCCTCCGGGCGATGGCGCCGATCTGCCCGATCAGGGTCTTGGCGCTGCCGACGCGAGCGCGTTCGTCGCGCCGCGCCACGACGGTGCCCGCGATGTTGGCGATGCCGGCGCGCACCCACACCCTTCCGACGTCGATGCCCGCGACCCAGCCGGCGCGAGGATTGAGCTCGTACAGCAGGGCGCTGGGCCCGCGCTCGCCGCGAGAGCGCCCGACCTCACGCACGAGCTGCGCGTCGAGCAGCCCGGTCAGGGCCAGCGAGACCGTGGGCTTCGACAGCCCGCTCACCCTCGCCACCTGCGCGCGCGACAGAGGCCCGCCGCGGTGGATGAGCTCGAGCACGGACCTCTCGTTGATCGCCCGCAGCAGGCTCGGCGTGCCGGCCGTGATGCGACCGTCCCCGCGCAGGGGCCGGATCGATGGGCGTGAGGTTCGCGTCCGTGTGACCACGTCCATAGTTAGGAAGAATTCCTTACAGAACCTTAATCGTGGAGGGGGCTGCAGTCAAGCGAAGAATCGGGTCAGTCCCGCCCGAAGAAGCGCGGCAGGTGCGCCCGGTTGGCTTCGAGCAGAGCGTCCAGCAGCCCGACGGCGACGTTGTACCGGCCCACCAGAGGGTTGGCGATCAGCGCCTTCAGGGCGGCGGCGCGGTCTCCATGGATCGCGGCCCGGACCGCAAGCCGCTCGTACGCCTTCACGTGCTGGACCAGCCCGAGCAGCTCCGGCGCGAGCGGCGCGAGCGGCTCCACGTGGGCGCCGTTCGAGTCGATCCGGGCCGGAATCTCCACCACCGCGTCATCTGGAAGATCCGGCAGCGCGCCGTCGTTGCGGACGTCTACCACCTGCAGGTCGCCGGTCCCTGCGTGCAGCGACGCGATGAGCTGGACGGCCGCCTCGCTGTAGTACGCCCCTCCCCTCTTCTCCAGCAGCTGCGGCTTTTCGGCGAGGTCGGGATCGCGGTACATCTGCAGCAGCGTCCGCTCGATGGCCATCACCTCGTCGGCGCGCGACCGCTTCGCCCCCGCAAGCTGCTCCGCCAGCACGGAGTCGGTGAAGTAGAAGTAGCGCAGGTAGTAGGAAGGGATGGCGGACAGGAGGCGGATGACGGAAGCCGGGCTCCCGATGTCCGCGCCGATCTCGTCCGCCGCCGATTCGATCAGGTCCGGCAGCCGGTCCACCCCGTCCACCCGGACCGCGCGCTCCCACGTCAGGTGATTCAGGCCCACGTGGTCGAGGGCCACCCGATCCGGCTCGACGCCCAGCCGCCGGGCGAAGCGCCGCTGGAACCCGATGGCGACGTTGCACAACCCGATGGCGCGGTGCCCCTCGTCGAGCAGCGCCTGCGTGACGATGCCGACCGGATTGGTGAAGTCCACCACCCAGGCCCCCTGCGCGCCCAGCCGCGCGGTGGTCTCAGCGATGTCGAGCACGACCGGCACGGTGCGCAGCGCTTTGGCAAAGCCGCCGGGCCCAGTCGTCTCCTGGCCGATGCAGCCGAACTCGAGCGGCAGCGTCTCGTCCACCAACCTCGCCGCTTGCCCGCCGACGCGGAGCTGAACGATGACGAAGCTCGCGCCGTCGATCGCCCGTTCGCGGTCAGACGTGAGCACGAGCCGGCCGTCCCAACCGCGCCTGGACAGGATTCGGCGGGCGAGCCCTCCGACAACCTCCAGTCGATCGGAGTCGATGTCGTGCAGCACGAGCTCGCCCACCGGCAGGCGATCGGCGTGATGCAAGAATCCTTCGACGAGCTCAGGCGTGTAGGTGCTGCCGCCGCCGACAACGGCCACTTTCACCGCCACGACGGGGCATCGTACGCCAGAATAGGCATGAATTGTTAGAGAAGTTTCCAGATAGGCGCGCCCCAATCCTAGCGATCGACGCCGGCGCGTCCAAGGTGGACGCGGTCCTGCTCGCGCGGAACGGCGCGTTGCTCGGAGCAGCCCGGCATCACGCGTACGCCAACTTCAACCTCGGCCACCAGCCGCCGCTGGCGGCGCTCGACGAGGCCATCCGGCTCGCGGACGGGGCGGCCGCTCGCGCCCTACCGGTGGCCGACATCGGCGTCTACTGCATCGCCGGCGCGGACCTGCCCGTCGACGACGGCCGCATCTCCAGGCAGGTGAGCGGCCAGGGCTGGACGCGGAAGGTGATCCTTCGCAACGACACCTTCGCCGTGCTGCGCGCGGGCACGGACCGCGGATGGGGCGTCGCCGTCGTCGCGGGCAGCGGACTCAACTGCGCGGCGATCGGACCCGACCGCCGCGTGATCCGGTTCCCGTCGCTCGGCGACACCTCCGGCGATCGCGCGCACGGCGGCGGATGGCTCGGAAGCGCGGCCGTCGGCGCGGCCGTCAGGGGACGCGACGGGCGTGGGCCCCGCACCGACCTCGAAAGGCTGGTGCCCGAGCACTTCGGCATGGCTCGTCCGGCGAAGGTGATGGAGGCGATCTACGTCGGCGCGCTGTCCAGGGGACGGCTGCACGAGCTGGTGCCGATCGTCTTCAAGGCCGCGCGCGGCGGGGACGCCGTCTCGCGGGGGCTGATCGACGAGCTGGCCGACGAGGTGGTCGCCAACGCCAACGCCGCCATCCGCCGCCTGCGCATGGGCTCGCGACACTTCGAGGTCATCCTCGGCGGTGGCGTTTTTCGCAGCGGCGACGGCCGTTTGCTCAACCGCATCAAGAAGGGGATCACCGCCATCGCGCCGCACGCCGAGATGCGCCGGCTCGACGCTCCGCCGGTGCTCGGCGCGGCGCTGCTCGGCCTGGATGAGCTCCGAGCCGGCAAGGCCGCGCACGAACGGCTGCGCCGAGAGCTGACCGAAAAGGCCCTCACACCGCGCTAGGCGTCCGCGGGGGACCTGATCCCCCGCGCCGTTAGGCCTGGTACTGCTTCAGCAGGTCCGCCAGCTGGAGCGCGTTGGTCGTGCCGTAGTTGCCCGAGCAGTTGTTCATCAGCGCGTGCACCTGCTTGGCAGACCGCGCCGCCTCCGCGATCCGAGGCGCCCAGTCCGCGAGCTCGTCCTCGTCGTACAGGTAGCGGAAGCGCTCGTTCGGCGGGATGTTCGGCTTCTCCCACAGGTCCGCGCGCCGGCCGTGAAACCGGAACACGGCGAGCTCGGGCGAGGTGACCGCGGCCACCGGCGGCACGGAGCTCTTGAAGCCCTGCGGCTCGTCGACCACGACGTAGGGGATCTTGTGATCGGTCAGGAAGCGCACGGTCCTCTCGGCGTTCTTCTCGTTGAACCATGAGCCGTGCCGGAACTCGACAGTCAGCTGCATGTCGCCGAGGCGTGACTTCGCGTCGAGGATGCGGTCGCGAGCCTCGCTGGACGGGAACACCCATCGCGGGAACTGCAGAAAGATCGCCCCGAGCCGGCCCCCGGCACGCAGCGGCTCCACGCCCTGCTTGAACGCGTTCCACACCTCGTCGTACAGCTCGGCCGGCAGGTCCTTGCCGTAGATGCGCGCCTTCTCCTTCAGCTTCTCCGGCAGCGCCTCGCGAATGTCCTTGGGCAGGCGCTTGACCTCGCTCGGTTGGCCGGTCATGAGCGCGTGCGCCTTCACGTCCATGACGAAGTCCTTCGGCGTCCGCTCCACCCACAGCTTCGACTGCTGCTCGCGCGGCAGCGCGTAGTACGTCGCGTCCACCTCGACCACGGGGAATCGCGTCGCGTAGTAACGCAGCCTTTCTTCGGCGGTCGTCGCGCCGTCGGGATAGAAGACCCCCTTCGCGACCATCGTGGGATCCGTCCACGAGGCGGTCCCCGTGCGGACCTCGCCGCCCTTGGCGACGTGTATGGGATGCGCGGCGGCCTCGATCACGGGCTCGGCCAGCGAGAGCACGTGGTCGAACCCTGGATCGTGCCTATCCAGCGGCTTCCTCCGCCACGAGGTCGGCGACGGCCGCGCGCTCGATCTCGGCCATGCTCTTGCCGCGGTCGCGTTCGAGCACCTTCATCCGTTTGTCGAACTGCGTGCTCGCGAAATCGAGATATGTCTCCATGCGCTGGCCGAAGGGCCCGTTGTCTTCGTCGTAGCCCTCCCAGAACTCGCTGATCACGCCCATCGCCGGACCGAGAAGCTCGTTCATGCGCAGGTTCATGACCTCCCACCCGCCGGGCGATTCGTTGATGAGGCGGTTGAGCAGGAAGACGCCGTAACGGATGTGCCGGCTCTCGTCTCGAGACACGAGCCGGATGCCGTCGAGCAAACCCGGCAGCTTGCCGTTGGCCTCGAGCGATTCGCGAAATCCGTGGTATCCCGTCTCCGCGAGCACGCCCTCGATGATCATGTTGTAGGTCACCGACGCGCGGATCTGTGCTTCGGTCGAGCGGTCAGTCTTCAACGCGTTCAGCGCGGCGGGCAGCTCGACCAGGAAGAGGTGCCGGTAGCTCGGCGTCATGAACTTCTCGAGGTCTTCGCGCACGCCGATCTCGTCGAGCCAGCGGCGAAAAAACTCGACGTGCTTGGCCTCCTCCCAGAGGAACGATGTGAGGAACATCTCCTCTTCGATCCGCCCTTCTTCGGCCACGGCCATGATCAGCGGCAGAAGATCGCTGGTCACTCCTTCCTCACCGGCCTGGAACAGCGCCACCGTGCGCAGAAGAAAGTCCCTCTCCGCCGCGTCGAAACCGGCCCAGTCCGATCTCTCGCGTGAGAAGTCGATGGCCTGAGGATCCCACGTGCCGAGGCGCTTGGCCTTCTGGAAGAGACGCATGGGAATCGAATCCCAGTCGAGGCCCCGCTCGGTGATCGTCGCGTACCGGCCGGTGGGAGGAGCGCTCAAAACGTCCCCATCCTCTCAGAAGTCCCAGCGGGTCGGCGAGCCCGTGAAGTCGTCGTGGGCGATGCCGAACGCCCAGACCGGCGTGACGCGAAAGCACGCATTGAGCGCCGGGTCGAGCATGGCGATCGTGTAGTCCGTCTCGTACTTCGCGTTTTCCCACGCGAGCACCTTGGCCAGGGTGTCGGAGTCGTGTACCACCGCCGCCACGCCTTCGACGACCACAGGGTTGTGCGCGTCCTCGGTGGTGACGACGCATCGGGTGTTCGCGGCCAGGTTGCGCGACTTTCGCGAGCCCCTGCTGCTGCTGAACCAGAACGCGTCCTCCTGCCACATCCCCCACACGGGCATGACGTGCGGACGCCGCTGCGGCCACACCGTCGCGACCCAGTAGTTGCGCGAGTTCATCAGCCGCGTCTCGGCCCAGGCCCACGGGAGCAGTCCCGTGCCCTCGTTGGCGGGCAGCGTTCCGTACCCCGGCATGTATGGGCGCGTCGCTGTGGGTGTGGCCATTGAAGCTCCTATGCTCCCACCATGGCTCCGACCATCCGGCTCGGAAAGATCTTAGGGATCGAGGTCGGACTCAACTGGAGCCTGGTCTTCATCTACGGGCTGATCGTGTGGACGCTGGCCACGAGCGTCTTCCCAGTCGACGTCCCGAACCAGGGGGCGCTGACGTACTGGCTGGTGGCGGCTCTGGGCGGCGTCGCCTTCTACGCGTGCCTCCTCGCCCACGAGCTCGCGCACGCGCTCGTCGCCCGGCGGTTCGGAGTCAAGGTCTCGGGCATAACCCTGTGGCTGTTCGGTGGAGTCTCCCGCCTCGATGGAGAGCCCCCGCGCGCCGGCGCGGAGGCGTTGATCGCAGGCGTCGGTCCGCTCACGAGCCTCGTCATCGCCGGCCTTGCCTTCGGTCTCGCTTTCGCCACCAGCGCATCGCCGCTGGGATCCGAGCTGTTCGGATGGCTCGCCTTCGTCAATCTCGCGCTCGCGCTGTTCAACCTGGTGCCCGCGTTTCCGCTCGACGGCGGGCGCCTGCTCAGCTCCCTGTTCTGGTGGCGGCAGGGCACGCGCCAGCGCGGGGTGCACAGCGCCGTGAGGATCGGGCGCGTGCTCGCGTACGTGATGATCGGCCTCGGCATCGTGCTGACCTTCACGGTCAGCGTGGTCAACGGGATCTGGCTGGCTTTCATCGGCTGGTTCCTGCTGAGCGCGGGCTCGCAGGAGGAGGCAGGCACGGTGATGAAGGCGGCCCTGAAGTCCGTGCCGGTGTCGGCGGCCATGAGCTCGCCCGTGGTGACGATCCCGGACTGGCTGTCCATCGGCCAGTTCCTCGAGTCGGTGGCCCCCAACCACCCCTTCACCACCTACCCACTCCACGATCCGTCCGGGGCCCTGACCGGCGTGGTGCGCCTGGGCGACCTGGTGAAGCTCGGCCCCAGGGCGGGTGACGGCCGGCTGAGCAGCGTCGCCAGGCCGATCGCGGAGGTCCCGACCACCCGCCCCGATGAGGCACTTTCGAGCCTGCTCGAACGGATCGGGGCGGCGATCGAGAGCCGGGTCCTGGTGTACGACCAGGGCCAGCTCGTGGGCATCGTCTCCCCGGTCGACGTGGCCCGTCTGATCACGGTCCGGCAGGTCTCCCGGTCGTAGACTGGGGGACCCGATATGGGCCAGAAAGTCAAGAAAACCGAGGCGGAGTGGCGGCGGGACCTGACCCCGGAGCAGTACCACGTGCTGCGCGAGAAGGGCACCGAGCGGCCCTTCACGGGCGAGTACTGGGACACCAGGACGCCCGGCCTGTACCGCTGCGCCGGCTGCGGCGCCGAGCTCTTCGTGTCGGACACCAAGTTCGACGCCCACTGCGGGTGGCCCAGCTTCTACGAGCCGGCCTCGGCGGCAGCCGTCGACGAGCACGTCGACACGAGCCACTTCATGGTGCGCACCGAGGTGACGTGCGCCGAATGCGGCGGGCACCTGGGGCACGTCTTCGACGACGGCCCTGACCCGACGGGCCTTCGCTACTGCATCAACTCCGCGTCGATCAAGCTCGATCCCAAGAAATGATCTACAGCGAGCTGGCGGAGATGACCACCGCCGAGGCTCGCAGAGCTCTCGCCGGCCTGCCGAGGTGCGACTACGACGTGATCGTCAAGCCGCTGCGCTACCGCACCGAGCCACACCTGGCGGCGCTGTGCGACTTCGACGCACGGCGCATCACGCTGCAGGTGCCGGTGCCGTTTCATCGCTTCAAGGAGCGCGTGTATCACGGCGCCAGGCGCAAGCGCGGCACGGGCATGCATTTCTCGTGGCTTTCGGAGAACGTCGACTTCCGGTCACGGCGCGACGTGCTCCGCTTCCTCTACTGCCACGAATGGCTGCACTGGTACCTGCACGAGGAGCTGAAGAAGGGCTCGGCGGCGGAGACCGCGTGCGACCGGTTCGCGTTGCGCAACTTCCGGCGGCAGCGCGTCACCACCGACGACGCGGACCTTGCACTCACCCGGCGGAGGCGCGCGGCCTGAGAGGGTTCCTCGTCGGCCTGGTCCTGGTCGTGCTTCTCGGCACCACCGTGTTGACGCTGCGTCCGGGCGGCCTGCGCCAGCAGCTGCGCTACGCGGCGCGGAGGCTGCGCCTGGCCCTGATCCTTGGCGGCGTGTACGTGCTCGCCTCGGCCGTGCTGCGCATCGCCTTCGCGGAGAGCGCGATCACCGACTGGGGCCTGCCGGCGCTGGCGCTCGCGCTGACGGTTGTGTTCTTCGTCTTCGGCCAGAACCCGAGGGAGAGCCGCGGCCCTAGTCGGTCCTGACCTCGGCGCCGTCCTGCGCCCAGCGCGTGTGGTACGCGCCCTCGCGGTCCGTGCGGCGATACGTGTGCGAGCCGAAGTAGTCGCGCAGTCCCTGGATGAGGTTGGCCGGTCCGCGCGCGCGCCGATAGCCGTCGTAGTAGGCGAGAGATGACGCGAAAGCGGGGATCGGGACGCCCGCGTCGACCGCGTGCTTGACGACGCGGCGCCATGCTTCCTGCGACGACGCCAGAGCGTCCTTGAAGAACGGCGCGAGCATCAGGTTGGCGAGGTCCGGGTGCTCGCCGTACGCATCGCGGATGCGATTGAGGAACTTCGCCCGGATGATGCAGCCGCCCCGCCAGATCGTGGCCAGCGAGCCGAGGTCGACGCCCCAGCCGAACTCCTTCGACCCGGCCGCCAGGTGCTCGAAGCCCTGCGCGTAGGCCACGATCTTCGCCGCGTAGAGGGCCTCGCGCACGTCGTCGACGAGGGACTGGCGCTGCGCCGCGCTGATGCTTCCGCGCGCCGGTCCCGCCAGGACCGACGACGCGGTCACGCGCTCGCGCTTCTGGCTCGAGAGCATCCGCGCGAAGACGGCCTCTGTGATGCCGGTGAGCGGGACGCCGAGCTCGAGCGCCGACTCGCTCGTCCACCGACCGGTGCCCTTCTGCTCGGCTTCGTCCTCGATCCGGTCGACCAGCGCGCCAGCGCCGTCGTCGCGTTTCGCGAGCACGTTGGCGGTGATCTCGATGAGGTACGACTGCAGCTCGCCTGCGTTCCACTCGCGAAAGATGGCGGCCAGCTCGTCCGCGTCGAGGCCGAGTGCGTGCCCAAGGAAGTCGTAGCTCTCCGCGATGAGCTGGATGTCGGCGTACTCGATGCCGTTGTGAACCATCTTCACGAAGTGGCCCGCACCATCCGGTCCGATGTAGGTGCAGCACGGCTCGTCATCGACCTTGGCCGCGATCGCCTTGAGCATCCGCTCGACGCGGTCGTACGACTCGCGCGGCCCGCCGGGCATGAGGCTCGGCCCGCGAAGCGCGCCCTCCTCCCCGCCCGACACCCCCATGCCGAGAAATCCCAACCCGCGCTGCGCGGCCGCGGCGGCCCGCCGCCGCGTGTCGTGGAACAGCGAGTTGCCGCCGTCGATCAGCGTGTCGCCGGGCTGCAGGATCAACGACAGCGAATCGATCGCCTCATCGACCGGCGCGCCCGCCTTGACCATGATCAGGATCGCGCGTGGCGGCTTCAGCGCGCGTGCGAGCTCTTCCAGCGTGAACGCGGCGTGGAAGTCGCCCTCAGCGGCGTAGTCGGACATGAACTCGTCGGTGCGCTTTCGCGTGCGGTTGTAGACTGCGACGCTTGCGCCATGTGAGGCGAGGTTGCGCGCGAGGTTCATCCCCATCGTCGCGAGCCCGACCACTCCGATCGCGTTTTCGGCCATCCGTTCCCGCCTCAGTCTATGCGGAGGCAGCGCAGGTAACCGGCGGCCGTAATCGTTGACGAGGTCATGAGCGCGGAACTTCGTCCAGGCAACCGCGAGGACTTCGATCGCCTCTATCGCGAGAACTATCCGCGCCTGCTGCGCACCCTGTATGCGATCACCGGCGATGCGGCCGCCGCCGAGGACTGCGTGCAGGAAGGATTCGTGAAGGCGTGGCGAGCGTGGCCCCGCTTCCGCCCGGAGCACGCGCCCGAGGCATGGCTGCACCAGATCGCGGTGAACACCGCCATCTCGTACAGAAGGCGGGCGAAGCTGCGCTCGGTCGGGGAGATACTGCGCCGCCTCGGACGCCCCGGCGCCGGCCGCGACCCAGGTGACTCCGCCGGCACCTCCGACCTGGTCCAGGCGCTGGCCGCCCTCCCGCCACGAGTGGCGGCGGACTTCGTCCTCCGCTACCACCACGGCTACAACAACCGCGAGATCGCGCGGTTCGAGGGCGTCTCCGAGCGCACGATCGGCGCCCGGCTGGCCCAGGCCAGGACTGAGCTGGCGCGGCGGCTCGGGCCCGAGTGGCGCGGCGAGCTTCCGACTTCGCCGCCGGCCAGCGTTGTCTTATCCCGTGAGCGACCTGGAGTCGGCGATGCCTGACCGCGAGCTGCCAAAGAACTTGCAGCAGCAGCTGTCAGCGTCCCTGGAGGACGGCTCGCCGCTCCTTGCGCCGCTGCCTTCCCAGGCGCGCTACGCGACCCTGCGCGGAGCCGCGCCGGCGCCGCGCTGGCGGTTGCGTGCGCTGACCGTGGCCGCGGCCGTCGCCGGCATCGTCGCCGTGGCCCTGGCCGGGCCTTCCCAGCCGCGCCAGTGGCTCGTGCAATCGGTCAACGACATCACGAAGCAGGTCGGCGTCCCCGCCGGCGCCGCCTCGCCATCGCCCTCGAAGGGCGGCCAGACGACCTCGGGCCAGGATTCGAGCCGCGAATCGCCCGAGCCCAGCGAATCGCCCGAGGCCAACGAGCCGTCCCAGGCCGGCGCGTCTCCGGAGCCGAGAGAGTCGCCCGAGCCTACCGGGTCACCCGAGAGCGGAGAAGGGCCGCAGCCGTCGCCCACATCGGGGTCAAGCGAGGACGGCGGTAGTGGCGGCGATCACTCGCCGCAGCCGTCGCCCTCGAGCGGGGACTAGGCCGCCCAAGTCGTCAGTCGTCCGGCTCGGGAGGCCGCCAGCGTTCGAATCGCACCGGCGCTGGGATCGTGATCAGCTTTCCGTCTTCCGACCAGGCCAACCTCCACCCACCTGTGTGCACCAGCGCGTGGTGGCGGTGACAGAGCAGGACCATGTTGTCGATGTCGGTCGGTCCCTCGTCCCTGGTCCAGTGATCGAGGTGATGCGACGCGCACCATTTCGACGGCCGGTCGCATCCCGGCCACTTGCAGCCCTTGTCCCGCGCCTCCAGCCCGCGCCGCATGGGCGCCGAGGGCAGGCGCCTGGCTCGCCCCAGCTCGATGACTTGAGACTCCGAGTCGAGCAGGACCCGCGTGATCGAGCAGTCGCAGGCCAGCTGGCGTAGGGTCTCGACGCTGACCGGAGGTCCGTACTGCAGGTCGGCCGCCGGTGCCCCCGCCAGGCCGGCCAGCGTCTCCAATGTGGTGGTGACCTGGATGCTC
>DASSLR010000011.1:0-41633 GCA_035689345.1 Candidatus Dormiibacterota bacterium
CATAATCGGGCTTGTCCGGCAGGGGGCGCCAGCGCTTCTGGGGATCGATCACAACGGCGATCGTCGCACAGGTGGTGAACGCCGTCTTGAAGGTCGGTTACCCCGGTTGACGTGCCGGCCGGGCGCGGGACAGACTGGCGCCGACTCGCACACCAGAGAGGGAGGCATGGAGTGAGTTCCAGGGGGAAGATTGGTTTCGCCGCGGCGGCTGCTCTCGTTCTCGGCGCCGCGATGCTCGCTGCCGCACGCACGGCTGCCGGCAGTTCCTCGCAACACAACGCGGTCGCAAGCGGCGGGTGTCAGCTGAACTCGTCGAAGGGGAAGCTCCAGCACGTGATCTACGTCCAGTTCGACAACACGCACTTCACGCGCGACAACCCGAACGTTCCGTCCGACCTGGAGCAGATGCCGAACCTGCTCAACTTCATCACGGGCAACGGCGTTCTGTCGCCCAACCATCACACGCCGCTGATCTCGCACACGGCGACCGACATCCTGACGTCGTTCACGGGTGTCTACGGCGACCGGATGGGGGTGCCGGTGTCGAACAGCTTCCGGTACTTCAACCCCAACGGCACCAGCAACCTCGGTGTGTCGTTCGCCTACTGGACGGACCCGATCTTCGACCCGACCACGTCCACGCCGACCGACACGACCTACAACATGCTGACCGCGGGCGGCAAGAACGCACCCGCCCCCTGGGTGCCGTACACACGCGCCGGCTGCAACGTGGGCCAGGTGGCCACCGCCAACACCGTGCTCGAGAACGTCGCCACCGACATCCCGACCGTCTTCGGCGCCGGCTCGCCCCAGGCCGCCGAGGTCACGCCAGACTGTTTCACCAGCGGCGCGCTGCCCTGCCAGGCCTTCGCCGACTTCGTGGGTCTGGGTGTCCACTGCGCGGCCGGCGACTCCCTGTGCTCGACGGCCAACGGCGGCGAGCCCGACAGGCTGCCGGACGAGCCTGGCGGCTATAACGGCTTCAGTGCGCTGTTCGGATCCAAGTACGTGGCGCCCGCCATCAACAACGGCAACCCGATGACCGATCTGAACGGCAACACGATCAGGGACGAGGCCGGTCACACCGGCTTCCCAGGCTTCGATGGGATGTCGGCGGCGGTCTCGCTGTCCTACGTCGCGGCAATGCAGGAGCACGGCATCCCGATCACGTACGCGTACATCTCGGATGCGCATGACAAGCATCTGCACGGCCCGGCTTACGGCCCCGGGCAGGCCGGCTACGTGGCCGCGCTCGCGGCGTACAACGACGCGTTCGGCAAGTTCTTCACGCGCCTCGCCGACGACGGCATCAACAAGAGCAACACGCTCTTCGTCTTCACGGCGGACGAGGGCGACCACTTCGCGGGCGGTCCGGCCAGCCCAGCGGGCTGCGACGGGGTGACTGTGGCGTGCACCTACAGCAAGATCGGCGAGGTCAACACCAACATGACCGGCCTGCTTGCGACCCAGCAGGGAATAACGACCCCGTTCAACGTGCACAGCGACGACGCGCCGACCGTCTACATCACCGGCAATCCGGCGCGTGACGCGGCGGTGACACGCACGTTCGAGCGGGCGAGCTCGCAGCTCACCGCCGTCAACCCGATCAACGGAAACACAGAGACCATCACGCAGTTTCTCGCCGACCCGGTCGAGGAGAACATCCTGCACATGGTCACGTCCGACCCGGCACGCACGCCGACCTTCACCCTGTTCGCGAATCCCGACTACTTCCTATTCCACGGCGGACCGAGCTGCCCCACGACCAATCCGTGCGTGGTCGAGCTCCCGGGGTTCGCGTGGAACCACGGTGACGTCCAGCCGGAGATCACCACCACGTGGCTCGGCATGGTCGGGCCCGGGGTGACGAATCTCGGTGTCGACGGCAGCACGTGGTCGGACCACACCGACCTCCGGCCGACGATCATGGCCCTGACGGGATTGCATGACGACTACTCCCACGACGGCCGGGTGCTGACCGAAGACCTTGACGGATGGGCCCGACCGGCGGCCACGCGCCTGAACGGCGCATTCGCCAAGTTGGCCGTGATCTACAAGCAGATCGACGCGTCAGTCGGCCAGTTCGCGCTCTCGACGCTCGCGGCTTCGACGCAGGCCATCGAGAGCGGCAGCGCGTCCGACGACAGCCGCTATGTGAACCTGGAGAACCAACTCATCTCGCTCAACAGCCAGCGCAACGCCCTGGCCGCGCAGATGATCTCGCTGCTTGAAGCAGCCGAGTTCAACGGCCAGGCGCTCACCCAGCAGCAGGTGCAGCCGCTTGTCGCGCAAGGGCAGGCTCTGCTGACGCAGGCAAGCTCCCTCGGTTCGTAACCAAAAAGCACATCGGGGCGGACCCATAAAGGGCCCGCCCCGTCTCTTTTTCTAGCGGAGCTCGAAAACAGGCCTCCGCAAAGCCGCGCCTCCGGGGTCGGCGATGATGTCGGAGGCTCCGAGCGCTCCCAGCACGAGGCGCTTGAGGGCTGAGTCCCCGACGTACGGCCGCAACACCGTCTCGAAGAATTCGCCGGCTTCGGTCTGACTGAGCTCTCTCGCCGTCACGGCCGCCTTCTTGCCGCCGACCGCCACGACTGCCTGCCTGGCTTCGCGCAGGTTGCGTACCCAGTTGACATCGCCAAAAGTGCCGACGACCCAGCGTCGCCCGTCGCGTTGGACGACTGCCACAGGCGTCGTACGCATCAGGCCGCTCCGCCGTCCTCGAACGGTGAGCAGGCCGTTGGGCCCGAGCGGCACGCCCAGCTTGAGGAGGCGCCGGAGGACCGGGTTCAGAATCGGGACGTAGCGCGGAACCTGAAGCTCACGAGCGGCCAGCATGGCGAACCTCCTGCGAGTCAATCACTTGATTGACTTCAGGATAGCACGCTAATCAATCAATTGCTTGAACGGATGGAGCGTCCCTTGCGGGCAGGCGCGCCGATCCCAAGCCATCGTTCCAGCTGGCGCAGGGCCTGCTCGGAGTGTCCCCCGCTCGAGGCCATCGGCAGGGTCAGGCTGCGCAGTGCGGCGACGATCATGGCCGCGGTCTCGTCGGTGTCCAGCTCGGGCTCGAGGCTCCCGTCCTTCACCGCCTTGCGCAGGAGCCCGCGCACCGTGCGGTGCCACCCCTCGTTCGTTTCACGCATGATGCGGGCGATCGCCGGGTCTCGCGCCGAGCGCAGCGCCAGCTCGCCCATCACGATGCCCAGGTCGGGCTCGTCCTGGACGAGCCGCTGCACCGACCTCAGGTGGTTGCGGAGCTGGTCGGAGGTCGAGCCGTGCGGCTCGAGGGTCGTGCGGAACCGGCTCATCGCGTGCTCGACCACACCCTCGATGAGCTTCTCCTTGGTGGGGAAGTAGTAATGGAGCGTGGCGATGTTGACGCCCGCCTCCGCCGCCACGTCGCGTGTGCGCAGGCCCTCGAAGCCGCGCTCGGCCAGCTTGCTGTACGCGGCCCTGATGAGGGCGCCGCGGCGGTCCTTCGGCGTGGCCACCTGAGGCACTGGCGCCCAATTAAACACTTGATTGACAATTCCCCACGAAATCGGAGGCTACGCCGAGATTTCGTGGGGGCCCCTAAAAGCTAATCGCGCCGGCGGGTACTGCGATCAAGCCTGCTGTTCTCATGGGTGATGAGACTCCACATCGTTCGCCTCCTCACCATGGTCGGCCTGGGCGCCGCGGCGGCGTACCTGCTCGACCCAGAGTCCGGGGAGAAGCGGCGCAAGGAGCTGCGCAAGAACATCGAGAAGGCAAAGAAGGCGGGCCGCAAGGCTCGCATCGACGCAGGCCTCTAGGCAGCTCTCCTTCACAGGTCTTGACCCCGTGCGGGCGCGCGGGGTACGGCCGCGCGGTCACGCGTTTTCCAGTTGTGCCGACCACCACCGTCCTGGCCCTCTTCAAGGACAAACGTGACGCCGAGGCCGCGATCCGCGCGCTCAAGTCGGCGCACTTCGAGAATGCGCGCCTCGGCCTGACGCCTCCGGGCGACGCGCATGTGGAGGCCGGGCGCACGCTCGTCACGGTCGTGTCCGAGAACGACGAGGTCGAGACGGCGCGCCGCATCCTTCTGCAGGAGGGGGCCTTCGAGGCCGCACCGGCCGAGTCGCCGACGCTCAGGAAGGCGAGCTAGCGACACGCGCGGCCATATGCTGAGACGCATGTGGTCGCGCGCCGGCGCGGTGGGAATGGCGTGCGTGATCGTCGCACTGCAGGCGGCGGCGGTCAGCGCCACGGACGTGACCGCCGACCTGATCCCCGGCCCGCCCGCCGGGTCGTGGCAGGTCGACACGGAGCAGACCGGGCCGCTCACCAAGGACGACATCTACGGGAGCAAGGCCGGCAGGGTGCAGGGATTCGTCGACGCTTACGAGAAGACGTGGACCGGAGCGCCCGCGACCGCCGTGCTCGACCGCCTGGAGCACTACTCCTCCATCTTCTGGGCGGCGTACCGCCTCGGCCAGGCGGAGGCGGCCGACAAGAAGGACAGGTCGTTCACCTCCTACCGCACCGTGCCCGGTTTTGCCAGCGGCGCCTACGAGGTCACCACCGGCCCGGACGCGAACGGCGTGCTCACCGACGTGCTCGTCTTCACCCAGGGCGACTACCTGGCCGGGATCGGGGTGGCGGCGAAGAGCACGCCCGACCGGGCGACGCTGATGGACCAGGCGAACCGCCAGCTCGCCCTGATCCCCGAACCCGTCGGCGAGATCAACGGAATCAGCAGCGGGATCATGAACACGGTCGTGATCGCGGCCATCGCCGCGGGCGCGATAACGATCGTCGTGTGCGCGATCGTGCTCATCGTCGTGCTGCGCAGGCGCCGGCGCGTCCCTGCACAGCCGCAGCCGCTCATCTCGGCTGACGGCCGCTACTGGTGGGACGGCACGACCTGGAGGCCCAGGCCGCCCGGCTAGCTACACGCCGATGTCCTTGCGCGCGAAGCGCAGCGATCCGAGGGCGAGCGCGACGATGCCGACCACCAGCACGAGCGCGATGTTCGCGAGCTCGAGGCCGTGGAGCAGCGGCGTGCCGTAGTAGTAGAAGGGCGACAGGCGCAACGTCGCGTCCGGCCACTTGAGGTCGGGCCCGACGAAGCTGATGAAGAACCAGCCGGCCAGCAGGAAGCTGATCAAGCCCGTGTCGGCGGCGGTGCGGAGCCAGCCCGAGGCCAGGTAGCCGATCGCGGCGATCAGCAGCCCCATCGGGATCATCCCGAGGCTGGCCTCGATCAGGTTGGTCGAATCGAGCGCGACCCCCGCGAGCTGGGCGGCGACGCCGGCGCTCACAAGGGTCACCACACCGACGACCACCGTGGCCGTGGCGAGGGCCGCGAACCGACCAAGCAGCACCGCCCACCGAGCCTGAGGCGTGGACAACAGGACCTCCAGACGGCCGTCGTCTTCGTCGCTCGACCAGCGGTTCACCTGGGTGACCGCGAAAGCCATGAGCAGCACGGGCATCAGCTCGAACATGGCGCCGAGCAGGAGTGAGTTCAGCTCGGTGGTGCCACCTCCAATGTTCTGCAGGATCCGCACTGCTATCGAGTTCGGTGCGCTCGCCAGCAGCGTGTTCAGCTTGTCCGCCAGCTGCTTGACCGCAACGATCTCCCATGCCGCCGCGGCCGCGAACCCCAGCGCCCACCAGAACGTCGGCATGGCGATCATGCCGAGGCTGCGCGTGTAAACGGAGCGCAAGGACCAGTCGGTGACCGGGAGCGTCCGAGTCGGCGCCGAGGGTCGCGCGAACCGCTGCGCCAGGGGCAGGTGGACCACGTCGCCCACATCCCGCCGGGCGAACAGCCACACCGCCGCGGCAGTCAGGATCACCGAGACGCCGAAGAGGGCGAGCATCGCGCCGGCGTTCGTGCCGTAGCTGGGGATGATCGGCTTGCTTAGGTTGTAGTAGTAGATCGGCGAAAGGCGCGAGAACCAGTCGGTGCCCGGGAACACCCTGTGCACCATGTCGACCACGATGAAGACCAGCAAGAGGCCGCCGGTGGCGCCGGCCGCCGGGCCGCGCTCGTGTGTGAACTGCGAGATCAGGAGCGCGATGCCACCGAAGACCATGCAGATCAGCGCCAGGTCCAGGCCCCACAGAAGCCCGTCGACGAGGCTGAAATCGGCCTTGAACCCGACGCCGCCCACATAGGCGATGGCGCCGCTGATCAGGCCGATGAGCAGCAACGCGGTCCACATCGCCGCGACTTTCTGGAGCGCGATGCTGACGCGATTGCGTGGCGCCGAGAGGAGCACGTCCAGCGAGCCGCGATCCTCTTCACCGCGAAGCATGCGGCTCGCCGCCAGCAGGGGCCAGATGCACGCGATGAAGACGAAGACGCCGATCTTGAAGACCGCGTAGCCGCCGACCGTGTCCGTTTTGACGTTGTCGGCGTTCCAGGCGAACTGTGCGGCCAGCGAGCTCAGAGCCTCGCGCTGCGCCGGCGTGCTGATGAGCGTGGCCACGCTGGCCATGGGGGACACGATCGTCAGGCCCATGCCGACGCCCCAACCGACGATCGCGATGCGGTAGTCGCGCAGCGTCTTGAGGAAGACAGACCTAAACCACATTGGCGGTCTCCTTGGGCGCCTTCCCGTCGGACTCGTAATAGCGCAGGAAGATGTCCTCGAGGCTCGGCTCGTAGCTCGTGATCGAAACCACGGGATAACGGGCGGCGGTCTTGATGACCGCGTCCGCCGAGCCCTGGATGGCGACGCGCAGGGCGTGACCGTCGTTGAGCGGCTCGACCTGGGTGACGCCTTCGACAGTCTTGAACGTGTCGGCAGGGACGGCCTGGGCGAACGAGATGGTGATCTCGTAGCGCTTGATGTCCTTGAGCTCGGCCACCCCGCCTATCTGGACCAGCCGGCCTTCGCGGATGATGCCCACGCGCGTGCACGTCTTCTCCACCTCGCTCAGCACGTGCGACGAGAGGAAGACCGTGCGGCCCTCGTCGCGCGCGTCCTTGACCATGGCGTCGAACTGCTGCTGGTTGAGCGGGTCGAGGCCGCTGGTCGGCTCGTCGAGGATCAAGACCTTGGGCCGGTGCTGGAAGGCCTGGATCAGCACGACCTTGCGCTTGTTGCCGGTCGAGTACTGGCGGAACTTGCGGCTCGTGTCCAGGTCGAAGCGCTCGAGCAGCTTCTTCTGATACGCACGGTCCACACCGCCGCGAAGGTTCGCGAAGTATTCGAGGATCTGGCCGCCGGTGAGGTTGGGGTCGAGCGACGGCTCACCGGGGACGTAGCCGATCTCCTTCTTGATCTCGACCGAGTCCTTCCAGCAGTCGAGGCCGGCGATGCGCGCCGTCCCGGAATCGGCGCGCAGCAGCGCCATCAGCGTGCGTATGGTCGTCGTCTTACCCGCGCCGTTGGGTCCGAGGAAACCGAAGACCTCGCCTTCGCCGACGTCGAACGTGACGTCGATGATGCCGCGCTTGGACCCGTAGCTCTTGGTGAGCTCTGCCACTTCGATGATCGACTTCATCTCGCCTCCTACCCGAACCACACTTCGAGAGTTCGTTTGTCGACAATGGGAATCGATCCCGGCTGCGCGCCGAGGATTCGTTCGAACGCACCCGCAAAGGTGTGCAGAGCCTGCTCAGCCTGGGCGTAGGAAATGGTTTTGGCCTGTCGCGCCAGGTAGAGATCGGTCGCGCTGTCCTGGAAGCCGAGCATGAGCGACATGAGGATGGTCGCCGTCTCGCTCGGAGAATCGACGCTGAAAACCTCTTCCGCGACACCCTGGCCGATGATCCGCGCGAGCATCGGGGCGATCTTCTCGATCATCGTGCGCCGCAGCCTGTCGCGCACCACCGCCATGTCGTCCGATTTCCAGACGTTTATGAACTCGAGCATCAGCGCCCTGCGATCGGTCTTGTACTGCGCGATGCCGCCGAAGAACCCCTGGAGCTTCGGGATGGCTGCAAGCGCCGGATCGTCGACCACCGGCGAGACCGCCGACAGGGCCTGGTCCGCGATCCTGTCCACCATCGCGCTCAGCAGCGCCTGCTTGGACTCGAAGTAGTGATAGAAAGCGCCACGCGAGACGCCCAGCTCGTCGAGCAGGTCCTGGATGCTCATCTGCTCGTAGCCCTTGGTCTGCATCAAGCGCATCGCCGCCTCGACGAAGGCTTCCTTCCTGACGGTGTGCTTCTCGAGATCGAGCGTCCGGGCCACGTCCAGATAATAACAGACCGACAGTCGGTCTATTAATCCCGCTGGCGGTCCAGCGCATAATCCCGCCACCGCAATGGCCCCCCGGCAGCCCTGGCTCTCCCACGCCACCCAGACCGCCTATCGCGAGCAGTACCGGGCCGCCCGGCCTGGCTGGCAGTCGAGCGGCGACCAGTTCGACGCCCTCGTCCAGAAGCACCTCACCGCCGAGTCCGCCGTGCTGGACCTGGGGTGCGGCCGCACCGGCGGCATCGAGCGCTTCTGGAAGCAGGCGCACCTGGCGGTCGGCGTCGACCCCGATCTCGCGTCCCTGGCCGCGCGCGACCAGGGCATGGCGGTGATGCAGGGAAGCGGCGAGCATCTGCCATTCGCCGGCGCGTCGTTCGACATGGTCGTCAGCGTGTGGGTCCTCGAGCACCTGCCAGAGCCCGCCAGAGTCTTCGCTGAAGTCGCGCGCGTGCTGAAGCCACTAGGCCACTTCATTTTTCTGACGCCCAACGCGCTGAATCCGCTGGTCATGGGGAATCGCGTCAGCCAGCTGGCGCCCTCGCTGCAAAAGCAGATGGTGGCGAACGTCTATGGGCGCGACGGCGCCGACACTTTCGCGGTGCGATACCGGGCCAACACGAAGTTCAGGATCAAGCAGATGGCGGCACCGGCAGGCTTTGCGGTCGCCGAGCTGCGGGTGATCGCCGACCCGACTTACGTCGCGTTCAACGCCCTGCTGTACAAGGCCGCGATGCTGAGCGATCGCATCCTGCCGCAGGGCCTCGGCGTGCATCTGCTCGGGGATCTTCAGAGGCTGCCCTGAACGGCCGGTACTCTTAGGGGTCCATTGCCAGCGACGAACTCAGTCCGTGATCGGCTGGACGAGCTCTTCCGCGAGCGCATCGTCATCTTCGACGGGTCCGTCGGCGTGCTCATCCAGCGCAAGGGCCTGACCGAGGAGGACTTTCGCGGCGAACGCCTGAAGGATCATCCGAAGGCGCTGCGCAACGACGTCGACGTGTTGTGCCTCACGCGGCCGGACATCGTCGCGCAGGTGCATCGCGATTACCTCGAAGCGGGCGCCGACATCATCACGACCAACACGTTCACCGCCACGCCCATCTCGCAGGCCGACTACGGCCTGGAGAGCCTGGTCTACGAAATGAACAAGCGCGGCGCGGAGATCGCACGCGCCGAGGCTGACAGATTCGACAACAGGTTCGTCGCGGGATCGCTCGGTCCGACCAACGTCACGCTGTCCCTCTCGCCCAAGGTCGACGACCCGTCGTACCGCGAGATCACGTTCGACGAGCTGCGCGACGGATACGCCGAGGCGGCGCGCGGGCTGCGCGACGGCGGAGCGGACTTCCTCCTCATCGAGACCGTCTTCGACACGCTCAACGGCAAGGCCGCAGTCGCCGCCGCCAAGGAGGCAGCCCCGGAGCTGCCCATCTTCATCTCCGTGACCATCGTCGACAGGGCGGGTCGCAACCTGAGCGGTCAGACGGTCGAGGCGTTCTGGACGTCGGTCGAGCACGCGGAACCGTTTGCGGCCGGCGTCAACTGCTCACTCGGCGCCACGGAGATGCGGCCGTACATCGCCGACATGGCGCGGGTCGCGCCCGTCTACGTCTACTGCTATCCCAACGCCGGCCTGCCCAACGCCATGGGCGGGTACGACGAGAAGCCGAACATGACGAGCCGGCTGCTGAAGGAGTTCGCGGAGGCCGGTTTCCTCAACGCCGCGGGCGGCTGCTGCGGCACGACGCCTGAACACATCCGCCAGATCAAGTCGGTCATGGAAGGCCTGGCTCCGCGCCAGGTCCCGGAGCGCGCGGCGCGGACGCGCTTCAGCGGCCTCGAGCCGTTCGAGATAGGACCCGACACGGGTTTCGTCAGCATCGGCGAGCGGACCAACATCACCGGCTCGGCGCGCTTCCGGCGCCTCATCGAGTCGGGCGATTTCACCGGCGCGGTGCAGGTCGCGCTCGACCAGGTGCGGGGCGGGGCCAACCTGCTCGACGTCAACATGGACGCCGACCTGCTCGAGTCGGAGAAGGCGATGGTCCGGTTCCTCAACCTAATCGCGACCGAGCCCGAGATCGCGCGCATCCCGATCATGGTCGACAGCTCCAAATGGACCGTGCTCGAGGCCGGCCTCAAGTGCCTGCAGGGCAAGGGTGTCTGCAACTCCATCAGCCTCAAGGAGGGCGAGGACGCCTTTCTCGAGAAGGCGGGCAAGGTGCGCGAGCTCGGCGCGGCCGCCGTGGTCATGGCCTTCGACGAGAAAGGCCAGGCGGACACCCTCGAGCGCAAGGTCGACATCTGCGTCCGCGCCTACCGGCTGCTCACCGAGAAGGCGGGTTTCCAGCCGCAGGACATCATCTTCGACCCCAACATCCTGGCCATCGCCACGGGCATCGAGGAGCACGCCTCATACGCAAAAGCGTTCATCGAGGCCACGCGTGAGATCAAGCGCCGCTGTCCCGGCGTGCGCGTCTCCGGCGGGGTTTCGAACCTCTCGTTCTCGTTCCGCGGCAACGATCGCGTGCGCGAGGCCATGCACTCCGCCTTCCTCTATCACGCGATCCGCGCCGGCCTCGACATGGCGATCGTCAACGCCGGTCAGCTCGCGGTTTACGAAGACATCCCCAAGGACCTGCTGGTCCTCGTCGAGGACGTCATCTTCGATCGCCGGCCCGACGCCACCGAGCGACTCGTCGATTTCGCCAAGACGGTCTCAGGTGGCGGCGCGAAGAGGGAGGTCGACCTCAGGTGGCGCGAGGGGACGGTGGAGGAGCGGCTCGCGTTCGCCGTGCTGCACGGCGAGGTCGAGTACATCGAGGCGGACGCCGAAGAGGCGCGGCAGAAGTATGGCCGGCCGCTGAACGTGATCGAGGGCCCGCTGATGGACGGCATGCGCGTGGTGGGCGATCTCTTCGGCGCGGGCAAGATGTTCCTGCCGCAGGTCGTGAAGAGCGCGCGCGCGATGAAACGCGCCGTCGCCTACCTCGAGCCGTACATGCTCGCCGAGAAGGAGGCCGCGGGCACGCAGCACGCGCGCGGCAAGCTCGTGCTCGCGACGGTGAAGGGCGACGTGCACGACATCGGCAAGAACATCGTGGGCGTGGTTCTCGGCTGCAACAACTACGAGGTGCACGACCTCGGCGTCATGGTGCCGGCCGACAAGATCCTCGACACGGCCACCGAGCTCGGCGCGGACGCCGTAGGACTGTCCGGACTGATCACCCCTTCGCTCGACGAGATGGTCGACGTGGCCAAGGAGATGACCCGTCGCGGCATGGACTTGCCGCTTCTGATCGGCGGCGCGACCACGTCGAAGCAGCACACCGCCGTGCGCATCGCGCCCGCCTACAGCGGCACGACCGTGCACGTGCTCGACGCGTCGCGTGTGATCGGAGTGGTCTCAGACCTGTTCGACGCGGGCCGGCGTATCACGTTCGACCGCGACAACCGCGCGCTGCAGGAGAAGCTCCGGGCGCAGCACACGTCGGCGCAGCGCGAGCTGCTCTCGCTGGAGGCCGCGCGCGAGAGCCGGTGGCGGCTCGACTTCGAGGGCCTGCCGAAGCCGCCGTTCACGGGCGTGCGCACAATCGAGCCCGACCTCAAGACGCTTCGCGAGTACATCGACTGGACCTTCTTCTTCCACGCGTGGGAGCTGAAGGGCAAGTTCCCCGCCATCCTGGACAGCCCGACGCACGGGGCCGCGGCGCGCGAGCTGTTCGGCCACGCCGAGGAGCTGCTCGACCAGATTCACGTCCACGGATCGCTGCGCGCACGTGGCGTCTACGGGTTCTGGCCCGCGCGCGCCGAGGGCGACGACATCGTGCTCGAGAACGGCGTGCGCTTTCCGATGCTGCGCCAGCAGGTCGACCACGGCGACGACAAGCCGTACCTGTCGCTCGCGGACTTCGTCGCGCCGGCGCGCGACCACATCGGCGCATTCGCGGTCACTGCGGGCATTGGCGTCGACGAGCTGGCGGCGCGGTTTTCAGCGGAGCACGACGACTACCGCGCGATCATGGCCAAAGCGCTGGCGGACCGCCTGGCCGAGGCCTTCGCCGAGTACCTGCACGAGACCGTGCGACGCGAGTGGTACGAGAGCGGCCCGAAGATGTCGAGCGAGGACCTGATCCGCGAACGCTATCGGGGCATCCGCCCGGCCTTCGGATATCCGGCATGCCCGGACCACACCGAGAAGCGCACGCTGTTCGACCTGCTGGACGCGCGCTCGATCGGCATGGAGCTCACCGAGACGTGCGCCATGACGCCGACGGCCGCGGTGGCCGGGCTTTACTTCGCGCATCCGCAGGCGCGGTACTTCATGGTCGGCAAGATCGGCCGCGACCAGGTCGCGGACTACGCGCGCCGCAAGGGCATGACGGTCGCCGAGGTCGAGCGTTGGCTCCGCCCCAACCTGGGTTACGAAACGTAATAGAACCCGGCAGCCGCCGTTGTAAAGCCGTGATGCGCCGGTACCTGCTACCACTGTTCCTGCTCGCGTCGGTCGCATGCAGCACCACGTCCGGTCCGCCGCCGGCATCTCTGCAGACGACACCTTCGACCTCGCCCAGCGCGGGCGTCACAGTGCTGCCGTCGGCGAGCCCGAGCAGCTCGCCCGCCCCGCCCGTCATGCACGTCGCTTTCACGTGCCGGCTGCCCGTGATCACGTTGACCTACGGCGCCGAGAGCAACACCTACCAGGGCGGGTTCATCAGCTTTCCGTCCGGCGCCTACGCCGCCGACCCCAAGGGCGTCATCACCTTCAAGAGCGGATTCTTCGTCACCCAGCAGACGCCGGCGCTGATCGGCGGACCGGATGAGCTGACGCCGCCGTTCTTCGATGTGGCCGCCGGCCGCTGGGTGCCGTCGAGCGCCGGGGAGACGGCGCCTGACGGGTCGTCTTACGCGTACGCGAACACTTCCGACCCGTCCACGGGCGCCGCGATCATCCACGTGGTCAACGTCAGGAGCGGAACCGAGAAGACGTTCCACGTGGCCATACCGATCGTCGCCGCGTCCGGGATCGAAGTCGTGGACTACGACGGGGCCGGCGTGTACTTCGTCGCGAACCAGATCGATTCGCGACCAACCGGGGTCTGGCGGTTGGATGTCGCGACCGGTAAGGTCGCCGCGCTGGCGCAGACGGGGAACGTGCTGGCCGTCCGCGGCGGCTACGCATGGGTGGGGGCTCTCGACCCGCACGACTCCAACCCACCGCAGGCCGGCAGTCGCCCGCTGTTCGACAGCATCGCGCAGGTGAACCTGTCGAACGGCGCGCAGACGACGTGGTTCCACACGCCGGGCCGCAGCGAGACGCTGCTCGGCCTGGTCACCAACGGCAATCCCGTGCTGAACATCAGCGACGCCCCCGACTACCCGGTCAACGGCGGAGAGGTCCGCCTCCTCGACCACCCTTCCAGCGGCGCCGAGGACAGCGGTCAGCTGGTTTCAGGCTCCGGCATGTCTCTGTCGCAGCCGCAAGGTGACGGCGACCGGACCTGGTTCGCTGGCGACGGTGGCATCTACCTCTACACGCAGGCCGCGGGGCTGCAGAGGGTCTTCAGCGGCCCGGCCAACCCGAAGACCGGAGGGATGATCAGCCCAGCCGGCTTCTGCCGCTGACTTGCACTAACAGCCGTCTGCGCATAATCTCGAAGGGCGGGATCGCCCAGGGCCCGCGGGGCGAGACCTTCAGGAGGGGGTGGCGGGCGCTGTTAGCCAAGGGGGTTTTGCCTTGCACGTTTCACGTCTCAAGCGCCTGCTCAGTCGTTTCGCCGTGGGCCTGTTCGGCGCCGCGATCGCGCTGCCGGGTCCGACCGGCGTGGCCGCCGCGGGCGTCGTCATGCATCCGACGGTTTCGGACTACGCCCAGATCAGCACGAGCACCACGCCACCGACGGAGGCGCAGTGCATATCGGTGGGCCGGACCTGCTTCACACCGCAGGCCATCCAGTCGGCCTACAACCTGGGCCCGCTGTATGACCACGGCCTCAACGGCCAGGGCATGACGATCGCGATCGTCGACTCGTACGGCAGCGACACCATCGCGCACGACCTGCACGTCTTCGACCAGGCCTTCGGCCTGCAGCCGATGTGTGGTGAAGAAGGCGTGACGTGCACGGCCGACAAGCCCACGTTCAGCCAGCTGCACCTGCAGGGCTCACCGTCCACGACAGCCCAGCCCGCCAACAACGGCCCAGGCCTGGAGGACAAGTCCGCGTGGGCCCTCGAGGTGTCCCTCGACGTGGAGACATCTCACGCGATGGCGCCCATGGCCAACATCCTGCTGGTCACGACCCCGACCGCTGAGACCCTCGGCGTCCAGGGCTTCCCCGACATGATGAACGCCGAGCAGTACGTCGTCGACCACCACCTGGCCAACGTCATCTCGCAGAGCTTCGCGTCGGCCGAAGAGGCTTTCGGCAGCGCCCAGTCGCTACTCAACCTTCGCCATGCCTACATCTCGGCGGCGGCGAATGGTGTGACCGTGCTCGGCTCGTCCGGCGACGGCGGCGTGGCCAACGGCACCAAGCAGTCCCTGCTTGGCCAGGGTGCCGTCGGTGCCGGCCCGAACCAGTTGATTCCGTTCCCAAGCGTTGAATGGCCTGCCAGCGACCCGCTCGTCACGGGCGTGGGCGGCACGTACCTCTGCACCGACCCGCAAGCAAGCACCAATCAGCCACGGACACTGTTCGCGGGACCGGTCGCGAAGTGCAAGGCCAACCCCACTCAGACCGAGGTGGGTTGGACGTTCAGCGGTGGCGGCTTCAGCCACGTCTTCGCGAGGCCGACCTACCAGAACACGCTGCCCGCGGGCAGCACGTCCATCGGTTCAATGCGCGGCGTGCCGGACATCGGCCTGCAGGCCAGCGCCGGCACCGGGGCGCTCGTGTACATATCGCTGCCAAATGACGGCCTTTCTGGCCTGAAATGCGGCAGCGCGCCGTGCAGCACCGGCTGGTACGACATTGGCGGCACGTCGCTGAGCTGCCCGCAGTGGGCGGCGCTGGTGGCGATCGCCGACCAGCTGAACGGCGGCGGCCTGGGTCTCATCAACCCGGCGCTCTACAAGATCGGCGCCAACCCGGGCCAGTACGCCAACGACTTCTTCGACGTGACGACCGGGAACAACAACGGCGGCTCGTCGATCCCGGGCTACCCGGCCACCACCGGCTGGGACCCGATCACCGGACTCGGGACGCCCAACGCGGCCAACCTGATTCCGGACCTCGTCGCGGCTTCGCACTGAAAGCCTGAGGGGCTCCCATCGAGGGAGCCCCTCTCTCTTACTTCTTGGTGGCGGCCTCGATCGCCTCCCACACGCGCATCGGGTGCAGCGGCATGTCGAGGTGGCGAATCCCCATGTGTGACAGCGCGTCGACGACGGCGTTCTGGACCGCCGGGGTCGAGCCGATGGTGCCGGATTCGCCGACGCCCTTCGCGCCGAGCGGGTTGAGCGGCGTCGGCGTCTCCATGGTCACCGTCTCGACCGGCGGGATCTCCCCGATCGATGGGATTCCGTAATCGACAAAGCTCGCCGTCAGCGGATTGCCGTCCGCGTCGTAGACGAACTCCTCGTACAGAGCCTGGCCTGCGCCCTGCGCGACCCCACCATGGATCTGGCCCTCGACGAGCATGTGGTTGAGGACCGTGCCGCAGTCGTCGACGGCGATGTGCCGCACCAGCTGCGCGTCGCCGGTCTCCATGTCGACCTCCACGACCGCCACGTGACACCCGAAAGGAAATGTCTGGTCGCCTTGCTCGAACTCGGTCTCCGCGACCAGGACGTTCTCCGCGGCGAGCTCGGCCCACGTGAGCGCTGTCGCCGGCACGCCCTTCACCCCGAAGCGGCCGTCGTCGAACTGCGTGATGTCGTCGCTGCTCGCTTCGAGCCTGCGGGCGGCTTCGCTCTTTGCCTTCTCGACCAGCTCGACGCAGGCCTTACGCACCGCGGTGCCGCCAACCTGCAGCGAGCGCGAGCCGCTCGACCCGTAACCGCTCCTGACGAGCGCCGTGTCGGACTGCACGAAACGGATGGAACCCATCGGGACGCCCAGAACGTTTGAGGCCAGCTGCACGAACGCGGTCTCGTGACCCTGGCCGCTCGAGGTGGTGCCCGTGGAGATGACGATCGTGCCGCCTGCCTCGGCGGTTGCGGTGGCGTTCTCGGCCGTGTTGAGCACCGCCGTCATCTCCACGTATGAGGAGATGCCGATGCCGAGCTGCATTCGATCACCGCTCTCGCGTCGCGCACGCTGCTCGCGTCGCAGCTCTTCGTAGCCGGCCGCCTGCAGGGCGAGGTCGAGGGCGCGCGCGTAGTCGCCCGAGTCATAGCTCAGGCCGGTCGGCGTCGCGTGCGGGAAGTCTCCCGTGACGAAGTTGCGCCGCCGGATCTCAGCGGGGTCGATATCGAGCTCGGCCGCGAGCATGTCCATCGCCCGCTCGATGATGGCGATCGCCTCGGGCCTGCCCGCACCGCGGTAGGCGGAAAGCACCGCCGTGTTCGTGAAGACGCTGCGACCGACGAAGCGGACGCTGGGAATGTCGTAGACGCTCGGCAGGAGCATCGACGTGAGCACGAGTTGCGGCGGCGCCAGCCCGGCATACGCGCCGGCGTCGGCGACCGAGTCGACCTCGAGGCCGACCAGCTTGCCTTCCCGGGTCGCGCCGAGGGCGACGTCCGACACGAGCGCGCGGCCGTGAGTCATCGCGACCATGTTCTCGGTCCGGTACTCGAACCATCGCACCGGCCGGCCGAGCTTCATCGCGGCGGCCGCGATCACGCTCTGTTCGGGGTAGGTCATCAGCTTGGCGCCGAACGCGCCACCCACATCGCCGGCGATGACGCGGACCTTCTCCTCTGGCAGACCAAGAGCTTCGGCGACGGCGCCTCGCACGCCGAACGGCACCTGGGTGGACACCCACACGCGGATCCCGCCGTCGCCGTCCGGCTCGGCGACCACCGCGTTGCCCTCGATGGGCGCGGCGGCGAGGCGCTGGTTGACGAAGCGTCCGCGCACGACCACGTCGGCGCCGTTCAGCGCGCCCTCCTCGCCGAGGTCGAACTCGAAAGCGACGCTGTCGCTCTTGCGCGTGTCGACCACCACGGGAAGCGGCTCGTAATCGACCATGACGGCGGCCGCGGCGTCGACGGCGGCTTCCCTCGTGGAGCCGACGGCCACGCCGATGATGTCGCCGACGAAGCTCACCTCGTCCGAGCACAGTCGCGGCCGCGCGGTCTCGGACTCGAAAGCCAGGTCGCCCGCCGTATACACGCCCTCCACCCCGGGCAGGCCGCGCGCGGCGCTCACGTCCACGTTGAGCAGCCGCGCATGCGCCATGGTCGAGCGCACGAAGACGGCGTGCAGGCAGCCGTCCGGCTGGACATCGTCTGTGTACCTGCCCGCGCCGGTCACGAGGCGAGGGTCCTCGCGACGCCTGACGCTTCCGCCCAGCGCGCTGCGCACCGCCATGCGCGGGAGGTTATAGCCTTTGGGCATAGCTGCTTCGGCCGAAAGCTGGGGAGTCATTCCCCGCTACACCAGTTACACAGGCGAGCTGATCGAGTCGCCGCCCGCATCAGTGGATGCGATCGTCCGCGCCATGGCAGGGGATCGAGCCGAGCCACCCACTCATCCCGAGCCCGTCGCCGGCGCGGGCGCGTGCGCGCCGCCGCCGGTGCGCGCGTGGGGGTGGGCGGTCCAGCTGTACGCGCTGCGGTCGCGCGAGAGCTGGGGCATCGGCGACCTCGCCGACCTGCGCCGCTTCGGACGCTGGGCCGCAGGCACAGGCGCGTCCATCGTCCAGGTCAGCCCGCTGGGCGCACAGCCACCGACGCTGCCCCAGCAGTTCTGCCCGTACTACTCGTCATCGCGGCGTTTCCGCAACACGACGTACATCCGCGTGGAAGACGTCGACGGAGCCGACCTGGTGGCGACCGAGCTCGCGCCGCTGCGTGCCGAAGCACTGGCGCTGAATGCCGAGCGGCTCATCGACCACGACGCCGTCTTCACGCTGAAGAAGCGCGCTCTCGAGCTGATCTTTCAGGTCGCGCCCAGGCCGCGAGGCCTGGCCGCGTACCTCGAGCAGCAGGGACAGGCGCTGGATGACTACGCCACGTTCGCCGCCCGCAGCGAGGAGCAGAGCACGGAAGCAGCCGGCCGCGCCGCATTTCACAAGTGGGTTCAGTTCCACCTGGACGCCCAGCTCGAGCGCGCCGCGCGCGAGATCGCGCTGGTCGCGGACGTACCGGTGGGATTCGCGAGCGACGGTTTCGACGCATGGCGCTGGCGAGACCTCCTCGCGCCGGAGATGCGCGTGGGTGCGCCCCCGGACTATTTCTTCCCGGACGGCCAGGACTGGGGCATGCCTCCATTCGATCCGTGGAAGCTGCGGGCGGCGCGCTTTGAACCCTTCGTCGACGCCGTTCGCTCGTCTATGGAGCACGCCAGGGGCATGCGTCTCGACCACGTCATGTCGCTGTTCCGGCTGTTCTGGATCCCGCAAGGTGGTGGCGCCGCAGCCGGCGCCTACGTCCGCTATCCATCACGAGAGCTGCTCGCGGCGCTCGCGGCCGAGAGCCGGCGCGCGAGCTCGTTCGTCATCGGCGAGGACCTCGGCCTCGTGGAGCCGTCGGTTAGGACGTCGCTGAGGGACGTCGGCGCGCTCGGGTACCGCCTCCTATGGTTTGAGACCGAGCCATCCGAGACCTGGCCGCAGCAGTCGGTCGCGGCCATCGGCACGCACGACCTCCCCACCGTCTCCGGCATCTGGCGCCTGACCGAGCCCGATCAGCGCCAGCACCACCTCCGCGCGCGCCTGGTCGAGGCGACCAGTCTGCCGGACCGCGCCGAGGCGATCGACGTCGCGGTCGCCGCTTACGCGCGGCTGGCGCGGTCGAAGTCCTGCCTGGTCCTCGCGTCACTCGAGGACGCGCTCGCCGTCGACGAGCGCCCGAACGTCCCCGGCACCACCACCGAGTGGCCGAACTGGCGGCTCGCGCTGCCCCTGGCGCTGGAAGAAATCGAGCAGGCCGAGGGCGCGCGACGCATCGCCGAGCTGATGGCGGGTGCGCAGAGGTCGTCCCAGGCGCCGGACTAACATCAAAGCCGTGATCGCAGGCAAGCGGCTCGCCGGGACAGAGGTCGATTACATCCCGCTGGCCGACCTGCCCAAGGCGGGCCTGGGCGACGCGTCGGGGCTGCCGGTCACGGTCAAGGTGCTGCTGGAAGGGCTGGTCCGGCTGAGCCGGCAGGGCACGACTGCCGAGGCCAACGTCCCCGCCCTCGCCGCGTGGCCGGCGCCGCGTTCCAGGGGCGCGGAGCTTCCGTTCTTGCCGGCCCGCGTGCTGATGCAGGACTTCACCGGCGTGCCCGCGGTCGTGGACCTCGCGGCCATGCGCTCGGCCATGCAGCGCGCGCGCAAGGAGCCCGGCAAGGTCGATCCGCTCGTGCCGGTCGACCTCATCATCGACCACTCGGTCCAGGTGGACTCGTTCGGGATGCGCGACTCCTACACGCGCAACATCCAGAAGGAGATCGAGCGCAACCGCGAGCGCTACGCGCTGTTGCGTTGGGCCCAGCAGGCATTCCACAACTTTTCGCTGGTGCCGCCCGGCATGGGCATCTGCCACCAGGTGAACCTCGAGTACGTCGCGAAGGTCGTGCAGGTGCGCGACGTCGACGGGCGCAAGCTCGCGATCCCCGACACGCTGATGGGCACCGACTCGCACACGACGATGGTCAACGGTCTCGGCGTCCTCGGGTGGGGCGTCGGCGGCATCGAGGCCGAAGCCGCGATGCTCGGCCAGCCCGCCTATCTCGCGCCGCCGATCGTCGTGGGCGTCCGCTTCAACGGAGCGCTGCGCCCAGGCGCCACCGCCACCGACCTGGTGCTCACCCTCACCGAGATGCTGCGCAAGCACGGCGTGGTGGACAAGTTCGTCGAGTTCTGCGGCGACGGCCTGTCGACCCTGTCCGTGCCCGACCGGGCGACGCTCAGCAACATGTGCCCGGAGTACGGCGCGACGTCCGCGCTGTTCCCCGTCGACGCGCAAACGCTGCGCTACCTCGACGTCACGGGCCGCAGTCCCGAGCACATCGCGCTCGTCGAGCGATATACCAAGGAGCAGGACCTGTTCCGCGTCGACGGCAGCGCCACGCCTAGGTTCACCGAGCTGCTCGAGCTCGACCTGGCGAAGGTCGAGCCGAGCCTGGCCGGTCCGAAGCGCCCGCAGGACCGCGTGCCGCTGCCGAAGGTCTGGGACAGCTTCAACAGCGCGTTCGCGCGGCCGCCGAAGCCCGAGCCGGAGGCGATCTCGCGCCTCACCGAGGAAGGCGGGCCCGTGGACGGGCGCGCGTCCGTGGCCGTGGTCGAGAAGCCCACCGCGAAGCTGCAGGACGGATGCGTGGTGATCTCCGCGATCACCAGCTGCACCAACACGTCGAACCCTTCGGTGATGATCGCCGCGGGGCTGCTCGCCAAAAAAGCGGTCGAGCGGGGATTGAAGGTGCGGCCCTACGTGAAGACCAGCCTGGCGCCCGGATCGCGCGTGGTCACCGACTACCTGAACGCCGCGGGCCTGATGGAGCCGCTCGAGAAGCTCGGCTACTACCTCGTGGGTTACGGATGCACGACGTGCATCGGCAACTCGGGGCCGCTTTCGAGCCCGGAGGTGGAGTCCACGGTCGTGTCCGAGAACCTCAGCGTCGTCGCGGTGCTGTCCGGCAACCGCAACTTCGAGGCGCGCATCCACCCCCTGGTGAAGGCGAGCTACCTCGCATCGCCGCCGCTCGTCGTCGCGTTCGGCCTCGCCGGCACCGTGAACATCGACCTGACCAAGGAGCCGCTCGGTGAGGACAAGGACGGCAAGCCCGTGCTGCTCTCGGAGCTGTGGCCTTCGCAGGAAGAGGTCAATGCAGTCATCCAGGAATGCGTGAAGCAGGACATGTTCAAGCGCGAGTATTCGCGCATCTTCGAAGGCGACGAGCACTGGAAGACGATGTCGGCGCCGACCGGCCCGATCTTCCAGTGGGACGACGCATCCACCTACGTCAAGGAACCGCCCTACTTCGATGGGTTCCAGCCGAAGCCCGCGCCGCTGACGGACATCGACGGGGGCCGCGTGCTGGCCATCCTCGGCGACTCGGTGACCACGGACCACATCTCGCCGGCGGGATCCATTCCCGCCGACAGCCCGGCCGGCCGGTATCTGATCGAGCATGGGGTCGACAAGCTCGAGTTCAACAGTTTCGGGTCGCGCCGCGGCAACCACGAGGTGATGGAGCGCGGCACCTTCGGCAACATCCGGCTGCGCAATGCGCTCGTCGAGCGCGAGGGCTACTGGACGCGTCACATGCCGGACGGCGCGGAGATGACGATCTTCGAGGCATCCGAGCTCTATCGCAAGGAACGCGTTCCGCTCATCGTGCTCGCGGGCAAGGAGTACGGCTCGGGCTCGTCGCGCGACTGGGCCGCGAAGGGGCCGCTGCTGCTCGGCGTGCGCGCGGTGATCGCCGAGAGCTTCGAGCGCATCCATCGCTCGAACCTAGTCGGCATGGGCGTGCTGCCGCTGGAGTTCGAGAAGGGCGAGAACCCGGCGTCGCTTGGGCTCACCGGCCACGAGAGCTTCACGATCCGCGGCCTGGACGGCCTCGTGCCCGGGCAGCCGGTCGACGTGGTCGCCGTCACCGACGACGGCCAGAGCACGACCTTCACGACGCGGGCGCGCGTCGACAACGACACCGAGGTCGGCTACATGCACAACGGCGGCATCCTGCCGCAGGTGCTGCGCGATTTGATGGGCGACTAGCCCTCACCCTAACCCTAGGCGCCAGGCGCCGTTAGGACGCGTTACTCGCGCCTAACTTGTGCTCCCGCACGCGGGAGAGGGGAGAAGTCATTTGAGCCACTCTGTGATGAAGTGGTCGCTGGCGTGGATGTCGACCTGGCGCAGCCTGCCGGGCCCGACGTTGACGAACGAGTGCCAGGCGCGCGGCGGCACGATGACGACGTCCCCGGCGCCGACGCGCACCGTCTGACCGTCGACGGTGGCGTCCGCCGTGCCCTCGAGGACGATCAGCACCTCAGGGTACGCGTGGCGATGCGGCTTCGGCCCCTCTCCCGGGCCGGCGTCGACCACGATGAACGTGAAGGGGATGCCGCCGTGGTCGCGGCCGATGAAGTCGCGCGCGATGTGGTCGCCGGGTAGGTCGACTGTCCGGATGACTTCCATCCGGACAGTCTGCCAAAGACCCTTCTACTGAATGGTCGACGCGAGCTGCCCCGTGGTCTGCGAAGCCAGCTCCCAGCCTGATTTGTCCGTGTACAGGTACAGGCCGTTCGTGGTCGCGACCCAGATGCCGACCTGGTCACCGAGCGCGGTGATCGCGTAGATCGCCGCCTGCGGCTGGTATCCCGGGTAGACCGGTCCCTGCCTCGTGGTGTCGAGGACCTCTGTGTGCAGCAACTTTGCGTTCTGCGTTCCCAGCCAGACCTGCGCGGTGGTGGTGTTGCTCGCCTCGATGATCGGAGTGCCGTCGAGTGTCACGCCGACCACGCGCGATTCGAGACCCGGCCGCGAGAACCAGTTCGCGATCGCTTTGGTCTTGAGGTTGATGCGCATGATCACGTTGGTGCCACCCTGGGGCACGAACGGCGTCACCGTCCCGTAGGCGTAGCCAAATGCCGCCAGCTGCCAGAAGCCGGTGGCCGCCACCTGCTTGACGCCGCCGGAGTAATCCAGCAGCCACAGGCCGCCCTGTCCGCTGCCGCTGGTGACGTACACGCCCTCCGGCTCAGCGCCGAGGGCGTTGAATCCGTAGTTGTTCTCGGGCAGCGCGCCCAGCAAATACGTGGACCCGTTCTTGCGCACGACCTGGACTGTTTGCCCGTTCGGGGTCCACGTCATGAAGGCGTACACCTGGCCGTCGTTGCGGACCATGTACCAGTTGACCGGCACCCAGGCGTTCATCGCCGCGTTCCAGGCCAGGCCGTTGGCCCAACCGTTGCCCTGAATGCTCACGTTGCTCTTGGGGTCGGCCGTGAAGGCCCCGCCGGGAAACTGGATCCAGCCGCCGCTGCCTGACTGACCGGACGAGATCGCGATCTTGCCGTGCAGGGTCGCGACGACGGACACCGGTGACGGTGGAGCGCTCGGCGTGGGGCTCTGCGCGGGCGAAGGCGTCGGGGTCACCACCGCGACGGGCGGCGGCGAGCCCGGCCGAAAGCTGTTGAAGGCCCAAATGCCCAGCGGCACCAATGCGACCGCTGCCACTAGAGCCAGCGCGATCAGGGCGACGAGCGCGGGCTCGGGATGACGTTGTCTTGGAATCGGGATTCCCATTTTTCACACCTCTTCGTCTCATTGAACGGAAGAGGCGCGTCGCCGGCAGCAGGCGAGAGACCCGGAGAGTGAAGGCCGTCGGGCAGGCCAAATGAGCGGGTGCGGGCTACCCGGTCGGTGACGAGCGCGACCGGCGGCTAGGCTGCGGTCGTCACCTCGATCGGCCGGCGCCGCTCGAATCCGCACTCGGGACACTCGTACAGCCCGACGACGGTGTCAGGCCGGGACGAGTCCGAGTGCATCGAGCGCAGGCGCATCGGCACCTTGTCCTCGTGACGCTCGCAGCTCGGAGCGTCCTCATGGTCCATGACGCAACTTTATGCGCTGCGTGATGCGGCTGATAGTGCCGGTTGCACAAGACCTAGCCGGATTTGCTTGTGGTCTGTGCACAGAGCTAATCTCTGTTCCGATGGCCCGCAAGGCGTTCGAAGAACTCGCCGAACCGAAGCCGACGGTGCGCGATGCGATGCGCATGCCCGAGTTCGCGGAGGCCCGGCTTCTCGCCGGCGAGCAGGGACTCGACCGCGCGGTCGAGTGGGTGCGCCTGATGGAGACCCCCGACATCCAGCCGCGCGCCGGCGACCTGCTCCTGACCACCGGCTTTCCCATCAAAGACGACCGCGCCGCGCAGATCCGCCTCATCGGCCGCATCGGCGAATCGGGCGGGGCGGGGCTGGTCGTCAAGCCTCATCCGTACCTGCGCAAGCTCGCGCCCGAGATGCTGACGGAGGCCGACCGGCTCAACGTGCCGCTGTTCACCGTGCCCGCGGCCGTCCAGCTGGTCGACATCATGGCGCCGCTCCTCGAGCGGATCATCAACGCGGAGCACTCGCGGCTGAAGCGTTCGATCGACATCCACCGGCGCTTCACCGAGCTGGTGCTCGACGGCAAGGGCGTCAACGAGATCTGCAAGACGCTCTCGGACCTCCTCGAGAGCGCTGTCGTCATCGAGGACGCGAGCTTTCATCTGCTCGCGCACGCGGGCGGAACGGGCGACCCGCACCGCAAGGAGACGATCCAGCGCCAGGGCACCCCGCAGCGAGTGCTTTTCGATCCTCAGATCCAGCGCATGCTGCGCGAGATCGAGGCCAAGCGCGGTCCCATCAAGGTGCCGGCCTTCCCGCACGTGGGCATGTCCAAGGAGCGGCTGATCGCGCCGATCCTCGCCTCCAACCAGGTGCTGGGCTACATCTCGGTGCTGGACAGCCCGGCGCACAACGAGGAGCTCGCGTTCCTGGCCCTGGAGCAGGCGTCGCTGGTGCTGGCGCTCTCGATCGCCAAGGAGCGCGAGCTGGCCGAGGTGGAGGGCCGGGTTCGCGGCGAGTTCCTGGGCGACCTCCTGTTCGGCACTTACGGCGATGAGGCCGCCGCCCAGCGGCGAGCCCGCCACCTCGGGTTCCCGCTGCACGGCCAGCACATCGTGATGCTCGTCGACATCGACGACTTCCGCGGGTTCAATCGCGCGCGCCAGGTCTCGGAGGACGCGATCCAGGCATTGAAGCGCGAGTTCCTGCGCCGCGTCACGGCCGTGGTTCGGGCGAGCTTCCCGCGCGCGCTGGTCCAGGGGCGGTCGGACAGCGTCGTCTCGCTGCTGCCGCTCGGGACCGAGCCGGGCGAGCACCAGTCGCGGGTGCAGGCGCTCGGCATGCAGGTGAAGCAGGCGATCGCCGACTGGAAGCCGGGCTTCACCGTATCGGTCGGCTTCAGCGGTCCGGTCGAAGCGCCCGCGGGCGTGGCGGCGGCGCAGCGCGAGGTCACCTCGGTGATGGATTCGCTCGCGCGCTTCAAACGTTGGGGTCAGGTCGTGGCGGTGCCCGAGCTGGGACTCACCGGCCTGCTTGCCGCCGTGGCGGACGAGCGGCTGGTCGACTACGCGCAGCGCCTCCTCGGTCCGCTCGTCGAGCACGACCGGACGCGCAACGGCAGCCTGGTGGCGACGCTCCGCGCGTACCTGGAGACAGGGGAGCAGCAGGAGGCGGCCAAGCGCCTCCGCGTGCACCCGAACACACTGCGCTACAGGCTCGACCGCATTCGCGAGATCGGCGGCTTCGATCTCGAAGAGGCGGAGACGCGCCTGAACCTCGCGGTCGCCCTGCGCGTGCAGTCGCTGCTGGGCATGTAACGACCGCATAACGTTTCGGTCGTTCTTTTGTCCGCCGCCTACTAGCTCGGCCGCCGGGGCTCACGGTAGCCTCTCGAGCCAGTGCCCCCCACCATCGGTGGAACACGCCTAGCCTCACGCGGCGGGGGTCCGCCGCAGATTCGCGACATTGGCGGCCGGAGCCAAGGAAAGGGTGGCGTGACGAGGAGCGCATCGTGATGCGCGACGACGAGCGCCGGGCCCCTTGACGCAGGCTTCAGCGCCGCAGGCGCCCGGCCGCCCAGGACGCGAAGATGCAAGGAACCTCCGCCGTGGGAGGCTGGCCTGGGCGGGGGACCTGCCCAGCGCGCGCGCAGCCTGCGGCATGGGTTTCGTGTCCACGCCCGAGCTCGGCCATGAGGCCGTGCGCCTCGGCGCGCTCGCCCTCGCGCGGCTAGCGCATCGCGGTGGGCTCGACGCCGACGGCAAGAGCGGCGACGGCGCCGGCCTCCTGATCCAGGTTCCGCAGCGCCTGCTGGGGGGCGAGGTCGCGGTGGCGTCCCTGTTCGAGTGGGACGAGAGCGCGCTCGGGATCGTGACCCGCGCCGTGTCGCGCGCCGGGCTCCAGGTGATCGAGTGGCGGCGTGTGCCCGTGGACCCGACCAGCCTCGGCGATCGCGCGCGCGACACGATGCCCGGCATCTGGCACGCGCTGATCGCACGGTCGGGCTTCGAACCAGATGAGTGGGAGCCGCGCCTCGACCTCGCGCGCCGCGCCGCCGAGCGGGATGCGGAGGCGACCGGCGTCCGCATGTACCTCCCGTCCTGCTCGAGCAGGACGCTCGTGTACAAGGGGCTGATGGCCGGCACGCGGCTGGCCGACTTCTATCTCGACCTGCAGAACCCCGCCTGCGAGAGCCGGCTCGCGGTCTTCCATCAGCGGTACTCGACCAACACGATGCCCGACTGGCGGCTCGCGCAGCCCTTCCGCATGGTGGCCCACAACGGCGAGATCAACACCGTCGGCGCGAACCGCGCCTGGATGCGCGCGCGCGAGGCCGAGCTCGAGTCCGACCTTCGCGGAGTCATCTGGCCGGAAGGGTCGGACTCGGCCTCGCTCGACAACGCGCTCGAGCTGCTCGTGCGTCGCGGGTGGGAGGTTTCCGAGGCGTTGATGAGCCTCGTGCCGGATGCATGGGAAGGCCGCGGCGACCTCGCACCCGCCGTGCGCGACTTCTACCGCTATCAGTCGACGAAGTTCGAGCCCTGGGATGGTCCCGCGGCGCTCGCGTTCAGCGACGGGGTGGTCGTCGGCGCGGCGCTCGACCGCAACGGCCTCCGGCCGCTCCGCTGGGCACGCACCGCCAAGGGCATGGTCGCGGCGGCGTCGGAGGCGGGCGTCGTGACCATGGAGCCGGCGGACGTCGTCGAGCGCGGCAGGCTCGGACCGGGGCAGATGCTCCTGGTCGACACGCGCGACAGCTCCGTGCTGCGCGACGCCGACGCCAAGGAGCGCGCGGCGGCGCGTCATGACTACGGGCTGCTGGCAGACCGCGTGCTGGTGCCCGTGCCGCGGCGTCACATCGAGCTCGAGCCCCTTTCCGACCTCGGGCGCCTGCAGCGCATCCACGGCTGGGGGTTCGAGGACGTGAAGATGGTGGTCGAGGTCATGGCTGAGACGGGCGCCGAGCCGGTCTACTCCATGGGCGACGACATACCGATCGCTCCCCTCGGTCGCACCCCGAGGAGGATCTACGGATACCTGCGCCAGCGTTTTGCCCAGGTCACGAACCCGGCAATCGACCCGCTGCGCGAGAAGGCTGTGATGTCCCTGCGCACCCTGCTCGGCGCGCGTTCGCGCACGCTCGAGCCCGAAGGCGGCGCCGAATCGGAGCTGAGCCGCCGCCACCACCCGGCCGTGCCGCAGCACGCGCGGCTGCTCGAGCTCGAGTCGCCGGTGCTCGCGGCCGGCGAGCTGACCCGAGTCCTCGAGGAGGCGACTGTGCTCGACGCCACCTGCGCGCCGGAGCGTTCCCTCGCCTCTGAGCTCAAGCGCCTGCAGACCGAGGCGGAGCAGGCAGGGCCCATCATCGCGATCAGCGACCGGCGCGCCGACCTCGATCCGGCGCGCGTGCCCATCCCGATGGCGCTCGCCGTGGGCGCGGTGCACGAGCACCTGCTCGCCGCCGGGCGGCGCATGTCGACGGACATCGTCGCGATCGCCGGAGACGTGGTCGACGTGCACGACCTCGCGTGCCTGGTGACGATCGGCGCGAGCGCGGTCCATCCATACCTCGCGATGGCGACCGCGGGGCCGGACGGCGAGGCGGGTTATCGCAAAGCGCTCGAGGCCGGGCTCCTGAAGGTCATGGCCAAGATGGGCATCTCGTGCGCCGCGAGCTATCGCGGCGGCCTGGTGCTGGAGGCGCTCGGCCTCGGCGCCGAGGTGATGCAGACGTGCTTCCCCTCGATGCCCTCACGCATCGGTGGTGCGGACCTGGCCGACCTGGACGAGCTCATGCGCGCCCGCATGGCCGACGCTGGCGCACCGCTCCCCGACCACGGCCGCGTGCGGTTCCGCAAGACAGGCGAGCACCACGCTTACAACCCGCTTGCGGTGCGCACCGCCCAGAAGGCGGTGGAGGCGGCCGACGCGGACGGCTTCCGCGAATGGCTGCGCGCGTCACACATGGACCGGCCCCAGTCGCTGCGCGACCTGCTCGACTTGCAGACGGCGGAGACGCCCGCGCCGCTCGACGAGGTGGAGCCCGCGCGCGAGATCGTGAAGCGCTTCGTGAGCACTGCGATGTCGCTCGGCGCACTGTCGCCCGAAGCCCACGAGGCGCTGGCCATCGCCATGAACACCATCGGCGCGAGGTCGAACTCCGGCGAGGGCGGCGAGGATCCCGAGGCGTACGAGGATTCGCCCATCCGGCGCGACAACCGCGTCAAGCAGGTCGCGTCGGCGCGGTTCGGGGTGACGCCCGCGTATCTGAAGCGCGCCGACGAGCTCGAGATCAAGATCGCGCAGGGCTCGAAGCCGGGCGAGGGCGGGCAGCTGCCGGGACTGAAGGTCACGAGCCTGATCGCGCGGCTGCGGCACGCGCAGCCCGGCATGCAGCTCATCTCGCCGCCGCCGCACCACGACATCTACTCGATCGAGGACCTCGCGCAGCTCATCCACGACCTGAAGACGGTCAACTCGCGGGCGCGCGTGGGCGTGAAGCTGGTGGCCGAGTCCGGCGTGGGCACGATCGCGGCGGGCGTCGTCAAGGCCCGCGCGGACTACGTGCTCATCTCGGGCCACGACGGCGGCACGGGCGCGTCACCGCTGTCGTCGATCAAGAACGCGGGCGTGCCCTGGGAGCTCGGACTGGCGGAGACTCAGCAGGTCCTCGTCGCGAACCGTCTGCGCGAGCGCGTGAGCCTGCGCACCGACGGCGGCCTGCGCAGCGGACGCGACATCGTGGTCGCCGCGCTTCTCGGCGCCGAGGAGTTCGGCTTCGGCACGGGAGTGCTGGTCGCACTCGGCTGCGACATGGCCAGGCAATGCCACCTCAACACGTGCCCGACCGGCATCGCGACCCAGCGCGAAGACCTGCGCGCGAAGTTCACGGGACGGCCCGAGCACGTGATCAACCACCTCATGCTCATCGCCGAAGACGTGCGCGAACACCTGTCGCTCCTGGGTGCGCGCTCGATGGACGAGATCGTCGGGCGCGTGGAGCTGCTCGCGCCCGCAGGCGACTGCGCGCTGGACCTTTCGCTCGTGCTGGGCAGCACGGCGGCGACCGAGCCGCGACGCCGCGTGTGGCCGCGCAACGGCGAGCCACCAGGCGCGGCGCCCGCACCCGGCAGGATCGACAACTCGCAGCGCACGGTAGGCGCGTCGCTCGGCGTGGGCGAGTCGCGCGCGTACTCCGGCAGCGCGGGCCAGAGCTTCGGCGCGTTCCTCGACGCCGGCGTCGACCTCACGCTTGACGGCGAAGCGCAGGACTACGTCGGCAAGGGCATGGGCGGCGGCTCGATCGTGATCCGGCCTCCGAGCGGTGACGGCGCCGTGGACCCGGTGCTCGCGGGCAACACGATCGCTTACGGGGCGACGGGTGGAAGGCTGTTCGTCGCCGGTCGCGTGGGCGAGCGCTGCTGCGTGCGCAACTCGGGAGCGACGGTGGTCGTCGAAGGCGCGGGCGACCACTTCTGCGAGTACATGACGGGCGGGGTCGCGGTCTCGCTCGGTTCGGTGGGATGGAACGCAGGCGCGGGCATGACCGGCGGCACGGCGTACCTGATCGATTGGCGGCAGCTCAATCCCGACAGCGTCGTCGCGCGCGAAGTCCCGGCCGAGGACGAACAGGAGCTGCGCGGGCTCATCGAGGAGCACCTCCGCCGTACCGATTCGACGCGCGCTTCGGCTCTGCTCGCGGATTGGGCGACCAGCGTTCACAAGTTCAGGCAGATCGTTCCGGTCGCGGTGGTGAAGCCGCCGGAGGCGGTGCCGGCGCCTCAGCAGGAGGAAACCGTCCGACCGGTTGTCTAACATCGGGGCCATGCGACGCCTCGCAGTCGTCGCGGTCGCCCTGGTCGCGTGCACCGTCGTTCCGGCCCACGCGCAGACGCTCGAGCTCAAGTTCAAGCAGGGCGATACCTACAAGTACTCGCTGCACCTGAGCGGCTCGCTCGACTACACGGCCGCCAACGCCCCGAAGCTCAAGGGCAACGTGAAGTTCGACGCGAAGGCCGGCGAGTCGGTCGCGGTGACCGCGGTCGAGGACGACGGTACGGCCGACCTCTCCATCACCTTCTCCAAGCTCACGGTCACGACCACCGGCCGCGACCCCGGCGGCAACCTCACCACCAGCACGAGCACGCAGACGAACGCCCTCCCGCCGCAGCAGCTCAAGGTGTCGGCCGACGGGCGGATCCTGAGCATCAATGGCGAGAGCACCGACGCCCAGTCTCCATTCGGCGTGCTGGTGGGCAGTGATCTCGCGTTTGCGGTGCTACCCGATACCGCTGTGAAACCTGGCGACAGGTGGTCCAAGTCCTACGACCAGTCGCAGCCGGACGGCCGGACCACCGTTCACGTGACGACCGACAGCACCTACCTGCGCGACGAGAGCATCAAGGGCGTCAACTCGGCGGTGGTGGAGACCAAGAGCACGGCCAACTTCACCTTGAATCTCGCAGTCGGCACTACGGCTATGCATGGGACGTCGGACAGCGTCACTACGTCGTGGATCGACCCGGGCACTCGCCGGCTGCTCAAGAGCACAGCGAACGCGACGCTCAAGGCGGAGCTCAACTCGGTTGAGACGGGCGTGACCATCACGGGCACGCAGTCCCTGGACCTCGAACCGGCCTAGACCGTCATCTCCTCGCGGATCCAGTCCAGGACGCGCATGTTGGCGATCGACTCGTCGAGCGTGACCGCCGGCTCGAGCCCGCGCATCACGCTGTCCGCGAACGATTCGACCATGAGCTGATACGGGTCGTGAGGGTCTTGCCACGCGGTGAAGGGCCGCTCGAGGTTGTACGTGCCCTTCCGCGTGACTGCGGTCAGGCCCTGCTCTTCGGCGGATTCGAAGCTGCACCACAGCGACGCGGTGCCGCCCTCCGCAAAGTGGAGCAGCGCGCTCACGCTCATGTCGACGCCGGTGGCTCGATCCAGATGCGCGCGCGCCAGCACCGTGTCCGGCTCGCCGAGCAGCCATCGCGCCACGCTCGCCGTGTAGCAGCCGACGTCGAGCAGCGCCCCGCCCCCGAGGTCCGCCTTCATCCGGTAGTTCGCGGTGTCGGTCAGCGGAAACCCAAAGCTCGCCTGCACGTGCAGGGGTCGCTCGTCACCGCGGAGCCCGTCGATGAACTCGGCCATGCGCGGGTGGAACCGGTACATGAAGGCCTCCATCAGCAGCAGGCCTGACCGCCTGGCGGCGGCCGCCATCTCCTCCGCCTCGCGCGCGTTCATGCCGAGCGGCTTCTCGCACAGGACGTGCTTGCCCGCGGCGAGAGCGCGCAGGGTCCATTCGCGATGGAGGCTGTTCACGAGCGGGATGTAGACCGCCATGACCTCGGGATCGGCAAGCACTTCGTCGTAATCGCGCGCGACCTTGGGAATCGAGTGGCGCTGCGCCATGCTCCGAGCTCGCTCCGGGTCCCGGCTGGCGATCGCAACCAGCCTGCCATTTCGAGACTTGGTGATCGCGGGAAGCACCGCCCGGCCCGCGATCCACGCTGCGCCGAGGACACCCCAGCCCAGGCGATCGCTCGCTATATGTCGACCTCGAGGCGCGCACCCGCCTGGGCGATGGAATTCGTCGCCGCCTCCATCACGGCCACGGTGCGCCGCGCTTCCTCCGGCGAGACCACGAGCGGCTCGTCCCACGCAAGGTGGTCGGCGAGGTTGCGGTAGAAGCCGTGCTCGTCACGCGGGGCCAGCGCCAGCCGCTCCTCGTGAGAGCCACCGCCCGGCGCGGGGCGCAGCACCCTGACGCGCGCAGGGGCGTCGGCCGGCGGATTGGCGTCCTCCCTCCAATCCCCAACCACCGCACCTCGGGTACCGAGCACGTACCACTTCGGCTTGAGCGCGCTCGCGATGTCGGACTGCATGAAGGTCGCCTGCGCGCCTCCTTCGAACGTGATGTCGACGCGCACCTGGTCGGCGTTGGTGACGTCGTGCCAGACGCGTTTGTGCGCCTGGGCCGCGACATATCGCACCGGGCCGTCGAAAAGCTGCAGCACCCAGTCGAAGTAGTGCGAGCCCCAGTCGTAGATCGTCCCGCCCGAGATCGGCTCGTGGCTGTGCCAGAAATCGCACGGATGCGAGTAGCCGCCGATGAACGACTCCATGTAGAAGAGCTCGCCGATGCGGCCGGAGCGGATCGCCTCGCGCATCGCCAGGTAGTCGGGATCCCACCGCCTGCTCTGGTAGACGGTGAGAACCCGGCGATGCGCCGCCGCCGCGTCGATCATGCGGTCGACCTCGTCGACTTTGATCGCGAAAGGCTTCTCGCACACCACGTGCTTGCCTGCTTCGATGGCGGCCACCACCGGTTCGGCGTGCACGCTCGGGGGCGTGCCCACGACGACGAGGCCTATCTCGGAGTCGCGCAGCAGCTCCTCCGTGGCCGCGTACGTGGTGACGCCGAGCTCGCGCGCTGCAAGCTGGCGGCGCTCCTCCGATATGTCATTCACGGCGCGCAGTTCCAGTCCGCTCGTCGCGGCCACCGACTCGGCGTGACCGCGGGCGATGGCCCCATAGCCGATGAGGCCGACGCCGACCGGCGGCGCCGGCCTCGCCCCGGCGGCGAACATCACCGCCCGATGCACGAGCTTCTGGAAGTCGACGTCCTGATAGGTCGCGGGCGCGTGACCCAGCCCGAGCTGCACGAAACGCCCTTCGCCATGCTGCCGCTCGTACGCGACCACCTGGTCGCTGAAACGCCAGCTCGCGCGCAGCAGGATGTTCGCGCCGGCGGGCGGCCCTTCGGACACATAGAGCTCGTCCTCGAAATGCATCTCGGGTGAGAGGCGCTCGGTGATCGGGTGATCGGCGGTACGGACGACGAGCTCGGTGAGCGATGCCGGCGTGCCGAGCCTCCAGCCCGCCATCTCCGCGATGGCGTCGTGCTCCGACCATGCCGCCAGCGTGCCGTGCAGCAACACGGCGCCGCCGCCGGCGCGGACGAAATCGCTCAGGCGCCGCGCCTGCTGCGGAGAGATCGGCACGTCGGCGGCAGCCAGCACCACGCGCGCGCGTCCTGGATCGAGAGAATCGATCTCGCCCGTGGCCTCGACGTCGAAATGGTGCGTGCGCTCCAGCGAGTGGAGGAGGGGACGCGCCAGGTGCGCGTAGTCGTGGGCGCGACCGGACAGGAGCGCCAGCAGCGTGAACCGGTTGCGCCCCATGCGGCTAAAGGGTACGACTCGGGGTTTTCTGGGCGATCCGGTGCAGGGCGTCTCGCGTCAGGCCGGCCGTGCGCTGCCACGTGAACCGCTGCGCGCGCGTCCGGCCGGCGGCGCTCAGCTTTGCGCGCAGCGTCTTGTCTGTCAGCGCTCTCTCGAGGCCCACCTCGATCGCGGAGACGTCCTCCGGATCGACCAGCACCGCGGCATCGCCGGCGAGCTCCGGCAGCGCGCCGGCCGTGCTCACGACCGATGGAAGCCCTCGCGCCATCGCTTCGAGCAACGGGAGTCCGAAGCCTTCGTAAAGGCTCGGGAACGCGAGCACCGCCGCCGATTCGTAGAGGGCGCTCAGCGTCGGCTCGTCGACGTGGCCGAGATAGCGCACGCCGGGTTCGGCACGGATCTTCTCGATGGTGTCGCCGTACGCCCAGCCGGGCCGGCCTGCGATGACGAGCGGCGGCGCCAGCACGCCGCTGCGCAGGCGGCGATAGGCGGCAAGCAGTCGGGGATAGTTCTTGCGCGGTTCGACAGTGCCGACCGCGAGGATGAAACCGGGCTGCACGCCCTCGGGCAGCGGGCCCGCGGGGACGAGCGTCGAGACCCCCAGCGGGACGACCGACGTCTTTTCGTCGAGGCCTGGGACGTGGTACCAGTCGAGGAGGTCGACGCGCGTGCGCTCGGAGATCACGAGGACCGCCGCCGCCTGGCGCAGCGCCGGCTCGAGGATGGCGCCGAAGTACAGGCGCTGCTGCCACGGAACCTCGGCGGGCCGCAGCTTGAACGCGAGGTCGTAGACGAAGACGGCCGCGGGCGGCGCGGACCTGCTGCGCCGCGGTGGGCTCGGCCAGTACGGATAAAGGATGGCGTCGCTTTCGAGCTCGCTTTCGACCGTGGGCAGCCAGCGCAGCTTCAATGCCAGCTCGTGGCGGTAAGGCGCGAGCACCGCCTCGCAGTCCAGGTCGCGCAGGCTCTCGGGACGCTCGCGGCTGCACAGCAACGTGTAGGTGTCGCCGTCGCGTTCGCCGACCAGCGCTCGTGTCAGCTCGGTGGCCACCGTGACCATGCCGACGCGCGGGCGCCAGCAAGCGGTCACGTCGATGGCGAAGCGCATGCCCTCACCCTAACCCTCTCCCGCTGCGCGGGCGAAGGAACACGGCGCCCTTCCCTGCGCCTATCTACATCTGCACCGAGCGGATCGCGAACACGCAGTCGAACGTGCCCGACACGCAGCCGCACTCGACCTCTTCCACGTACCAATCGTTGGCGAGGCCAGCCCAGCGCAGGATCGCCTCGAGGCTCGCGATCCAGACGTGGCACGACTTGACGGGCTTGATCCGTCCGAGCGCGAACATGTTCGAGAAGTTCACCATCCAGAACTGGTCCTCGTCGACCTGCAGCCATGCGTGCGTGTGCTCGCCACGCACGTTGTCGAGCGACTCGCAGAACGACTTCACGACGCCGGCCAGCTTGCGCTGCCTGCCCGGAACGAGCCGCCGCATCCCTCCGAGCCCGTGGCGGCCGTCGGCCAGCCATCGCTCCGTCATGCGCCGGCCCCAGGCGCGGATCGTGTCCTCGGCCTCCGCGCCGTACAGGACCTCGAAAGCTTCGTTGAGCCGGCTCAGGTAGTCGACGGGAGTGCCCAGCTGCTCGTCGTCCGGAGGCTCTTTGTCCAGGTACTGCGCGAAGCCCGCCGTGTACGCGAGCTCGTGCCACCGGTCATGCGTGATCTCGCGCGCGGAGCGCACGGCGTTCGCCATGTAGGAGTTGAGGATGAAGCGGCCGCGCGCGCGGGCAGGCCGCACACCCATCAGCTCGAGCGTCCGCACCGCGGAGGAGGAGCCGGAGCCCGAGCTCGGCGTCGGCGGGGGTGGCGAGCCGTGCATCGTGGGCGGGATCACGCGCTGCATCGGCGGCAGGGTCTGGATCGGCGCCGCGCCTGGAGGCACCGGTGCGGATGAGGCAGCCGCGGCGCCGGCGGCGGCGGCGACCGGGGACATCGAGGGCGGCGTGGGCGGCGGCGGCGCGAGCTGTACTGAGGCGGCGACGGCCGGCGCGGCCGGCGATGGCGAAGCTGACGCGGCTGCCGCGGCGGCCGCCGAACGGCGCTGCGGCAGCTTGGCCATCTGCCCGAGCAGCTCCTTCACCGTCTGCGGTCGCTGGTTGGGATCCTTGGCGAGCACCCGCGTGAGCAGCTGATCGAGCTCGTCCGGCAGGTTCGGGTTCAGCGCCACCGCCGACGGAATCGGCGAGTTGACGGTCGAGTACGCGACCTCCATTCGATTCGCACCGACGTAAGGCAGCCGGCCGGTCAGCATCTCGAATGTCAGAGCACCCATCGCGTAGATGTCGGCGCGCCGGTCGACGTCGTGTCCCATCACCTGCTCGGGTGCCATGTAGCCCGGCGTGCCGATGGCCAGCCCGATGGTCGTCAGGTGGGTCGGCTGGCCCGCGCCGCGCGCCAGTCCGAAGTCGGCCAGCAGCGCGCGCCCGTCGGCGTGGATGAGGACGTTGGTCGGCTTGAGGTCGCGGTGGACGATGCCCGCGTCGTGCGCGTGCTGCAGCCCGTCGCCGATCTCGCGCAGGTAGCGCCACGCGGTCAGCGTGTCGAGAGGACCGCGCTTCATGATGTCGCGCAGGGTGCCGCCGCGGATGAGTGGCATCGTCAGGTAGGCGACGCCCTCGCTCATCTCGAAGTCATAGATGGTCAGGATGTTCGGGTGGTCGAGCTTGGCCAGCGTCTTGGCCTCGGCTTCGAACCGCTTGACGAACCCTTCGTCCTGGAAGAGCTCGGGCGACAGCGCCTTCAGCGCCACCTCGCGTCCCAGCGGCTGCTGGACGGCGCGATAGACGACGGCCATGCCGCCGCCGCCGAGACGCTCGACGATCTCGTACGAGCCGAGCCGGGTGCCGGTGAGATCTTTCATGCGGCGTGCCCGCCTCCCACCAGCTTGTCGACCACCGCGGTCAGCTCGTTCAGGCGGAAAGGCTTGCTCAGCACGTCGTTGGCACCGGCCTCGAGGAACCGCTCGCGGTCGCCGGCCATCGAGTGGGCGCTGGCGATCACCACCACCATCCCTGGCTTTTGCTCCCTGATCACCCGCATCGCCTCGAGGCCGTCCATGCCGGGCATGGCCACGTCCATGAGGATCATGTCGGGAGCCTCCGCGAGCGCGATGTCCACAGCCTGCTGGCCGTCGGACGCCGTGAGCACGCGGTGGCCCGCCTTCTCCAGGACGCGCCGGCACAGCCGCTGAGCGACCTCGTTGTCATCCGCCACGAGCACCGTGACGCCGGCATCAGGCATGGCGGAGCTGCAGCGACGGCGTCACGGCCTCTGGCGCCAGCGGGATCGTGAAATGGAACGCCGAACCGTGTCCGACCGCGCTTTCGACCCAGATCTTGCCGCCGTGCATCTCCACGATCTGCTTAACGATCGTCAGCCCGAGCCCAGTCCCGGCGATCGACTGCGCCGCGCCGCTGCGCACGCGGCGGAAGCGCTCGAACACGTGGGCGATCTCGTCGGGCGGGATGCCCAGGCCGGTGTCGGCGACGGTGATCAGCGCGTAGCCGCCCTCGGCCCGGCTGGAGATGGTGACCGTGCCGCCCTCGGGCGAGTACTTGACCGCGTTGTTGACCAGGTTGCTCACGACCTGGATGAGGCGGTCGCGGTCGCCGGTCACGATCGGCAGGCGCGGGTCGAGGTCGGGCTTGAACTCGACCATCGACGAAGCGGTGGCGGCGCGGGCGACGGTATCGCTGAGGACCTCGTTGATGTCCACGTCCGCCATGCGGATGCTCATGCGGCCCGACTCCATGCGGTCGAGGTCGAGCATGTCTCCGATCAGCCGGTTGACGCGGTCCGCGTCATTGAATATGTATCCGCCGTACGCGCGGAGCTCGTCCTGCTCGAGTCCGCCGTCGCGGATCAGCTCGCTGAAGCCCTGGATGCCGGTGAGCGCCGTGCGGAACTCGTGCGACACGATCGAGAGGAACTCGGTCTTGGTGCGGTCGAGCTTCTCCAGGTCGCTGTTGGCGCGCTGCTGGGCGGCCAGCGACTCTTCCAGCTTGTCCTGCGTCTCGCGCACGGTGGTCACGTCCTCGACCATCAGCAGCACGTGCTCGGGCCGGCCTTTCAGGTCGGGAATGGACGCCGCCGACAGCTGCAGCCAGAGCCAGCGGCCGTCGCCCGTGGCCGCGCGCACCTGCACGCTGCCTCCGTCGCTGATGCCGGCGAGCAGGGGCGCCAGGTTCGCCCGTCCGGCGGCCAGGTCGTAGGCGCGCTGCAGCTCCGGCCAGGCCTGGTTGCGCAGGGTCTCGAGGTCGTGCCCGAGCATGTTGAGCAGCGCGGCGTTGCCTTCCACCAGCTCGCCCTCGGCGCTGATCCTGGCGATGCCGATGGGCGCGCGCTCGAAGATCGCGCGATGGTCGGCCTCGCTTCTCTGGAGCGCCTGCGTGGTGTCGGAGCGGTGAATGAACTGCCCGATCTCCGACCCGGCGACCGAAAGCATGGTCATGACATCGCTGTCCACATCCCGCCGGCCACGTCCGAAGAGGGCGAGGACGGCGGTGGAATCGCCTGCGAAAGTCACGGGACTGGCCACAGCGATCGTCAGGCCGGCGCGCCGCGCGGCCTCGCCGATGAGCGATTCGCTCTGCGCCGAGACCTCCGAGTTCACCGCCGGCACGCCTGAACGCAGCGCCTTGCCCATGAGCCCGCTAGCAGCCGGCATCGCCACCAGGCGCGCTGCGCGATCGAACTCGACCACGCGCGGATCGTCGGCTTGCCATGACTGCCGCAGTTTCAGCATCTTGCCATCGGCGTCCGGGCTCCACATCTGCGCCACGTCCCAGCCGAGCTCGGTGCAAAGCGCGCTCAGGACGGCGGGCGCGGCCTGCTCCCACGTTGCGCTCGTGGCGATCGCGTGCCGGATCGCGACCAGCGCCTCACGCACCGTCTCGGCGCGCTTGGCCGCTGTGATATCCATCTCCTGCACGAGAAGGGAGCGGGTGCCGGACGGCCCGTCGCCGAGTCGCGTCAGCGAGAGGGCGACGGGAATCGCCACTCCATCGCCGCGCACCTGCAGCGTCTCGCTCTTCCAGCCGCCGTCGCTCGCCGAGGCGACCTGCGCCAGTGCGTCCGTGATGGAGGCCGCGTAGGACTCAGCGGTCACGGCCGGCAGAGAAAGCGCAAGAAGGTCCGGCTCCGAACGGCCCAGCATCGAGCGCAGGCGGTCGTTCACGTGGAGCCACGCGCCGCGCGCGTCGACTATGCCCATCCCGATGTCCGCGTGGTCGAGGGCGACGCGCAGCCAGGCCTCGCTGTCGTGAATTTGTCGCAGCCGGCGGTCGTTTTCGGCGGCGACCGAACGCGCGTCCCGGCCGCTCAGCACGGCGACCGCCGCCAGCAGCACCACCAGTCCGATGAGGAGCGCAAGCGCGGTGACGAGGCCCGACACGCCGGCCAGGCTCAGGCCGGTGGCGGCAAGCCCGTAGAGCGCGACCAGGCCTCCGATCTCGTATGGCGTGGCGCGGCGAACCAGTCCCTTGGTGCTCGGCGGCGGCTCTGCTGCCGACGGTTGGCCCGGGCCTGGCGACACCGGCTCAACCTCACCCCCCCTGGCAGGGCTTGCGGTGCGCAGGTGCCAAATTTTATCGGCCGATAGGTCGCGCTCAGCCGTCTTAAGCGCTGGTTCGTTTTCTGGGAGCGGCAGGGCGCTTGCGCCGTCTCCGTGAAGCCCCACTGGCCAGCGATTGAATACAAACGCGCAGATCTAGCGCCAAATAACACGCGTTTGCATGCAAACGCCGGAATCCGGCCTAAAGCTGGCCTTAGCTCTTGATAAGCTGCGGCGGCGAACTTGGTTCCCAGGTTTCTGAACACTCCGCTGCACCAGCCCGGACTGAACCGGCGGATGTACCCGTTCCTCGGCCTGGCGGTCGTCGGCCTGGCCACGATCCGGCCGCCCAGCACCGTCGGGGCTTCTCCCGTGCTGCTCGCCGCCCTCGTCGTCGGCGCCCTGCTGACGCTCGCCCCGCTGGCCCCCGACGGGTGGGTGCCGAAGGGTCGGTGGACCGGCTCCCTGCCGGTCGCGGCGGGCTTTGTGCTCGCCACCTTCCCGCTGTGGAGCGACGGGTCGGTGATCGGCGTCGCGGCCACGGTGGTCGCCACGGCACTCGCCTGCGCGTTCCTCATCCTGCCCTGGGAGCGAATCCCGCGCTGGCTGCACGGAGTCGCGCCCATCGGCGGCCTCGTCTTGTCGATCGTGTTCGAGGCCCAGTTCGGTTCGAGCGTGCTCAAGGCCTTTCCTTTCGTGCTGCTTCCTCTGCTGATGCTCGCGCTCTACTTCACGTCGGTCGAGTTCGCCATCGGCGCCGCGCTGGCGGTCGTGAACATCGCCGCGGTGGCGTTCGCCAACCCGACCCTGCCCGACAGCGGCCAGGCTCTGCTGGCGGCGCTCACCCTGGTCGCGCTCGGACTGCTGGTCCGTCGCGTCGTCGGCGCCCTGGAGAACAGCCGAGCCGCTGCGGCCGCCGCCGAGAGCGCCAAGACCGAGCTGCTCGCCAACCTGGCGCAGCGCAACGAGCAGCTGCAGGACATGACACGCATGAAGTCGGAGTTCCTGGCGACGATGAGCCATGAGATCCGCACTCCGATGAACGGCGTGATCGGAATGACCGGACTGCTCCTCGGCACCGACCTGACGGCGGAGCAGCGCGACTACGTCGAGACCATCCGCACCTCGGGCGACAACCTGCTCGAGCTGATCAACGACATCCTCGACTTCTCGAAGATCGAGGCGGGGCGCGTGCGCATGGAGACGATCGACTTCAGCCCCAAGCACGTGACCGAAGAGGCGGTCGAGCTGTTCGCCGAGCCTGCGTCGAACAAGGGCATCGAGCTCATCGTCGACATCGAGCCGGAGATTCCCGAGGTCGTGATCGGCGACCCCGGCCGGCTGCGGCAGGTGCTTCTCAACCTCATCGGCAACGCGGTCAAGTTCACCGACGCCGGCGAGGTGATCGTCCGCGCCCGACGCATGGAGTCGAGGGCGCGGGGCGTGTACATCCGGTGGGAGGTGACGGATACGGGCATCGGCCTGACCGAGGCTGAACGAGGCCAGGTCTTCGCCGTCTACTCGCAGGTGGACAGCTCGACCACGCGACGCCATGGAGGCACCGGCCTGGGCCTCGCCATCGCCGGCATGCTCGTGCAGCTGATGGGCGGAGACATCGGCGTCGAGAGTGAAAAAGGGAAGGGCAGCACGTTCTGGTTCACCGGTCTGTTCCGCGAGTCGGAGAGCGCGGCGGTGAGCAGCAGGACCGGCGACCTGACCGGAACGGCGGTCGCGATCATCGACGACAACCGCACGAACCGCGTCATCCTCGAGCGCTACCTCGACTCGTGGGGAATGCGCCAGCACAGCTACGAAGGCGGACGCGAAGCCCTCAACGCGATGCGCGCGGCGGCCGCGAAGGAGCCGTTCGACGTCGCGATCGTCGACATGATGATGCCGGCGATGGACGGCGGCGCCGTGGCCGCCGAGATTCGCAGCGACCCGAAGCTCAGCGACATGGTCGTCGTGCTGCTCACCTCGGCCGGACATTCGGAGCAGCCGGTGCCTGGCGTCGACATCGAGCTCGTCAAACCCGTGCGACCCTCGCAGCTCTTCGACGTCCTGCACACGCTGCTGTCTTCGAGGCCCGAGTACGGCAAGCACGACACAAGCGAGCCGCCGGCCATCGTTCGGCCAGAGCGCGCGGGTCGGGTCCTCATCGTCGAGGACAACGCCGCCAACCTGAAGGTCGCGATGCGCATGGTCGACCGCCTCGGCTACCGCGCCGACAAGGCGGGCAACGGCGTCGAAGCGGTGCGAATGCTCGACAAGGTGGCCTACGACGCGGTCCTCATGGACTGCCAGATGCCCGAGATGGACGGCTACGAGGCCACCCGCCAGATCCGCCGCCACGAGCGCGAGGGCCGGCACACGCCGATCATCGCCATGACCGCCAGCGCCATGGCCGGCGACCGCGAACGCTGCCTCGCGGCGGGGATGGACGACTACATCTCCAAGCCGATCAAGCTGCACGTGGTGGCCGCGGTGCTCGAGCGGTGGCTCGGCCC
>DASSLR010000012.1:0-123481 GCA_035689345.1 Candidatus Dormiibacterota bacterium
GAGTCATGAACGGCGAGGCCATGGTCACGCCCATCGTCTTGAGCCGCGCCTCCATCGAGCGCAGGCTGCGGTCGACCTCCGCCAGCGGACGGTCGCTCATCAGTCCGGCGATCGGCAGCGGAAGCTCCTCGACCACGCGGCCGCCGTCCGCGATCACGATGCCCCCGCCGATCTCGGCCAGGCGTGCCGCACACGCGGCCATGTCCTCGTCGTCGACGCCGAGCACCACGACGTTGTGCGCGTCGTGCGCGACAGTGGACGCGAACGCGCCCCGCTTCAACCCGACGTTGGTGGCGAAGCCGAGGCCGGCGCGGCCCGTGGCGTGGTGGCGCTCGAGCACGGCGATCTTCACGAGGTCGCGCGCTGGGTCGGCGACGAGCTCTCCGTCGCGCGCGCAGGGCTCCGAGACGTCGACGCCCGTGAGCAGCTGCCCCGGAATCACCCGGATGACGCGGATTCTTTTCGGTCCGGCGGTGATACGGAACGAGCCCTCGTCCACGGGGCCGAGGTTCACGGTCTGGCGCACCCATTCCGGGACCTCGATCTTCTCGAACCTCGGCGTCGCGCCGCGCTTGAGCACGTGCCGCGGCCGGAACGACTTCAGGTCGTCGAGAACCAATATGTCCGCCTGGTAGCCCGGCGCGATCGCGCCCAGCTTCCACAGCCGGTGGTAGGTCGCGGGGTTGATGGTCGCCATCACGATCGCGTCCTCGGGGCTCACGCCTTCAGCGACGGCGACGCGGACCATCTGGTTGATGTGGCCTTCCTCGACGATGAAATCGGGCTCGCGGTCGTCGGTGCAGAACATGCAGCGCTCGCTGCCGAACTGCTTGACGAGAGGCAGCAGGTCTTTGAGGTTGCGCGCGCCTGTGGCCTCGCGGAGCATCACCCACATGCCGAGGCGCCTCTTCTCGAGGGCCTCTTCGAAAGTCGTCGACTCGTGGTCGGAGCGGATGCCCGCGGCGAGATAGGCGTTGAGCCGTGGCCCCCGTACGCCGGGAGCGTGGCCGTCGACGTGATCCGTGAGCTGCGTCTCGAGCTTGGCCAGCTCGCTTGCGGCGCCGGCGATGACGCCCGGGAAGTTCATCATCTCGGCGACGCCGATGGTGCGGTGGCGGCGCAGCAGGCTCTCGATGTCGCCTGGCGTGAACGGCCGCCGCGGCGACTCGAAGACCGACGCGGGCACGCACGACGAAGCCATCACGAACACGTCCAGGGGGACGATGTCGCAGCAGTCGAGCAGCCAGTGGATGCCGTCCGTGCCGAGCACGTTCGCCACTTCGTGCGGGTCGGCCACGACGGCCGTCGTACCCTGCGCGAGCACCGCGCGCGCGAACTCGTCGAGCATGAGCTTCGACGACTCGATGTGCATGTGGGCGTCGATGAAGCCCGGCACCAGGTACCTGCCCGCGACGTCCAGGCGCTCCCGTCCCTGGTAGCGCCCGAGCCCCACGACGTGGCCGTCGACGATCGCCACGTCGACGTCGAGCCATTCCTTGGTGAACACCGACAGCACGTGGCCGCCGGCGAGCACCAGGTCGGCCGGCTCGTCGCCACGCGCGACAGCCATCCACTTCGCGTCGATGCGGGGAAGCTAGCACACTGACCCGCGCGGCTCCGTATCGTGGCGGCGTGAGCTCCAGGCAGGCCGGGCGGCTGACGATGCTCGAGCCGCTGGCGCACGCGTACGAGCGGTCGGTGCCCGAGCATCCCGCGGACGCCGGTCTGTTCGGGCCGGGCAGCATCGTCTGGCGCGTGCATCGGGACCGCAGCTTCCCCCTCGCCGGCATGCGCGCGCTCATGGTGCAGGCCCTGCACCCGCTGGCGATGGCCGGCGTCGCCCAGCACAGCGACTGGCGCCGCGATCCCTTCGGCCGGCTCGCGGCCACGAGCGGATACGTGCTGACGGTGACCTACGGCGATCGGCTGGCTGCGCACGAGGCCGCGGCCCGCGTGCGGGCGATCCACAAGCATGTGCGCGGCACCGACCCGGAGACCGGCTTGCCCTACGCGGCCGAGGACCCAGACCTGCTGCTGTGGGTGCACGCCGCTCTGGTCGAGTCGATCGTCACGATCGTCCAGCGTTACGGTCGCGGCCTCGAAGCCGGCGATGCCGATCGCTACGTGGCCGAGATGGTGCCGTTCGCCGAGATCGTCGGCGTGCCGGCGGGCATGGTGCCGCGGTCGGTCGATACGCTCCACGCTTACCTGCGGTCGGTCGAGCTCGTGCAGATCACCAGGGCGGCGCGTGACGCCATCGGTGTGGTGCTGGAGCCGCCGGAGATCGACCAGGAAACGCGCGAGCTGTGGCACGACCTCGCGTGGGCGGCTATCGGCACGCTGCCGGATTGGGCCCGCAACGCGTATGGCTTCGCTATGCCGCCGCCGGAGAAGCTCGAACGTGAGCAGGTGCGTCAGCTCCTGGGCACGCTCGACCTCGCGTTCGAGTCGCTCGACGGCGTGATGGAGGCGCGCAGGCGCATCGAGCTCCGGACCCGCGCGTGAAGAAAAAGCAGCCCGCCGCCGCGATGGTGCAGTCGCGCGCGGGTCGCGGCGCCGCCCTGGCGCGCCTGGCCCTGCGCATCGGCGGCCGGTATGTCGCGCGCTCGCCGCGACTCGTGTTCGCGTCGGTCGAGCGGCGGCGCGAGCTGCGTCATGACCTGGCATTGCGCTCGGCTGACGACGTCGCCGAGGAGCTGGGTGCCATGCGCGGCGTGCTGATGAAGCTCGGCCAGATGGCGAGCTACATCTACGAGGACCTGCCCGAGACAGTGCGCACGACCATGGGCCGGCTGCAGCAGACGGCGCCGCCGATGAGCTCGGAGATGGCGGCATCCGTCATCCGGGAGGAGCTGGGCGGACCGCCGGAGAAGGTCTTCCACAGGTGGGACCCGCTGCCGTTTGCCGCCGCGTCGATCGGCCAGGTGCACCGCGCCATCACGTGGGACGGGCGCGCGGTAGCGGTGAAGGTGCAGTACCCGGGCATCGCGCGCAGCATCACGTCGGACATCCGCAATGTCTCCCTGCTGCGCCGCGTGGTCGGAAGCGCGTTCCCCGGCCTGGATGTGCGCGCGCTGGTGGAAGAGCTCGCCGACCGGCTCCAGGAAGAGATCGACTACGTCCTCGAAGCGCGAAGCCAGGAGCTGTTCGCGAGCTACTACGACGGCCATCCGTACATCCACGTGCCGCACGTGGTCGCGGAGCTGAGCACCGCGCGCGTGCTGACATCCGACCTGGTGTCGGGCTCGCGGTTCGAGACGATGCAGGGCTGGAGCCAGCACGAGCGCGACCTGGCCGCCGAGACCATCTACCGGTTCGTCTTCCGGAGCCTGTACCGGATCCACGCCTTCAACGGCGACCCGCACCCGGGCAATTACGTCTTCCACGGCGGTGGGAAGGTGAGCTTTCTCGACTTCGGACTGACCAAAACGTTCTCAGACGACGATCTGTCGCCGCTGGTGGATGCGGTGCGCTTGCTCGTCTTCGACAACGACGCGGCGGGATTCCGCGACGCGCTGGAGCGGGCGGGCTTCCTGAGGGCCGGCGCGCCGGTGCCGACGCAGCTCGTGGTGGACCGGTTCGGGCACTTCTACGGCACTGTGCTGCAGGACCGCCCGATGACCATCACGCCCGAGTACGCGTCGGCCATCGTCCGCCGGTTCTTCGACGCCCGCAGCCCGCTGGCCCCCTACAGCGACGTGCCGCGGGCGTACGTGGTCATGCAGCGCATCAACCTGGGCCTGTACGCGGTCCTCGGGAGCATGAACGCGACCGCCAACTGGCGGCGCATCGCCGAGGAGATCTGGCCTTTCAAAAACGGACCCCCTTCGACCCCCATCGGGGAGGCCGAGGCACGCTGGGAGGCCGGGCGCGCGATCGCGGTTTAAGGCCCCCCTCCGGACGGGTAGAACGAACTCGTGCACGCAGTTTCCCAGGCTTTGCTTTGGCATGACCGTCAGTCGGAGGAACCGGCCGAGCGCCCGGCGCCGGTCGAGCCCGCTCCTCAGACCGACCTCGAGGACCCTCTCGGTTCCTACCTCAAGGAGATCAGCCGCGAGCGGCTGCTGACCAAAGAGGAGGAGATCCAGCTGGCGAAGCAGATCGCCAAGGGCTCCGCGGAGGCCCGCCGGAGGATGACCGAGGCCAACCTGCGCCTCGTGGTCTCGATCGCCAAGAAGTACCAGAACCGCGGGATGCCGCTGCTCGACCTCATCCAGGAGGGCAACCTCGGCCTCATGCGCGCGGTCGATAAGTTCGAGTGGCAGCGCGGCTACAAGTTCTCGACCTACGCGACTTGGTGGATCCGCCAGGCGGTGCTCCGCTCCATCGGCGACCAGGCGCGGACCATTCGCCTGCCCCTGCACATGGGCGACCGCCTGAACAAGCTCATCCGCATCACGCAGCGCCTGACCGAGGGCCTCGGCCGCGTCCCGACCGACGATGAGATCGGCGAGGAGCTGGCGATGACCAAGCTCGAGGTCGAAGAGCTGCGCAAGCTCGCGTGGGATGCGGTCTCGCTCGAGACGCCGATCAGCGACGAGAGCGAAACGGAGCTCGGTCACCTGCTCGAGGACGAGACGGCGGAGTCGCCGGTGGAAGCGGCCACCGCGTCGGACATGCGCCGCCAGCTCGACGACGTGCTGGAGTCGACGCTCGATCCGCGCGAGCGCCGGGTGATGCAGCTGCGCTTCGGGCTGCTGGACGGCCATCAGCGCTCGCTCGACGAGGTCGCGCGCCGGCTGGGTGTGAACCGGGAGGCGGTGCGCAAGATGGAGCGAACGGCGCTCGACAAGCTGCGCCGCGCGGGCCACGCGCAGGGCCTTCGGGCCTACGCCTCCTAGTTTCCCTCTCCCGCTTTGCGGGTGAGGGCGTCAGGGCCGGTGGATCGCGTCGCACACGACCCGGCGCGGCGTGATACGACCGATCACAGGGTGCTCGACGGCCGCCAGGTCGGCGCTGACACAACCCCCGAAGTAGCGAGGCACGCCGGCGTAAAGCTGCGCCAGCAGATCGAGGTGCGCCTGAGCACCCTCTTCGACCAGTTCGACCACGCCCCGGATCTCGATCCAGCGGCTCGAGTCGTCGGGGTCGATCACGAGCAACGACACGCGTGAGTCCCCGCGCATGTTCCGTTCCTTGCGGAACCCGCGCATCGTGTTGATCAGCACGCAGGGCTCGTCGTACGAGTACCAGACGGGTTGCGTCTGCGGCTGCCCGTCCGGCAGCAATGTCGTGAGCGCAGCCACCAGCGGACGAGCGAGCAGGTCGAGGTGATCGCGCGGAACCTCGGCGGCCGCGATCGCGCTCATCGCGAGACTTTTCGCTTGACCGCCGTCACCACGCCGGCGACGGCGAGCGCCCCGGCCGCCGCGACCAGCCATCGCCCTCGCCGGGGTTTGCCGGCGGGCTTCTTCACGAGGCTGACCGGGAGCATGTCGACGCAGATGCGCATCGTGTCCTGATCGCGGCTGAAGACGACTCTCGCCGCGGGCATGCCGAAATGAGAGGCGTCGATGCGGAACACGTAAGGATCGTCTGGATCGTCCGGGTGCAGCACGAAGCCGCGGTACGCAATCGGAATCGGAGTCACGATGCGCAGCACGAGCTCGCCGCGCCGGCTGAACACCTGCGCACCCGCCCCCATCATGGCTCGGGCGCGAAGGTCGGTCAGCGCGCCAGAGAACGGATACCACCCGCAGATCTCGCCCCACTTCTCCGGGTGCTGCGGGACGTCGGTGCGGATAGCGTCGTCCGGCACGCCCAAAGTGAGGCTGAGCAGCGTCGCCGTTTCACCGGGCAACCACAGCATCGCCAGGCGCGCGCCGTTTGTGAACGCCATCACCCCGACCTTGTCGTCGGGCGCCACCCAGATCTGGGAGTTGAAGCCGGGGAGGATGCCTTCGTGCCCGATGGCGCGATGGCCGCCGAGAGCGGCGCGGTCGAAAGCGAGGCCGATTCCAGCGACTCGCGGGTCCGGCCGGTACTGGGGCTCGAACATCATGGACAGCGTCTCCGGCTCCAGGATCGAGCCGTGCTCGTTGGCGCCGCCATTCATCAAGGCCGCGAGGTAGCGAGCCATGTCGCGAGGGCTGGAGTAGACCATCGACGCCGCGGCCGTCAGCCACTGGCGGTCGGTCACCGGCTTCGGTCCGCGCGTCGCAAGCGTGTACCCGGTCGCGAGCATCGGGCTGACGCGCTCGGAGCGGAGGAGGTCGGTGTTCTCCATGCCGAGCGGATCGAAGATGTGCTCCCGCATGTAGCGATCGAGGGGCAACCGGCTCACGTCCTCGACGATCTGGCCGAGCGTGCTGAAGTTGTGGTCGGTGTACGTGAAGCGCGTGCCGGGTTCGGCCGTCACTCGAAGGCCACGGCCGTAGTAGTCGGCAAGCGCAGGGACGCTCTCGTCGAGCGCGTAGCTCTCGCCGAAGACGTAGCCGAGGGTGCGAGAGGGCTTCACCAGCTCGGGCAAGCCCGAGGTGTGCGTCAGCAGGTGCCGGACAGTCGCCGGCCGGAAGCCCGGCCTGGCGGCGATCAGCTTGAAGGCGCGCAGGTAGTCGTTGGCCGGTGCGTCGAGGTCGATGAGGCCTCGCTGCCACAGCTGCATCACCGCGATCGCCGTGAAGGTCTTGCTGATCGACGCGATGCGGAAGACGGTGTCCTCCGTGATCGGCGTCTTCGATTCGATGTCGGCCATGCCGTGGCCGCGAAAGAGCTCGAGCCGGCCGTCGCGCACTACTCCGATGGCCATGCCGACGGTTGCCCAGCGGTTGAGGATCTCGTCGATCCGCCGCGGGATGCGGGAGTCGAGCGCCGGCCGGGCGGCGGGACGGGTCATTGTCGTGATCACGAGCGCACCTCCGCACACAACGTGACTCGAACCGCCGTCCGCCGGTAGAGCCGATCGGCCCGCCGCGGCCCCATCGGCGGCCCCTTACCGCCGTGGCGAGTTGAAAGCAAGCTCGGGCCGATGGCAATCGATCGCCTTACGCCGGAGGACCAGGTGATGCTCTGGCCGGATGCGATCTGGCCGCAGGACATCGGGGCGCTGGCCTTTCTCGACGGCGGCGGCTTCAACCTCGACTGCGTGAACGAGGTCGTGGCGTCGCGGCTTCATCTCGTGCCGCGCCTGCGGCAGCTGCTGCGTGTGCCGCCTCCTGGATTGGGTTCGCCGCTGTGGGTCGACGATCCTGATTTCGACCTGAGACGCCACATCGGTACGGCTGTCGTGCAGTCTCCGGGCGGCGAGGCTGAGGTGCTCGTGGCGGTCGAAAAGCTGCGAGCACGCCGCCTCGACCGGGCTCGTCCGCTGTGGGAGATGTGGTTTCTCACCGGATTGCGTGACGGCCGCGTGGCCATGTTCATCAGGACGCACCACTCCGTGGCGGACGGCATCGCGGGTGTGGCCACCCTGGCGTCGTTGCTCGACGTCGAGCCCGACATCACCGTCGCGGCCCCGCCGCCATGGAGTCCAGAGCCTGCTCCGACCGACGCGGCGCTTCTCGCCGACGCGGCTGAAGCGAGGCGGGCGCGAAGGTGGCGGCGGATTTCTTCGCTCGCCCATCCTGTCGCGACGGCGCGACGCGCGTTCGGCGTGCTTCCCGCCTTGCGCGAGCTGTTCGCTGACCCGGGGCTGCCCCCGACGAGCCTCGACTGCAGGGTTGGACCGCGTCGCGCCGCAGCATGCGTACGCACGAGCCTGGATGAGGTCAAGAACGTAGCGCGTGCCTCGGAAAGCAAGGTGAACGACGTGCTGCTCACCGCGATGGCCGGTGGCCTGCACGCGCTGCTCGGTAGCCGCGGTGAAGCTGGGGTCGGCGCGGTGATGCGCGTGTACGTGCCGGTCTCGCTGCGCCACGGGCAGTACGCCGGCGCGCGAGGCAACGAGATCGCGCAGATGGCGGTTCCGGTTCCGGTCGGAGAACCGGATCCGATGCGAAGGCTCCGGGCGATCGCCGCGGAGACGCGAAAGCGCAAGGCACGCGTGCGGCCCTCGGTGGGGACGCTGCCGTTCACGGGTTTAGCGGGGCGCATCGCGCTGAAGCTCATCGAGCGCCAGCGCGTGAACGTGGAGAGCGCCGACCTGCCGGGACCGCCGGTGCCCATGTACCTGGCGGGAATGCGGATTCTCGAGCTGTTCCCGCTGCTGCCGCTCATCGGCCGCGTGTCGCTTGGCGTCGGCGCGCTGTCCTACGCGGGGCAGTTCAACCTCGGCATCGTGGCCGACGGCGACGGCTACCCTGACCTGGACGTTTTCGTCGCGGGGGTCGAGGAAGACCTGAGGGCGCTGGCGCTGGAGGCGTCGGTCGTGCAGAGCGCGACCGCCGCCGCCGCCGTCAGCGGATGACCGCCGGGATCCAGCGCGTCAGGCGAAGCGAAGCGCCCTCGCCTCCGAAACCGCGTAGGGCGCGGAGAGCGCGATGAGCGCGAGACCCGAACCCAGGATGATCCAGGTCATCACCATCGTCTGGCTCATGAAGACGAGCTCGCCTGCGATCCAGCCGACCAGCACGACACCCATCACCAGCCCGGCGATCGCGTAGAACCTGCCGCTGGCCGCGACCATCGCGGCCGTGGCGAGACAGCCGCCGCCGACGACCACGAGCAAGAGCAGGCCGGCGACGAAGAAGTCAGAGAACGGCCAGTAGCTCGTGAGCCAGCTCGTCGGCAGCTTGAACCCGTACACCGAGCCGTCGGCCATGATCGTCCATCCGGGAATCAGGGCCTGCAGACCGACGAGGAGAGACACGAGGGCGATCGCAATGCGATCCAGTTTGCGCAACATCTGAACAATTCCTCCTGCTGCCAAGGCTGACCGCGGGCTTGACGCGAGGACAGTGCTGTTGCGCCCTCCTGGAGCGTGCCGACCGGCTCTCGACGACACCTCGCGCAGGCGCGATGTTGGCCGCGTGATGTTGATCGCGACCGGACGGCTGAGCGCACGGTCGTTGCGGGACTCCGTGGTCGTGGTCACGGGCGGGGGTGGCGGCATCGGACTGGAGGCGGCGCGGAGCCTGCTCTGGCTGGGCGCCACCGTGGTCATCGCCGAGATCGACGCGGCGTCAGGGCGTGCGGCGGAGAAGACGCTCTCCTCGGACAGGTTCGTGTTCGTGGCGACTGACGTGGCCGACGAGAAGAACGTCGGGTCGCTCGCGGCCGAGGTCGAGGCGCGATACGGCCGCGTCGATGCGGTCCTCAACAACGCCACGTATTCGCCGGCCGGGCAGTCGGTGGTCGAGACGCCGATCGACCACTGGGACCGCAGCTACGCGGTCAACCTCAGGGGACCTGCTCTCCTGGCGAAGGCATTCCTGCCAGGGATGATCGCCCGCCACCACGGCGTCTTCGCTTGCGTCTCGTCCACGGGCGGGCCGTACCTGGCCGCGTACGAGTCACTGAAGGCGGCGCAGGTCGAGCTCGCCAACTCGCTGGACGCCGAGCTGGAAGGCACGGGCGTGATCGCTTTCACGATCGGCCCCGGGCTCGTCCCGACGGCGACCGCGACCCGCGCGGTCGAGGTCCTGGCACCTCGCATGGGCATGACCGCGAAGGACCTGTGGGCCATGAACGCCGGGGCGGTTCTCTCGGTCGAGGCCGCCGGCGCCGGGTTTGCCGCCGCCATCGCGCTCGCCGACCGTTACGCCGGCCAGGAGATCAGCTCCAGCCAGGCCCTGGTCGACGCCGGCATCGAGATCGCTCCCGCCGAGTCCGCCGCGCCGTTTACCGCGCCGGCGGAGGAGGCGCGCGCCAGGGTCGTGAAGACGCTGAGGGAGCAGTACCGCGGGTGGCAGGGGCGCTCGTTCTTCGAGCGGCAGTGGATGCTGCGGGACTTCAAGCAGCGCGTCGGCATGCCCGCCGAGCGATGCCTGGAGATGCTCGCTCAGACGCCCGATGTGGCAACCCTGAGGCGGCTCGCGGACTTCTACGCGCACATGGCCCAGCTGGCGGCCGGTTACGTCAAGAACGCGACCGAACGCGAGGCGCAAGTGCGGCTCGTCAACTCGTGGAGGCAGGAGGTCGACGAGCTGCTCGGAGCCCTGGCGGCTCCGGTCGCGGTGCACTAGATTCGATAGGAGTAAGGAGGAGGCAATGGCACAGGAGACGAAGGAGGCCTGGGACCGCTTTCAGGCCGACATGAACCACCTCGGCGCCGAGCTGAAGCGCCACTACCAGGACGCCACGCCCGACAGCGAGCGCACCGCCGAGATCAACCGGTCGTTGGAACAGCTGCGGGACGCGGCGGACAAGGTGTTCTGGTCGTTCGAGACCGCCTCGCGCGACCCGAAAGTGCGCTCACGCACGCGGGAGGCGGCGCGCTCGTTCGGATCGGCGCTGGCTCAGACCTTCCGCGAGGTCGGTGACGAGATCGAGAAAGCGCTGAAGACGCCGGCGGAGGTGAAGTAAGCCGAGGTCTCAGACGCGGGCGGCGGCCAGGGCCCGCTTGCGCAGCGACTCGCACATGAGCTCGCAGACACGCGGCAGGTTGCGGTCGTCCACGCGGTAGTAGACCGTCGAGCCCTCGCGCCGGCGCGCGACCAGCCCGCCTCCGGCCAGCCGGGTCAGGTGGGCGGACGTGTTGAAGCGCGAGGCCCCGGCCGCGCTCGCGATCTCGTGCACAGGCAGCTCGCCGTGCTCCATCACGGTGTGCAGGATCCGCAGCCGCGTTGGATCGCTCAGCAGAGCGAAACGATGAGCAGCCTCTTCGATCTCCCAAGCCTTCATGCCGTCAGTTAACTGCGTAACTGTTCAATCACATAGGGACACAAGGCCCGCCGGCAGCGGGACCAGGGGCCCTGTCGATCCTGCCTGAGCAGGCAGACACTCGATCCATCGGAGGTAGTGATGGACGAGCAAGACAAACCGCTCTCCCTGGTCCTTTTCTCGGGGACCGACGACAAGCTGAACGCCGCCGCGGTGCTGGCGGTGGGGGCCGCGGCCATGGGCCGGCCCGTCAACGTCTTCCTGCAGTACTACGCGCTCCGTGCATTTCGCGCGGGCAAGGTGCACGCGGACCACGCGCTTGCCTGGGAGGCGACCGACTCCCTGGCGCCGGTCATTCGCGCCCACCCCGGCCAGCACTGGAGCGAGCTGCTGAAGCAGGCCAAGGACGTCGGCGAGGTGAACATCCAGGCCTGCGCCCTTTCCATGGACATGTTCCACCTGCGCCCTTCCGACCTGGACCCGTTGGTGGACGGCGTCGAGGGCGTGGCCGCTTTCATGGCCTCGGCCGGCGACGGCCAGGTCGTCTTCATCTGATTTTCGTGGAGGCAGTGATGAGCACAACAGTTCAGGTCGACAAGTCGATCGACGCAAGAGGCATGGCGTGTCCGGGACCCCTGATGAACCTCATAGGCGCCATCCGCCAGGGGCAGGTGGGCCAGGTTTTCGAGGTCCTGTCCAGCGATGCCGGCTCGAGGACTGACATTCCGGCGTGGGTCGCCAAGGCGAAGCACGAGCTGGTGGAGGTCCGCGAGGACGATGGTTTCGCGCGCTTCCTCGTGCGCAAGGCGAGGTGATGGCGATGCGCAACGACATATTGATCCTGGGAGGTGGCGTGGGCGGCACCATCGTCGCCAACCTCGTGGCCAGAGAAGTTGGTCCCGAAGCCCGCGTCACTCTGGTCGACGCCACCGGCCTGCACACGTACCAGCCGGGCTTCCTCTACGTCGCGGTCGGCAAGGAGAAGCCGGAATCGCTGCGACGGCCTGAGGCCTCCCTCATCCGGGACGAGGTGAAGCTGGTCGTCGACACAGCGACGCTAATCGATACGAGAGAGCGCAAGGTGGTCCTGAAGACAGGTCGCACTCTTCGTTACGACGAGCTGCTGATCGCCACCGGCAGCCGCACGGTCATCGACGAGGTGCCGGGCGGCCGCGGCGCGCACGACTTCTACACGATGGAAGGAGCGCAGCGCCTGCGCCAGGCGCTTGCCGAGTTCTCGGCCGGCACCATCGTTATCGGCGTGGCCGGAATCCCCTACAAGTGCCCGCCCGCTCCGGTCGAGTTCGCCTTCCTGCTGGACGACTACCTGCGCGCGCGGCACGTCCGCGAGCGCTGCCAGATCAAGCTGCTGTCGCCGCTGAACCGCGCATTCACCATCGAGACCACCTCGAAGCTGGTGCAGCCGATCCTCGCCGAGCGCGGCATCGAGCTGACGGGCTTTTTCAACGTCGAATCCGTCGACCCGATCGCGAAGACGGTGACGTCACTCGAAGGCGAGACCGTCGACTACGACCTGCTCGTCCTGGTGCCGCCTCACCGCGGGCAGAAGGTCATCGAGGATTCGAAGCTGGGCGACGAGCGTGGCTGGATCCCGGTCGATAAGAACACGCTGAAGCACACTGGTTTCGACAACGTCTGGGTCATCGGCGACGCCACCAACATCCCGATCTCGAAGAGCGGGTCGGTCGCCCACTACGAAGCGACGGTCGCGGCCGCCGAGATCGTCGCCGCCGTCAAGGGCGCGACGCCGCCGGCGCACGTCTACGACGGCAAGGTCATGTGCTTCCTGGAGACCGGCCACGGTCAGGCGACCACCATCCAGTTCGACTACGACCACCCGCCGGTGTCCCCTTCGCCAAGCCACTTCTGGCACTGGGCGAAGACCCTGTTCAACAAGAGCTACTGGCACACCGTCCCGCTGGGGCGGGTGTGAAGGAGAGGAGAAACATGAGCATCACCATCGCCAGGAGCCTCGACCTGAAGGGGCTCTCCTGCCCGCTTCCGATCATCAAGACCGCCAAGGCGATGAAGGAGCTGGCGCCCGGCCAGCTGCTGGAGGCGTTCGCCACCGACCCCGGCTCCGTGCCCGACTTCAAGGCGTGGGCTCAGACCACGGGCAACCCGCTGGTCGAGTCCGACACGGTGGACGGGGTCTTCCACTTCGTGCTGAAGAAGAAGGAGTAGGCGTCATGGGCGTCGCATTGATGGAGAAGCCGTCGGAGAAGGTGGAAGACACGAAGCCCGAAGTGGCCGACAGGCTGGTCATCTTCGCCTGGAGCGGAGAGCTCGACAAGCTCTGGCCGACCCTGATCCTCGCGACCACGGGCGCCGCGATGGGGAAGGAGACGACCGTCTTCTTCACCTTCTGGGGTCTGTTCCCGCTCGTCAAGAACCAGGTCCGCATCACAGGCGAGAACTGGATGCAGAAGATGCTGTCGATGATGAATCGCGGAGGTGACGAGCACCTGAAGCTGTCGAAGATGAACTTCGCCGGCGCCGGCCCCGCGATGATGAAGCACCTCGCGCAGGAGCACCACGTCGCGAGCCCGCACGAGCTGATGGACATGGCGAAGGAGATGGGCGTGCACCTGATCCCCTGCCAGATGACGATGGACATGCTGGGACTCAAGCCGGAGGACCTGATCGACGGCCTGGAGCCGCCGGCCGGGGCCACCAGGGCTCTCGCCGACGCGCAGGGCGCGATCACGCTGTTCATCTGATGGTCACCGTCAGCTACGAGGACGGCGACAGGCTGCGGGTATCGATTCGCGGACACGAAGTCTTCACCGACCAGCCGCAAGAGGATGGGGGCGGCGACACCGCCCCCACCCCGACCGAGCTGTTCATCGCCGGCCTTGGGGCGTGCGTCGGCCTGTACGCCGAGCGGTTCCTGCGTCGCAACCAGCTGCCGGCGGCGGGTCTGCAGGTGACCTGCTCGTACACCTGGGCCGAGGGCCCACACCGGGTCGGAGAGATCACGCTTGACGTGGAGGCGCCCGGCCTGCCTCCCGAGAAGCGAGCTGCGTTCGAGCGGGTGATCGAGCGCTGCGCCGTGCACAACACCCTGGAGCACCCGCCGGCGATCGCGCTCCGCGTGAGCGGAGCGCAGACCGCCGCCGCCTGAATCAGGTCCGGGCCGCCGCGCCCGCGGAGAGCAGGTCTCCGCGCGAGACCACGCCTACCGGCGACCCACCCCGGATCACCAGCAGGTACCCGATCCCGTTCTCGACCATGCGCCGCGCTGCGAGCGCGGCGTCGTCCTCGGGTTGCACGCTGACCGGGTCCTCCGTCATGTAGTCCTCGACCGCGGTGCTGGCGAGGTTCGCATCTTCGGCGATCGCGGTGATCACGTCCGCCTCGCTGATGACACCCGCCAGCTCGCCGTTGTCGAGCACGACGAGAGCACCGACATGGCTCCGGGCCATCGTTTCCGCGGCCTCCTGCAGCGTGTCAGTTGCCTCGGCCGTCACGATATCGGTGCTGCAAAAGCTGCTTACGTTCACGCTGGGCCTCCATCACCGGGCGTGCGCGGCGCCGGTGGCAGCGCGTGCACCGAGCGGTTGGACGCCATGCGCAGGATGAGGAGCAGCACGCCGCTGCCGATCAGGATCAGGGCGATCAAGAGGTCGCCCACCGACCCGATCTCGAAACCGTCGACGTGCAGGATGCCCTCGAAGAACGCGCCGAAGACCAGGAAGAGCGCGATGCCCGTGCCGGCCATACCGGTGCCGGTGCGCACCTGGTCCGGCCGGTCACTCCGCATGCCCAGCAGGGCGGTGCCGACTCCTATCGAGAACGGGAACACGAGCGCCCAGGCGTAGCTCCAGGAGGCCCACAGATCAAACGTGTTCTGCACGGCCAGGATCAGGCCGACCACCGTCGCGATCGAGCCTGGGACGACGAATCCGGACGCCGACGTGGTCATCCCGATCAGCAGGAAGGCCAGGCCAAACATGACGATGAACAGCGGCCAGCCGTACTGGCCAATGTCGAACGGAAGAAGCCGCGCGACGAGGAAGACCAGGCCGGCCGCGATCAGGAGCAGGCCCAGGCCCGCTCCGCCGCCGACTGTCGATTGACGATGCATCTGGTTCTGCATTGCGATTGCCTCCTCAAGCTCCGAATGTCGCCGCGAGAGGCTTCGCCTCGGCGGCTTCGGCGTCCGCCTTGGTCGGGTGGATCGTGCCGTCGGCGTGCTGAGGCGGCGCGTAAACGGTGAACAGCTTCATGGCTTCCTTGTCCTCGGAGTTGACGACGTTGTGCCTGACGCCGGCGGGCACGAAAACTACGTCGCCCTTCTCGAACTCCTTCTTGTCCCCGTCGAGCTCGACCATGCCCTCGCCGTCGACGACGTAGATGATCTGATCCACGGAGTGGACCTCCGCACCGATGTCCTCCCCCGGCTCGAGCGACATGAGCACGAGCTGGCTGCTCTTGCCTGTGAAGAGCACCCGGCGGAAGAAGTCGTTCTCCTTGGCCGCCTTCTTGATGTCTCCGACAAAACCCTTGGTCATCGAAATACCTCCTTCAAAACTCCGCCGCCAGCGCTGCGAACGCGCGGCTGACGGCCTGTGTGATCTGGCGGGGCTGGGCGACGAGATGAAGGTCGGCAACGACCCCGACCGTGACGTCGCCCGCGTAGCTGTAGATGCTCACGCCGAGGCCGAGGCCTCCCGATTCGGGCTCCCAGAAGGTCATCTGCCGGAGCGGCACGCCGGCGACGTACACACGCTCCTTCGGCCCGACCACGTTGGTCAGGACCAGTGACGCCTTGGCCGCGTAAAAGCCCGACACGAGGCGCTCGACGCCGGCCGGCAGGACGCCGAGGCCCTGCACCAGCAGCCAGCCGACCGCCGGCTCGCGCGAAGCCTTGATCCGGTCCATCTCTGTCTTGACGCGCATCAGCCGCTCGCGCGCACCGGTCACCCCGACCGGGAGCTCCAGGTAGACGAGGCTGAAGCGGTTGCCGGTCATCGTCGTGTCTTCGGGCGGACGCAGGTTCACCGGCACCATCGCCCGGATCCGCAGACCGCGCGTGTCCACGTGTGCGCTCCTGAGGTAATCGCCGAGGCCCCCGGCGATCGCGCTCACCACCACGTCGTTCACGGTGGTCGCGGAAGCGCTCGCCACCCTCTTGATCTGCCGGAGCGGGATCGGCGGCGTCCACGCCACCGCCTTCAGCAGGCCGAGCTCGCCGCGCAGCGGCGTCGGCCGGTCGGGGTCGAGCAGCGTCAATCGGGCGAGCGTCTCGGCCGTGCCCAGCGCCTCACGAGTCAACGTAGCGGGCGGTGGCAGCGAGTCGAGCACGCGGGTGAAGGCGCTTCTGCCGTCGTGCGCGGAACCGCCAGGCCTCCCCGGGCGCGCCCGCCGCTTCCAACCTTCGGCGGTCTCATCGGTGAGCGACAGGAGCATGCGGACCATGGCCTGGCCGTCGCCGAGCGAATGGTGAAAGCGTGAGACGAGCGCGCCGCGCTCTTCAGGGCCCTCGACCGCGTACACCTGCCAGAGCGGGCGGCCGATGTCCAGCGGCTGGCCCACCAGGTCGCCGATGAAGGCCGCCAGCTCGTCCATGCCGGCGGCTCCCGGCAGTCCCACGCTGTGGACGTGCGCATCGAGGTCGAAGTCGCGAGCCGCTTCCCACCTGGGCGGCACCCCGGGCACGGACGACTCGCTGACGACCTGCGTCAGCCGCGGGTGTTGCGAGATCCGGCGCGCGAGCATCGACTTGAATCGCCTGAGGTCCAGCGGGGAGTCCAGCAGACCGAGGGAGGTCACCACGAAGTGATTCGTCGGAGACTCGGCGTGCAGCCACGCGCTGTCGGCCCGCGATAACGACTCACTCGTAGCAATCGCCATTTCGATCCAACACTGCGGCCGCGACCGCGGCGCCGACAGGGCCTTCCGGCACGTTGCCCGCAGGTCTGTGGGTTCTGCCCCGGACCACTGAGCCGCGCCTACCCTCGTGGCGTGGTCGTGCGAAGCCGGTTGACGTCACTCGAGACCGCGTTCCTCGCCATGGAGCAGCCCGGTCTCCCCATGAACGTCTCGGCTGTGCTGGTCCTCGAGCCGGGGCCGCGCCTGACGCTCGAGAAGCTGCGGCAGGCGATCTCTCCACGACTGCGCAGGCTCCCGAGGTTCCATCAGAAGTTGGCGGGCGGACCCTGGACCCTGAACCGGCCGCACTGGGAGCCGGTGCCGCGAATCAACCTCGCTCGCCACCTCTTCCGCCACACGCTTCCGGCGCCCGGGAGCCGTGCCCAGCTCGACGCGATGTGCGCACAGATCCAGGAGCAGGCCCTTTCCCGAGAGAAGCCCCTCTGGGAGATCCACCTGATCGACGGGCAGCGCGACGGTCAATGCATCGTCGTCAAGATGCATCACGCCATCACGGACGGCATCGCAGGCGTGGCCATCGCGCAGCGGCTGTTCGACGGCGAGGCAGGCAGACGGGCGGAAGCCGACCGGCAGCTCCCCGGGTTCGCGGATTCGATGAGGCCTTCGCTGCTCACGGCCGCGCAGACGATGCTCGGCATCGCGGCCACCGCCGCGAGCGGGCCGATCGCTCTCGCCGGGCCGTTCAACGGCCACGTGGGTCCGCGCCGCTCGTTTGCCACCACGACCATCCCGCTCGACCTGATCCGCCTCGCCAAGCAGCGCGACGGAGGCACCGTGGACGACGTCTTCGTGGCGATCGTGGCCTCCGGGCTCCGCGACTACCTGGCCGGCGTGGCCTATCCCGGCGTCCCGCATGCACTCCGCGCCATGCTGCCGGTCTCGACCCGCACAGCCGGCGGCGACGGCCTTGGCAACCACGTGACCGCCGTCTTCCTCGACCTGCCCATGATGCCCCTCGAGTTCGGGGCCCTCGTGCGCGCGATCGCCACGTCGAAGTCCGACCTGCGCGCGGCCCATGCCGCGACCGGGGCCATCGCTGCGGTCAGGGCAGCCGGCCTGCTGCCGAATCCTCTGCACAGCGCGGTCGTGCACATTGCCAGCGCGACGCGATGCTGCAACCTCGTGCTGTCCGACGTGCCTGCGCCCGGCATGTCGCTTTCGCTGCTGGGACGCAGGGTCTCCGTCAGCTATCCGGTCATGCCGCTGGGAGCGTCCATCGGCCTCTCGATCGCCGCCCTGGGCAGCGACGGCCAGCTGGGAGTGGGGATCACCGCGGACCCCGAGATCGTGCCCGACGTCCATCGCATCGCGGTTGCGATCCACCATGTGGTCGTGGACCTTGACCACGCATTGAGGCATCGCGCGCATGCGCCTCGCGCCGCGTGAGATGTAGAAGATCATGAGAGCTGCTGTCATCGCGATGCTGGCCGTTCTGCTCACCGCTTGCGGTTCGACGTCGCCCGTGGCTTCGACAACCCCTACGCCCAGCCCCATCGGTGAGCCGACCCCCCACCAATCGCCTCTGATCCCGTGCCTACCGACGCAGGGCGGCACGTCTTCGCGCGCGACCATCGCCGACGTACGTGTGGGCACCCACACGGGCTACGACCGCGTGGTCGTCGAGTTCACGGGGGGCATGCCCGCCTACAAGCTCGACTGGCAGGATCCCAAGACCTTCGTGGGGCCCGCCAAAGGAACTCCCGTCAGCGTCGCCGGGGTCGCAGGCCTGCACCTGTACATCTACGGCATGGACATCCCGCCGGCCTACCAGCACGGGACCAACATGTCGACGCCCGCGTACCCGGTGCTGAGGCAGGTGGTTGTGCTCGGTGTCTACGAGGGCCAGGCCGACATCGCCATCGGCCTCGGCCGGATTGTTTGCCCGACCATCTCCACGATGACCGGCCCGGACCGGCTCGTCCTCGATTTCGTGACCACTTGATCGACCCGATCGGCGAGCTGCTCGGCGCCGGGGATCCCGCGCTGACATGGGCAGTACGCCACGACATCCTCGACGAGCGCGTCGACGCGCGATCGTTGTGGACGCTGCCCGAGGTCGAGCGCATCTGCCGCCGGCAGCGGCGCGACGGCGGATGGGCTTATCCGGGCGCGCGCGTCCGAGCTGAATTGCGCGCGGCCGAGGACTACGCGCAGCTCGCGACCTACAAGCAGCTGCTGGTGCTGGTGTCGAAGTACCGCCTCGACCGCCGCCATCCGGCGATCGGGCCCGCGGCGGAGTTCCTGCTCGGCAGGCAGACCGGCGATGGGGACATCCGCGGCATGTACGGGAACCAGTATTCGCCCAACTACACCGCGGACATCCTCGGCCTGCTGATCGAGGCGGGCTACGGGGACGACCCGAGGGTGCGCCGCGGCCTGGACTGGCTGCTGGAGATAAGGCAGCGCGACGGAGCCTGGGCGCTGCCCCTGCGCACGGTCGGGCCAAAGCCCGGCGGATTCGCAGCCGTGATGAAGCTGCGCGAGCCGATCGAACCCGACCGGGCGCGACCGTCATCCCACCTCATCACCGGCGTCGTCCTGCGCGCGCTCGCCGCTCACCCCGCATATCGGAGGCGGCGCGAGACCCAAGACGCGGCGCTGGTGCTGGTGAGCCGGTTTTTCCGCCCTGACCGCTACGCCGACCGCAGGTCGGCGGCGTACTGGACCAAGCTCACGTTTCCGTTTCGCTGGACTGACATCGTCTCCTCGCTCGACGCGGTCGGCCGCATTGGGCTCACGGCCGAGGACAAGCATGTCCGCGAGGCGCTCACGTGGCTGCGCGACCACCAGCGCAAGGACGGCCTGTGGTCGTCCGGATACCCGGTGACGAAGGATCCGCTGGTCGACCACTGGGTCACGTTCGCGGCGGCGAGGGCGTGGAAGCGGCTCCGCCTCCTCGAGCCGGCGCACCAGCGCCACGTCCTTGCGGCGGTATGACCAACGGCCCTAGGCAAGCCCGCAAGGGCGAACTAGCTTGAAATCGTTGGTTGACATCTCAGGAAAGGAGGTGACAAGAGATGCTGACTCGAATTCCGGAAGAGGTCGTTGAGCTCGACAGCCCGATCGCGGAGTTCTTCCGCACGCTGAGCGGCCCGTGGCCGTTCCGGCCCCTGCTGGCGCTGTCCGGCAAGCACTTCATCCCGACCGCCGACGTCTACGCCCGCAACGGCGAGATGGTGGTCAAGGTGGACCTGCCGGGCGTCGACCCGAAGGACATCCACATCACGCTGGACGAAGGTGAGCTTCTGATCACCGGCGAGCGCAAGGCGGACAAGGAGGTCAAGGAGGAGGGCTACTACCGCAAGGAGACGTCGTACGGGTTCTTCGAGCGGAAGATGACGGTGCCCAAGGGCATCAAGGAAGCCGACATCAAGGCCTTCTACGAGGACGGCGTGCTCGAGGTCGCGATGCCGAAGGCGGCCAAGATCGAGGGCAAGCCCAAGCCGAAGGAGATCCCGGTCAAGCCGGTGGTCAAGCCGGTCAAGGTCTGAGCGCTTCTCCCCCACAAGCGGAGGGGCCGGGCTCGCCGGCCCCTCCAGCCTTTCTTCGGTTCTCGTACCATCGCTGCTCGTGCACGCCATCGCCTGGCGACGCGCGGCCGGTTGGGCCGCCGTCGCGATCCCGGTCCTGATGTGGGTCGACTTCCTGACCATGGGCATCTCGCGTGCCGGCTACAACCTGCTGACCCGGCCGTTCAGCGACCTGGCGACGACCGGCACCCCCAACGCCGCGATCTTCTCCGCCGGCTTCTTCTTCCTGCCGGGGATACTCACAGTGCTCCTCGGCGTCGGCCTTTCCTTTGGCGTCCCCGGCAACCTGGCCTGGCGCCTCGGCGCCGCGATGGTGATGGTCGCCGGCGTCTTCCTCGTCTTCACCGGCGTGTTCCCGCAGGACCCCAGGGTGCCGATGGCGGCGATCCTCCACGGCACCGTGTCGCAGGTGTGCTTCGGCATCGCCAGCGCGGCCCCACTGGTGCTGTTCGCCGGTTCGAGAGGCCGCCTGCACATGCCCGCCCCGCGCCGCCTGTGGCTCGGCCTGGGAGTCGCCTCGCTCGCGATCGAGGCGTTCGGCGTCCTCGTGCGGCCGGCCACGCACCTGCCCTATGGGGTCTTCCAGCGGCCCTTCACGGTCGTACTGACCGCGTTCTTCGTCACCACCGGCTTCTGGCTGCTGAGAGGCAGGCAGATCGAGGGTCTTTCAGTCCCTGACTGACGGCCCGCCGGGGCGGAGACTCGTTCCAGGTTGAGCAACGAACGCGTCCACTACCTGGACTGGCTGAAGGTGGTCATCGTCTACGGCATCGTGGTCTTCCACGTGTCGCTGGTCTTCGCGTACGGCGGGTGGCTGGTTGCCAACCACGACCAGAGCCTTGTTCTAAGCGCGTTCGCCGGCTTCTGTTTTCCATGGGGGATACCGGCGATGTTCCTCGTCGCCGGCGCGGACGCATGGTTCAGCCTGCGCTCGCGCCCGCTCCAGGATTTCGTGCGCAAGCGTTTTCTGCGCCTGCTGGTGCCGATGGTAGCCGGTGTCGTGATCCTCACGCCCCTGCAGCGCTTCCTGGTGAGCAGCAACCCGCCGCCTTCGATCGATCGCCTGCCCGCCTTCTATGTCGATTTCTTCCAGCACATCCAGCTCGACTGGACGCTCCAGATCGTGAGCCGGTACGGGCTGCACCTGTGGTTTCTCGGCTACCTGTTCGCCATCTCGGTCGTTTGCGCGCCGGCCATCGCGTGGTTGCGGACGGCCGCCGGCCGGCGGCTGACCTCGTGGATCCTGGCGGTGGCGCGCCGGCCGGCCGGGCTGCTAGTGCTGGCGGCGCCGCTGGCCCTCAGCCAGCTCGTGCTGCGGTCGCGGTTCAGCGACTACCAGGATTGGGCCGACGTCGCCACCTATACGCTCGCGTTCTTCTGGGGCGCGGTCATATTCAGCGACCGGCGATTCGAGCTCGTGATCCGCGCCCAGATACGATCGCTGGTGGCCGGAGGCATCGGCGCCACGGCGGGGATGGGTGTCCTGTTCCTGATCACGCGACAGCCGGCGGCCATTCCGGGGCCCACGCTCGCGGAGCAAGTGGCGCAGGCCGCCGTGTGGGGCGTCTTCGTCTGGTCGTGGCTGAACGCCGTCGTCTACCTCGGAATGCGGTGGCTCAACTTCGCGCACCCCGCGATCGACTACGCGAAGGAGTCGGTGCTGCCGGTCTACGTGATTCACCACCCGTTCGTGCTGGCGGTCGCGTCTTTCGTGGTGACGTGGGACCTCGCCGTCTGGCCGAAGTTCGCGATCATCCTGGTGATCGTCTTCGCTCTCACGCTCGGGACCTACGAGCTCGGCGTGCGCCGGTGGGCGGCCACGAGGTTCGTCTTCGGTATGAGCCCGCGTCCGAAGCGCATCGACCAGGCGCCGCCGGCCGGCAGCCTCAGGCTGTCGACCGGCTGACACCCGGCCGGGCCGTCACCTGGCGGCCGCGACCTCGGCCCTTACCGTGCGCGCGAGCGCGTCGCCCCAGGACTTGGCGCGCTCCAGCTCACCCGGCTTAAGGACGGGGTCCTTCCCCTCGACGATGAAGCTGGCCTGCGGAACCACCACGTCCGCGCCGAGCTTCTGCAAGCGATGCGATATCCCCGCGCTGGCCGAGCCGGAAATCCAGCGGGGCCATTCCAGCCTTGTGTCGAACGCGGCCATGGGGACTCCGTTCAGGGCGCCGAACTCGAGGCCGTCCAGGTACGTCTTCACCGCAGGCGTCATCCCGTGAGCCTCGGTCGGACCGCCGAGCACCACAAGGTCCTCCTCGCCGCTGAACGTCGCGGGCGCCTCATCGATCGGTACGACGTCGACGGTCCCGAAGGTGCGGATGCCGTCGGCGATGGCCTCCGCCACCCGTCGCGTGTTCCCGTGCCTTGACGCGTACATGACCAGTGCCTTCATTTCAATTCCTCCTCATCCGGCAGCCGCCAGGCGTGCCGGTCCGGCGATCGTGGCCGGCGGTTCGGGCTTGCGCTCCACCGTGCCGTCGGGCCCGGCCACCATGTAGGCGACCATCACGGCCAGCCCGGCGAGCCCGAAGACGAGCCCGAACAGGCCGCCGATCAACAGGACGATGAACCAGCTCTTGTCTGCGAGGGCGTACGTGTTGATGACCGCGCCGATCCAGGCGACCAGCTGGACGACGCTGCCGACCAGCGCCAGCAGACCACCCATCACGATGCCGACGACGCTGGTCCAGAAAATGCCGTCCCTGGCCGGCACGAAGTCGTAGCCGTTGCCCGTGGCCGCCGGGTGCCATGTGCCGCCAGTCGTCAGCATCGTGGTCACCGCGAATCCGGCGATCAGCACCCCCAGGACAATCGCGACGAGGCCGCCAAGCCACGTCTTGGTAACGAGAGACTTACTCACGTTCATTACCTCCTGATTGAGCATGGGCGCCGGCCCCGTGAGGCGACAGGGTCGCTCGCCCTACGGTTGGTGAGGCGTTGGCCCGCTGAGGCATTGCCAGGCGATGGGCAGAATCGGTCCGTGAACTGGGACGGCCCGGAGACGCGGTTCGTGCGGTTGCACGACGGCCGCCGGCTCGCGTACACGGAGTGGGGCGACCCAGCGGGAAGTCCTGTGGTGCACATGCACGGAATGCCCGGCTCGCGCTACGAGCACGAGGCGCCTCCCGACTACTACCGATCGCTCGGCGTGCGTGTCATCACCCCCGACCGGCCGGGATACGGCATGTCGGATCCGCAGCGGCATCGCCGGCTCGTCGATTGGCCCGCCGACGTGGCCGAGCTCGCGGACGCTCTCGGCATCGCAAGGTTCGGGGTCACCGCGCTGTCGGGCGGAGGGATCTACGCGCTCGCGTGCGCGGCCCTGATCCCGGATCGGGTCACGGCCGTCGTCACCACCGGCTGTCCGGGACCGATGCAGTTTCCAGGCGCCCTTAACAACATGCGCCTCATGACGCGGGCCGGGGTCTGGCTCGCGGCCCGCATGCCGTGGCTGTTCGAAGCCGGTGCGGCTGTGCTGGCGGGCGTGGTGCACGCGCACCCGCGGTTCTTCATCGATCAGGCCTTCCGCGACAAACCGGCCGCCGACCTACGGCTCTTCTCATCACCAGCGGTGGCCGCGGGCGCAGCCGCCACGCTGCGGGAGGCGATGCATCGCGGTGCCTCCGGATACGTGCAGGACATCCAGGTCCTCGCGCTGCCCTGGAACATCTCGCTCGGCGACATTCACGTTCCTGTCGAGCTCTGGCATGGAGACCAGGACAACGTGATCCCCGTGCAGCACGGCTATTACCTGAAGTCCGTGATGCCGGGCGCGACCCTGCGCATCTGTCCAGGGGAAGCGCACATGCTGCTGTGGAGCCACCTGGCGGAGGTCATGCGCGACGTGACCGCGACGCCGTCGCCGCGGGCCGCGTGAACGTGAGGGGTCGAACGTCTTGGCGCCACCCGCCATTCGCCCCTGGGCGCGGGCCTGCCGCGGGGCCACTGTAAGCAGGCAATGAGCTCGAAGCGATCGCAATTCAAGCGCGGTGAGGGGATCAGCCTCGGCCTGGCGCTCGGCGCGGCTATGGGACTGATGTTCGCCCAGCTCCTCGACTGGAACCTGGCCCTGGGCATCGGCATCGGAATCGGCGTGGGGCTTGCGCTCGGCGCGATCTTCGACCTGCGCCTTGGCGGCGTCGAGTAGCGAACCCCTGGCCCAGACTCGGTCCGGCCGGGCGGCGAGGGCACGCTGCGCTCCCGCGGGCGCCGATGATCGCCGTCGCGAGACCTAGCCCGATCCGCGGCTCTCGTAGAATCGCCGCCGCCTTGAAGCTCGGAGTTCGTGTGCTGGCCGCAGTTCTCGCCTTCTGGCTCGTCGCCAGCTTCGCGGGCGAGCGCATCAGCCTGGAGCCGCCACGTTCCAAGCTCGGAGCCACCCCCTCGCGTTGGGGCATGGCCTACAGCGACGTCACCTTCCGCAGCGCCGACGGGATCACGCTGAGCGGCTGGTGGATTCCGGGGACGGATCACAGCACGGTCGTCATGGTTCACGGGCTCGGCTCCAATCGCGATGAGCCGCTGAGCCGATCGGCCTACCTCCACGAGGCCGGGTACAACGTGCTCGTCTTCGACCTCAGGGGGCAGGGCCTATCGGGCGGCGCGGGTACGACGATGGGCTACCGCGAGCCACAGGACGTGAGGGCCGCGGTCGCCGAAGCGCGCAGCCTCGACAGCGGTCGGATCGCGCTGTTCGGCTATTCGCTTGGGGCGGCTTCCGCGATCGAAGAGGCTGCCAACGATCCCGACGTGAGCGCGGTCATCGAGGACAGCGGCTTCACCTCTGCGGCTGACGTCATCCTGGCGAGGTTCAGCCATGTCACACGCCTGCCCGCGGTGCCGTTCGCCGCGGCGGTCCTGGCGTTCAGCACGATCGACTTCGGCACCTCGCCGTGGAACGTGCGGCCCGTCGCGATGGCGGCAACACTGCACAAGCCGCTGCTCGTGATCATCGGCGGCGCGGACACGATCGTGCCACCGGCCGAGGGCGAGGCGATCTTCCGGGCGGCAGCGGGGCCGAAGCAGCTGCTCGAGGTTCCCGGCGCCGGCCACGTCCAGGCGTACTACACCGCGCCGGCCCTGTATCAGGCGACGGTCTTGAGATTCCTGGAGCCAAACCTCAAGGGCTAACACTCAAGTGGCCGTGCACGCGTCCTTATATGTGGGTCGCTGTTGTTTACGGCCGCTTCGAACGTTTGGCTCCGGATCGCGTAGCGCCCACGGCCTGCCAGTAACCGAAGTTCGGACCGGCGACTCCGGCCGGTCTGTCGCGGGTCGCCGGCCTGTCGGCCGTCGCCGGGCGCTTTCGCCTCGACGCCTGCCGCCTCATCGGATGGGCACGACGACTTCCGTCAGGTAGTCGCCTGGCGTCGTCGCCTCGTCGGGCCCGTTGAGGTAGATCTCTCGCGCGTCGCCTTGCGGATGGTGTCCGTGCGTGCCGATCCACGCGAAGAGCGCCTCGTACGCCTTCCCGATCCGGTCGTACGGTCCCCGATACAGAACGGTGGCGGACGGGCCGCCCTCGAGCCGGCCGGTGTGGAGCCCGGCGGCCGGTTCCGGGACCGGCGTGCAGGGGGCGCCCACCTCGACCTGCAGCGTGCCTTCGCTGGGCGGTGATGCGATCAGAAACGGCGGACCAGAAGGCCGTGACCCCGCCACCGAGATGTGAGAGTAGAGCCGTGCAAAGGCGGCCTGAACGTCACGGCCGATGCTCTGCACCGAGGCCGTGAAGCGAACGCCAAGGTAGTCCTGCGCGGGCAGGTCCTTGATTTCGATCGCCGTGAGTGTCGTGGTGTCTGCTCTCGTTGCCATTTCCGCTTACCTCCCTCCTCGGATTCCTCAGACCGCAGACCTGCGGACGGCAACGGTGCCGGCAACGACCGCGCCGCCGATGGCCAAGACGGCAAGGACTGCCAGTCCCAGGGGCGCGGGAACGCCCGTGTACGGGTAGCCGAACGCGTCGAACACGGATATGTGCGCTGTCCATTCCGGCCACTTGAAGAGCGGCCGCAGGACTGTCAGCAGATACGAAAGAGCCAGAAGCGCGCCGAGGATTCCCAGCGCCAGGCCGCTGCGCAGCCAGATCGCCAGCGCCGCGCTGACACCGCCGACCGCCACACCGATCAGGACGACGTCGGCCGCGGTCCTCACCACGCCACCAACCTCAGGCGTCTCGCCCGCCGTAGCCGCTCCCGCGACGAGGCCGGCCACGGCGCCCATCGAGATGATCACGAGTCCGACGACCAGGGCCAGCCACCGCTCCAGGCTCAAGCGCAATCGCGAAACCGGCGCGCCGGCCACGTACAGCTCGTCCCGGCCGGCTGCATGGTCACCCAGCCAGCGGCCGGCCTGCACCACCGAGAACGCAGCGGCGACGATCGCGACGAATCCAAGCATGAAAGAGAGATATCCGGCCAGCAGCGTCTCGCCGCCGGCCATCGAGATCAGAACCTTCACGATGTCCGACGTCTCCCAGACGTCGCGCACCTGGGGGAAGATGGCGAGGTAGACGAATTCGAGCACGAAGACTCCACCCACCCAGGCTGCCAGGCTGAGCCACTGGTCGCGGAGGAAGTAGATCCACAGGGACCGGACCGAAGCGCGTCGCCGGCGAAGTGTCCAGTCACTCTTCGGGATCGAGAAAGGTAGGCGCACAGCGACCGCGTCGATGTCACGACCGGCGAACAACCGCCATGCCAGGACAATCGGCGCTATCAGTGCGACCAGGAGCACGGCGGTGGCGATGAGGTCTGCGCTGTGGCCGGACACCATGACGAATCGCGATTGGAGCAGGTAGAAGAAAGGCGAGACGAAGCGCAGGCCTGCGGCCGGACCCAGCTGGTCGTACGTGTTGCTGATCAGATAAGAGGCAATCGCAAAGGCCGAGACCGTTCCGGCAGCGGCGCGCGCCGATCTCGTGAGCTGAGCGACCACCAGGGCAAGTGCGTAGAAGACGCACGCGGTGAGCGTGACCTCGGCCGCGAGGACGAAGCCCGAGGCCCAGCCCGGCTCGCCGGCCGCGACCAGGCCGATTCCCATGCCGACCCCGGTGCCGACCGCGATCATGGCCATCGCGCTGGTGAAGGCCACGACGCGCGCGGTCATGACGCGCAGACGAGACGAAGAGGCGACGAACAGCTGGAGGACACCCCGCTCCTCGAGGCCGCGCAGGGCGAGGCCGCCCTGGATGGACGCGTAAACCGCCAGCAGCAAGGACCAGATGCCGACGTTGTGATAGGTGACATAACCGGCGTACGTGTCGAGCCGGAACGCCGGGCCGGAGATCGGCCGCATGGCGTCCGCGGTGGCCTGCGCCGCCGTGGCGAAGCCGGCCGCACCGCCCGCGAAATCGGCGACCATCCCCCGGAACGAGTAGGCGAAGGTGACCATGATGGCGCCGACGCCCACCGACCAGGTGGCCGCGGCGACTCGGTGGCTCCACAGCCACGCCGCGGCCAGGTTACGAAGCGAGAGGCTGCGAATACTGCTCAAGGAAGAGCTCCTCGAGGCTCATCTCCTGGCTGTCGATCTCGACCACGCCTGCCGCATTCAAAACCTCGAGCAACGGCGCGACGCGGCCGCGCACGCGGCAGCGGACGTGGTGGTTCTCGACCTGGACATCGCTCACTCCGGGGATTGCGACAAGCCGCGAAGGTTCCAGGGACGAGTCGATGGTCGCTTCCACGTTGTGGACGCTCAGCTGGCGCAGCTCGCTCATCGTGCCCACGCGTCGCAGGCGACCCTGGGCGATGATCGCGATCCGGTCACAGGCCTTCTCGACCTCAGACAGCACGTGCGATGAAAGGAAGACGGTGGCTCCGGTTGACGCGGTCTCGCGGATGAGCTGTCGAAACTCCCGCTGCATGACGGGGTCGAGACCAAGCGTCGGCTCATCGAGCACGACGAGGCGTGGCCCGTGCATGAAGGCCTGTACCAGGAGCAGCTTCTGCTTGTTGCCGTGGGAGTAGTCGCGATACCGGCGCGACAGGTCGAGCTGAAAGCGATCGGCCAGCGTCTGCATCCTCTCGAGTGCGACTCCGCCGCGGAGATTCGCGAAGAGCTCGAGAAGCTGGCCGCCGGTGAAGCCGGCAAACGAGGGGAGCTCGCCCGGCAGGTAGCCGGTGATGCGCTTCACGGCCACGGAGTCGCGCCTGGAGTCGAGGCCGTAGATCGTAGCGATGCCTCTGTCTGCCCGGACAAGGTCCATCAACAGCCGGATGGTTGTGGTCTTGCCCGCGCCGTTCGGGCCGATGAAGCCGAACACCTCGCCGGCGTGGACTTGCAGGTCGAGGTCGAAGACGCCGTGCCCGTCCCCGTAGTCCTTGGTCAGGCCGACGGTGCGGATGGCGGTCGTCAGGCCGTTGTGTGATGCTGCCATGGCGTTGATGCTCGTCGAGGTCCTGGCCGGCGCACAGGGCCGAAGGGACCAAACCCGAAGGGGCTAAAGCCGACCCGGCCGGCGGGCGACCGCTGCCGAAGGCGGGACCGAGAACGGGGAAAGAGGCGGCACGACTCGCTCGAAGAGGTGGGTCATGACTGCGTCACGTAGCTGAAGATGATCTCGTCGATGAGGCGCTCCACGGGCGCGAGGTCATCGGTGAACACCTGGCCGTGGTACGGGGACGTTCTCAGGTTCCCCGCGCCCACCGCCGTGGAGGCCACCTCCTCGGCCAACGGTTCGCTGAACAGCCCGAGGTTGTGCCTGACATCGTCGAGAGTCGCGGGCTCGGTGGTCCCGAACACGAGCGTGTTGGTATACCTCGGGGAGTCGACAAGAAAGACGCTCGGGAACACCGCAGCCATCGTGCTGGCGACGGCGTCGACAAGACGATAGTCCGACTCGGTGTGGCCGACGTCGGCGACCGCGGTGCCCCCTCGCCCGAGGTGGGAGCGCACCGACGCGAAGAACTCTCTGGTCGTCAGGTGGAACGGGATGTAGGGCTGCCGGTAGGCATCGATGAAGACGGCGTCGTAGGTTCCTGCCTGCGTCTCCAGCCAGTAGCGGGCATCGGCGACGACCGGATGCAGATTCAAGTCGCCGAGGTGAAGGTACGCGTAGGCCGCGGCGACGATGTCGGGGTCTATCTCGACGCCGATGATGGACACGCCGGGGCCGAACGCCGCCGCGTACTCGCGGGCCGCGGTGCCACCGGCGAGGCCGAGGATGGCGACGCTGTTCGACCTCTGCTCGACTGGCTGACGCGGGCGAAACGCCGACGCGAGCAGCAGGTAGTCCCACGGTCCGCCGGTCAGCGAGGCGGTCGGATCGTACACGGACTGGACGGCCATGCCCTCGTTGAGAATGAGCTCGGTCCTGGTTCCGACCTGGACGACCTGGATGTAGTTGTACGCCGAGTCTTTCTCGTACAGCAGCTGTCCGTCCTGAGGAGCCTTGATGCCGGCCGGTACCAGGATCCAGGCCAGGATCACGACCGCCGCAAAGGTCGCGTAGAACTTGCGCTGCGGCCACAGCGCGATGGCCGAAAGCGTAACGAGAACCAGACCAAAGGCCTCGAGCGTCGGACGAGTCCCAAACGTCGGTATGAGCCAGAAGACCGGGAGGAAGGTGCCGAGGATGCTGCCGGCCGTCGAGAGAGCGTAGACGCGGCCGGAGGTGTTGCCACCCGATTCGACGTCTTTGAGCAGCAGCCGGATCGCAAAAGGGCTCACGCATCCGAGCAAGACCACCGGCGCGGCGAACAGCAAGACGACCGCGAGAAGCGTGCCTGCGACCAGCCCGATGCTCAGCGTCTTGAATCCTTGCTGAGAGGCGACGAGGACCGGGTAGCTGACCAGCGGTATGAGTGCGATCCAGAGTCCCGCCCACGCGGTGATCCGATAGAGGACGTCTGCGCGAGGCTTACGATCCGCGAGCCATCCCCCGAGCACGTATCCCGCCGACAGGTAGATCAGCACCAGGCCGATCAGGACACCCCACACGTAAAGGCTGGTGCCGAAATACGGTGCCAGCAGTCGCGAAGCTCCGAACTCGACCCCGAGCGAGACGAAGCCGGAGACGACGACTACCGAGAGCACCGACAGGCGCGCCAGGCCGGTCGTTGACGCGGGCAGCCGGCGGACCTCGATCGCCCGAGGCGATGCGGTGGCGATGGCGGCGGAGACGTTATGGCCCCGAATCATGTTCCCGCGCAGGCTCGCATTCGCCGTCCGAAGCCAGTAGGGCCGACCGACCCGTGTGCCGGGAGGCGGTCGCCTGGCCGAGTGGGCGATGTTCGATGCAACCATCACGACGTTTTGACAACGCCGTTTCGTCTCGACGAGGACGACGCGGTCGGGCTGGTGATGCACAAGCACCATCTCCTCCGTGACCAGCGGGAGGCCGGCGTCCTGAGCGTCACCGACGACCTGGTCGGGCTTCACGCCACGAGCGCGGTGAGTCCGTTTCTTCAGCTGCGGGCTCGCATTCGCGATTTCCAGCCGGCGCAGCTCGACGCCGTTCTCGACGCGGGCCGGGCGGCCAGGGTGCCGTGTATGAGGAACACGCTGTTCATCGAATCCGCGGATCACGTCCCCGTCGTGCTCGCTGCGACCCGCCGGCTGAAAGAGCAGGGAAGGGGGCGCTACCTGGCGGCGAACGGGCTGACTCCCCGTCTGTACGAACGACTCGCCGAACGCGTTGACGGCGCGTTGCGTGGAAAGGCCCGCGATGTCAGGGAGCTTCAGGCGGCGCTCAAAGTCAAGGTCTCACTCTCTCCCGTCGTCATCCTCATGTGCGACGACGCAAGGCTCGTCCGGTGGAAGGGCCCGGGAGGATGGCGGGGCGGGCGGCCAACCTACCGGCGTTTCGAAGAGGTGATCCCTGGTCCGGTCGAGGAGTGGGACGAACCGGCGGCGCTGAGCAAGCTCGTCGACTGGTACGTTCGGCGGTACGGCCCGGTCACCGAGGAGGACATCGTCTGGTGGACCGGCTTGCCGGTGGGCCTCATCCGCGAGGCAGTCACATCCAGCGGGATGCTCGTCGCGGCAAGAGTCGGGTCGTCGAAGCGTGACTTCCTGATCCACGAGCGGGACCTGGCCCACCTCCAGCGTCAGCCTCGACCATCGGCCGAGCACCTGTCGCTGCTGCCCGTCCTCGATCCGTACCTCCAGGGCTATCGGCATCGCGAGCGATCCATCGATCGCAGGCATGAGCGACTGGTGGTCGACAGAGGAGGCAACGTCACGTCCGTGATCCTCGTGGCCGGCCGCGTTGCGGGCGTCTGGGACTTCATTGATGGGGCAACACCCGAGGTCCGGTTGTTCTTCTTCGAACGGCAAACGCGGGTGACTCGTCGGAGAGTCCACGCGCTGGCGGCCGAGATTGGCGAGTTCCTGAGTCAGCGCCTCGTGCGCTCGGTGGAAGTCGACGCCATGAGACCCCTGATCGATCGGAGAGCAGGCGCCGTGGTGTCACCTCTCAGGGACGGGGCCTGAGAGGGCCGACGTGTGAGGCTCGATGGGGTCTTTGGCCTCTACCCCGGCCGGCGCCCAACCTGATCTACTCGGCACCGGAGAGTCTTAGATGGACGCCAGCGAAACGGACCGTCGCCGCGTGGCCGGTGCGTAAGGAGGAGCCCGCGCAGGTCGAGTCGCGTATTGCCGAACCGGGCCTGACGAGCGACCAGGCGGCCGCGCTGCTGGCCGAATGGGGGCCGAACCAGCTCGTACCCGCCGCCGAGCGGCACGGCTGGATCGACGTTCTCTGGCGCACTGTGCGCGATCCCATGGTCCTGTTGCTGCTGGTGGCTTCGGTTGTCTACCTTGCCACCGGCGACCTCGTCGACGCGATCGTCAGCGCGGTCGCCCTGGTTCCGATCGCGGCGGTGGGCCTGGTGCTCGAAGGCCGCTCGCAGCGAGCGCTCGATCGTTTGCGTGCCCTGACCGCTCCCACCGCGACAGTCCTGCGCGACGGTGAATACCGGCAGGTCCCGGCCGCTGAGATCGTGCCTGGAGACGTCATCTCGTTGCGCGAGGGCGACGTTGTACCCGCGGACGCTCGACTGGTCGATGGCGCCAACGTCGCCTGCGACGAGTCCTCACTGACAGGCGAGTCGATGCCGGTCGAGAAGGCGGGGCGAGACGCCCAGGTCCTCGCCGGCACCAAGGTCGTGGCCGGTCAGGGCGTGTTCGTCGTCACGTCCACTGGTGGCCGCACGGAGTACGGCCGTGTGGGACGGCTGGTCGCGGAGCTGAGGCAGGCTCCGACTCCGCTCGAGCGGCTCGTGCGCCGCTTCACCTCCGGCCTCCTGGTCATCGCCCTTGCGTTCTGCTTCCTGGTGGCGGTGGCCGAGCTGGCCAGGGGCCGAGGCCTGGCGGCCGCCCTCATCGCCGGCGTGAGCCTCGCCATAGCCGCGGTTCCGGAAGAGTTTCCGATGGTCTACACGCTGTACCTCGCTCTCGGCGCATGGCGGCTGGCGCGCCGGAACGCTCTGGTCCGCCGCCTCGGCGGAGTGGAAGGGCTCGGTGCCGCCTCGGTGATCTGCTCGGACAAAACCGGAACGTTGACGACCGGAAGTCCTGCGGTGGCCGTTTTGGTGCCGATCTCCCAAGACGCGACGCATGTCGATGAGCAGGGGCTGCTCCAGGCCGTCTTTCTCGCCGCCGAGACAGCGCCATTCGACCCGCTCGATGTCGCGGTCCACGAGATCGCGCGCGAGCGAGGCATCCAGGTCGGGACACGCACGATCCTGCGCGATTACGGCTTCGACGCGAAGGCGCGGTACATGTCGCACGTCTGGAGCTCGGACGGGGGGTTTGAGGTTGCCGCCAAGGGAGCCCTCGAAGGCATTCTCGACCGATCGCACGTACCGGCTGCGACCAGGGCTGAGGCCGAGGCGGCAAACGCCAGGCTCGCCCGCGACGGCATGCGGGTGCTCGCTGTGGCGCATGGACACATGGCGCGCCTGGGGCGGAGCCGCCACGACGACGAGGAGCACCTGCGGTTCGTCGGCCTCGTCGCCTTCGCCGACCCCCTGCGGCCAGGTGTGCGCGAGGCCATCGCCGAGTGTCGCGACGCGGGCATACGGGTGATCATGATCACAGGCGACCATCCGGCCACGGCGCGAGCCCTGGCCGCCGCGCTCCAGATGCCGGGCTCTGACCAGGTGGCGACCGGCGCCGACATCGAGGCTCCTGACCGGCTGATGGACGTGGCCTCGAAAGCCAACGTCTTTGCGCGCGTGCGGCCAGAACAGAAATACATCCTGGTGCGAGAGCTGAAGCGCCAGGGATCGATCGTCGCCATGACCGGCGACGGCATCAACGACGCGCCTGCCCTCCGCGAGGCAGACATCGGCGTCGCCATGGGCAAGCGCGGCACGGAGGTGGCTCGAGAAGCCGCGACGCTCGTCCTGCTCGACGACAACTTCTCGACCATCGTGGCGGCGGTGCGCGAAGGGCGACGCATCTTCACGAACCTGCGCAAAGCCTTCGCCTACCTCGTGGCGTTTCATCTTCCGCTGCTGCTGACGGCCTTCGTGATCCCGCTTCTGGGCGAGCCGCTCCTCCTTTTGCCAGTGCACCTGGTGTTGCTGGAGCTCTTCATCCATCCAGTCGTCTCGCTCGTCTTTGAGGACGCGCCGGCTCCTCCATGGCTGATGCGTCAGCCGCCTCGCTCGGCCCGTGAGTTCCTGCTCGGACGCGCAGAGCTGCTCAGATCGACGGCTCAGGGCGCGGTACTTTCGATTGCGGTCATCGCGCTGTACGTCTGGCGCCTCTCGGCGGGCTCGTCGATCGACGAGGCCCGGGCCACCGCGTTCGTCACGCTGGTTCTCGGTCAGATCCTGCTCCTCGTGATCGAGCGGACGCGGCCGAAGACGGTGTGGGCCGGGCTGGCGGACTTCGGGCGGACCTCGGCCGTCGTCGTCGTCTCTGCGCTGGCTCTCGTGATCCTGATGGTGTACATGCCCTTCGCGGCAGAGATCCTCAAGCTGACGCCGCTGAGCGAAGCGGACTGGGCTTACGCCGTCGCGATCAGCGTCCTGGCGACGATCTGGGCCGAGCCGTTGAAGCTGCTGCGCTCGCGCACCAGCTCGATGGGGACTCAGCGCGCAGTCTGATCAGCGCCTCTTCGCGTCTTCTCTCGCCACGACGAGCGGCCGCCGCGACAGGTGCGAAACCGAGACCGCCGGGCCGATGATGGCCGGGCCGAACTCCGTTGCGGCCGGGTGCGCGCCCATGACGATCAGGTCCGCGCCGATCGATTCGGAGAATTCCGCGAGTGAGCGGGCCAGGCCCGCCCGCGTGTTCAACACCTTCGATTCGACCTGCAGGCCTGCTCGAACGAGAGCCGCGGCTGCGGAAGCAAGTGCCTGCTCGCCATGCGACTCATGCGCGTGATAGATGGTGCGCTCGAGCTCCTCTCCTCGCGGGTAAGACACGTGGACCAAGAACACCTTTGCGCTCAGGGCGCGGGCCAGCTTCTTCGTCACCGCCAGCAGCGGGTCCAGCCCGACCTGGCCTTCGACGGCGACGACGATCGAGTACGGCCCGGCGACCGTGTCTCCATCGGCCCGCACCAGGAGGACCGGGCACGTCACGCGAGCCATGACCTCCTGGCTCACGCTGCCAAGGATCGCTTTGCCAAGTCTCGACCGACCTCGTGATCCCATCACGAGCAGGTCCGGTTTGACCCGGCGCGAAGCGGCCACGATCTCCTCCGCGGGCTCTCCTGAGCGAACCTCGATGCGCGCCGGGATGCCCGCCGCGGCGAGCGCGGCCGCCGCCCGGCTTTCGGGCGCGTCATGGCCGGTATCGCTGAAGCCAGGCTCGTGTGCGTGCAGCACCGCGACGTCGGCCTTGAGCGCCGATGCGATCCCACCGGCCAGGCGCACCGCCGCTGCCGAAGCGTCACTGGCGTCGATCGCTAGCAGGATGCGAGTCCGCCGCATACGTGACACCTTCGCCTGTTCGCCGATCCACGCACAGGGGCGTGAGTCCCGCCCAGGCCCGCCCGATGGCCCTTAGCGCCTGTGCGCTCGACGGTTGTCGAACCGCTAGCCACCCGCAACTCGGGTCTTTCGTCCCTTGGCGGCGCGACCGGCCGGCGCCAGATTCTCTTCAGGAGGCTTGGCAAATGAATGACGGAACGAGCACGGCGATCAAGCGGATAGTCGTCGGCCTTGACGGGTCCAGGGCATCAGGGGCCGCGTTGGGCTGGGCGATCGATTTGGCCAGGGGCATGGGCTCGGAGGTCATCGCCGTGCATGCCATCGACCTGCCGGCGCCCTATTCGCAGCCGTACGTCGCGCCGGTCAAGGTCAACGAGGAGTGGCGGCGAAGAGTGAGGGCCGAGTTCGAAGACGTGTGGTGTGCGCCATTGCGTGTAGCGGGAATCCGCCACCGGATGGTCATGGACGACGGGCGGGCGGCATCCGTGATCAGGCGTGTCGCGAACAGCAACAGCGCCGACATCATCGTGGTCGGTCGCCGAGGTCGAAGCGAGTCCGCCGAGGTCATCCTGGGCAGCGTGAGTCACGACCTCGTACTTCGCTCGACCATCCCGGTGCTCGTGATCGAGCCGGAACCCGCTGCGCGTGGCAAGAGAAAGCATCGCGCGGCTTAGTGAGCGTCCCGAATCCGCAGGGCCATGTGGCCCTGGGACTGAGCCGAGAGCACCACTAGGCTGAAGCTAGTCCTCGAGGGGCTGAGTACGGTAGCCGGAAGGACACCGAACGTTGAGTAGGCGGAAGGCCGAAAAGGCTGGAGGCTGAAAAGCGAATAGGGAACCTGGAGGCACGGAAAGGTTCCTCGAGGCATTTTCACGTGGGAGAGGCGCCACCCGAGCGCGCCTACGAAGGTCCCGAGACCGGCCGGCGCCAGTGTCGGGAGGAAAGGATCACCACCAGGAAGGCGGCCACGTCAACGAGTCCCGTGGGCAGGTTGACCGCGACGGCGAACATCGCCTCAGGCGGTGAGTACCCGGGCCAGTTGAGCGCCACCAGCCCGAAGTAGAGGACACCGAGCGCGCCGGCGGCCCAACCTGTCACGCGCAGCCAGGCGAGGCTCTGCGCCCGCAAACCCAAACCCACGAGGAAGGCCGGTGCTGCGTACATCCCGGCGTAAGCGATGCCACCAGCGGCTCCCCCCGGGTTCGGGCTGAACGTCAACGCGATCGCGACGATCAGGTGTCCTGCCGCCAGCGCGATCGCGATCCAGGAGAGTCGCTTCATCAGTAGCGCGTCAAGGTGAAGCCGAGCGTTGAATGATGCCGCGCACGAAATCGGCCTGGGCCGCCTGCTCGAAGTTGTGGCCTGCGACGCTGACCAGCCTCACGCCGAGCGTCACGGGCGGGTCCCAGCGCTCGTCGACGACGCGGTCAAGGTCGGCATCGGTGACGGAGGCGACAAAGCTCATCGCCTTCGCATGCTGGGCGTCGAAGTAGCCGCGGAGCAAGGCAGCGTCTCCAGTCACGGCGGCGACCTGCTCGGACGTGTGCCCATAGCCCACGTCCTCATCGTCGAAAGGCAGGCGCCATCGCTTCGCCCATCCGCCGGACGTCCAGACCTGCGGCCACCCCGCCACCCGCGCGACGTGGTCGTCTTCGATCCGGCTCAGGTGCCAGACGAGCCACGCGATCGAGTTCGCGTCGCGATCCACGCGGTACGTCAGCTGCTCTGGGGTCAGGTCCTCCAGCGCTCCGTGCACCATGTCCGGGATCCTGCCAAACGCGTCGACCAGCAGCTCACTGGTTTTCACACGGCGCCTACCTGGCGCCGGCCTTGCCTGCACCGCGCTTGCGCGCGCGCCGCACGATGGTGCTGCTGCCGAAGCCGGGGAAGAACGTGCTCTTGTGTCCGTCTTCCCAGCTCACCAGGTAGTGCACCGAGTCACCGGTGCCGAGGACCTCGATGATCTCGCCCTCGCGCGCTGGTGTGCCGACCCGCCCCGACTCGACGACCAGACGATCTCCGATCTCTCCTGTTGCCATCGCTCTGCACCTCCAGTTTCAACGGCCGCCGCTTCTAGCGGGCGGGCAGCGAGGAGATCACCAGCACCGGGCGCTTGCAGTGGAGCACGAGCTCGTGGCTGACGCTCCCGAGCAGCAACTCCGCAACCTCACCCCGGCCGCGCCTCCCTGCGATGACCACGTCTGCGTTGGCCTGGTCCGCGGCCTCCATGATCACCGAGGCTGCGCGCCCGTCGGCGATCACTGTCCGGTACTTCACACCGGCATCCCTGAGCACCCGACACCAGTTCTCTTCGAACTCTTTCTGGATGTCGGCGCGCCACTGCTCGTCGAACTGCACCGGGATGGTGGGCGCCGCATAGCCGGTGTCGAAGTAAACCGCAGGCGCGATCGCGAACACGGCGACGATCTCCGATCCCATGCCCTTGGCCATGGTGATCGCCCAGCCCAGCGCGGCGGCGGCGTGCTCCGAGCCGTCGACGCCGACCACGATCCGCTTGATTCCGCCTCGCGATCCCTTCGGCTCCGCGGTGTCCTCCATGGGATCAGCGGCCTTCAGCGGTGACCGCGGCAGGCTCGCTGAACGCGTATTTGAGCGTCGGCGGCTCCGTCAGCATCTTGCGTGCCGGGCACGCCACCATCGCCGCCTCCAGGAAACGATGGTCGCTGTCCGTGAGACCCGGCGGCGTTGAGATCGTCAGCTGAACGTGGTCGATGCGCCCGTTCTCGATGTCCCAGCTGAAGTCTGCCTCGACCGCGAAGGGCTCGAATGGCAGGCCCTCGTTGGACAGGTGCTTGACCCCCTCCTCGGCGGCACAGGCCGCCAGGCCCGCGACCATAAGCTCTGTCGGTGTCGGTCCCTCGTCTTCGCCTCCGATCGCGACCGGCTCGTCCGAGACGAGGCGATACCCGCGGATCTGAATGTCGAAAGACTCGCCGTACCTGTGCTTCACCGTGATTCTGGCCATGGGTCAAGGGTGTGTCGCGGAGGCACCCCGCCGTAGGGCCGGTCGGCCTTGCCCGCGACGCCAATGGCCTCTACTGGCCTGGGTCGAGCGCCGCGAGACTCGGATTCGGGCCATGGCACTCGATGTCTTGACGATCGGAGACCCGACCATCGATACGTCGATCAGGATCCACGACGCCCACGTCGCGCTCCAGGTCCATCCGGAGCGGGCCGAGCTCCACATCGATTACGCGGACAAGATCCCGGTCGACGAGATGTACCGCTCAACCGGGGGAAACTGCGTGAACGCGGCGCGGGCGGCGCGGCGGCTGGGCCTGGACGTCGCGGTCTATGGCGTCACCGGCGACGATCTCGACGGCCGCTGGATCCGGCAGGAGCTTGCCCACGCCCGAGTCGACACGTCGCTGATGGCCGTGGACAGGAAGCGCTCGACCAACGCGAGCATCGCGCTGATCTTTCGCGGCGAGCGGACTCTATTCGTCTGGCATCAACCGCGCCATTACCACCTGCCCGTCCTTCCCGAGACGGCCTGGATCTACGCGACATCGGTGGGCCCGCTGGGCCCCGCAATCTCCGACCTGCACTCAGCTCTGCTGCGCGCATTGCGCCACCAGCCGGCGGCTCGGCTGGCCTTCAGCCCTGGCACGCATCAGCTGCGGATGGGTGCGAAGGCCATCGCGCCGATGCTCTGCGCGACCGAGCTCTTGCTCTTGAATCGCGAGGAGGCTGAGGAGCTGACATGCCGCCCGAAAGCGGAGCCAAGAGAGCTGCTCCAAAGGCTGCACGCCCTAGGGCCCCGCAAGGTCGTCATGACCGACGGCATCCGCGGGTCTTACGGCTATGACGGTGAGCGGTATCTCAGGACCGGAGTTCTGAAGATGCCGGTCGTCGACCGCACCGGGGCGGGCGACTCGTACGGCGCCACGGTCATGACAGCGCTGCACCTCGGCCTGGACCTGGGCACCGCGATGGCCTGGGGGACGGCTCAGGCGGCGTTCGTGGTGAGCGCGCTGGGTGCCGCGCCCGGGCTTGTGGACAGGCGACGCTTACAGGCCGTTGTGGGCGAGCACCCAGGCCTGGTCGCGAAGGCTTTTTGAGGCTTTGAACGGCGGTCCTCGGCGCGGGGCTCATCGATTCTTCCGCCGGAGTCCTCACGCGGTAACTGGCGGCCACGATGTGTCGTTATTACTGCTGTGAAAGCAGTCGGCCTGGCGGCGATGGTCCTGTTGATCGCCGCATGCGGATCAGTCTCGACAGCTGCGCACCCCTCGCCATCGCCATCGACGCAGTTCTCACCCCAGCCATCTCCCAACCCTGACCTGCTCGTCGCGACGCTCGAGGCGAAGGGGACGGCGAACCCATGGACCTACAACACGGTCGTGATCACCGACCTGCGCGGCTCGGTCAAGGCTCAGGCGACCTTCGACCCGCTGCCCACGCCCGCGCTCGGCTGCATGGGAGCGATCCTTCCACCCATGGCGCACGTCGTCGGCAACAGGGTGTACTACGCCGACGGTCACGGCACCATCCGCACACTGGCGCCTGACGGCTCCACGGCGACCGTGGCCAGGCTCCCGCTGACTTCCGCGCAGCAGATGCTTTCTTTCGCGATCAGCCCGGATGCCTCCAGGTTGCTGGGCGCCATCTTCACGGCGCCGGCCAATGCGTTCCCATGCGACGGTTCCCAACCAACCGGCAGCTATTCATATGCCGCGTACTCCGGGCCGGTCGGAGGTTCGATGCAGCTCGTTGCACACCAGACCTGGGCGAGCGTTCCTCAGGTGATGGCTTTCACCGGCTGGGACGCAGTCGGTCCGGTGGGCAGCTATCCGTCAGTGTGGGCGAGCCAGGGTGGTGGACCTGCATCGACGCTCGGCGTCAAGGCGCGAATCGATCCTGTAACCCTGCGAGCGACTGAGCTCGGCAGTTCAGGTTCATGCCTCGTCTGGGACTCCAACGCGACCGGGTCGTACGTGTGCGAGGTCGTGCCGGCGACGCTCGACGCGCAGCAGAAGGTTCAGACGCGCATCAGCGTGCGCGCGCCGGACGGTCACGAGGATTGGGGCTTCACCGTCACGGACGAGAACGAGGCCAGCCGTCCGTTCCTGTCGCCCGGCGGTGAGCACGTCGTGGTGTGCTGCAGCTTCGATCCCCAGAGCGAATTCGTGTATGCGCGAGACGGCGGCCACAGGCTGCTGGCGGGCCGCTTTTCCGCCGACGGCTGGCTCGATGCGAACGCCGTCTACGGCTGGACCGACGCCACTAACGAAAACCCCCACGGAGTGGTTGCGTACGTTGCGCTCAACGCTCCCGACACGATCGTGCGCCTCGGGCTTTCAGGCCAGGTCGTGGGTTCGCTGTCGGCCTGATCCTGCGCGACGTCAGGCGAGGAACTCCCACAGTGATCCGGCCAGGAACACGGGCACGGCCAGTGCGTAGACGTACCCAGCGTCCTTGAGCGCCAGGGTCGGAACGCGCAGGCCGAGGATCGAGGGTAACGAGCGGTCGGCCCGGACTCGCCAGGCCGCCAGCCCCACGTACACGCCGGCGCCCATCGTCAGCACGTAGCCGATGAGCTGCAGCACGACCGTCACGAGGTAGTAGACGGCGCTCGAGGGCGATGCCAGGCGGCTCACGTGGTTTCGGTCGATCGAGACGACGCCGCCCACCCACCCGCGGTACGCGGCGATCGGAAACGGCCCGACGACAGACAGGCCGGTCACCGACGTAGGGATCGCACCCAGAACGAGGTTCGATCCGAAATCGAGCAGCGCAGCCTGCAGGCGATCGCCGTGGTTGTACGCGATGGTGATCGGGCTCGCCTGCCCGCCAGCCACCACCGCGTCGCGCTGCTCGAGCGCGACCGGCCATCCCGCCGAGGCAAGTCCGATTCCCAGGCCGACGAAGAGGAGGTAGGTCGCCGCGGACGCGAGGATCGGCCCGCGCGCGCGGCGAAGGGCGAGCCGAACGCGACGCAGGAAGCCCATTGTCTCTCGCCAAAGTCGCACCCGGTCGATGTCGCCCGTAGTGCCTTCCGGCCCGCGTCTTCGGGGCCGGCCGCCGGTTGGCCCCCCGCCGCGCTCGCGTCAGAGTGGACACAGGAAGGAGGTTGGCAAAATGGCCGACAGAGTCAGGACCGGCGCCGCGCCGCGCGCCGACGCTCGGTGGTGGTTGGGAGCCGCAGCGGTCGCGGCCGCGGCGGCCGCCACGGTTTACTGGTTCGATCCCGCGAGTGGCCGGTCACGGCGCGCTCGTACCGCGCAACAGGTCGGGCACGTGGCCAGGGCGGCCCGAGCTCGAATGGCGCGCGAGATTCACTACCTGTGCACGACCGCAAGCGGCAAGGCCTTGCACCACATCGCGGGTGACAAGCCCGTCGCACTCGAGGGTCGCGCCCTGCTCGATCGCGTCGAAAGCGAGCTGTTCACCGATCCGGCCATCCCGCACGGTGCTCTCAACTTCGACGTCGAGGGCACGACCGTAGTGCTTCGCGGCCAGCTGCCGTCACAGGCCGATATCGATCGGGTCAAGGGCGCGGTGAAGAAAGTGCGTGGCGTCGCAAAGGTCAGGAGCTTCCTGCACCTTCCGGGCATGCCGGCGCCCAACAAGGTGTCGGCCTTGCTGGCGGGAACCGCCGCCACCCGGCAGGACGGATGGCCCGAGGAGCCGCCGCCCGACGTCGACTCGGAAGCCTGAGGCTTAACCCAGGAAGACGCCGGGGACCGTCCACCCGGCGTTGAAGTGGCGGCCGCTCAGCTCCTCCACCTTCAGCGCCATCCAGTGCAGCTTCGAACCCGGCGCGTCGGGCTTCACCGCCAGCCGGCGCAGCTCGCGACTGGCCTCGTCCGTGGCCTCGGTGATGTCCTCCAGGCGCCCGAACGCCATCACGCTCCAGCCTTCGAGCGTGTGCGGGTCGTACTCATCGACCTCGAAGCACGAGATCGAGCCAGGGCCGTGCTCGAGCTTGGCGCCCGGTGACGTGCGAAAGACGATCGCCGACTCCCCGACCGCGTAGTTGACGGGAAACAGATGCGGGCGGTCGTGCACGTTGATGACGACACGTCCCAAACGCTGAGTGCGCAGGCGACTCCAGCACTGCTCGGCGGAGAGAGCCAGCACATCGGGCGACGCGTAGACGGTGCGCGCCCGCCCAGGTGATTCCGATCCGGCTGCAGGTGAATTGCCCATCACGAAGCGAGTGTGGGCGGCATGCTGACCACGGATCACGGCCATTGGGCCCTATGAGAACCGGCGACTGGCCCTGGCCTGGACGAGCGCGTTGGAGCCCATCTCGAGGGCACCGAGCGCCAGGCTCACGATCCCGACCGCCGCCAGCATCACCAGCGGTCGCGGGAAGTCGAGGTCGAAAAAGGCACGCGCTGGCGGTATCAACAGCACCGTCGCCAGCCCGAGGGCCATGCCGATCACGAGCGCGCGTCGCTGATTGGTCAGGGGGCTTGCCAGTCGCGCCAGCACCCAGAGGCCGACCGCCGCCATCACGATCGTGGCCAGCGTCCGCTCCTCGCTCAGCGGAATGTCCGGCTCGCCGATCGCCAGGGCGTAGGCGGTGAAGGTGGCCGCCGCCGCGACCAACCCGGTCGGCAGCGCGAACGCGAGCACGCGCCGGAGGAATGGCTTGCGCGAGGGCAGAAAGCTCGGGCCGAGGGCCAGAAAGACCGAAGGAATTCCGATCGTGAAAGCGCTGATCAGGGTGAGCTGGCGTGGCAGGAACGGGAACGGAAAGACGGCGACCCCGACCGCGATTGCGAGCAGGAACGCATACACCGTCTTGGTGAAGAACAGGCTCGCGAGCCGCTCGACGTTGCCGATGACTCGCCGGCCCTCGCTGAGCACCGCGGGCACGGCGTCGAAAGATCCCTCGGTCAGAACGCACGCCGCGACCGCCCGCGCGGCCGCGCTTCCACCACCGAATGCGATCCCGAGGTCGGCCTCCTTCAGCGCGAGCACGTCGTTGACTCCATCGCCTGCCATCGCGACCGTGTGCCCGGCCGAGCGGAGGGCGCGAATGATCGCGCGCTTCTGCTCCGGCCTGACCCGGCCGAAGATCGAGGCTTGCTTCGCGACCTCCACCAGCTCGGGCCCGTCATCGGGCAGCCGGCGGCAGTCGACCGCCTCGAGCGAATCGAGGCCGACCTGCTTCGCGATCCTGGCCACCGAGTCCGGATGGTCGCCGGAGATGAGCTTGATGGCCAGGCCCTGGTCGACCAGGTGCTTCAAGGTGGCCGCCGCACCGGGCTTGACGGACTCTTCCAGGACGACGAGCGCGGCCGGATCGAGACCGTCGACTCCGTCCTCGCTCACGCCGGCCGCCTGGGCGATGAGAAGTGCGCGCCGGTCGGTGGCGAAGGAGCGGTCGGGCACGATGACGTCGGGCGCTCCGATCACCCACCAGCCGCGGTCGTGAAATCTCGCGGCGCTCCATTTGCGCTCCGAGGAAAAAGGCACAGCTGCCTCGAGCACCCAGCCGGCCGGTGACGGATTCGCCTCTGCGATCGCGCGCATCGCAGGGTTGGCCCGTGGGTCGATATGCGTGATGGCGCCGAGCGCCTCCTTCCAGGTCGGATCGGCGGTCAGCGCATCGACGCGCGCGACGCTCACCTCGGCAGCCGTGAGAGTTCCGGTCTTGTCGAAGCAGACCACGTCGGTCCGGGCCAGCATCTCGACGGCCGCCAGCTGCTGGATCAGCACCTTGCGGCGGCCCAGCCTGATCACCGCCAGGGCCAGCGTCGCGCTCGTGAGGAGCACGAGACCTTCCGGGACCAGCGTGATCACGCCGGCCACGGAGGCGCGGGCGGCGTCGGGCAGCGAGGGGTTGGCGCGCAGCTGCGAGACCACGAGCAGCAGCGCGGTGGGCGCGATGATCCAGGTCACCAGTCGCAGGATCTGGTTGATGCCGAGCATGAGCTCCGAGCGCACGAGCTGAAAACGCCGCGCCTCGACGGTGAGCCGTCGCGCGTACGTCGCCTCACCCACCTTCGAGGCTCGATAGCTGCCGCCGCCGGCCGAGACGAAGCTGCCGGCCAGGAGCATGTCGCCACGCTTCTTGCTGACCGGCGTCGCCTCACCCGTGAGCAGCGCCTCGTTGACCTCGACCGGCGAGTCACTTTCGAGCGGGCCGTCGACGACGACCTCGTCCCCTACGGCGATCTCGAGCAAGTCGTCCTGCACGATCTCGTCCAGACCGAGCTCTGTGCGCCGGCCGTCCCGGATGACTGTTGCCCGCGGCGCCGCAACGAGGGCCAGCCGGTCCAGCGTGACCTTGGCGCGCACCTCCTGCGCGATCCCGATCAGCGCGTTGAGCACAAGGATCAGGCCGAACACGGCATCCTGAAGCGGCCCGACGATCAGGATCACGACGAGCATAGATCCCAGCAACGCGTTGAACCGGGTCAGCAGATTCGCCTTCAGGATGTCGCCGATGCTCCGGCTCGTGACGTCGCGCGTGGTGTTGACGAGACCGCGCTCGGCATGCTCGCTCACCTGCTGCCGGGTGAGGCCCCCATTGAGAACGGCCATGTTCAGGCGAGCCTAGGTCACGTAGTCGGCGATGAGGACCAACCTGTAGCCGCGCTGCTGGATGTCCGCGATCACCTTCGGTAGCGCGTCTGCGTCGAGCGTCGACCCGTCGTTGGCGGCGCCGACGTGCATCAGCACTATCTCGCCGGGCTGCAGCGCGTTCAGCACTCGTTGCTCGACCGTGGCCGCTGACTGACCGTTGTTCCGGCCCTCCCAACCGAGCGTGTCGACGGTCCAGCGGATGCCACCATAACCCAGGGCATGGGCATCGGCGAGAACGCGTGCGTCGGTGTTGCCGTATGGAAAGCGAAACAGGGGTCGAGGATCCTTGCCGGTGGCCGCCTGGATCACGGATTGCGCGTGCGATATCTGTTCGCGAACCTGGCTGTCGTTCAGGGTCGTCAGCCGCGGATGGTCATACGTGTGGTTGCCGATGCCATAGGAATCCGCGATCGTGCGCGCGTCCTTGGGGTAGACCTCGGTCCATCGTCCGGTGAGGAAGAACGTCGCCGGAACTCCGGCGGCTTTCAAAGCCGCGAGTATCGGAGCCACTCCGGCGTTGTTGCCACCCGCGTCGAAGGTCAGGGCGACGACCTTGTCCGTGGTCGGCAGCTTCGACCATTCGCCCCCGGCGAGTGACTTCGGAACACCTGGCGGAGTCGGGCTCGGCGTTGGCGGCGCGGCCGGCAGAAGCCTGCGGGCGCCGGAGTAATCGCCGATGGTGGGCATGGAGGCGAGCGCCACCTCTTCCACGGCGTAACCGGGTGAAGGCGAGTCGATGACCATGCCGTTGCCCACGTACATGGCCACGTGGTACGCGCTGCCGGCCGACGAGAAGAAAACGAGGTCGCCGGGTTGCAGGTTCTGCCGCGACACCGGCGTGCCGAACCCTGACTGAGGGTCGGAGTCGCGCGGGATCGCGATCCCGTACGTCGCGTACAGGAGGTGCACCAGGCCCGAGCAGTCGAATCCGAACCCCGACGTCCCACCCCACAGGTAAGGAAGGCCCTTGAACTGGCGCGCGCTGGCGATGACCGCCGCCGCATTGACCGAGCGGACGCCCCGGCCGACCGCCGACGCGTCGACCGTCATCACCGCACCCCCGGGCAGCCCGACCCGGTAAGAGGCGCTGGACCCATCGAGAAGAGGAAGCGTGGTGCCGAAGCTCACCTCGATCGCCGTGCCTGCGCCCCTCAGCCATGCGGTGGCGCTCGTCACGGTCACGGTCTCGCTCGCGTCCGGCGGCGGCGCCGCGGTCAGCTGGCGCACTGGAATCCAGGCCGGGTATCCGCGGGAATCCAGCGGCGTCGACTGTTCGGGCACCACCACCTGCGCCCAGCTGCCGGCGACCTTCAGCACGAGGACCTCGTCCCCGAGGAGAACCTGCGTGTCGAGGCGGTCGATCAATCCGACCTTGTCGGCCGCGCTCATCGTGGCGAGCCACGATCGGATCTGGGCGGGATTCTGCAACGCGGGAGCGTCGACGGCCCGGGGTGCCTGTGGCGAGCGCCAGCCGGAAGCCACGCTCACCGCCACCCACGCGGGTGCCCCGGCCTTCACCTCGGGCGACGGGCTCGGTGCGGGCGACGAAGGTTGCGCCGAGGGCGAAGCGAAAGCGGAAGGCGAGCTGCCTCCGACCGGAGGCCGGCTGCCGCACGCGGCGAGCGCCAACATCAAGAAGACGGCGCCGATCAGACGCAATCCGCCTCGTCGCACAACCCAATGGTTCGTGCGTGGCCGGCGGTGCGGGAGGGCCGCTCGACACCGTTTTCTCCGGCCGCCCGACCCTTGGACCGCCTGCTGCCTGGGACCACGCTTACGCCAGAGGTGATCGAAATGACGGCACTTTTGCTGGCGGGCTACGTTCCCGCACCGCTGCCGGCCGCCACCGGAAGCAGCGATCCATGGGGCATCGCTCTCGTGGTCGGCAGCGTCCTGGCTCTGGCGGTCGCCATCACCGTGGCGCTCGTCTACTTCAACCGGCCCGCCCCGAAGCGGGTGGAGAAGGCAGCTCCAATCGAGCACTTGCGGAAGGCCGCCTGATACCAGGCAAGCGGATACGAAGGGGGAGCGCCACATGCGCTCCCCTCTCGTTTTGTTGAGGCCGCACGGCCCGCGCGGCGTAGGTCCTTTCGCTCTTATCCCTTCGCGCGAGGCCGTCGATCATCCGAGCCAGATGGATCGCAAGAGGCGCGTCCTGGTTGCCTGTGGAACGGCGATCGCCACTTCCACCCATGTGGCCAACCGGCTGGAGCGTGAATTCGCGGCTCGCGGTCTCGACATCGCCATCACTCAGTGCCGCGTGGCCGAGGTGCCATCGCACGTGGGAGATGTCGACGTGGTCGTGACGACGGCGCCTATGGCGCCCGTCGATTCACTGCCGATCGTGAGCGGGATCCCGTTCCTCACCGGCATCGGCGAAGACGAAGCCTTGAAGCAAATCCTCGAAGCGGTTGAAGGAGGTTAACGCGAGGAAATGGACTGGGATTCGATAGTGACGTTCGTTCGGGACCAGCTGGGCAACACCGTCGTCTTGCCCATCGTCATCGCCGCGCTCGGTATCGCGCTCGGTCAGCGATGGCCGAAGGCGATTCGCTCTGGCCTGACGGTCGGTGTGGGCTTCGTCGGCCTGGGGCTGGTCATCACGCTTCTGTTGGGTGCGCTGGGCCCCGCCACCGACGCGATCGTTTCGCGGTTTGGGCTGCACCTGACCACGATGGACGTAGGCTGGCCGGTGGCGGCCGCAATCGCGTTCGGCACGACGGTCGGTGCGTTGATCATCCCGTTGGCGCTCGGCGTCAACGTGGCGATGCTGCTGACGCGACTGACCAAGACCCTCAACGTCGACATCTGGAACTTCTGGCACTTCGCCTTCACCGGGTCGCTGGTGTACCTGGTGACCGGGCGCAACATCTGGGCCGGCTTGATCGCAGCCGCCGTCCACGCCGTCATCTCGCTGAAGGTGGCGGACATCACCGCTCCGGCGATCCAGAAGTTCTTCAACCTGCCTGGTGTCTCGATTCCGCAGGGCTTCGCCGTCACCACGGTGCCGGTCGTCCTCGCCTTCAACTGGGTGCTCGACCGCATCCCGTTCGTCAAGGACATCAAGATCGACTCCGCGACCCTGCAGAAGAGGCTGGGCGTCCTCGGCGAGCCCTTGATCCTGGGCGTGATCCTCGGCGTCTTCTTCGGCCTCGTCGCCGGATACGACTTCCCGAAGACCGCCGTACTGTCCGTGCAGCTTGGTGCGGTGATGCTGCTCGTGCCGCGCATCATCGGCATCTTCATGGAAGGCCTTGTGCCCGTCTCGGAGGCGGCGCGCGTCTTCTTCCAGAAGCACTTCCACGGCCGTGAGTACTACGTCGGTCTGGACTCCGCCATCCTGATCGGGCACCCGATCACCATCGCGGCGGCGATCCTGCTGATCCCGACTGTGCTGCTCCTGGCCGCCATCCTTCCCGGCAACACGACCCTGCCGTTCGCGGACCTCGCGGCGCTCGCGTTCTTCGTGGCGATGGCGACACCGCTCACCAAGGGCAACCTGTTCCGCACGTACGTGATCGGCGCTTTCACCATGGTCATGGTCCTGTACCTGACCACGTTCTTCGGACCGAACCTGACGCAGACGGCGTCGGATATCGGTTTCAAGCTGCCCTCGACCGTCGCGGCCGGTGCCACCATCAGCGCGCTCTCGGGCGGCAACCTCTACGCGTTCATCAACTACATCTCGGCGCAGTGGCTCGGCATCTTCGGCCCGATCGCGCTGCTGCTGATCGTCGGCGCAGGCGCGTACCTGCTGCGCAACTACACGTACAGCCCCAAGGAGGCTCCGACCGCTCCGCCGGCGGCTGAGGCTCCGAAGCCGACTGTCCTGCCACCGACCGCGAGGCCGGTGACCACCTGAAAGCTGGGAGGTATTCGGGAGCGGACCGCGTCCGCTCCCGGACCTCGGGAGCAATGGAAATGGCAGCGACGACCACGGCGAAGTCCACAAGAAGCATCGTGCCTATGCTGGAGCGTCTTTCGGCCATCGCCGCGCCCTCGGGCAACGAGGACCGCGTGATCGCGGCGGTCGTGGCACATGCCGAGGCCTGCGGGTTCTCGCCGGTCGTCGACAATATCGGCAACGTCGTTGTCCCGGTCGCGGAGGGAGCTGCCGGCTCGCCGCTGGTCTTCGCGCACCTCGACGAGCTCGGTCTCACCGTCAGGTCGATCGACGGCGACGGATTCGTCGGCGTGGAGCGTTTGGGCGGAGTGCCCGAGAGAGTGCTTCCCGGGCTCAAGATGCTCATCCACACCCGAGCCGCGGACATACCCGCGATCGTCGGCCTCAAGGCCCACCACCTCACGCCCGCCGGAGAGAAGTACGTGGTCCGGCCGGCCGAGGAGCTCTACCTCGACGCCGGATTCCCCAGCAGGGCGGCGGCCCACGAGGCGGGCATCCGGGTAGGCGACCCGATCACCTACTCGCCGTCCTTCACGCATCTGGCCGGCGGACTGGTCAGCGGTAAGTCGTTCGACGACCGGCTGGCGGTCGCCGCGCTGCTGATGCTGCTCGACTCTTTCGCCGAATCACCCCCCGACCGCGGCGTGCTGGTCGCATTCACCGTGCAGGAGGAGTTCAACGTCCGGGGTTCGCTCGCCATCGCGCAGCGGTGGCGGCCAGGCATCGCCGTGCAGGTCGATGTCGCGCCGGCGTGCGACACGCCCGACCTGGCCGGTCGCGATCCGGTGAGGCTCGGCGGCGGGCCGGTGCTGACGCGCCTGAGTTTCCACGGGCGAGGAACTCTCGGCGGCCTGGTGCCCCATCCTGCGCTGCTGCGGGCGCTCGAGGAAGCTGCTGCCGCGGCGGAGGTGCCGGTCCAGTACCAGTCGATCGTCGGCCTCATCACCGACGCGGCTTTTCTTCCGATGGCGACCGGTGACGGCATCGCCGCCGCCGAGGTTGGGATCCCGTGCCGCTACACGCACAGCCCGATCGAGACTGCCGATCCGCGAGACGCGGAGCTCATGGTCCGGCTGCTCGAACGATTCATCAGAGCCCACGCGAACATCGACATGCGCCGCGGCCGGCCGCTGGCGAAGCAAGGAGGAATGTCGTGAACGCGATCGAGGAGATCTTTGGCAAGTCGAAGGCCATCATCGCGATGGCGCACTTCCCACCTTTGCCCGGACAACCGCTGTACGACGCGTCAGGCGGCCTGGCGAAGATTCGCGAGGTCGTCAGCGACGACGTCGACCGGCTGGCGGCGGCCGGGGCGGACGGAATCCTGTTCTGCAACGAAGGCGACCGCCCCTACCGGGCGCACGCCGGCCACGAAACAGTGGCCGTGATGTCGTCGGTCATCCAGGACGCGGCGCGTGGACTGCGCATTCCATTCGGTGCCGACGTCCTGTGGGACCCGCAGGCGGCGATCGCGATCGCGTTCGCGACCGGCGCACGATTCGTGCGCGAGGTGTTCACCGGGGTCTACTCGAGCGACTTCGGGATCTGGAACACTGACCCAGCCGGCGCGCTGCGCTTCCGGCGTGAGCTCGGCGCTTCCGACTTGCGCTGCTTCTACAACATCACGGCGGAGTTCGCGTCGCCGCTGGCCGCTCGACCCATCGAGCTGACAGCTCGCTCCGCGGTGTTCTCGTCGCTGGCCGACGCCATCTGCGTCTCGGGCAGCCTGACCGGCACCGCTCCCGACATCGACGTCGTGGCGGCGGTCAAGCGCGCGGTTCCCGACACCGCGGTCATCGTGAACACCGGCGTGCGCGCGGACACGGTCGGCAAATTTCTCAACGCCGCCGACGCCGTCATCGTCGGCACCGCGTTGAAGCGTGACGGCGTGACGTGGAATCCGGTGGATGCCGACCGCGCCAAGAGCTTCATCGCCGCCGCGGCGGGCACAGGAGTCTGGAGTCCCGGTCCCGCGCGCACGCCCGCCATGGTGTAGCGATGCGCGTGGCGGTCTCGCTGGCGTCGGCCGATCCGCTGCGGATCGCGGAAGCCGCCGAGCGCGCCGCCACCGCGGGCGCAAGCGCTCTGCACGTCGATTTCGGCGACGGCCGGTTCGTGCCGTGGCTTGGCGGCGGGGTTGAGCTCGTGGCGGCGCTGGTCCGGCTGGCGGCCATTCCGGTCGACGTCCATCTGATGGTGGAGGAGCCTGAGCCCTACTTCGCTCCTCTGGCGGCGGCCGGCGCGACCTCCGTCGTCGCGCACATCGAACGCGCGCCGTATCCATGGCGACTCCGCGCGCTCGCTCATCGCTCCGGCATGCAGTTCGGGTTGGCGTTGAACCCGGCGACGCCGATAAGCGACCTGGAGCCGGTGATCAGCTGCGCCGACTACTTAGTACTGCTCACCACGGAGCCCGACGGAGCGGGCGAGCTCATGCTGCCGAACACGCTGGAGCGCGTCCAGGCCGCGCGAGCTCTCATCGGCCCCGATCGCGCGCTCGAGATCGACGGCGGCGTGACCGGTGAATCCCTCACCTGGCCCATGAGGGCCGCGGTAGACCGTCTCGTCGTCGGTCGGGCGGTGCTCGACTCAGCGGAGCCGGCAATCCTGATCGCACATCTCGCGTCCGGCAACGGGGTCGGGGTGCGATGAGCGTCGCGGCGCCGTCGAGCCTGTACTGGTCGTCCGGGTTGGTGCGCCGGTTTTCGTCAGCGGACGGTCCAGAGGACGCGATAAGGCTCGTCGGCAACTTGCTCATCAAAGCGGGCGCAGCGACAGCCGCGCACGTCGAAGCTGCGGTGCGTCGCGAGGCGGAGTACCCGACCGGGCTCCCAGCGAGCGTGCCCTTCGCGCTCGCGCACACGGACGCGCCCGGGGCGCTGCGGCTGGCGGCTGCGGTCGGCATCTTCGAGCAACCGGTCGTGTTCCGCCGCATGGACCGGCCCTCGGAGATGCTGCCGGTGAGGCTGGTGGCGATGCTCACCGTGCCCAGGCGCCACATGCAGGCGGAGCTCCTCAGCAACCTGATCAAAGGGCTGGCCTCTCCGGGTGTGGCCGAGCAGCTGCTCGAAGCGCCGCCACCGGATGCCCTGCGGCTGCTGCGCGGGGTGACGGGATGAGCCCGGCGCGGGCAACCGTCCTGCGGGGGATAGCGGCCTCGCGCGGCGAGGCAGCGGGCCCTGTGTTCGTGGTGCGCGAGGGTCCGGCAGAGGGCGGTCGGGCGGCGGCCGATTTCGACTCCGCCGCCCAGGCGGTCGCGATGCGCCTCGACGCGATCGCAGACCAGGCGACGTCCAGGCCCGAGGGGGCCGCGATCCTGCGGGCACAGGCGGCGATGGCGCGGGACCCGGTGCTGGCCGCGTCGGTTCGCGAGCGGCAGGGTCGAGGCGAAAACCTGGCCGCCGCCATCAAGTCCGCGACCGATGCATACGCGGACAGGCTCCTCGAGCTCGACGACGCGTACCTTCGCCAGCGCGCGGCCGACGTGCGCGAGATCGGGCGCCTGCTCATCGCCGAAGCCGAAGGGGGAATCGGGTCGCGGCTCGGCGGCTTGCGCAGCCCGGCGGTGGTGGTCGCTCGCGACCTTTCACCGGCCGACACGTTGAGCGTCGCCGGCGACCTGCTCCTGGCCCTGGTCACCGAGGAGGGCGGGCTCACGTCACACACCGCCATCGTGGCGCGCGAGCTCGGCATCCCGGCCGTGGTGGGACTGCAGGGCGCGGTGGCGGCCGCGGCGGGACACGCGGGTGTCCGGGTGGACGGAGACGCTGGCGAAGTCACGTTCATGGACAGCGCCGAGCCGCGGCAGGCCAGGTCGATGACGCGGCTGATCGACGCGGCGTCGGCCCCCGTGCCGGTCCTGGCGAACGCCGGCTCGGTCGAGGCCGCCACTTCCGCCGCCGCTCGCGGTGCGGCGGGCATCGGCCTGTTCAGGACCGAGTTCATGTTCATGGCCCAGCACGGACCGATGTCCGAGGACGATCAGGCCGCGACCTACGCCCGGGTCTGCGATGCGCTGCCGGGCCGGGTGGTCGTGGTCCGCACGCTGGACGCAGGCGCTGACAAGCCGCTACCGTTCCTGCCGCCGGCGACGGAAGCCAATCCTCAGCTGGGGCGTCGAGGCGTCCGCCTGTGGCTGGGCAACGAGGAGCTGTGCAGGCCGCAGGTGCGCGCGCTGCTCCGCTGCGCGGCGACGCATCCGCGGATGCAGGTGATGCTGCCGATGGTCGGCGCGCGTCCGGAGATGGTCGCGGCGCGGGCTCTCTTTGCGGCCGAGGCCGCAAGCCTCGGTGTGGGCGTTCCGGACATCGGGATGATGGTGGAAGTGCCCGCGGTGGCCGCGGCGCTAGAGGCATTCCAGGGCGTGACGGATTTCGTCAGTCTCGGCACCAACGATCTCACCCAGTACGCGGTGGCCGCGGACCGAGGAATGGATTGGCCGGACGATCTTGGAGTGTTCAATCCCGGCGTGCTGCGCCTGATCGCGACCGTGATCGAGAGCGCCCGGCGCATGGCGATCGGGGCAGGCGCCTGCGGCGAGATGGCAGGCAGACCCGAAGGGGGCATCTTCCTGGTCGGGGTCGGAGCTACATCGCTGAGCATGACCGCCGACTCCATCCCGGCCGTGGTCGAGGCCACGAGCCGGTTGGGGGGCGAGCGCTGCGCCACCGCCGCTCGCGAGGCTTTGCAGGCGGACTCAGCGCGCGGCGCTCTTGCCGTCCTGAGGAGCGCCCTCGCCGAGGCCTGAGTCGATCGCGGCAGCGAGCTGTTCGAGGTCGTCGGCTTCGTCCTGCCCGTCGACCGTGACTTCGATCCGCTGGCCCTCGCTTGCTCCGAGCGTGAGCACCTCGAGGATGCTCTTGCCGTTCGCCCTGGTACCTGGCCGATCCAGGTTCTGGACGCGCACGTCAGAGCTCAGCCCCGCCGCCGTGCGCACGAACACGGTGGCGGGGCGCGCGTGGAGCCCTGATGCGTTCCGCAGCCGGAAGACCTGTGTTCTCACCGATGACCGCTACTTGAGCAGCCGCCCGCCGTCGACGATGACCAGCGAACCGGTCATGTAGTCGGACGCCGGCGACGCGAGGAATACGGCCACCTTGGCGATGTCGTCGGGGGTGCCGAAACGGCCGAGGGGCACCTGGCTGATGAACTGCTTCGTCAGCTGCTGCAGCTGCTCGGCGGTCATGCCCTGCATCGGCTTCGAGGCGCCTTCGGTGGTGATGCCGCCGGGCGCGATCGCGTTGACGGTCACGTTGTGCGGCGCCATCTCCAGGGCGAAGTTCTTGGTGAACATCAGCACGCCGCCCTTGGAAGCGTCGTACGCGGCGAGGCCCGGCATTGACGGATGGACCGAGTCGATCGACGCAACGTTGACGATCTTGCCGCCGCGACCCTGCTTAACCATCTGCAGCCCAGCCGCCTTCGACATGAAGACGAGCCCGCGCAGGTTGACATCGATGACGCGGTCGAAGAACTCGGGAGTCATCTCCAGCACCGGGCTGGTCGGGTAGATGCCCGCGTTGTTGACCAGGATGTCGATCGACCCGAGCTCGTCGACGACCCGCTGCACCGCCGCTGCGGCGGCGTCCGCGTCGGCGATGTCGAGCACCATTCCCCGCGCCTCGGCATCCAGCTTCGCCGCGGCCGGCTGCACGATGGGGCTGAGGTCGGCGAGCATCACCTTGGCGCCGGCTTCGACGAAGCGCTGCGCGATCCCATAGCCGATGCCCATGGCCGCTCCCGTGATGAGGGCGTTGCGGCCTTTCAATCCAAAGGGGCCCCAGCCTGTCGTTGGAGCCGCTTCTGCAATCGCGGTGACCATCTTCAGTACCTCCTTGACGGAAAACTCACTCGTCTCATCCTGCGGAGGGAAGCGGTCCAGACCAATCGTCCGTCGGCCCCTACCGGCACGGTCGAAAGGCTCTAGATCGCGCCACCGGCGCGCCCGATATTTGAAAGCGTGAAGAGCGGGCTTCGGGTCGCCATGGCGCTGGCGGTGGTGCTCGTCGTCGCGGCCTGCGGGACGTCGAGCCCAGTCGCGACCGTGCCGAGCCCATCACCGGCGCCGTCGCAGACGACGATTCAGAGTCCCTCGCCGGCTCTGGTCTCGATCGTCGTCGCGAACGCGGAGATCAGAGCCCGCGTTTCGGGCGCCAACCCAGTGCTGCTGCCGGCCGCGGTGCCCGCCGGCTGGTCGGCGCGGCTCACTGAGCTCGGGTCCTGGTTCTTCACGGTGATCTACAGCAGCCCGGATGGAAAGCAAACGATCGAGTTCGCGATCGTCGTGCCCAACCCGCCACCGCCTGGGCCGAACGGCCTGCAGGTGCAGCCAGGCTTCCACGGCGACCGGCACTCGCTGTATCAGGTGGATGACAAGGCCCAGGCAGGAAGCCATCGATGGCTGATCTGGAACGAGCCCGGGACCTGGTCCGAGCCAAACGGGTTGCCGGGCGTGCCGTACTTCCTCAGCACGACGGGCCTCACGGACGCGGAGTTCTGGGCCGTCGCGAACTCCGTGAAGTAGTCAGGCGGTCGAGAGCACCCGCCGGACCTCGCGCGCGACCTCAACGTCTTCCCGGGCGCGGACGACCAGCGTCCGGGCCTCGGCCTCCGTGGTGCTGATGTCGTGATCGCCAGTCGCATCCGCGTTCAAGTCAGGACTGATGTCGAGGCCAAGGAAACGCAGGCCGGACACGGCCCCGGCGCGGACGGCGGGCGCGTGCTCGCCGACTCCCCCTGTGAAGACGAGCGCGTCCAGGCCGTTCATGGCCGCGGCCATCGCGGCGATGCCGGCCCGGAGGCGGTGAAGGTAGACGTCGAGCGCGAGGCGTGAGCGCTTCACGCCTGCGCCCACGCCGCGCAGCACCTCGCGCATGTCTGCCACGCCGGCCAGCGCCAGAAGGCCCGACTTCGAGTCGAGCGTCTCGGTCAGCTGGGGCTCCGTCATTCCATGGCGTCGCTGCAGCCAGAGCACGATTCCCGGATCCACGCTTCCCGACCGCGTGGCCATGACCAGACCTTCCATCGGGGTGAAGCCCATGGTCGTGTCCACCGAGCGGCCTCCCAGCACGGCCGCGAGCGAAGCGCCTGCACCAAGGTGGCAGGTGACGGTGCGCAGCAGCTCCGCCGGCCGATCGAGCATCTCCGCCGCACGCCTCGACGCGTACGCGTGCGAGAACCCGTGGAACCCGAAGCGCCGCACGCCCAGCCGCGACTGCCACTCCAGCGGCACCGCGTAGGTGGAGGCCTCCGCGGGCATCGTCGAGTGAAAGGCGGTGTCGAAGCACGCCACCGCCGGCACTCGTGGAAGCAGTGTCCGCGTCGCCGCGATGCCGGCAAGCGAGGCGGGGAGGTGAAGGGGGGCGAGGTCGGTGATCGAGCCCAGGTAGTCGATGAGCTCCGGGTCGACCCGCACGGATTGCGGATATCGCGGCCCACCGTGAACCACACGGTGACCCACCGCATCGACGCCGGACATCACGCGCACCGCACCCTGCAGCTCGGACTCGTCGAACTCGCCGCCTTTCGCGTCGAAGTCGCGCTCGAAGAGGGTCGAGTCGTCTTCCTCGACCAGGCTCACCTTGAGGGAGCTCGAGCCGGCGTTGACTACGAGTACTTTCAGTGCGGCCAGGTCCAGTTGAGAACGTCCGGCGCGTCCTGGCCGTGATCGCGCGTGTACTGGCGATGGCGCAGGCGCTCGTCCTCCATCCGCTGCCGCACATGCGCGGCATTCGAGCGAAGGCCCGGCACCCGGTCGATCACGTCCATTACCAGGTGGAACCGGTCGAGGTCGTTGAGCATGACCATGTCGAAGGGAGTGGTCGTCGTCCCTTCCTCTTTGTATCCGCGGACATGGATGTTGTCGTGATTGGTGCGCCGGTACGTGAGGCGGTGGATGAGCCACGGGTAACCGTGGTAGGCGAAGATCACGGGGCGGTTGGTGGTGAAGAGGGCGTCGAACTCCGCGTCCGAAAGGCCGTGAGGATGCTCGCTGGCCGGCTGCAGGCGCATTAGGTCGACGACGTTGACCACGCGAACTTTGAGCGTGCCGAGGTGCTTGCGGATCAGGTCTGCCGCGGCGAGCGTCTCCAGGGTCGGGATGTCGCCCGCGCAAGCGAGCACGACGTCCGGGTCGCCACCTTCGTCGGTCGACGCCCAGTCCCAGACGCCGAGCCCGCGCGTGCAGTGCGCGATCGCCTCGTCCATGGACAGGTAGTTCAGAGCCGGCTGCTTGCCGGCCACGATCACGTTGACGTAGTTGCGGCTGCGCAGGCAGTGGTCGGTGATCGAGAGAAGCGTGTTGGCGTCGGGTGCCAGGTAAACGCGGATCACCTCCGCCTTCTTGTTGACTACGTGGTCGATGAAGCCGGGATCCTGGTGAGTGAACCCGTTGTGGTCCTGGCGCCAGACGTGCGATGACAACAGGTAGTTGAGCGAGGCGATGGGTCGCCGCCACGGCAGCTGGCGCGTGACCTTCAACCACTTCGCGTGCTGGTTGAACATCGAGTCGACGATGTGCACGAAGGCCTCATAGCAGTTGAAGAGGCCGTGGCGACCCGTGAGGATGTAGCCCTCCAGCCAGCCCTCGCACATGTGCTCACTCAGGACCTCCATCACGCGGCCGCCAGCTGAGAGGTGATCGTCGCCGGCGAGCACCTGCGCGTCCCAGGCCTTGTCCGTCTTCTCGAGCACTGCGTTCAAGCGATTCGAAGCCGTCTCGTCCGGACCCATGATCCGGAAGTTGCTGGCGTTGGCCGCCACCACGTCGCGTAGGAATTCGCCCAGGACTCGCGTGGCCTCGCTGAAAGTCGTGCCTGGTTGCGACGGAGGCACGGCGTATTTACGGAAATCCGGAAGGCGCAGGTCGTGCAGCAGGATCCCTCCGTTGGCGTGCGGGTTCGCGCTCATGCGGCGCTCCCCCGCCGGCGGCAGCGCCGCGAGCTCCGGCCGCAGCCGGCCTTCCTCGGTGAACAGCTCCTGCGGACGGTAGCTGCGCAGCCAGGCCTCCAGGATCTGCAGGTGCTCGGGATGGTCGGCGAAGTCGGCGACCGGCACCTGGTGCGCGCGATACGTGCCCTCCACCTGCACACCGTCGACCACCTTCGGGCCGGTCCACCCCTTGGGAGTGGTCAGGACGATCACCGGCCAGGCCGGGCGTGACCCGCTGCCGTTGGCGCGCGCGCTCCGCTGGATCTCCGCGATCCGATCCAGCGCCTGGTCCAGCGCGGCCGCCATCTGCCCGTGCACCGCTGCCGGCTCATCGCCGGCGACGAAGATGGGGTCGTACCCGTAGCCCTTCATCAGGTCTCCCAGCTCTTCCGTCGGGATGCGCGCGAGGACCGTCGGGTTGGCGATCTTGTATCCGTTCAGGTGCAGGATGGGCAGGACCGCGCCGTCGGCCGCCGGGTTCAAGAACTTGTTGGAGTGCCAGCTCGCCGCCAGCGGGCCGGTCTCGGCCTCGCCGTCGCCGACCACGCAGAACACGACCAGGCCGGGGTTGTCGAAGGCGGCCCCATAGGCGTGAGCGATCGAGTACCCAAGCTCGCCACCTTCATGGATGGAGCCCGGCGTCTCGGGCGCCACGTGGCTCGGGATCCCGCCGGGAAAGGAGAACTGGCGGAACAGCTTGCGCAGCCCTTCGACATCGCGCGTGATGTCGGAGTAGATCTCGGTGTACGTGCCCTCGAGGTAGGCATTGGCCACCAGGCCTGGCCCGCCGTGACCCGGGCCGATGATGTAGATCGCATCCAGGTCGCGCTGCTTGATGACCCGGTTGGCGTGCGCATAGATAAGGTTGAGTCCTGGCGTCGTGCCCCAGTGGCCGAGCAGCCTGGGCTTGACGTCCTCGAGCTTCAGCGGGCGCGCGAGCAGGGGGTTGTCGAGCAGATAGATCTGGCCGGCGGACAGATAGTTCGCCGTCCGCCAGTACGCATCGATCAGCCGCAGCTCGTCCTGCGTCAGGGGATGGGCCATGAGGTCATCATGGCCCATCCCTGCGGGAGCGCTACGCCGCACGCTTGCGCGGCGAGTAGTACTCCTTCCAGATCAGACGGTGGATCGGCACCCAGCGCGGGATGTCGCGCAGCCCCGGGATGAAGGGAACCAGCGCCAGCGCCCCGGTGAGCAGCGTCATGATGACGACGATCCCCAGGTCGGCGTTGCCTCCGTTGAGGCCGATGATGCCGCTGTCGCTGGTGAAGGGGAACACCTGGTACCACGCCGTGTACAGCCACAGCCACGTCTGCCCGGGATAGCTCCCGGTCTCGTTCATCATTCCCCACTGGTCGCCCGTGAGGTTCGCGTCGGTGGCGAGGCCGTCGAGGTAGCCGCCGTCGCCCATGAACAGCAGCGCCTGTGTGTAGTCCGTCTGGTAGAACCTGCCGTTCACCATCAGAAGACCGTCGAGGCCGCCGGCCTGGGCAACCGCGAGCAGGTTGTTCATCATCACCGGCAGCGGGCCGTACTCGCCGTCCGCGACCGCGACCTTGCCGTCTTTGACAGTGGCCTTGCCCAGCGCGTCCGCGTAAGCGCTCAGCCACTTCGACTGCTGGTCCGCTGTCGCCGTGCCCCACTGGTCGAGCGCCGCGCCGAGCTCAGTGTTGCCGGTGCTCGCGTACTTCAATGGCTGAATCACGAACGCGTTGGCGGAATCGACCGGGATTCGTTGCCCGAACCAGACCTGGGGAGCGATCGGCCCCCAGCTCTGTTCGCCGCCCGCGTTGTTGTAGGGCGCGCCGTAGCCCGCGCTCGTCGTCCCGCCCTGGAGCTCGCTCGTCGCGGTCGTGACGAAGTCGACCGGGTCGTTCTGCGCCCACGAGGCGATGGTGACCGGCGGCACGTCGGGCGACGACAGCGCCGCGGAAAAGATGAGCACCAGGATGCCCAGGCCCGCGAGCGCCCAGGCGAGTTCCTTGATCAGGTCGTATGACTTGAAGCGGATGCCGCGGTAGTACTCCTCCTGCGTCACGTGTCGCTTGGCTTTCATGACGCCGCACCTCCTTCGGGGTCGATCGGCTTCACGACGCCGCGCGCCCGGACCAAGACGATGTGGACGACCACCAGGAACGTGACCGTGATCGGCAGCAGCATCACGTGGAGGCCGTACATCTGGCCGAAGTTCAGAACGTTGAAGAACGCGCCGACGCCGACCGAGTTCATCGCGTCCTTGGCGTTGATGGCGATGAACTGGGAGTCGAAGTTCTGCTGCGACAGGTAGCCGGTGAAGGCCGTGAGGATGCTCGATCCAAAGATGACGACGCCGATGATCCAGGTCGCGGCGCGACCGTCGCGCCAGCCGGCCATGAAGTACTGGCCCCACAGGTGAAGGACCATGAAGAGGAAGAACATCTGCACCGACCAGAAGTGGAGGCTGTTGAAGAAGCGGCCGAGGCCCGAGTCGTGCCACCACTGTGGGCCCATGAACGAGAGCACCACGCCGCTGATCACCACCCACACCAGCGCCGCGATGGTGATGACGCCGAACACGTAGACCCACGAGCCGACGTAGTAGGGCTGGCGGTGGGGCAGCAGGTTGTCCATCGGGAGGACCCGGTCGACCCACCGCCGGGTGCGCAGCGTCCAGCTGGCGTCGTCCACCTCGGCCGCGGCGGCGCCGTTGCCGCCGGCCTGGGGTTTGACCTTGGTGAGCTGGTCAGGCATCGCGGTCACTCCCGTGCGGGAACGGCGCCACGAGCGCCACCGCGAACACCACGAGCATCACCCCGATGACGATCAGGTTCGGATACGAGATGTGTATGAATCCCCAGTCGAAGTACTGCGCAGGTGCGTCCATTCCTTGCTCCTTGTTGGCGTTGGTGTGCATTTCACAGGGCAACGCGAGCCCGCCACAGGGTCGGATGGCCCGTCCGGAGGGAGGCCGATGGGCCCGGAAGTCCCTTTTCCGCGCCCATTTTGCGCGCCTGTCGGGCGGTTTTGATGCGGAATCTGATGCGGCGCGAACGGCCCCCCTGCGGCGGGACTTTCGGCCGTCGCGGCAATCGGGGAAGGCGGCCAGGCTGAGCTCAGCGAAATGTTCGAGGTGAGTTGAGATGTTCAAGCGCGTTCTGGTCGCGATCGACGGTTCTGATTACTCCAAGAAGGCTCTGCCCGTGGCCATCGAGGTCGCCCGCAAGTTCGAAGGCGAGCTGTTCGTGCTGCACGTCGCCGAGCACGACCGCGGCCGGGCGGCGGCCTTCACGCTGGAGACCCCTGCGGAGGCCACCCGCCTGGTGGCGGACGCGGTGGCGCAGGCTCGCGAGGCCGGGCTGGTAGCGCACGGCTCGCTCGTCGACAAGGCGGCCGGCCATGTGCCCCAGGCCATCACGGAAGCCGCCGCAGCGCAGCAGATCGACCTGATCGTGATGGGCTCGCGCGGGCTGTCCGACGCGCAGGGATTCCTGGTCGGCAGCGTCACGCACAAGGTCATCCAGACGGTCGAGATCCCGGTCCTGGTGACGCGGGGCGGAGCGGCGGTGAAGAAAGCGACCGCGGCCGAGCTTTCGGCCGTCGGTCAGGGATGACAGAAGGAGGACGCCATGTGGGGAGGATTCGTCATCGTCGTCCTGGTGAGCCTCGTCGTGCTCTCGCCGGTCATATGGTTCGTCTGGTGGATGCTCGACGATCTCGCCAACGCCGGAGCACGGCCGCACCGCGTCGCTTAGAGCGCCCGCCCGAGCGTGAGCCGGGCGCGGACACAAGCGTGCTCGAAGCGGTGCCGGACGGCGTGCTGCTGTGCGACGCGCGCGGCCGCATCGAATACGCGAACCGGCGCCTGGCACAGCTGACCGGCTACACGTCGGCGGAGCTCACCGGCGCCGACGTCGAGATGCTCGTGCCGGAAGGGGTGCGGGGCCGTCACCGCGAGGACCGCCGGCACTATCAGCTCCGCCCGCGGCCGCGCCCGATGGGCACGGTCGAGAACGACTTTCGGGTCCGGCGCAAGGACGGAACCTCGTTCTCCGCGGACATCGCGCTGGGGCCGGTGGGCGGAGCACGCGGCCGGCAGGTGATGGCGGTGGTGCGCGACATCACGGCGCGCAAAGAGCTGGAGGCCGAGCTCGCGCATCTCGCGCTGCACGACCCACTCACCGGTCTTGCCAACCGCACGCTCTTTTTCGACCGCCTGCACCAGGCCATGCGCCAGGCTCGCCGCGACCGCAAGCAGGTCGGCCTGGTCATGCTCGACCTCGATCACTTCAAGGACGTCAACGACGCCTTCGGCCATCAGACGGGCGACGAGGTGCTGCGACGGCTGGCCGTCAGGCTGCGCGCGGGCCTCCGCAGCACCGACACCGTCGCCCGGCTGGGCGGCGACGAGTTCGCATGGGTGCTCCCGAACATCGGCGGCCGCCAGGCGGCGATGGTGATGATGGTCAAGCTGCTGCGCGCCGTGCCATCTCGGGTCACGGTCGGGCGCCGGCCGATCGAGGTGGGAGTCTCGGCCGGGCTTGCGCTGTTCCCCGACGACGGTGACGACGTCGACACACTGATGCGCGTGGCGGACGTCGAGCTGTACGCCGCCAAGCGCCATGCCCCCACGAAAGACGCAAGAACGGCATATTGACGCGGTGGCGGCGACCTATCCCGCGTACCGCGAGGCGACCGTGGTCCTTCGAGACGGCTCCACGGTCTCCGTCCGGCCGGTCAGGCCGGACGACCGAGACGCGATAGCTCGTTTCTTCGCGTCGCTCTCGCTCGAGTCACGCGTCTTCCGCTTCTTCGCCGCGGTCGCCAACGCGGACGCCCTGGCCGCGAACATGGCTCAGGTCGACTACCGGACCCGCATGGGCATCGTCGCCCTGGCCGGACCTGACGACGCGATCGTCGGCCATGCCATGTACGTGGAGACCGAGCCGCGCAAGGCCGAGCTCGCGCTGGCGATCGCCGACGAGTTCCAGGGCCGCGGCCTCGGCACCATCCTGCTCGGTCAGCTTGCCGAGGCGGCGGCAGCCTCGGGCTTCGACGTGCTCGAGGCGATCGTGAAGCCGGAGAACCACCGCATGCTCGCCATGCTCCGCGAAAGTGGCTTTCCGGTTTCCGCCCGCTCCGAGCCGGGCGAGGTGCACGCCGAGATTCCGACAGCGCTGACGGCGGAGGGCCTGCGCGCCTTCGAGGACCGCGAGCGCCTGGCGGCGGTGGCCGCCGTGACCCATCTTCTGTCACCTCGATCCCTGGCCGTGATCGGCGCGTCGAGGCAGCGCGGCACCATCGGCGCCGAGCTGCTCCGCAACGTCCTCGCCATGCGCTTCAACGGTCCGGTCTATCCCGTCAACCCCGCGGCCGACACCGTCGAAGGGGTGAAGGCTTTTGCCTCGATCCTCGACATACCAGGCGAGGTCGACCTGGCTCTGGTCACAGTGCCGGCGGCGGTCGTGCCCGAGGTGGCGCGGCAGTGCGCCGACAAGGGCGTGCGCGCGATGGTGGTCATCTCCGCGGGCTTCGCCGAATCCGGCGCCGTTGGTGCCGAGCTGCAGCGCGAGCTCGTCGACATATGCCGCCACGCCGGCATGCGCCTGGTCGGACCCAACTGCATGGGCATCATCAACACGGCGCCGGAGGTGAGTCTCGACGCCACCTTTGCGCCGGACAGGCCGGTCCGCGGCGACATCGGCTTCCTGTCCCAGAGCGGCGGCCTGGGTATCGCGGTGATGGCGCACGCGCAGGCGCTTGGCTCGGGCATCTCCTCGTTCGTGTCGGTCGGCAACAAGGCGGACCTTTCCGGCAACGACTTCCTGCAGTACTGGGAAGCCGACCGCGAGACGCGCCTCATCATGCTGTACCTCGAGTCGTTCGGGAATCCGCGCAAGTTCGCGCGCATCGCGCGGCGCGTGAGCCGCTCCAAGCCGATCCTGGCGGTCAAAGGCGGACGAAGCGTGGCCGGCAGCCGCGCGACCTCGTCGCACACGGGCGCCCTGCTGTCTGCTTCCGACATCACTGTTGACGCGCTGTTCCAGCAAGCCGGCGTGATCCGCACGGACACCCTTGCCGAGCTGTTCAACGCCGCGCTGTTGCTCGGCAGCCAGCCCGTGCCTGCCGGCAACAGGGTCGCGATCGTGACCAACGCCGGAGGGCCGGCCATCCTCTGCGCGGACGCGTGCGAGGCCGCCGGGCTCGCGGTGCCGCGGCTGCCGGAATCGGTGGCCCACGATCTCGCCGCGTTTCTGCCCGCGGCGGCCTCGACGGCCAATCCGGTGGACATGCTGGCCGCGGCGACCGGGGACGACTACCGGCGCGCGATCGAGATCGTGGCCGGGCACCCGGACATCGACTCCGTGATCGTCATCTTCACCCCGCCGCTGGTGACCCGCGCGGTCGAGGTCGTGCGGGCTGTGCACCGCGCCGCGCGCAGGCTGCCGCGACCCATACCGATCCTCGGCGTGTTCATGTCTCGCCAGAGCTCGCCGCGCCTCATGCGCTTGGGCTCGTCCACGTTCCCGCACTACCCGTTCCCCGAGGACGCCGCCCGCGCCCTCAGCATGGCCGCGCGATACGGAGCCTGGCGCGCGACGCCCGAGGAACCTGTGACAGTTCCGCCAGGGCTCGATCACGACCGGGCCGCGGCGGCGATCGCAACCGCGCTCGCCCGCGACGCGGGGTGGATGGAGCCGGACGCCGTGCGCGAACTGCTTTCGTGCTACGGGATCCCGTTCGTGGACACGGCCGGCGCACCGTCACCGCATGAAGCGGGTCAGGCGGCGGCGAAGATCGGGTCGGACGTCGCTCTCAAGGCGGTCGTACCGGGTCTGCTGCACAAGTCAGACGCCGGCGCGGTCGCGCTGCGGCTGCGCGGAGCTCACGCGGTCGAGGTCGCGGCCTCCAAGATGAAGGCGCGGCTCGAAGCGGCCGGCCGTCAGGTGACGGGCTTCCAGGTCCAGCGGATGGCGACCGGCGGCGTGGAGATGCTGGTCGGCGTCGTCCAGGACCAGCACTTCGGCCCGGTGCTCGCGTGCGGTGCGGGCGGCACCGCGACCGAGCTCGTCAAGGACGTGGCCGTGCGCATCACGCCGATCACCGCGGGCGAGGCGTCGCGCATGGTGCGCTCGCTCAAGACGTTCCCGCTTCTCGATGGCTATCGCGGCGCGCCCAAAGCGGATACGGCTGCGCTGGAGGACGTGCTGCTCCGCGTGAGCGCGATGGTCGAGGCTCACCCCGAGGTCGCGGAGATGGACCTCAACCCTCTGATCGTCGGCGTGGACGGCGCGCTCGTGGTCGACGCTCGGGTGCGTCTGGAGCAGGGGGCGCCGAGGAGGCCGCTGGGCGCGCGCTAGCGGGCGCTGACCGCCGCCGGCTCCTGCGCGGTGCTCGTGGCGGCCGGCCGCATGTGGTTCTCGACGCCGACGACTCCCGGTACCGCGGCCACGAGCCGCAGCAGGAGCCCCGTCAGCGCTCCGCTCTCCACCTCTCCGTCGAGCCTCACCACGCCGTCGGCGACTTCCACCTGCACGCGACCACGGCCCAGTAGCGGGAGCTCGTTGAGCAGGCCGTTGGCGATCTCCTTGCGGATCGATTCGTCGCTGCGCAGGAACACCCGCAGCAGGTCACCGCGGCTGACCACGCCGACGACCCGGCCGGCGCCGTCGACCACCGGCAGCCTCTTGACGTGGCGTTCGAGCATCAGGCGCGCGGCGGCCCCGACCGAGGCGCTCGCATCGACCGTCACGACCTCGCGCGTCATCACGTCCGCGGCCGTGGGCGGCGCGCCGGCGCCGTTCTGCTGCAGGCGGGCCAGCAGGTCGGCTTCGGTGATTACGCCGGCCACCCCGCCGTCGTCACGAATGACGGGCATGCCGCTCACACCCTGGATCCGCATGATGTCCACGCACTTCTTGAAGGACGTGGTCGGTGTAACCGTGACCGCCGGCTGGGACATGACGTCCCGGACTGTCCAGGTCATGCGCTTCTCTCTGCCTCCACGGTGCCCTCGACGCCGGCCGCGGGCGAGGGCCGTTCGGCCCCCTCGTCCGAGGACCGCGATGCCGGTGCCAGGCCTGCCGAGCCCAGCGCCCGCAGCGCGTTGAGCACGACCGCCACGTCGATGGCCTCCTGAAAGATCGCACCGGCCACCGGCGGCAACCACCCGATCGTGGCCAGCAGCATGCCCGCGCCTGACAGCGTCATCCCGGCGACCACGCTCTGGACGGCGATCGCGCGCGCGTTGCGCGCGATGCGGATGGCGTCGGCCATCCGGTCGAGGCGATCGACCATGATCACGGCGTCTGCGGCCTCGGACGAGGCGGTTGCTCCGCGGGCTCCCATCGCCACGCCCACGTCTGCCGCGGCGAGCGCCGGCGCGTCGTTGACACCGTCGCCCACCATCACCGTGACGGCGCGCGCACGCTCGTCGAGCACGGCCTGCACCTTCTCGGCGGGCGTCCTCTCGGAGATGACGGCGTCGGCGCCGACCGCCGCGCCGACGGTCTCGGCCACGTCCCGCCGGTCGCCGGTGAGGATCACCACGCGTTCGATGCCGGCCTCGCGCAGCCCGCGCAGGGCGGTGGGAGTGTCGGCGCGGATCGGGTCTTCCATCACCAGCACGCCGGCGATGTGCCCGTCGACGGCGACGTACACGGTGGACAGCCCCTCCATCGTGGCCCGCCGGCGCATCGCCGCGATGGCCTCGGGAAGGGGCCTTCCCCTGGCCAGCCATCGCGCCTTGCCAACCGCGACATGGCGCCCGGCGACCAGCCCCTCGATGCCGTGACCCGCGGTCTCGTGCACCTCGCGCGGGAAGTCGAGGCTCTGCTGCCGGCGGCGCGCGGCGTCCACGATCCCGGCGGCGAAGACGTGCGGCGACACCTGGTCCAGCGACGCCGCGAGCCGCAGCACCTCGTCCGGCGCGATGCTCGCGAATGCTTCGACGCTCGTCACCCGCGGCGTGCCCGCGGTGAGGGTGCCGGTCTTGTCGAAGACGAGGGTTCGCGCCCGGGCAAGCGTTTCGAGCGCCGCGCCGCCCTTGACGATGACGCCCCGGCTGGCCGCTCGCGAGATTCCGGCCACGATCGCGACGGGCGCCGCCAGGATCAGTGGGCATGGCGTTGCGACCACGAGCACCGCCAGTGCGCGGACGGGGTCGCCGGAGATGATCCATGCCAGCGCGGCGAGCCCCAGCGTGAGCGGCAGAAACGCAAGCGCGTATCGATCGGCGAGGCGCACGAAGCGCGCCTTCGAGGCCTGTGCCTCTCGCACCAGCCGGACGATGCCCGCGTACGTGCTCTCCTCGGAGGTCGCGATCGCGTGGATGTCGAACGGCGACCCGGCGTTGACGGCCCCGCTGCGCACCTGGTCGCCGGCGCCGCGTTCCACCGGCCGGGACTCGCCGGTGATCGTGGATTCGTCGAGGACGGCCACACCCGCGGCGACGACGCCGTCCACAGGCACCGTCTCGCCCGGCTTGACCAGGAGCAGGTCACCCTTCCGCACGGCGGAGATGTCGGGCGACGCGAGCTCGCCATCCTCGTAGCGATGAACCACTCGCGGCGCGCGCGAGAGCAGCGAGGTCAGCTCGCGCCTGGCGCGAGTCGTGGCGTAGCCTTCCAGGGCCTGTCCGCCCGACAGCATCAGGCCGATGACCGCGCCCGCGAGGTACTGATCGAGGGCCAGCGATCCGAACATCGCGAGCAGCGCGATGAGGTCCACGCCCGTCCGGCCGCGGACCATGTCGCGGATGACCGTGATGCCAAGCGGGATCAGGGCGAGCGTGACGGCCAGCGCCCACGTGAGATCGGCGAGGTCGAGCTGGCCCGCAAGCCAGAACGCACCGCCGCCCGCCACCAGGACCAGGACGGTGACGAGGATGACGGCCGAGCGACGACCCGGCGCCGGCTGCCCGTTCTCCATCGGCCTAGACCTTCAGGACGCGGGGCGGCGCAAACCGAACTTCCAGCACTCCCGGGACCGCCAGCGTCACCGACTCGACGAGCGCGCGCTCGCGCTCGCTGCCGGCGCCCGCGATCGTGACCACGCCGGACTCGACCTTCACCTCAGAACCCGCGGCCAGGACTCCCAGCTCGTGCAGGCGCCTGTTGACCTCGCCCCGCAGAGATTCGTCAGTGCGCGCGATCACACGCATCAGGTCGCGCCGGCTCACGATGCCCACCAGCTTCTTGCCGCGCATGACCGGCATGCGCTTGACCCCCGCCTCGAGAATCGCGCGCGCCGCCTGCGACACCTCGCTTCCGGCCGGCAGCGTGAGGACCTTGCGGGTCATGACGTCGGCCACCGAGCCGGGCGTGGTGCCGGCCGACGGTCGCAACGGCGTGGCCTGCGATCGAGGGTCGGGGCGCGTCTGCATGGGCATGAGGTCCGCCTCGGAAACGATGCCCACGAGCGCGCCGCGCGTGTCGACCACGGGCAGCGCCGAGATGCCGCGCTCAACGAGCAGTCGGGCGGCTTCCTTGACCGGTGTCTCGGGGCTGACCGTGATCACCGGCCTGGACATGATGTCGGTGACTTTCACTCCCTTCAGGCTGTGCGTGCCGGTCGCCGGGCGGCAGGGCCGAAAGTCCCTTTCCGCCCCGCATTCGGCACCCCTCCAAGCGGGCCGTTCGGCAGTGGTTCGGATCGCTCGCAAGCGATTCACTGGCACCAGGAGCCGTCCAGAAGCTTCAAAACCAAGAAACCCTCGTCAGAGAGGGCCAAGGAGGAAAACGGTGAACGCGGCAATTCGGTGGAGGATCGTGACTCTTCAGGCAATCCTGGTGGTCGTGCTGGCGGCCGCCGGGGGTTTCGCCATCTACAACGGCACTTTCGTGACGGGCATGATTCACGACGAGCTCGTCTCCCAGCAGATCTACTTCCCCGGCACGGACCAGGTGAAGACCGGCGGGTCCCTTGACCCCAAGGAGTTCCCGGCTGAGATCACCCAGTACGCCGGCACGCAGGTCGACACCGGCGACAAGGCGCGGGTCTACGCGAACGACTTCATCGGCAAGCACCTGGAGGGTGTGGCCAACGGCCAGACCTACGCCCAGATCAGCTCGAAGCTGCAGGCGGACAACGCCAAGCTCGCGGCCATGTCCAAGGACGACCCCGGCTACGCGGACCTGCAGAAGGAAATCAACACTCTGAGCGCGCAGCGCACGACCGTCTTCCAGGGCGACACGCTCCGCTCGAGCCTGCTGAACGCGTATGGCTGGTACACCGTCGGGACCTACTCCATCTACGCGGGCATCGGTCTGATGCTGGCTGCGCTGGTGGTGCTCGGCGCTCTGGTCTTCGAACTGTTCGTCGCCGGGCGCAAGCCCGAGATGATCAAGATCGCGCAGACAAAGGCTGCGTGATCAGCGGATAACGGACGGCAAGCTCCGGCGGGCACCCCCGCCGGAGCTCTTTTTGTGGAGAGGTTAGATTTCGAACGTGGCAGTCGCCGAGCAAGCAGCAGGACGGGCCACCGCCGGCCGCCAGTCGGTCAGGAACCCTTACAGCAGGCTGCCGAACTGGCTGTATCCGACCTTTGTGGTCACGGCGCTGACGGCCTTCGGTCTCTACACGGCGTGGGTCGTGTTGTTCCAGCCGGTCGCCCAGTTCGGTCCGTACCTGAGTCCTTTCGACTCGCCGCTGATAACGCTCGGCGCCATCCCGGCGGGCATCTTCGTCATCTGGGCGCCGCTGGTCTTCCGCGCCACCTGCTACTACTACCGCAAGGCCTACTTCCGGTCTTTCTTCTGGCATCCACGGTCGTGCGCGGTGGACGAGCCGAGACGTGGATACCGCGGTGAGACGGCGTTCCCGTGGGTGCTCAACAACCTGCACCGCTATGCCTTCTACGTGATCGTGGTGCAGGTTGCGTTCCTCATCTTCGACGCCATCGTCGCCTTCGACTTTCACGGGCGCTTCGGCATCGGAATCGGCTCGCTGATCATGGCGGTCAACATCGTGCTTCTCTCCGGCTACACGTTCGGCTGCCATGCATTGCGACACCTGGCCGGTGGCGGTCTGGACTGCTTCTCATGCTCGGCCGCCGCGCGTGCGCGCCACCGTTTGTGGAGGGGCGTGACCGTCCTGAACATCAAGCACGACCGCTGGGCGTGGGCCAGCCTGTTCTCGGTCTGGCTGACGGACGCCTACATCCGCGTTCTGCAGCACGGCTGGATCACCGACTTCAGGTGGATCTCGTGAGCGCCGCGACGTACGAGACCGTCGACACCGATGTCCTGATCCTCGGTGCCGGCGGGGCCGGGCTGCGCGCGGCCATCGCCGCCGCCGAGGGCGGAGCTCGGGTGCTGGTCGTGTGCAAGTCGCTGCTCGGCAAGGCGCACACCGTGATGGCCGAGGGCGGAGTCGCCGCGGCGATGCACAACGTCGCCTACCAGGACTCCTGGGAGGTCCACTTCGCCGACACGATGAAAGGCGGCAAGCTCATCAACGACTGGCGCACCGCGGAGCTGCACGCGCGTGAGTCGCCGGAGCGAGTGCTCGAGCTCGAGCTCTGGGGCGCGATGTTCGATCGCACGTGGCAGGGTCGCATCCACCAACGGCCGTTCGGCGCGCACACCTATCCACGGCTCGCGCACATCGGCGATCGCACGGGCCTCGAGCTCATTCGCACGCTGCAGGACCGGGCGGTTCACACCAAGGGCGTGGACGTGATCATGGAGACGACGGTCTTCAAGCTGCTCAAGGCCGACGGGCGCATCGCCGGCGCGCTCGCGTACCGCCGCGCCGACGGCAGCCTGATACTGCTGCGCTGCTCCGCGCTGGTGCTCGCGAGCGGCGGGGCCGGGAAGATGTACCGCGTCACCTCGAACTCATGGGAGAGCACGGGCGACGGCACCGCGATGGCGTACGAGGCGGGCGCCGAGCTGCGGGACATGGAGATGGTCCAGTTCCACCCGACGGGGATGGTGTGGCCGGCGGGCGTCCGCGGCATCCTCGTGACCGAGGGCGTGCGCGGCGAGGGTGGCGTCCTCCGCAACAAGGACGGCGAGCGCTTCATGGAGCGCTACGACCACGAACGGATGGAGCTTTCGTCGCGGGACGTCGTGGCGCGCGCCATCAACTCCGAGGTTGGCGCGGGACGCGGATCGCCGCACGGTGGGGCATTCCTCGACATCACCCACCGCAAGCCCGACTTCATCAAGCGCAAGCTGCCCTCGATGTACGAACAGTTCCTCAAGCTCGCCAACGTCGACATCACCAAGGAGCCGATGGAGGTCGCGCCGACCATCCACTACGCGATGGGCGGCGTGCGCGTCGACGCCGAGACATGCGCCGCGACGGTTCCCGGCCTGTTCGCCGCCGGCGAGGTCGCATCGGGCCTGCACGGCGCCAACCGCCTGGGCGGCAACTCGCTGAGCGACCTGCTCGTCTTTGGCAAGCGCGCCGGCGACGCCGCGGCCGAGGCAGCCGGCAAGTTGCACAAGGCGACAAAGCTCGACGAGACCGAGATCGGCGACGCGGTCGAGGTCCTCATGGCGCCGCTCGAGCGCCCTGCAGGCGAGAGCCCGTTCAAGCTGATGGCCGAGATCCAGGATGTCATGACCGTGCACGCGCCGATCGTTCGCGACGGTCCCGGGCTGCAGGCGGGGCTCGAAAAGCTCGAGGACCTGAAGGCCCGTGTAGCGGCGTGCGGGACCGGAGGCTCCACGACGCGTGCGTTCAACCCCGGATGGCACACCGCCTACGACCTCCGTTCGATGCTCGTCAACGCCGAGGCGCTGCTGCGGTCAGCGCTGGAACGCAAGGAAAGTCGCGGCGCGCACGCACGCTCCGACTACCCGAAGCTCGACGACGAGATGGCCAGAGTGAACTTCATCACCTTCAAGAGTCCCGAGGGGATGGACGTGCGCGCGGAAACCATTCCGCCCATGCCCGACTACCTCGCCGAGGCGGTGCACCACTCGTACGCTCGCTACACGCCGGAGGAACGCGAATGAGCCAGCAAGCGCCCGCGATCAACGAGCTCGATCTCAAGATCTGGCGCGGCGACTCGAAGGGTGGAGACTTTGTCTCCTACCGCGTGCCGGTGCGCGAGGGGATGGTCGTGCTCGACGCGGTCCTCTGGGTGCAGGCCAACCTGGCTTCGGACCTGGCGGTGCGCTGGAACTGCAAAGCCGCGAAGTGCGGGTCGTGCGCGGCTGAGATCGAGGGCTTCCCGCGGCTCATGTGCAAGACGGCCATCGCCGAGTATTCCGGCCCGATCACCGTCCGGCCGATGAAGGCCTTCCCGGTCATCAAGGACCTGGTCACGGACGTCAGCTGGAACTACGAGGTGAACAAGCAGATCCCTCCGTTCACCGCGTCCGAGGAGGACATGAAGACCTCCGAGCCGTGGCGCATGCGGCAGATGGACGTGGACCGCGTCCTGGAGTTCCGCAAGTGCATCGAATGCTTCCTCTGCCAGGACGTATGCCACGTGCTGCGGAACCACGACGGCAAACAGCAGTACTACGGGCCGCGGTTCATGGTCCGCATCGCGAGCCTCGAGATGCACCCGCGCGACGTCCTCGACCGCCGGCCGCTGCTGAAGGGCGCGGGGGGCGTCGGCTACTGCAATATCACGAAGTGCTGCCAGGAGGTGTGCCCCGAGCACATCCACATCACGGACAACGCGATCATCCCGCTCAAAGAGCGCATGGACGACCTGTATTTCGACCCGTTGCGGGCCATCGGCCGCGCCATCAAGAAGAAATAGGTCGTTCGGCCCTGGCCCGGTGGGCCGGCCGGCCCGTTCTCCCTCCTCGGTTCGGCCGGATACTCGCCTCGATGTACGTCCAGTACTCGGTTCACATAAATCGCTCTGTCGGAGACTGCGCGGAGTTGCTGGAGCGGGGGCCACGGATCTGGTTTCCACGCCTCCGGGGTGACAGCAGGTCCGAGGTCGGGCTGCGGGTCGCCGGCGTCTCGGTGCGCAAGCGCGTGGAAGTCACCCTCGGCGAGCCGGAGAAGGCCGGCAACTGGACCAACGTGCCCATCTCCTGGAAGGCCACATTTCCCGAGCAGCTGTTCCCGGTTCTCACCGGGCGCCTCGAGCTCGTCCCCGTGGGCAAGGACGAGGCGCGACTCACGGTCAGCGGCATGTACGAGCCGCCCCTCGGCAAGCTCGGCGCCATCATCGACGACGCGGTCATGCACAGCGTCGCCGAGGCGACCGTGCGCGAGGTGACGGAGGGCATCGCCCGGCAGCTCGGAGCCCTGCTCGAGGAGGAGAAAGCCGGCCAGGGCCATTCGTAGGGAGGGTCGTCATGGCCACCACGATCAGCACACGTCACAATCTCGCGCGCCGCCTCGAAACTGAGGCGACCACGAAGTGGCACACGGCGGCCTATGCCGTCTCCGGCCTGCTGGCGGCCGTGAGCACCGCGGCCGCCGCCGCAACCTTCTTCGTCCCCGACGTGCTTCGCGGGCCGGCCGTCATGAACGGATCGGCGCGGGGCACGGCCATCGTCATGCTCGTCGCCGGCGTGCCCCTGCTCCTCTGCTCGATGCTGTTCGCCGCGCGCGGCTCGCTGCGCGCCCAGATCGTCTGGCTCGGCGCTGCCGGCTACTCCGTCTACAACGGCGTGATGTTCGTGCTCGCCACCCCCTTCAACCAGCTGTACCTGCTGTACGAGGGGATGCTCGGTCTTTCCATCTGGACCGCAGTGCTGGTGGTGCTTGGGATCGACCGCGCCGCGTATCGGCGCGCCTTCTCGGAATCTTTCCCAGACCGCCGGATCGCCGGCTACCTGTTGACGGTGACCGCAGCCAACACCTTCCTCTGGCTCTCGGGCGTCGTGCCCGCGGTTTTCAGCACTGACACACCGAAGTTCCTGGAGGGTACCGGCCTGACCACCATGCCCACGTACGACCAGGACCTGGCTTTCTGGCTGCCCTCGATCGCGGTGGCGGCCATCTGGATGTGGCGGCGCATGTTGTGGGGGCGCCTGCTGGTGGGCGCAACCCTGGTCATGTGGGTCGTCGAGGCCGTGGGGGTGGCCGTTGACCAGTGGATGGGAGGGGCCGCCGACCCTGCGTCGACCGTGGCCTCGGCCTCCATCTCGCCGATGTTCGCCGCGCTTGCGGTGATCGGTTGTGTTCCGCTCTTTTTCTTCATGCGCGGTCTGCGCGATCGGGAGGTGGCGAAATGAACGTCACGGCCGACACGGACATCCTCGAGGCGCTCGATGAGCACCAATGCCTGGAGCACCTCCACTCGGCGCGCCTGGGACGTGTGGCGTTCCGGAGCGGCGAGGACATCGACATATTCCCGGTGAACTACGCGTGCGACGGATCGATAGTCGTGTACCGGACCGCCGCGGGCACGCGGCTCGATCGGGCCCCGCGCGACCACGTGGCGTTCGAGGTCGATGGCTGGGACGAGCAGTCCCGCACGGGTTGGAGCGTGGTCCTCAAGGGCATCGCCCTCGACGTGACGGCGGGCAACGATCCTTTCTCCAAAGCCCTGCGCGAGCGCAAGGTTGTGCCGCTTGCGCCAGGTCGCCGCGAGCGCTGGGTCGCGATCTACCCGTCTTCCGTCACCGGCCGGAAGTTCACGCGGTCCCAACGCTGAGGGGACCATCGGCCCTGAACGCCGGCGGTTTACGCCGGTACCGTCGTCGTCAGCGCGAGCGGCCCAGGCCGCAGGGCGACACCTAATAAGGATGATGAGGCCAAGCCGACCCGGGCCTCGCGCTCTTCTTGCGCTCTCTAGCCCGTGGAGCCAGGTGTAGTCGTGTGCCGCGCCAGGTACGCGGCGGCCTCGGCTCGACGCGCGACCTCGAGCTTGGAGAGGATCGTCGAGACGTAGTTCTTGACCGTCTTCTCGGCCAGCTTCAGCTCCTTGCCGATCTGGCCGTTGGTGTGGCCTTTGGCCACGAGCGTCAGGATCCGCTCCTCCTGCGCCGACAGCCGCGCGAGCTTCTCGTCGCGCATGGTCTTGCCCTTGCGCAGCCGGTCGAGCACCGTGCGCGTGATCTCGGGGTCGAGCAGGCTCCTTCCGGCTCCCACCTCCCGAATGGCCCGGACGAGCTCGCCGCCCCGAATCTGCTTCAAGACGTACCCGGCGGCGCCAGCCATGATCGACGCGAACAGCGCCTCGTCGTCCGCAAACGACGTGAGCATCAGGACCTGGGTCTTCTCCAGCCGCGCGCGGATCTCGCGCGTTGCCTCGATGCCGCTCCCGTCGGTGAGGCGGACGTCCATCACGACGACATCGGGCTTGGTGCGCTCGGCCTGGGCGATCGCCTCTTTGACCGAGCCCGCCTCCGCCACGACCGTCAGGTCGTCGTTCGATTCGATCAAAGCCTTGACGCCGTCGCGCACAACTTCGTGGTCGTCCACCAGGAGGATGCGGAGCCTCTCCTTCGACATGTCGGGGCCTATCGTCGCACTACTGCGCGCTCTCGACGACGGCCGTCGGGCACCCGCCTGCCGGGCCGGACGGCACTGCCTCTGTCGAGCGGGATCGTGAAGGCCAGCTTTGTCCCCTTGCCGGGCGCGCTCGTGACCTGAAGCTCGCCGCCGAGGTCAGTGGCGCGCAGGCTCATGTTGCGCAGGCCGTTGCCGTGAGAGTGGCGCTTCGTGTCGAAGCCGGCCCCGTCGTCCTCGATGGTCAGGAGGGCATTCGAGTTCCGGCGGGCGAGTTCGACCGAGGCCCGCCGGGCGCCCGCGTGGCGGGTCACGTTGGACAGCGCCTCGCGGGTCAGCTGCACGACCTCGTGCGACTGCGCCGACAGGGCCGCGGCCGTTTCCGCGTCCACGGCCACGTCCACTCTCACACGCGATCGAGTCGCGACCTCTTCGCCGAGGGCGCGCAGCGCCTCGTCGAGCTGGCGGTCGGCCAGGATTCCGGGACGCAGCCCGAAGATGTAGTTGCGCAAATCCCGGATGACCCGGTCGAGCTCTCCGACCGCTCGCTCCACGCGCGCCGCCACGTCCCGCGAGCCGGCGATCATCGCCGTTCCCTGCAGGCCCATACCCACCGCGAAGAGTGACTGGATGATGCCGTCGTGGAGCTCTTTGGCGATGCGCTCGCGCTCGTCCATCAGCTCCAGCCGCCGCTGGTCCACCTGGGCGCGCCCGTATTCCATCGCCACCGAGGCCTGGTCGGCGAAGGTCTCGACCAGGACGACCGACCGCTCGCTGAAGGATCGTCCACCCTTCAAGTTGCCGACCATCAGCGTCCCGGTGACACCGCCCCGCACACGGAGCGGGACGAAGATCGCCGGCCCAAGGTTGGCGGCGCGAACCAACGGCGGAAACGCGCGCCGCTCGGCGCCGACGTTGGCGAAGACCAGAGGCTTCCCCGTGCGCATCACTTCGCCGGAGATGGACCGGTCGGCGGGCACTGACTCGCCTGCGATGCGCGCAGCCGGGCCACCCGACGCCGCAGCGACGACCAGCTGTTTCGGGTTTGCGGTGGTGCTGACGATGGTCGCCATGTCTGCTCCGGCCAGCTCACGAGCGTTCTCAGCGATGCGGCCGAGCAGCGAATCGGCATCGGCGCCGGCGAGGATCTCGCTTGTGATGCGGCGGAGCGCATCCAGCCACCGCTCTCGCTGCCTGGTCTCCTCATACAGCGAAGCGTTCGCGACCGCGACCCCGGCCTGCGTTGCGAGGACGACGAGAGCGACCTCGTCTTCGGCGCTGAACTCACGTGCGCCCCGCTTCTCGGTCAGGTAGATGTTGCCGAAGACTTTGCCCAGGGCCACGACCGGGGCGCCGAGAAATGAGCTCATCTTCGGGTGGTGGGGAGGGAAACCGACCGAGACCGCGTGATCGGCGATGCTGCGCACCCGGATCGGCTTCGGATGCGAGATCACGTAACCCAGCAGCCCTTTGCCCCGCGGCAGGGCGCCGATCTCCTTGCGCTGCCTGGCCGAAATGCCGGTAGTGACGAACTCCGTCAGCAGGCCGTCCTCGCCGATGACGCCCAGCGCACCGTAGCGCGCGTCCGTCACCTGGGCCGCGAGGTCGACGATGCGCTGCAGCACGATGGGCAGCGAGAGCTCCGACGCCAGCGTGAGCCCTGCCTCCAAGAGCACGTCCCTGGCGTCGCGACCCTGGTTCACGCTCGCGACTTTACGCCGCGAGAGCGAGGCGCTGTTGCGGCGTTTGGTGCGGGCTTTTGGATCTCTCGGCCCCTGAGCGGCGGGTCGATCGGCCCTATAGCAGCCATCCCGCCGATGGAAAGCTGATGGCATGGAACGTGAACTGGGATTCCGAAGAATTCTTCTGGCGACTGACGGATCGGAGCAGGCCGCCGCGGCGGTCGATGCCACGATCAAGCTGGCCCGCTACTCGCCGGCCACGGTGCGCGTATTTCACGTGTGGAACCTGGACGTTCATCACCGCCACGGTTTCTGGGACGTCGAGGTGCACGCCGAGGCCGAGCGACTCGTCCAGGACACGGTGGACCGACTGACCCGAGCCGGCGTGATGGCTGAGAAGGAGGTCTTCCGGGCCGACCCCGACCTCGTCGCCGACGCGATCGCCGCCACCGTGCGGCAGATCCGGGCGGACCTGGTCGTCATGGGTTCACGCGGCCTGTCGAGCTGGCAGTCCCTCATTCGCCACAGCGTCAGCCACCAGGTCCTGGCCGCCGTCGACTGCCCGGTGCTGATCATCCGCGCCGGGATGCACGGATCGTTTGCCAACAGGCGCCGGGTGCTGGTGGCCGTCGCGGGCGGGGACGACGTGAAGGTGGCGGTCAAGGCGGCCGCGGCGGTCATGCAGCCTGTCGAATCGGTGGCGATGGTGGTCCACGTCGCGCAGGCGATGGTCGGCGCCCAGGGCTTTGCCTACGTCGAGAGTGATGAGGAGATCAACGCGACGATGGATCGCGCGTGTGCAGCCTTGCGTGATGCAGGCATCACGACGGAGAGCAGGGTCCTCAGGTCCGGCCCCGTGGCCCGAGGCATCGCGGAGATCGCCGCGGAGTGGGACGCCGACCTGATCGTGACCGGCTCGAGCCGCATGGGCGATGTGGCGAGCTCGCTCCTCGGCTCTGTTTCGTACGACCTGCTGCACAACAGCGACCTGCCCGTCCTGATCGCGGAGCGAATGAAGAATTGAGCCAGTTCCCCCGCCGGCGCACGGTGGCCGACGTGATGACCACCGGCGTCCACATCGCAGGGCCGCAGACTCCGTTCAAGCTCCTGGTGCGCTTGATCGAGGAGAACCGGGTGAGCGCGATCCCGATCGTGGACCAGCAGGGGATGCCGATCGGGATCGTCTCGGAGGCCGACCTGCTCTTGAAGGCGAGGCGCTCCGAGCTCGAGGGCCAGGACCTCGTCCACCCGCGGCGGCGGCACGATCAGCGCACCAAGGCGGAGGGAACCATGGCGTCACAGCTGATGACGTCGCCGCCCATCACGGTGCCGGCGAGCGCCACGCTGGCGGAAGCGGCCCGGATGATGCAGGAGCGCAACGTGCGCCGCCTGGTCGTGGTGGACGGCCGCGGCCGGATCGCCGGAATCGTGAGCCGGAGCGATCTCCTGCAGGTGTTCCTGCGCACCGACGAAGAGCTCCGTCACGAGATCAGGGACGTCTTGATACCCGCGCTCATGCCCACCGCCACCGACAAGCCGCGCGTGGACGTGCGCTGGAACGTGGTGACGCTGAGCGGCGAGGTCGATCGCAGGAGCGACGCGGAGATCCTCGTCCGTTCGGCGGGTGAGATCGACGGCGTGGTCTCGGTCCTCGACCGGATGATGTACCGCTGGGACGACACCGCGGCGCCAGCCGAGCCGCTGCTAGCGGTCGACCAGAGCTTCAAGTCTTTCTAAGCTTCCCCTCACGAGCTCCAAGGCCCCGGACGTTTCGACCCCGAGCCTGACGCTGGGTGAGGCCGCGCGCCTCGCGCCCGAGCAGGTGCTGACTCGACTGGCGGTCGGGCCTGACGGGCTGGACCCGCAAGAAGCGGCCCGCCGGCTGGATGCGTGGGGCCCCAACGCGATTCGCAGCCACGACGTGCGTGCCCTCGCCATCCTGGGCCGGCAGCTGAAGAACCCGCTGCTCATCCTGCTTGGCATCGCGACCCTGACGGCGTTTGCGGTCGGTGAGAGGACGGACGCCTTCATCATCCTGACGATCGTCGGCCTCAGCGTCGGCCTGGGCTTCTTCAACGAGTACCGCTCGGAACGTGTCGTCGAGGCACTGCACGCGAGCATTCGGCACCACGCGCTCGTCAAGCGCGGCGGCTCGGTCTCGCCCGTCGACGTCGTCGAGCTCGTGCCCGGTGACGTCGTCCTGCTGCGCACCGGTGACCTCGTGCCCGCCGACCTCCGGTTGCTGGAGGCGCGCGAGCTCGAGTGCGACCAGGCAGTCCTGACCGGCGAGCCGATGCCCAAGACCAAGACCGCGGATGTGGAAACCGACCAAGCCGCCGGCGCGCTGGCCCTCCGCTGCGCCGCCTACATGGGCACGACCATTCGAGGTGGCTCCGGGGTCGGGGTGGTCGTCGCGACCGGTGCGTCCACCGAGTTCGGCAAGATCGCGCTTCGGCTCGGCGACCGGCAGCCCGACACGGCTTTCCAGCGCGGCTTACGCAGCTTCTCGATCCTGCTCGTACGCGTCACGGCGCTCCTGGCCGGCGGCATCTTCATCGTCAACTCACTGCTGGGCCGCTCGATCCTCGAATCGGCGTTGTTCTCGCTCGCCATCGCCGTCGGTCTGACGCCGCAGCTGCTGCCGGCGATCGTCACCGTCAGCCTTGCGTCAGGCGCCCGCAACCTGGCCCGCAGGCGGGTGGTCGTCAAGCGGCTGATCAGCATCGAGGACCTCGGCAACATCGAAGTCCTCTTCACCGACAAGACGGGCACGCTGACGGAAGGCCGCATCACCTTCCATGAATCGCTGGACGCCGGCGGGCGACCGGATGACACCGTGCTGGCGCTCGGCCGCCTGTGCGCTTCGGCGAACGCGTCGGACTCCGCCGCATCGGGCAACGCGCTCGACGAGGCGCTGCTTGCGGGTGGCGCGCCGCCGGCCGGCCATCGGGTGCTGGATCAGCTTCCGTTCGATCACGAGCGGCGCCTGATGTCGGCGCTCGTGGAGGACGGCGACGGCACGAGGACGTTGATCACGAAGGGGGCGCCGGAGTCCGTGCTCGCGCGCTGCCGGCAAGTGCCGGCCGAGGCGCAGGCGACGCTGCAGCAGCAGTTCGAGGCCGGCGCGCGTGTGGTGGCGGTCGCGACCAGGCCCTGGACCGGCGAGGAGTCGTGCACGCACGAGGATGAGAGCGGCCTGACCCTCGTGGGCTTCCTGACCTTCATCGACGCGGTGAAGACGGACGCCGCCGCATCCCTCGATCAGCTGAAGCGTCTAGGCGTGGTGGTCAAGATCGTGACCGGCGACAACCCGGTGGTCGCGCAAACGGTCTGCCGAACGCTCGGCATCGACTTCGGCGAGGTCATGACAGGCACCGAACTCGACACGTTGAGCGACGCGCAGCTCGTCGCACGGCTGCCTGAGACCGGGATCTTCGCTCGCGTCTCGCCCGAGCAGAAGTCGAGGATCATCACCGCTCAGCGCAGCCTCGACAAAGACGTCGGCTACATGGGGGACGGAGTGAACGACGCGGTCGCGCTCCGCGACGCTGACGTTGGCATCTCGGTCGATTCCGGCAGCGAGGTCGCGAAAGACGCCGCCGACATCGTGCTGCTGGACAAGGATCTCGGCGTGCTCGCGGGCGGCGTGCTCGACGGACGGCGCATCTTCGCCAACACCATGAAGTACGTGCTCATGGGCACTTCGTCGAACTTCGGCAACATGTTCAGCGCCGCCGGAGGGTCGGTGCTCCTCAACTTCCTGCCGATGACGCCGACGCAGATCCTGCTCAACAACCTGCTCTACGACGTGGGCGAGCTGACCATCCCGACCGACAACGCCGATCCCGAGATGCTGGCCCGCCCCGCCCAGTGGGACATCCGGCTGATCAGAAGGTTCATGGTCCTCTTCGGTCCGATCAGCTCGATCTTCGACTTCGCCACTTTCGGCGTGATGCTTTTCGTGTTTCACGCCCGCGGCGGACTCTTTCAGACCGCCTGGTTCCTGGAATCGCTATGCACACAGAGCCTTGTCATCTTTGCGATCCGCACGCGCAGGGTCCCGTTCTTCAAGAGCCGCCCGAGCCTTGCACTCGTCCTGGGCACGCTTGGCTCGGTGGCCGTCGGCCTCGTGCTGCCATTCACTCCGATCGCCCGGCTGTTCGGTTTCCAGTCGCCGCCACCCACGCTTCTCTTGGTGCTGGCCGCGATGGTGGTCGTGTACATGGCGCTCGTGGAAGGGGCCAAGGCCTTCTTCTTCGGCCGCCTGCCTGCGCGGCCCCACCGGCCGATCGCCGGGTGGGAGCTCGAGCCGGCGCTCCGCAACGTGGCCCGGCACGCGTCGCGATGGAGCACCGCCCGGCGAACGCCGCGCTCGGCGTGACCTAGAGGGCGGACACCGCGACGTCGATGTGACGCGTGCGTGGGCCATCCCACTCGCACAGGAATATCGACTGCCAGTGCCCGAGCGCGAGCCGGCCGCCACGCACCGGCGCGATGCACGCCGGGCCGATGAGCGCCGTCTTGATGTGCGAGTCGGAGTTGCCCTCGCCGTGCCTGTAGCCGCCATCCTTGGGCACCATCTCCGCGAGCTGCGCCTCGATGTCGCGCGCGACGTCAGGGTCGGCGCCTTCGTTGATGGTCACGCCCGCGGTGGTGTGAGGGATGAACACGTGACACGTCCCGTCCGCGACGCCCGCCCGTTTCACCGCGCTCGCAACCTTCTCCGTGATGTCTAGCAGCTGCGCGCGATGGTCGGTTCGCACCTCGAACGTGACCCAGCCCACAGGCCTGAGGTTACCGGGAGAGGCTGAGCCGGGCCTCGATCGTGACGGCAGACTGCACGGTCGTGCGTCCGGGATTGGCTGGGAGGTTGCTGGGAGGCGGTTGGGACAGCCGCGGCCAAACGTGCTAAACCAGAGATGGCTGCGTTTACCCCAAGTTCATCTGCGGGGGTGGTTGATATGTCGGATGTCGTGTCGCCCACGTATTCGGCCATGGCGCCGGAGGAGCGCCGTAAACAGCTTGTGCGGGCGGTCATCGCCAGCACGGTTGGCACCTCGATCGAGTGGTACGACTATTTCCTCTTCGGCACCATGGCGGGCCTCGTCTTCCCGCACCTGTTCTTTCCCAAGTCCGACCCCACGGCCGGAGCGCTGAACAGCTACGCCATCTTCTTCGTCGGTTTTCTCGCGCGCCCCATCGGCGCGTGGATATTCGGCACTTACGGGGATCGCATCGGCCGCAAGGCGACGCTGATCGCGACCCTGCTGTTCATGGGGATCGCGACGTTCCTGATCGGCGTCATGCCCACGTACACGAACATCGGCCTCTGGGCCGCCGTGATCCTCGTCGTCCTGCGCGCGTGCCAGGGCATCGGCGTCGGCGGCGAGTGGGGCGGTTCAGTCCTGATGTCCATGGAGTGGGGAAGCAAGAAGAGGAAGGGCTGGCTTGGCAGCTGGCCGCAGTTTGGGGTGCCGATCGGGCTCGTCCTGTCCAACGGCATCACCGCTCTGACCGTGACCTCCGCGGGTGCGGCCGCCTTCAACCAGTGGGCGTGGAGGATCCCGTTCCTGCTCAGCATCGTGCTGGTGGCGGTCGGTCTCTACATCCGTCTCGGGATCATGGAGACTCCGGTCTTCCAGGCACTCCTGAACGAGCGGCGCGTCGAGCAGGCGCCCATCAGGGAGGTGGTGCGGCGCAACTGGCGGGAGATCCTCCTCAGCGCGTTGCTGCGGATGCCCGAGCAGGCGCCGTTCTACATATTCACCGTCTTCGTGTTCACATTCGGTGCGTTGGCGACCCACCTCGGCAAGCCCTTCTTCACGTGGGCGGTCAGCGTCGCCGGGCTCGTCTCCTTCATCACCATTCCGCTGTTCGGGTACCTGTCCGACCGGATCGGGCGGAAGACGATGTACCTGACCGGCATCGTCGTCATGGGGATCTGGGGCTACGTCTACTTCGGCCTGTTCGCGGCCGGAGTGGCCGGCGTCGTTTTCCTTGTGATCGCGGTATCGCTTATCCCGCATGACATGCAGTACGGCCCGCAGGCATCGCTGATCGCCGAGAGCTTCACCGGGCGACTCAGGTACAGCGGGTCTTCGCTCGGCTACCAGCTCGCCTCGATCATCGCGGGTGGACCGGCGCCCATCATCGCGCTGGGTCTCTGGACCGGAAAGTTCGAGCTTCTGGGAGCTTCGTGGCATTCGCCCTTCCCGATCAAGACGCCCGCCGTCATCAGCACGTACATCCTGGTGTGCTGCGTGATCGGGTTCCTGGCCACGCTGGCGTTGAAGAATCGCCAGGCCCTGGACCACACGCAGGAGTACGACGCGCAGGAAGCGGCGTCACCGGCTGGAGTCAAGCGGCCCGTCATGGGCTGAGACTCTTCCCTTCTAATCGGTTGCGCGCAGAGGCGCCCGCTCGGGCGCCTCTGTTTTTGCCGTGCGAAGGATGACCAGCGCCACGGCCAGCACGCAGGCCGAAAGCCCGCCGACCACGGCGAAGTCGGCCCGGAGGCCGGCGGCGAGCTGAGCGTGCGCGGCCAGCGGGTCGCGCGCCGACCCGAGGAACACCTGCAGCAGGACGCCCATGAGCGACACGCCGATCGCGCCGCCGATCGTGCGCGAGAACTGGTTCAGAGCCGTCGCCGCGCCGCGCCGTCCCCACGCCACGCTCGCCTGGATGACGATCAGGAGCGGTGCGGTGAACAGTCCCATGCCCACGCCGATGACGAGCGACCCGGCGCTCACCCACAGCACCCCGGCTCCCGGCGGCTCGAGCGCGAGCATGAGCGAGCCGGCCAGGAGCGCGACCGCGCCCGCGACCACCAGGCGCTGGTAGCCGACGCGGACCATGATGAACCCCGCCGTCGCCGAGGCGATCGGCCACCCGATCGACATCGCGCCGACGGCGACACCCGCCGCATAGGGCGTGCCGCCCAGCACCTCCTGCACGTAGAGCGGCACATAGGCGGTCACGCCGAACATCACGGTTCCGGCGATGGCGCCGACGAGGATCGCAGGTCCGATGACCGGATGGCGCAGCAGGTCCAGGGGCAGCAGCGGCGCGCGGCCGCGCGCCTCGACCCACGCGAAGGCGACCAGCATGACGGCGGCGGCGGCGATCGCCCACCAGACCGGGCTGGCCGTGGGGCTTCCCGTACCGAGACCCCACAGCAGCAGCGCGATTCCGCCCGTCAGCAGCACCACACTGCGCACGTCGATGCCGGACGCGGCCACCTGCTCGGGCCGCTTCTCGCGGTGGCCGTAGATCAGGCCGCCGGCGATGAGGCCGATCGGCAGGTTGATCAGGAAGATCCAGCGCCAGCCGATCGTGGACACGAACAGGGCGCCGAGCGCCGGCCCGATGACGGCCGCGATGGCCCACATGCTGCTGAAGAATCCCTGCAGCCGCGCGCGCTGCGGCAGCGGGAAGATGTCGCCGACGAGCGTGAAGACGACCGGCTGGATGCAGCCGGCGCCCACGCCCTGCAGTGTCCGGAACGCGATCAGCGCGGCCATGCCCGGGCTGGCGGCGCAGAGCATCGAAGCCACGACGAAGATCGCGATACCCAGCAGCAGCACGAGGCGGCGCCCGTACCGGTCCGCCAGCCTCCCCCAGACGGGAACCGTGGTCGTCGCGGTGATCAGGTATCCGCTGAACACCCACGGATACAGCTGGAACTGGCCGAGCTCGCGCGCGATGGTCGGGAGCGCGGTGCCCACGACGGTGGAGTCCATGGCGGCCACGAACAGCGAGAGCATCAGCCCCGCCATCACGCGCACCAGGTCCGGCGTCCAGGGCAGTCGGGCCGGGGCGGCGGTCACACGCTCAGGCTAGCGAGTCAAACCTTCAGAGCGATTTGAGAAGGAACGCGTTGTGCAGGCTCACCAACGCCAGCGCGACCGTGCTGCCGCGGATGGCCGCGAGCGTGAACACGTGCAGCGCGACGGCGCCGGGGCGATCGGTGCGCACCCAGCGCAGCGTGATGAACACCGCGGCGGCGCCCGCCAGCACGAGCGCGAACTTCACGGCCACGAACAGAGACATGCCGCCCGAGTTGATGACGGCCGCGCTGATGGGCATGGCCTCGATGGCGCCCCGTGCGCGACCCACGGAGGTGGTGATGACGTCGGTGGACTGAATGGCTCCGAGCAATGCAATCCAGATGAAGCTCACGCGCTGCCAGGCGACCAACACTGGGTCAACGCGGGTGCTCGGATAAGCACCCTGCACCAAAAACCGTCACAGCAAATGTCCGGGGCTGACGACATGCGTGCGGCGGCTGCACACATTTCTTCATCGCGGCGTGGATTTCGTCCGGATTCGTGGTGGCTCGGCCTGCCTTTTACCTAAATTGATTTGACCGCCCCCGACCGGCGGCCGTACCGTCCAGGCGATGCTGCGCAAGGGCGCCCTCGGATCGACGCTGGCCGGCCTGCTCGTGCTCGCGACGCACATCGGCGCGGCCGCGGCCGTCGACCCCTACTCGGGAAGCGGCTACGACTACTCGTACATACAGTGCGGCTCGGCTGCGCCCTCCGCGCAGTTCGGCATCGTCGGCGTGAACGCCGGCTACCCGTTCACCTACTACAACAGCTGCCTCGCGTCCGAATACGCCTCGGCGCCTGCCGGCGCCGTCTCGCTTTACGTCAACACCGGCTACGACCCGACCTACACCGCAGTCGACGGTGTGCACACCACCCAGGACTGCGCCACGGCGTCGTCGCAGGTGAATGCATTGCCGGCGCAGCAGGCGGCCTGGGCGGTCGGGTGCAGCGAGGCGGAGCGCGACGTGGCATACGCCCAGGCGCAGTCGGCAAGTGCACCAGTGGCGTGGTGGCTCGACGTCGAGACCGCCAACAGCTGGTCGACGTCCGACCTCAGCCTCAACCGCTACTCCCTGCAAGGACTTGTGAACGAGCTGCGCACGCTGAGCACTGCTCCCATCGGCATCTACTCGACGTCGTCGCAATGGACCCAGATCACCGGCGGCTACCACCCGCCGGTCGATGCCACGTGGGTCGCGACCGGGGCGCGCACCGCGAAACGGGCGCGCACCTACTGCACCGCCGCGAGCTTCACCGGGGCGCCGATCTGGCTGGTGCAGTACGTCGGGTCGTACGACCACGACTGGGCCTGCTGATCTACCTCATTTGACGTAGCCCGAATTACCGCGACCGTGGCTGGCGCGCCTCGCCGGGCACATCAATGATGGTGAGGCCGGCTTGGCAAGCCGCGGGGGGTGACTTTCCAGGGCTGGGGTAGCTCCCGTCGAGGGAGCACTCCTGTCTCTGGCCTGCTTCCGCGGACCTGCGAGATAACCCGGAAGCAGGAGGTTCAGGAATGACCCGTCTTCGCAGGACCGCCTTCGTGGCCGCCGCCGCCACCGCCGTCGCGAGTGTCTTGTTCGCGACAGCTCCTCTACCGGCCGCCGCGTCCGGCATCGCGTTCTCCACGCCGACAGTCGTCGACCCGATCCACACCTTCGGCGAGCCCGACCTCGGCATCGACCCGCTCGGGCGCGTCTTCGTCAGCGGCCCGACAGGCACCGGGACGCAGAGAAGCATGTGGGAGGGATCGGTCGACGGCGGCAAGTCGTTCCGCGAGGTGAGCGCGGGTCCTCCGCCGACTCCACTTCTCGGGACCGAGCAACCGCCCGGCGGCGGCGACACCGAGCTGAAGTTCGACCACAACGCCAGGCAGTACTTCGCCGACCTGTACGCGCTGGCGTGCCTGCGGGTCGCGACCACCGGCGACGGCGGCGCGACCGTGCAGAACGGCATCGCGGGCGGATGCGAGACGACGGGCCCCGGCGCCGACCGGCAGTGGCTCTCCGTCTTCGACCCGGTCGGGGTCAAGTCGACGTCTCCATACACCGGGCCGCTGCCCCTGATCTACCTCGATTACAACGACCTCGGCCTCGTCGCGGGGTCCAACTATCCCAACGGCGGCGCGCAGTGGAACAAGAGCACCGACGGCCTGAACTACACGCAGGCGATCGCCGGCAACCCGCCCGTGCTGGGGCAGGCCGCGCCGTACGCGCCATTCGGCGCCGACGGCTATCCCGCGATCGACCAGGTCACGGGTGACGTGTTCGAGGCCTCGGGCTTCCAGAACGCCGACGGCACGTGGAGCTTGCTGCTCAACGTCGGCACGCCCGACAGCACAGGCGCCCTGACCTTCCTCGACCAGGGCAACACCGACGCGTCGCAGCTTCCCAATCTCTTGATCCACATCGCCGACGGGCTGAGTGGCTCGCCGGACGTGCTGTTCTCGGTGCTGTCGATGGACAGCTCGCGCAACCTTTATGCGGCGTTCGCGGTGTCCGCCGACGCGAGCCACCCGGGCCAGCGCCAGACGTACGTCAGCGCCGCCTCGGCCGCGAGCGGTTGGCGCACGTGGACCAGGCCGGTGCAGGTGAGCAAAGCGCCATCGATGGTCGCCGTGATGCCGTGGATCAAGGCGGGCGGCGCGGGCCGCGCGGACGCGGTGTGGTACGGCGGCAACCAGACGGCCGACCCGAGCACGACCACGTCGATGGTGTGGGACGTGTTCATGTCCCAGCTGGTCTTCCCGGTCAACAAGTCAGGCGCGATCACGGGAGCCGCGCCTTCGGTGACGATGGTCAAGGCCACGCCCCACCCGATGCACTTCGGAACGATCTGCCTGATCGGCACCAACTGCATCACCATCCAGGGCAACCGCAACCTCGCCGACTTCTTCGAGGTGACCGCCGATTCGACCGGCGCCGCCGAGATCGTCTACGACGACACGTCCAACGGCCTCGTGCAGCCCGGCTTTACCCCCGACAACCAGCAGCTCGTCGATCATGCGGGCGCGCCGCTGGTGACGATCCTGAGGCAGTCGTCGGGCCTCGGTCTGCTTGGTACGCAGGTCAGCGGCACGAGCAACAGCGTTCGGTCCGGCCTGACCGACGCGTCCGGTGATGCGCTGTTTCCGGTCAACGGCGGAGCGGGCCTGCCCGGGATGGACATCACGAGCGTGACCACGAGCCTCTCGTCGGGCACGCTCACCGTCACCCTGAAAGTTGCGGACCTGTCCACGCCGGCGACCGCCCTCGCGGCGCTTCCCGGCGCGACCAACCTGCAGTACGTCGTGCGCTGGCAGATGGGCAACACCATCTATTACGCGGCGATGGAGAACACGGCCGCGAACCAGCCGGTCTTTTACGCCGGCGCGGCCAGGAGCGTCGACCTGTGCTCTGTCTCCGCCTGCTTCCCGCACGTGCTCACGTTTCCGGAGCCGGCGTTCGGCGGGGCGGCGGAGGCCGGGTCGATCAGCTGTCCCAGCGCTCCGTCCGCGAGCAATCCCTGCACCCTGACGATCCAGGTGCGCGCCGGCGACGTGGGTACACCGGTGAACTCGAGCGTGCTGGAAGAGGTGGGCGGGTACAGCTTCGCCGCGACGACGCAGTCCGGCGAGATCACGAACGCCCAGGCGTTCGCCGACAACGTGCCGATCGAGATCGACGGCGCCTGCTGCTTCAACGGCAAATAGGACTGCGGAGGTGCACATGCGACGTGTCGTCAGGCGCTGCTCAACTCTGGCCGCCGCGTGTTTGGTGGCGGGGGTCGTACTCGGGGGCGTGACCACGGCGGGAGCCGCGGCCCCGCCGGCGTCGACGTTCAACGCCAATCTCTTGCTGCCGGGCAGCGCGGGCGCCGCGGAGCCCAGCATCCGCACCGACCGGCTGGGGCAGTCGTTCGTCACAGGGCCGACCGGAATCGGCGGCGGGTGCCCGGCGTTCCGGGTCAATCACAGCGGCTCGGCGTCGGCCTTCATAGGCCGGCCTGATCACTCGGCCGGCGGCGGCGACTGCGACTGGGCGGTCGGCCCTCAGGAGACGGCCGTGCCGGCCTCCGACAGCGTGCTCGCCTTCTCGAGCCTGACCCTGCCGAACATCACCGTCGCGAAGTCCGACGACGGCGGCACGACCTTCGGCCCTCCGAATCCGCTGTCCGCGCAGGTCGCAGGCGACGACCGCATGTGGCAGGCGGCAGATCCGCGACTCAACGCGGCGGGGCTTGACGACGTCTTCATGACGTACCACGACGTCAGCCTCGGCAACATCGAGCTGAGCGTCTCCGTCGACGGTGGCCAGACCTACACCCAGAACAGCCCGGTCATCAACTTCACGCAGGTGCCGGCGGCGCAGGTCGCGGGCGCGCTGGCGGGCAACGAGCTCGGCAACATCGTGGCCAGGCGCGACGCGGCCGGCACGCTGACGCTCTATTCGATCTTCGAGACGCCCGACAGCAGCGCCGACAACGCCGCCCAGGGGCAGGCGGGCACGCAGAACTTCAACCGCGTCTACGAGGCGGTCGGGACCGTGGTCGACGGACCGACGCCGGTGGTCACGTGGAATGACTACGAGGTCTTCCACGGTCCTGTCGGCGCGCGCTACAACCGCATCTTCCCGATCACCGTCGTCGACGCGGGCGGCAGGGTCTACGCGATGTGGACCGACGGCAACAACATGTTCGTCAAGACGGACGCGACGGGCACCGGCTGGAATCCCTCGGCGGCGCCCGTAACGATTCCGAACCCGACCGGCGTCAACACCACCGTCATGCCGTGGGCCGCGTCGGGCTCGGCCGGCATCGCGGACGTCGTCTTCTACGGCGCGCACGGCGGCGCGGGCGCGCAGCCCAGCCCGCAGGACGACCCGAACAACGTGTGGGACACCTACTTCGCGCAGACCGTCGACGGCGGCGCGACCTGGACGGTCAGCACCGCGAGCGACCACGACATCCACAAGGGGCCGGTCTGCATCGACGGGTTGAACTGCGACCTCAGCACACCGGCCCGCGATCGCACGCTCCTCGATTTCTTCCAGGTCTCGGTCGACCCGACGAACGGCGCGGCCGACATCGCGTACGCCGACGATCACGCGTCGCCGGGTAACGCGGTCATCTACTTCACCCGCCAGTGCACGGGCATCAGCGCCACGACGGGCGCCGCCCTCACCAACGACTGCGTGGTGCCACCGCCTCCGCCGGCGCTGCCGCAAGGCACCACGTGCCCCGGGCCCCAGGTCGTCGACTTCACCGGTGACGCGCCCAACAACTACCCGGCGGGCGACGGCGCGAACATGGACAACCTCGACGTCGTGAGCGCCGCGTTCGGCACTCCTGACGCGAGCGACATCGCGGCTCAGATCACCATCAAGAACCTCTCCGCTCCGCCGCCACCGGCCAACATGATCTCGGCGTTCTGGACCGTGTACTGGCAATTCGGTGGCGTGACCTACTTCGCGCAAGCCACCAGCAACGGCGCCGCGAACGTCGCGCTGTTCAGCTACAGCGACGGAACCTTCGCGAACGGCAACTACAACGTCGTCAACTCGATAGCGGGCACGGCGGTGCTCGGGCCCAACGGGACGTTGACGATGATCGTCCCGCGCGCCGACGTCGGCAATCCGGCGAACGGCGCGACACTGGCGAATCCGTTTGCGGATACGCATGGCTCGTTCACCGTCCAGGGAACCGGCCTCTTCTACACGTCTCCCGCGGACCTGGCTCCGAACGCGGGCTTCGGTTCGCCCTACGTGGTGGGGCAGACGTGCTCGAAGACGAAGGGCCACAAGGGCAAGGGCGGCGGGCACGTGCCGGGCAAGACCGGTGCGCCGGCGGCGTTCACGCTGGACGCCGACCAGACGCTCGACGGCCAGCCCAACGGCGTCACGGTCACCGACGTCAACAACACGTTCGTCTCCGTGAAGGTGACCTCCGTCACCTTCAACGACGCGCTCCACCAGGTGATCCTCACCGGCACCGGCACCGACAACGGCAAGACGGTCACGTTCACCGCCCAGGGTGTCGACGGCGGTGAGACCGCGCTGGACAAGTTCACGATCACGCTCAGCGACGGGTACGTTGCGGGGGGTGTGCTGCTGGACGGCGTGGTCACGCTGAGCTGACCAGCCGTTAGGGAGGGCCGGGTCGGGTCCCGGTCCTCCCCCAGCGTGCTTATCGTTCGAGGTGGATGCGCGTTCTCGCGATCGCCGACGAGGTGGCCGAGTCGCTGTACGGCGACACACTGAAGGATCTTCGGCCCGACCTCATCCTGTCTTGCGGCGACCTGCCGTTCGAGTATCTCGAGAACCTGGTGAGCCGGACGGACGTGCCGCTGCTCTACGTCCCCGGCAACCACGACCCCGAGCTCAAGCTCGGCGATGCGACGTTCGAGGGGCTGTCGGCGAACTTCGACGGCACCGGCCCTCCGGGATGCGTCAACGTCGACCGGCGCATCGAGGAGGCGGCCGGGCTGTGGATCGCCGGCCTCGGCGGCTCGATCCGCTACAACGAGGGCCCCAACCAGTATTCGCAGAGCCAGATGCGCCGGCGCGCGCTGCGTCTGGAGTGGCGTGCGCGGCTGCGCCGCAGACACGTTGACATCCTTCTGACGCACGCGCCGCCGGCCGGCTCCGGCGACGCTGACGACCCGGCGCACGCCGGGGTCGAGGCGCTGAACCGGCTGGTGCGCAAGTTGCGCCCGCGGATGCTCATCCACGGGCACGTGCGTCGCTACGGGCCAAAGATGGAAGACCTCCGCCTCGGCGAGACCGTGATCGTCAACCCGATCCCGTACCGGATGATCGAGATCTAGCGCGTCCTCGCGCGCGCGTGCGCGTTTCCTTTATTGATGCGGGTCATCTGCGCTTTGGCGTGCCTCGTCGTTTTCGCCGCGGCCTGCGGGCAGGACGTGTCCAGCGCGCAGCCCAACGACATGGCGCTGCCTCCGCTCAACCAGGAGATGACCATCGATCCCGGCCTGCCCCCGTCGCCGTCCATCGACCCGAACGCGCCGCCGCTCGACCTCCGGGTCGTCAAGTCGATGATCTACGCGGCAGCGGTCAAGCATCGCGTCAACCCGTATCTCGTCATGGGGCTCGGCTGGTGGGAGAGCGGGTGGAACGAGTCCGCTGTCTCTTCCGCAGGCGCGATCGGCGTGATGCAGATCATGCCGGCGACCGGCGCGTCAGAGGGGCCGATGCTGCTGCGCCGGCAGGTGAACCTCGACGATCTCTCCGACAACATCGAGCTGGGCGCCGCGATCATCAAGTACAACCTCGACGGCTATCACGGGGATATCGTGCGCGCGCTCACCGATTACTACGGCGGGCCTTCGCTGGTGACGGACTGGGGTCACCTGCGGCCCGACGCCAAGCGCTACGTGTGGGGCATCTATCACCTGGCCATCGCGTTCCGGGACGGCAACGGCCCCGTTTAGACCCGCGACCTCAGCGCGTGAGCACCGCCTGCGTCTGCGTGACCTGCGCCACGCGCTTGCCCGCCGCGTCGTAGAGGTCGGTCTGCACCACGATCGTCGACCTGCCCACGTGCAGCGGTCTGGCCACCGCGTCGACGTGACCATCACGCACGCCGCGGAAGAAGTTGGTCTTCGACTCGATGGTGCTGGTGACCGCGCCATCCGGCAGGTTGAGAAACGCGCACAGCGCGCCGGCCGTGTCGCCCAGCGCCATGAGAGCGCCACCGTGAAGCGCCCCACCTGAGGTGCACAGGTGCTCCGACCATGCGAGGCGCGCGCGCACTTCATCACGCGAGGCCTGACCGACCTCGATGCCGAGGTGCCGCGCGAACGGCATCGAATCCATCAGCGCGTCCATCAACGCGGAAGCTCGGCCAGCGCTCGCGCCACGCGCGCGGCGACGCGGGCGTTGTTGATGACGACCTCGACGTTGAGGTCCAGGGAGCGGCCGCCCGACAGCTCGGCCACCATCGCGAGCAGCCGCGGTGTCACGCCCGCGCCCTCGACATCGCCGGCCCGTCCGATCGCGTGCGCAACCAGCTCGTTCGCGCCTTCCAGCTCGGCGGGCGGCGGCACCGCGACGACGATGCCGCGCGATCCCGCCGCCCATGACGCCGCCAGGACCCGCGCGGCGTCGTCGGGGCCGTCGACGCGGGCCGAGACGCGGTGGCCGCTGCTCGCCAGGTAGAACGCCGGCACCTCGTCCGTGCCGAACCCGAGCACGGGCACGGCGAGCGTCTCCAGGCGCTCGAGGGTGAGGCCGATGTCGAGGATGATCTTCGGCCCGGCGCAGAAGACGGCCACCGCCGTGGCGCCGAGCTCCTCGAGGTCGGCGGACTGGTCCTCGGGATGGCCGCGGTGCACCCCGCCGATGCCACCGGTGGCCATGATCCGGATGCCGGCCATCGCCGCCGCCCGCATCGTGGCGGCGACGGTCGTGGCGCCGGCCGCCCGGTGCACCAGCGCGGGCCCGAGGTCGCGGGTCGACACCTTCTGCGAGCCGGCGGCGATTCGTTGGAGCTCGTCGGTGGTCAGGCCCACCTTGATGCGGCCGTCCAGCACTCCGATCGTGGCGGGCACGGCGCCTTCCTCGCGTATCGCTGACTCGCATCCGAGCCCGGCCTGGAGGTTGTGCGGGGCGGGGAGGCCCTGGCCCACGATCGAAGTCTCCAGCGCCACGACCGCCCGGCCCTGCGCGAGCGCGCCGGCCACCTCGGGAGCGATCGACAGGAGATCGCTCACGTCGGGCGAGCTCCCACGTCCGCCACGGCGGCGGCCGCGACACGCACCGCCTTCTCGCCCGCCTGCTGCGGGCCTTCGCCGGCGATGAACGCGATGCAGAAAGCCGCCGCAAACGCGTCGCCCGCGCCTGTCGGGTCGACCAGCCGGGCCGCGGGCGCGGCGATGCGCCGGCCGCACACGATGGCGCCGGCCGCGCCCAGCTTCAGCGCCGTCACGGGCGCGAGCCTGTCCACGGGCAGTGGCATGGCGTCGGCCTCGGCCGCGGTGGCGAAGAGGATGTCGGGCTTGATCCGGCCGAGCTCGGACATCATCCGCGCGGGGCCGTAGTCGACAAGCCCCGCCACCGAGGAGAGGTCGACCGACACCTTGCCCCCGCCGTGGCGCACGATCTCGACCGCCGCACGCGCGGCTGACGCGAGCGGGTCCGTGAAAAGCGAATAGGCCGGGACGTGCAGCAGGTCGATGCCCTCGAACCACTCGACCTGGAGGTCGTCGCGGCGAAGGCCGACGCTGGCCCCGCGCTGGGTGGCCATGGTGCGCTCGCCACCTGGGCCGAGCAGCACGGCGATGGCGCCGGTGGGCTCGCTCGCGAGCACGGCGTGCACGACCACTCCGCTCGCCTCCATCTCGCCGACCAGCCGCCGCCCCGCGTCGTCGTCGCCGACGCAGGTGATCAGGCGCGCGCCGGCCCCGAGCGAGGCGACCCAGGCGCAGAAGTTGGCCGCCTGGCCGCCGCCGCCGACGCGTATCGACGCGGGCGTGTCGTCGTTGGTACGTAGTTCCCCATGCGGGGCGATCGTGATGTCCAAAACGAGATCGCCGATCGCCGCCAGCAGCACGCACACGAGGATAGCCGCGCACATAGCCCATAGAAATCCTGGCCGGGGCCTGCTCTAATCTGGGATGAACAAGGGTGGGGACCCGAACGCCAGCCGGTGTCGCGACGCGCGCCTCCCGGAAGGTGGCGACCAAACGTCGCCAGCCGGCCGAATCGAAGGCCGTCCCGGCGCCGCTCATCAAGCTCAGCGCGGTCAAAAAGCTCTTCGGCAAGCGCGCGGTGCTGGAGAAGATCGACCTGACCGTCGCGCCGGGTGAGCTCGTGGAGGTCACGGGTCCGAGCGGGGCGGGCAAGACGACGCTGCTCCGGCTGCTGCACGGCCAGCTGCGGCCAAGTGGCGGCGAGGTGTGGGTCGAGGGCCGAGCACTTCACAGGTGGTGGCGGCGCGACCTCGACCGCATCCGGCGCGACGTCTCCTTCCTCTTCCAGGAGCAGCGTCTCCTGGGGCGCCTCACCGCTCAAGAGAACGTGGTCCTCGCGCTGATGGTCAACGAACCGCAGACGCCCTACGGCGAGATCGACCAGCGCGCGACCGCGGCGCTCGACGCTCTCGGCGTCGGCCACCGGCGCGGCGCCTATCCCCACCAGATGTCGGCCGGCGAGAGGCAGCGGGTCGCCGTCGCGCGGGCGCTCGCGACCAGGCCGCGGATCCTGCTGGCCGACGAGCCGTTCACGGCGATCGACAGGGACAACGCGCAGGCCGTCGCCCGGATGCTCGAGGAAGCGGCGGTGCAGGGGACCGCAGTGGTCGTCGCGACCCACCAGCCCAGCGGCCGCGCGTCGCGCGTGGTGCGGCTGCCCGAAGGCGCGGTCGCTGAGGGCGCGCGCAAGCCGGCGCCGGCCAACGGCACGCGGGCCGCGCGATTGGGGTGGCGGCGGCTGGCCGAGGCCAACGGCCACACGAACGGTCAGGCGAACGGCCACTCCAATGGACACGCCAACGGCCACGCCAACGGCAAGGCCAATGGCAAGGCCGCGCTCAACGGGCAGAGGAACGGCAACCACGGGACGAGCTCGCCGCGGCCGGCCCCGCGCTGGCGACGGATCGCGGCGTTGACGGCCAACAGCTTCCGCCTGGTCGTTCTCGGAGGCCTGCGCAGCTGGCGGCGCGACCTGCGCTTCAACGCCCCGGCGATGCAGACGCTGGCCATGGTGCTCCTGCTGGCCGGACTGCTCGCGCTTGTGGGCATCTCGCTCGGTCGCGCGGCCGCCACCGCCGAGGTCCAGGCGTCGACGGTGCGCGTGTACCTGGCCGAGAACGCGACCGACGGCCAGGTGAGCGCGCTCAGGGCGAAGTTCTTGGCGGATCCCCGCGTCGCGTCGGTCCGCGAGGTGAGTTCCGAACAGGCGATGCAGGAGGCGAGTGGGCGTCCGGGGCTGGGCAGCCTGGCCGGCCTCTCCGACACGAACCCGTTCCCCGCGAGTCTCGACGTGCACGTCAAGCTCGTGACCGAGGTCAGCGCTGTCGCGCAGATCGCCAACGGCGACCCGGCGGTCGATCCCTCTTACCCCACGTCGTATGACCCCGACGTCTACGGGAGGCTGCGCACCATCGCGATCGCGGTGGGCGTCGCGGGCGGCGTGCTGCTCTTACTGTTCGCGTTCATCGCCTACGCCGTGACCGCCAACTCCATGCGCGCGGTGGCATCGGCGCGGCGCGAAGAGGTGACGACGCTGCGCCTGCTCGGCGCGCGAAGGTGGATGGTGCGCGATCCGTTCGTGATCGAAGGTCTGATGACCGGCGCGCTCGCCGGCGCCATCGCGGGGGCTCTCGTCGCGGGCGCGTACGTCCTGGCGATGCAGTTCGCGCAAGCGACGTACGTGCAGCTGCTCCCAGGCGTCGGGCTCACCACCACGCGCTTTGTGATCGCGGGCGTGGTCGTCGCCGGCATGATGCTGGGCGTCGCGACCTCGATCCTGAGCTTCCGGCGAGTCCGCGCATGAGACGCGCCGCCGCGGGCCTGCTGGCTGCCGCGGTGGTCGCCTCCCTCGTCGCGTTGCACACGCCCTCGGCTCGCGCCGACGCGCCGAACTGTTCCGGCACGTCGATCGCCACGGATGCCCGCATCGCCTGCACCCAGGCCGCGCTCGGCGCACTGCAGCAGCGGCTCGGAGGCGACCTCGCCGCCGCCCTGACCACGCAGCAGCACCTGAGCCGGACCGTCGCCGCGGCGACGGCGCGGGCGCAGCTCCTCTCCGCACAGCTGGCGCAGGAAGAGGCGAAGGTCGAGCAGCTGCAGAGCGAGATCGCGGCGCTGGACGATCAGATCGCGAGTCTCGAGCTGCGGATCGACAACGAGCGTGCACAGGTGAGGGCGCTGGCGCGCGCGATGTACCGGCGACCGTCCTCGTTCCTCGACATCCTGGCGAGCTCCGGCAACCTCGCCGACGCGCTTACCGCGACCGCAGACCTGGTCGTCGCCGGCCAGCGCGCGCACGCGCTTCAGGAGAGGCTGCAGAACGACCTCGTCAAGGTGCAGGCCGACCGCGACGCGCGCCAGTCGGACCTGGACCAGGAGAACGCGACGCTCGACGAGCTCCAGTCCGGGGCGGACCAGCTGACCTCGCTGCAGGCGTACATCGAGGACCTCGCGTCGCAGCTGGTGACGCTCATCTCCCACATCCGGAGCGAGATCTCGACGCTGCCGAACGTGTCGCCCGACGACGCCACCGCCGTGGCCACGCTGATGGAGCAGCAGGAGACGGCGCTCACCGCTCAGTCCCAGACCGCCGCGTGGGCGGTGGCGGGGGTCGGCGCCGGGCAGGCGACCGCCCTCATCGCTCTTCCGGACGGGTTCGGGCCGGCCGGGATCGTCATGTCGTGGCCCATGGCGGGGGGGACGCTGACGCAGCCGTTCGGCCCGACGACGTTCGCGCTCGAGCCGCCACTGGGTCGCTACGCGCACTTCCATACCGGCATCGACATCGCCGCAGGGCCAGGGACGCCGGTCGGCGCCGCTGCCGACGGGCTCGTGGTGTCGGTGCAGCACACGAGCTTCGGCTACGGCAACTACGTGATCGTCGCCCACGGCGGCGGCCTCTTCACGCTCTACGGGCACCTGGCCGACACATCGGTGGTGGAGGGCCAGCGCGTGCTGCGCTCGCAGCTGATCGGGCACGAGGGCGCGACCGGCCTCGCCACAGGTCCGCACCTGCACTTCGAGGTGCGCTACAACGGCGCGGTCGTCGACCCCCTGAGCTACCTGCCTCCGCGGTAGCTCTCGGCGCTCTCCGCGTTGGGTGCGTGGATCCGCTGGCCGATGAGTCGCGCGCACTCGCGCATGAGGCCGAGCAATTCGTCCTCGATGTTCACCTGGTCCTTGCTCGCCCCGCACAGCGTCCCGAACCACCTGCCCTCGGACGTGAACACCGGGTACGAGACGAAAGTGCGGATGTCGAGGAGCCTGGCGACGCTGCTGCGCGGAAAGGTCTTCTGCGCGTCGGGCGTGTAGTTCGGCCCGCCTTCAGAAACGAAACGGCACACGCCTTCGGACCAGGGAAGCGAGATGTCCTCGGGGATGTGGAAGACCTCGCTCGAGTTGTACGAGAAAAGGATCCGCTGCTCGTCCTCGTCGAGCCGCGTCTCGGCGAGATACGTGGAGCTCAACCCGGTGAGCTGGGCCAGACGCGCCAGCAACCCCCGCGCCACCGTCTCGAGATCCTCGCCCGATGCAGCCGCTTCGGCGAGCAGCTCCTGCGCAGTCGGAGCCATCCGCTAACCATAATCAGGTAAAGTTCCGCGGAATCTTGAAGAGACTCGCCCTCGCGGTCATCGCGGCCGCGCTGCTGGCCACGGGTTGCGGCTCGACGGCATCAGCCTCCGACGACGGACCGCTGACGCTCCGGCTCGGTTATTTTCCGAATCTCACGCACGCGCCGGCGATCGTCGGCCTGCAGAACGGAATCTTTGCGTCCGCGCTTGGCAGCGGCGTGACCATCGAGCGGCACACGTTCAACGCGGGCGGCGACGCCGTCACAGCGATCCTCTCCAGCTCCATCGACGCGAGCTTCGTCGGACCGAATCCGACGGTCAACGCCTACGCCCAGTCGCACGGCGAGGCGATTCGAGTCATCTCGGGCGCCACGTCGGGTGGCGCGCTGCTCGTCGTGAGCGCGGACATCACCGGCCCCGATCAGCTGCGCGGCAAGAAGATCGCGGACCCGCAGCTTGGCGGCACGCAGGACGTCGCGCTGCGTTGGTACCTGAAGAGCCGCGGGTTCAAAACCGACGCGACGGGCGGAGGCGACGTGAGCGTCCTGCCGCAGGACAACTCGCAGACGCTGAACGCCTTCAAGCAGCACCAGATCGACGGAGCCTGGGTGCCCGAGCCCTGGGCGAGCCGGCTCGTCGTCGAAGGCGGCGGCCACATCCTCGTCGACGAGCGCGACCTGTGGCCGGGCGGCCGGTTCGTCACCACCGACCTGATCGTGTCCAAGCAGTTTCTGCGCGACCATCCCAAACGCGTGAAGGCGCTGCTGGAGGGTCTCTACAAGGCGGAGACGTTCATCAACTCGAACGCGGCCCAGGCGCAGTCGATCACGAACGCCGCGGTGGGCGGCATCACCGGCAAGAAGCTCGCGGACGGGGTGGTGGCGGCCGCGTGGCCGCACATGACGTTCACGCTCGACCCGCTGGCCGCGACCCTGAAGGCGTCAGCCGACCACGCGCACAGCCTGGGCCTGCTGAGGGACGCGAACCTGAGCGGCATCTACGATCTCACGCTGCTCAACCAGGTGCTGGCGGAGCACAACCAGCCGCCTGTTTCAGGCCTCTAGCGTCAGCGCGGTCACGACAGGAAGTCGTCCACCATCCAACCTCTGCCGGCGACGTGCCACCACAGACCGTCGATGTTGGCGCCGGGCACGTAAGCCGGCCCGCCGTCGAGGGTGACCGCTGCTCCGTCGTGGATGCAACCGACCACTCTTCCGGATAGCCCGGGCGTGGCGCGGAGGTTGGCGCAGTCAGTCGGACTCGCGCCCATCCCGAGCACCACGGTCCCGGCCTCTCCGACCGCGGGAAACACATGGTCGGGACGGCACCGCCAGGCCAGGCCATGCCACTGGCCCTGGGTGAGGTACACGTACGTGCCGCACTTGAGGATCACGCCGTTGGAGCCGGCGGAGCCGACGAAGTAAGCCGACTGGGCGCCATCGACCTGAGCGCCGACAACCACGCACGCCCGGTTGCCGGGGCATGCATCCATGGCATTTGCGAGCAACGCGACGGCCCGGCCCTGGGCTAAATCGTTCGCGGCTGCGAGCGGAGTGGCGAACGATCCGCCCGTGGCATGGTGGGCGACCACCGGCACGATGCTTTCGGGTGGTGGCTGAAACGATCCATCACCGGGGGTCTCGTACCAGTCGAACGGGTCGATGCCGGTCGTGGCCAGACCGGTGCGAACCGTGACCGCAATCGGCGAATGGTCTGTGCAGTTGACGCTCAGGCCGCAAGCCACCGCCGGACTGTAGATCCCGCCCCAATCCGCGCACGCCGGCGAGCCTATCGATTCCAAATCGCGCGCGACCGAGAAGACGTGATAGGTGCCGGGCACGAGTCCTTTGAGGACATATGCGCCCTGGCCCATGACCGTCTCGACCGAGGCTCCACCGTACTGCACGCCTTGCACGTTTATGGCGTAGACCAGCTGCGGCAACACCACGTCCGCCGGGTAGTTGACCGAGCCGGTTATCGATCCCGCGGTGCCCGGGCTGGGAGTCGGGGGTTGCGGCGCGACGCTGAAGGTCCGCGCGGGCGATGCCGTGCCACCGCAGGAGCGCAGGGTCTGCGCGGGCGGCGAGCCTGTCACGCGCGCCGCCGAGGCCGTCGGCGTGCCGGCGGCTGACTGCCCGCAGGCTGCGACCAGGACGCAGACAAGGCTCACTACGACTGCTCGCATTGCCATTTCAAACGGCTGCGCCAACGGGAGGTTTCTAGCGGACGAAGATCTCCGCTTCGCCGACCGGTCGTGGCACCTCGCGCGCCGGCAGCAGGAACAGCGGCAGAGCAAGCAGGGCCACCGCGGGCAGCGCCCACGCGGCGGCGCCGTAGCCGTACTGGGCGGCGACGACACCGATCATCGTTCCGCCGAGCGTGCCACCCATGTCGACGGCGCTGTTCCACAGCGCGCTGATCGCACCCGAATCACTGCTCGTGCCGCGCTCGTTCATGGCCAGGTACGACGCGGTGTGCAGCGCGCCGAAGCCGATGCCATACAGGAGGCCGGCGATGATGACCCAGACCGCGGCGCTGGTCAGCGCGAGCATGACCAGGGCGCCGAGCGCGATGGGCAGGGCGCCGAGCAGCAGGGCGCGAGCGGGCACGCGGTCGCCGATGTAGCCGGCCACCCAGCGGGCCAAGGCGCGCGTGGAACCGGCGGCGAGCAGAAACGTGGCCGCCGAGCCGAGGCCCTGAAGGGGCAACGCCACAGGCGCGTAGGTGAAGACCCCGCCGAAGGTGCAGCTGACGAGCACGAACCCGGCGAGCACCGCCAACATGCCCGGCCGGCGCAGCGTCGCGAGCATGTTGGCCGGCTGCTGGGTCGCATGCGACGGGCGCTCCGGGATGCGGATGGCGATGAGGGCTCCCGCGACACCGACCGCGAAAGCGATGACCCCGTCGATGTCTGACCTGCCGTTCGCGAGCAGGAAGACGCCGGCCGACGGGATGAACACGCCCGGCGCGCTGAGCGCGAAACCGTAGTAGCCGATGGACCTGCCGCGGCGGTGAGCCGGCGTGAGCTCGGACAGGAGCGTCACCGAAACCACGATCGCCACGCCCATGGCGAGCCCGCGGCCGTACGCGCCCGCGAGCATCGCCCACGTGGGTGGAGCGCGCAGCACGAACACCAGGCTCGGCAGCGCGGTGAGGAGCTGGGCGGTGATCAGAAGCCTGCTCGAACGAAATCGGCTGAGCAGCCACGGCGTCGAAAGCTCACCGGTCACAGCGCCGACGAACAGGGCCGCGGTGGCCGCGCCGGCGATGCCATGCGGGCCCTGGCGCTCCGCCATCACGGGCACAACCGGCAAGAGAATCTGGAACGACACGGCGATGCACACGGCGAGCCCCGCCAGCAGCGCTGGGGGGCTCGTGATCGCGGCGCGAGCGGTCGTCGGAAGGGGGCTTGCGATCAACGAATGATATTGGCCTTGATCGACTAACCTTGCCCGTCGGTGGACACCAGGCAGCGCGCGATCAGCTCGCTCGACGACCTGGCCGAGCTCGACCCGGACGAGCTCATGCAGATGTATCGCTCGGCGCGGACGCCTCACCTCGAGGACCTCGACGGCAGGCTGAGGGGGCGCATGCTCGCCGTGCCGCGCCTGCAGAAACCGAGCGTCAAGAAATTGCTCGAGCATTACTCGCGCTCGCCGCTGTTTCCCTGGCAGGGCAAGACGTTCGCGCACGAAACCGCGAGTCACGGGCACGGGGTGAATCGCTTGCTGGGCGAGCGTGTGACCTGGTTTCACTTCGAGACGTCGATCGGTCCGTCGCACGCGGGCGATTTCGACGCGGTCCATCTCGACTACAGCCACGACAACAACCCTCCACTCGTGCGGCAGGTGAAGGACGAGGTCAGGGAGCTGGCGCCCGGCCTGTGGCTGGGACTCGCCTATCTGCGCATGCGCGACGGTGACCACCTGGGGTGCTTCTTTGGCATCGCGAGGCAGCGCGACTAAGCACTCGCCGTTCCTGCAGCTCGACTATCTCTACACGCCGAGCAGTGACGTGGCAGCAGACGTGCGCTACTTCACCGAGGTGCTGGGAGGCCGGCTCGACTTCGCCATCGACTCGATGGGCGCGCGCGTCGCCAAGATCGACCTGACCGGCGGACCGCCCTACGTGCTGCTGACCGATCACCTGGAGGGCGACCGGCCGATCTTCGTCTACCGGGTGTCGGACCTGGACGCGTCGCTGGCGCGGCTCAAGAAGCACGGCTGGAAGAAAGGCTCCAATCTCGAGATCCCGATGGGCCCTTGCTGCTCGTTCGTCTCACCGCGCGGCCACCGCATCGCGCTCTACGAGCTGACGCGGCCCGGCGTGGCCGGCCATTTCGAGGGCAGAAAGGATTTCTGACCGCCTCACCTAACCTCCCCACTGCGTGGGGAGGGAGGACTTCTAGCCCCGCTTGAAGCGGAGCGCCGTCCAGTTGTCGTCGATCTTCACGAACGCGACAGGCTTGTAGCCCGTCTCGCCGGTGAACTCGCCGAGCACGTCACGCTTGGTCCACCACGGCGTGGCGGGCAGGTCGGTGGCGCCGCGCGTCTTGCCGCCCTTCGGGTAGCAGACCCACAGCAGCCCATCCGGCTTCACCGCCTTGATGCTGTTCGCGCCCAGGTTGCGCAGCTCGTCCCCGGTGTTGACGAAGAGCTGGACGACGTCGAACGACTGGTCGGGCTTCGCCTCGACGTGCAGGTCGCCCGGCGCCGGGTCGAGCTGGGCCAGGTAGGCGGGAGGGGAGTTGACGATGGCCACGCGGTCGCCGGCCTTCATGCGCAGCTTGCGCGCGAGCGGGCTGAGCGCCGCGGTTTTGGCGTCGATCGCCTGCAGGCCGGTGTACGACTGCAGGTTCTTCACGCCGCGAGTGTAGCCTCCAGCTTGACGAATTCTCCCCTCGTAGTAGTGTTGATCCACGGCCCGGGAGGGCCGGGCCGGCGTGTTCCCATCAGGAGGATGACGCCATGTTCATCCGCGGCACACGCGTACAGACCCCGCCCGATCAGATAGACGCGGCGATCGCCAACTTTAAACAGAAGGTGCTGCCCACCGCGCGTTCGACGCCCGGGAACGTCGGCGCCGCGCTGTTGGTGGATAGGAAGACCGGCGCGGGCGTCGGCATCACGTACTGGGAGTCGGCGAAGGCGCTGGCGGCCAGCGAGCAGATGGGCATTCAAGCTCGAACCCAGGCCGTCAAGAACGTATCGGGATCCGAGATCGTCAACGTCGAGCGGTTCGAGGTCGTGATCATGGACCGCGCCGCGCCGCCCAAGGAAGGCACTTTTAGCCGCGTCAACGGCATCAATGCCGACCCCGACAAGGTGGACGCGTTGACGGTTTTCATTCGCAACCAGGCGCTGCCGGTGATCAAGGCGCAAAAGGGCTACCGCGCATGCATCATGGCAGTCGACAGGCAGACCGGGCGGTGCGTGGTCAGCACCGGCTGGGACACCCTCGCCGACCTGCAGGCAAGCGAGCCCAAGGTCACCGCGCTGCGGCAGGAGGCCGGGAAGACGGCCGGCGCCTCGGGTGCGGTGGAGGTGGAGATCTTCGAAGCAGCTTCGCTCGACCTCGCGCAGGTGCCTTCCGGCACGCCAAGCAACCGCTAGACGTTTCCTCGTCACAGGTGGGCGGTGACATCGCCGCCCACCTGCCAGTTTCATCCGTCCGGCGGGAGCTCGCGAGTTCGAACGCGCACCTTCATCGAGCTGTTGGCGGAGCCGACATAGATCCCTCGCGTCGGCGCCGCGTCGCTGTAGTCGCGACCGACCGCCAGCCGCACATGGTGATCCGCCGTGCGCACGGGATGCGTGGCGTCGTAGCCGATCCAGCCCTTGCCGGGCACCCAGGCCTCGCCCCATGCGTGCGACGCGGTGGTGGCGCCTTTCTCATCCGCGAAATGGATGTAGCCGCTGACGTACCGCGCCGGCACGCCCAGCGCCCGAGCCGCCGCGATGAAAAGATGGGCAAAGTCCTGACACACGCCGGCGCGGAGATCCAGCACCTCGTCCACCGTGCTGTACACGTTCGTCGCAGTGCGGTTGTACTCGAAGTCCCGGCTGATCGCGAGCGTCAGCCCGTCGAGGGCCGCCTCGACCGACTCGGCCGATGCCGGGTCCTGTATGGGGTGCGCACTGGCGAGCGCCCGCACCCCCGCAACGTCCACGACCGGGCTGCGGAATCTCCGGAAGTCATACACGAGCTCCTCGCCGATGTCCGCGTCGGGCGTGAGTCCTGTTTCGACGGTGGACCGACTGGTGATGCTGAGCCGCGTGTGCGGCTTGACCAGATTGAAGTAGTGCACGTGGTTGCCGTAGCCGTCGACGTAGGAGCGCGCCTTGACCCCGGCGCTGATGTCCAGGCCGAAGTGGACGCAACGCTGGCCGGCGCCGTCCATCGGTCGCAGCCTGACCTCCATCACCGACTCCGCGATCGGCCCGCTGTACTGGTAGTGGGTGCTGTGGACGATCTCGAGCTTCACGTCGGGGCCTGCTTCTGCTGCTGTTGTTGTTGTGGCATCGCGCGCTCCTCGTCACCGGTCACGTTGGTCGGGACCTTGCTGGGGTGGAAGTAGGTCTCTCGCAGGGCGACCTCCAGCTGCCGGAGCAGCCCGCGGGATTCGGCTTCGAAGTCGCGAGGACCCCTGGAGACCGCTTCCGCGTCTGCGTGCGCGAAGAGCGACCGATACCGGCTGAGCAGGTTGCGTGGACGCGAGCGCCGGCCTTTGCCGTCGATTCGAATCACGGCTTCGAGAGCAGCCTCCGCAGCAAACCGCGCGGATCTCGGCAGGTCCGAGTCGAGGACCAGGCACTCGATCACGCGGTCGGGGGTGACGCCGCCCGAATACCGGGCCTGGTACGACTCGAACGCGAAGCAGGACTTGAGCACAGCGGTCCACTCGAGCGTGTCCTCGGGAGAATCAGCCAGCTCGGCGGCCTTGGCCGTGACGATCGCGGTGACGTTGGCCGCTCGCTCGACGAACTTGCCGAGCCGGACGAAGTCACGCGCCTCGTCGTGGGACATCGTGTCCTCCAGCATCCCGTCGGCGAGCCGGACGCCCAGCTGGACCTCGACCAGGAGGGGAAAGAGGTCGGGCTCCCACTCGGTGCTCTGGATGCGCCAGTGCAAAGCGTTCACGTGCTCGTAGAGCTCGCTCGGCAATGACGGTCGCACCGCCTGGGCGGCGAGCCGCGCCGCGGCAACGCTGCCTCGCACCGAGGGACCGAGCGTGCCCGCGATCACCATCTCGATGGCCTGGTCGCGCCGGCTCGTGTCGCTGCCGGGCCAGCCCGCCAGTTGCATGAACCGCATCCAGAAGTCAGGTCCCGGCTCGTCGGTTCGGTCGAGCGACAGGGCCACGTGCACGCCGAGGATGCGGGCGAGATGATCGGCGCGCTCGAGGTGCCGCCCAAACAGCGTCAGCGATGTGGCCGCGCGGCTAAGCATTGCCGCCGTCCGCTTCGGTCGCTTCAGACAGCACCCACGTGTCCCGGCTCCCGCCGCCCTGCGAGCTGTTCACGACCAGCGATCCAGGCTTGAGCGCGACCCTGGTCAGGCCGCCCGGGGTCACCAGCACGTCGGGGCCGGTGAGCACGAAGGGACGGAGGTCCTGGTGGCCAGGTCGCAGCCGGCCGGCGTCGAGCACCGGCTGGATCGAGAGCGGCACGACCGGCTGGGCGATGAAGGCGCGTGGTTGGGCCTCGATCCGTTTCCGGAACTCGCCACGCTCCTCGCTCGTGGAGGCGGGACCGATCAGCATCCCGTAGCCACCCGAGGCGTCGACAGTCTTCACCACGAGCGAGTCCAGGTGGTCGAGCACATAACTGAGGTCGGTTGCGAGGGCGCACAGGTAGGTCTCGACGTTGGGCAGGATCGGGTCCTCGCTCAGGTAGTAGCGGATGATCCTCGGCACCAGCGCGTACACGGCCTTGTCGTCAGCGACGCCGTTGCCCGGGGCGTTGGCGATGGCCACGTTTCCGGCGCGGTATGCGTTCATGAGGCCTGCCACACCGACAAGCGATTCCTGGCGGCCGAAGATCGGGTCCAGCCACTCGTCATCGATGCGCCGGTAGATGACGTGAACAGGGCGCAGGCCGCGCGTGGTGCGCATGAAGACGTGGTCCTCGTCCACCACCAGGTCGGTGCCCTCGACCAGCTCGACCCCCATCTGCTTGGCGAGGTACAGGTGCTCGTAGTAGGCGGAGTTGTTGATGCCGGGTGTCAGGAGCACGACTGTCGGGTCGTCGACCCCAGGGGGAGCCAGCCAGCGCAGGTGGCTCAGCAGCTCGTGGACATATCCCTCGACAGGACGCACGGGGTAGCCGGCGAACAGATCCGGCAGAACGCGCTTCATGACGTAGCGGTTGGCCAGCACGTACGAAGCCCCCGACGGCGTCCGCAGGTTGTCCTCCAGGACGAAGAACTCGCCTTTTTCATCACGGACCAGGTCGATGCCGGCGATGTGGCAGTGAATGCCGTGCGGCACCTTTAGCCCTTCGATCTCCCTCATGTAGAGGGAGCTGCTGAGCACGATCTCAGGCGGAATCGCCCGTTGCTTGAGGATCAGCTTCCGGCTGTAGACGTCCTCCAGGAAGAGGTTGAGGGCGGCCAGGCGCTGCTTCAGGCCCGCTTCGAGGCGCCGCCAGGTGGCCGCCGAGATCACTCTCGGGATGACGTCGAAGGGGAAGACCTTCTCGGTCCCCTGCTCGTCCGGATAGACCGCGAAGGTGATTCCGTGGTTCCGGAAGAGCTGGAGCGCGAGGCCGTGCCGGCGCTGCAGCTCCGCCGCCCCGAGGCTGTTGAGCCGGTCGTACAGAAGCCGGTAGCCTGGCCGTGGCTGCCCGACGGCCGCAAGCATTTCGTCATAGAAGCCGTTGAGCTCATAGCCGTGATCGAGGGAATTCGGCTGGCCCACGGCTATAGTTTCTGCGCCATTCGCTCTACTGGAGGCGTGATCAACCTGCGTGTCGGTTGCGAGTTCAAATATGACGTCGCCGCGCCGACCGTGGCCACGGTCCAGGTGCGCCCGCGCTCAGACTCGACCCACCAGCTGGTCACGGAGTCGTGGTCGACCCTACCCGCAGTTCCCGTGGACGAGTACGCCGACATCTACGGCAACCCGGTCAAGCGCCTGGTCATGGCTCCGGGCGACCTGGTCCTGACCTACGACGCGGTGGTCGCTGTCCCCGACGAACCGGACGCCGACGCCACGGCGGCCGGGCAGGCGCCGGTCGACGAGGTCCCCGGCGACCTTCTGCATTTCACTCTGCCCAGCCGCTACTGCCTTTCCGACGAGCTGATGGGCACCGCGTGGGAGCTGTTCGGTCCCTCGGAACCGGGCGGCGCCAGGGTCCAGACCATCTGCGACTGGGTGCACGACAACATCCAGTTCCAGTACGGCGCCAGCAACCCGCTGACCACCTCGGTCGACGTATTCCGGAATCGCAAGGGCGTGTGCCGCGACCTGGCTCATCTTGCGATCACGTTCTGCCGGGCGCTGAACATCCCCGCCCGCTACGTTTTCGGGTACCTGCCCGACCTGTACGTGCCGGTCAGCCCCGACCCGATGGACTTCGCCGCCTGGATGGAGGTCTGGCTGGGCGATCGGTGGTGGACTTTCGATCCCCGCAACAACGCCCGCCGCGTGGGTCGGGTCCTCATCGGACGCGGGCGTGACGCGCTCGACGTCGCGATGATCACCACGTTCGGGCCCGCCTCATTCCGCTCGATGAAGGTTTGGGCGGACGTGGCGGAGGCCGCATGATCGACCCCTCATCGGTCGACTGGTCGCGCGCCCGCACCGCCTCGTACAGGCTGCGCCAGACATTTCGCTACGAGTACGCGGAGCCGATCACCGATCTGAACCATCGCCTCGTCGTGATCCCGCCTGCGCGTTATGGCGATCAGCGCCGCACGTACCACGACATCCTCGTGGAGCTGCGTGAGATCCGGATGCAGGACCGGGAGGACCGGTTCGGCAACGTGGTCGTGGACGTGTTCGCGCCGGAGGTACCTGAAGCCATCGAGTTCATCGCCGAGGCATCGGTCGAGCGCTCGGCGTCGGAGCCGAACATCCTCGCCGGCGGATGGCCACCACAAGACTGGCTGCTCGATCCCTCGCCGCTGACGGCGCCGGACGATCGCATCCAGGCAGCGGCGGAGGAACTGGCGGCCGGCGCGGAGTACGGGCTCGAGCTCGCCGACCGCATCAACGACTGGGTCTACGGTGCGCTGACCTACAGGCACGACGTGACGGGCGTGCGGACGACGGCCGCCGAGGCGCTGGCGGTCGGGTCGGGTGTGTGCCAGGACTACGCCCACCTGATGCTGGCGGTGGCGCGGGCGTGCGGCCTGCCTTCGCGCTACGTGTCCGGCCACATGATCGGCCACGGCGGAACGCACGCCTGGGTCGAGGTCGTCTTGCCCGCCGCAGGCGGACGCGACGCGATCGCCTGGGCGTTCGACCCGACGCACGCCAGCCGCGTCGGGCTCGGCTACGTGACCATTGCGGTCGGACGCGACTACTCCGACGTGGCGCCGACCTCCGGCTATTACCGCAGTGGCGGCAAGGGCAGGCTGACGACCACCAAGCAGGTGGCACTGACCGACATCTCATAACGCACCTTTTGTGCGTATCGCGCGCCGGCTCACGCTTCCAGGCGCGCGTTTTGTGCAAAACGCGCGTTACGGCTCGACGCTAGACGAACAGCGGCTCCTGCGCCGAGCGTTTCAGCAGGTCGGCCATCACCGCCTCGTCCGGGCGCCGTTCGAAGCGGCTCGCGGCGTCGAGCACCTTCGGCAGCAGGTCCACGTCGCCGACCGTGTTCACGAAGACTCCCTCGCGGCCGAGCGCCCACCACACCGCCAGGTCGATGTCGGCCTGGTCCTCGAGCGGCTCGTACCAGGTGCTGTGTGAGCGCGGCCGTCCGCGCCAGGGCCGCATCGCGATCGACTTGATCGTCTGGACCGCGACGCTCCGCTCGCGGCACGTGGCGACGAGCGCGTCGAAGTTCTCGGCGTAGTAGGGCAGCTGCATCGTCAGGTAGTTGTAGGGCAGCAGCACCGAGTCGAAGTCGAACCGCGCGAGGCTGCGCCTGTGGTTGGCCGCGATCTGCGCCCCGTGCCCGGTGACGCCGATGAACCGAACGAGGCCCTGGTCCCGCGCCTCGACGGCGGCCTCGATGACGCCGCCTGGGCTCAGCGCGGTGTCCCAGTCGATCGGGTCGGCGAGGTTGTGGAGCTGCCAGAGGTCGACGTGGTCCACGCCCATCCGCTCCAGGGACTGGTGCAGCTCCTCCCGCGCCTCCTTCGCCTGGCGGGCGCCGGTCTTGGTGGCGATGAAGAAGCGACCGGGATGCTGCTTCAGCCATGGCGCGATGCGCAGCTCAGCGTCGCCGTAGCTGCGGGCGACGTCGATGTGATTGACCCCGTGCTCGAGCAACACCTCGAGCGTGCGGTCGGCGGTCGCCTGGTCGACGTGGGCGAGGGCGGCGGCGCCAAACAGCGCCCGCGTGCTGTCATGTCCGGTGCGGCCGAAGGCGATCTTCTCGATCGTCATGTCGCTTTCATAATTCTCAGCCATGCCCAGGGTGGGAGGCATGTTCGGCCCGGACGTCACGTTCCTCGGCGTCGAGCGATGCGACCTCGACAACCCTGACGAGCTGAAGGGCGCCGACGTCGTGATCATCGGCGCGCCCTATGACGCGGGAGCGTCGTACCGCGGTGGCGCGCGATTCGGACCGAAGATGATCCGCACCACCGACTACCTGCCGCACGACGGCTCGCGGCCGCACCTGACGCTGCGTGTCGATCCCCTCAAGGACATGCGCGTGCTCGACGCGGGCGACATCGAGATGCCCGGAGTCGAGGCGCGCGTGCCGCTCGACAACCTGGAGAACGCCGTTCGCGTCGTGGCTGAGGCCGGCGCGATCCCGATAGTGCTCGGCGGCGACCACACCATCACGTGGCCCGACGTCACGGGCGTCGCTCGAGCGATCGGCTGGGGACGCGTCTCGGTCATACATTTCGACGCGCACGCGGATACGGGTGACGTCCAGTGGGGCAGCCTCATCGGTCACGGCCTGCCCATGCGCCGGCTCATCGAGTCAGGGGCCTGCCGCGGCGATCGCTTCCTGCAGATCGGGCTGCGAGGCTACTGGCCGGAGCCGCCGACCCTGCAGTGGATGGCGGAACAGGGGATGCGCTCCTTCGAGATGCACGAGGTCACGCAGCGCGGGCTGGACGCGGTTCTCGACGAAGCGTTCGCCATCGCCGTGGATGACTGCGACGGGGTGTTCGTCTCGGTGGACGTCGACGTGGTCGACCCCGGCACCGCGCCCGGAACGGGAACACCGGAACCCGGCGGCCTCACGGGACGCCAGCTGCTCGACGCGGTGCGGCGCATAGCCATCTCGCTGCCGGTCGCCGGCATCGACGTCGTGGAGGTGTCGCCGCCCTACGACACGGCCGAGGTCACCGCGTTCCTGGCGAACCGCGTCGTGCTCGAGATGCTGTCCGGCATCGCCTACCGCCGCGCGGGCGGGACATGGGATTCGATCCCGCCGACCCTGCTGGAGGGCCGGACCTAGAACCGGGGAAGCGGAAGCCGGCTACGAAAAGTGGTATTGACCACTTGGCGAGCCTGTGTTTAACTTTCCCTCGTGAAGCGGGCTAGAGGGCCGTACCACTTCCGCAGGGAACTCGGGTGACCAAGCAGGAAGAGACGCGCGACCGCGTGCTCGACCTGATCGAGGGCTTGAGCGTCGGCCAGGCCATCCCCTCCGAGCGGCAGCTCACGCAGGAGCTCGGTGTCTCCCGCCTTACGATCCGCGCCGCGCTGGACGACCTCGTCCGCGACGGGCACCTCGACCGCCGGCACGGCAGCGGAACGTACGTGACGGAGCCGAAGATCGCGCAGCCGCTGACCCTGACGTCCTTCAGCGACGACATGCGGCGCCGCGGGATGGTCCCCGGCAGCAGGACCCTCGAGCTCGTCGTCACCTCCACCGGGGCGAGGCTGGCTCGCCGTCTCCAGGTCTCGCCCGAGGCCCGGCTGGTCCGCGTCAAGCGGCTGCGTCTCGCCGACGACCAGCCGATGGCGATGGAGGTGCTGCACATTCCAGAGGTTCTCGTTCCGGGGCTGACGAAGACCGACCTGGAGGACCGCTCCTTCTACGAGCTGCTGGAGGAGCGGTACGGAATCGTGATCGTCTCTGGCACCCAGAGCATCGAGCCCACTGTGACATCGGAAGAGGAGTCGGAAGTGCTCGGGGTGCCCCTGCACACGCCGGCCTTCCTTTTCGAGCGGACGACCGTCGCCGAGTCAGGGCGGATCGTCGAGTTCGTTCGCTCGATCTATCGAGGCGACCGCTACCGCCTGGTCGCCGACCTGACGCCGCAGCGCAGCCGAAACGGCCGGCTGCGCGCGGCGGCAGCAAAAGTCCGCAACGGCGAAAGGCGCGCCGAATTGAAATCAGAGGGGGAATGAACCCAGATGAATCCCAGGAAGCTGTTCGTGGTCGCGGTCGTCACGGCGATCGCGATCGTCTCGGCGGCGTGTGGATCGTCGTCCACCGCCAACCCGGCCGATCAGACGGGGACGCTGACCATTTGGCTCATGAACGGAAGCGCCCCGCAGAGCGTCGTCGACGGCGTCAACGCCGACTTCAAGGTGAAGTACCCCAACGTCACCGTCAACGTCCAGATCCAGCAGTGGTCGGACGTGACCACCAAGCTCGACACCGCGTTCGGGGGCAGCGCGCCGCCTGACGTGATGGAGCTCGGCAACACTCTGGTCGCGAAGTACGCCTCGGCCGGCGCGCTCGCGGACATCTCCGGCCAGAAGTCAGCCTTCCCGAACTCCGGGACCTGGCTGCAGTCGCTCACCGATTCCTGCACGTACCAGGGCAAGCTCTACTGCGTCCCGTACTACGCCGGCAGCCGCGCGGTCATCTACCGCAAGGACATGTTCGACGCCGCGGGCATCAGCGGCACCCCCACCAGCATGGACGACCTCCTGACGGACGGCCAGAAGCTGATGGCCAAGTACGGTTCCGACTCCCGGTTCTCCGCGCTCTACTTCCCCGGCAAGTACTGGTACGCCGCGGCCCCCTTCGTGTGGGACTTCGGCGGTGACATCGCCACGCAGTCGGGCACCAAGTGGACCGGAGCCATCAACAGCGCGAACTCCCAGCAGGGACTCACCGTCCTGAAGAACCTGGTCGGCCAGCTTTCGCGCGCGGACAAGACCGGCGACGAGGCCAAGCAGGACCAGGCCTTCGCCCAGGGTCACATCGCGATGATCATCGCGAACGGCTGGGAAGTCGGCGTCATCACTGACCCCAAGGCCGGCGACCCGACGCTTCTTCCCAAGCTCGGCGCATTCCCCATTCCGAGCCACACCGCCGGCCAGACGGCGCCCGTGTTCCTCGGTGGATCTGACCTCGGCATCGCGGCCAAGAGCCAGCACCAGGACCTGGCGCGCGAGTGGATCAAGCTCCTCGGCGGCACCAAGTTCCAGAGCCAGATGGTGACCGTCGGCGGCGTCATCCCCAACACGACCTCCCTCGTCAGCCTCTCGAGCGGGCTGCCGGCGATCTTCGCGGCCGCCGCCAAGAACAGCCGGTTCACCCCGAACTCGCCGAACTGGGCCAACGTCGAGTCGGCCAACGTGCTTCAGGACATGCTGGTGTCGATCTTCACCGGCAAGGCCAGCATCGACGACGCGACCAAGGCCGCCAGTGACAAGATCACCCAGATACTGAACGCCAGTAGCTAGACCAACTTCATAAAAGGAGGAGACCTCGATGCGAGCGGCCGGGTCGATAGACGCCGCGGCGGCTAGACCCCGGCACCGCGAAGGGGTCTCCTCCTTCCGTTATCTCGTCGCCCGCAAGGGCCTGCCGTACGTCCTCATCGCGCCGGCGACGGCGATCATCCTCGGGGTCCTGGGCTGGCCGCTGCTCGACCTCATCTACCTCTCGACCCAGCACTACGGGCTGCGCCAGCTGTTCCAGCACCAGGGCGAGTTCGTCGGCCTCCAGAACTTCGCCACCATCCTCTCCGACCCCCAGTTCAAGTACGTGGTCGAGGTGACTGTCCTCTTCACCTTCGTGAACGTCGCGCTGTCGATGGCGATCGCGACGGCCATCGCGCTGCTGATGGAGCGTGTCAGCTCCTTCGTGCGCGTGCTCCTGGGCGCGGGCCTCGTGTTCGTGTGGGCCACGCCGGTGATCCCCGCCATCGACCTCTGGCAGTGGATGTTCGACTACGAGTTCGGGGTCATCAACTGGCTGCTCACCAAGGTCGGCGCCGGGAACTACATCCATCACAACTGGTTCGAGAACCCTGTGCAAGGGTTCACCGTGATCACCGTCGTCGTCGTCTGGGGCGCCATCCCGTTTCTCGCGCTCACGCTGCACGCCGGTCTCACGCAGGTGCCGAAGGAGCTGGTGGAGGCGGCGCAGATCGACGGCGCGCGCGCGTGGCAGGTCTTCCGCAACGTGACGCTGCCGACGCTGAAGCCCCTCGTCCTGGTTCTGCTCAGCCTGTCCACCATCTGGGATTTCCAGGTGTTCAACCAGGTCTGGGTGATGCTCAACCAGCGCCCCAACGAGAGCTACTACGTGATCTCGGTCTTCTCTTTCCAGGAGTCGTTCCGCATCAGCCAGTTCGGCCTGGGCTCCGCGGTTGCGGTCGTGATGGTGATGATCCTCATGCTCATCTCGTTCTTTTACGTGCGCCAGACGGTGCGCAACGTCAACGAGGCGGGCGCATGAGGCCGCGAGGCGCGCTGCGCTACGCCTACGACGCGATCGGGCTCTTGATCTTCGTCGTGATGATCTTCCCGATCTACTGGATGGTGTCCACGGCGCTCAAGCCGGGCAAGGAGATCCTGAGCCTCGACCCGGTGTGGTTTCCCTCACCGATCACGTTCGACAACTTCATCTCGGCGATGCAGGTGCCGTTCTTCTGGAACGACGTCGTCAACAGTCTCACGGTCGTGCTCACGGTCGTCGCCATCTCGACCGTGGTGTCGTTCCTGGCCGCGGTGGCCGTGGCGCGATTCGGTTTCCGCGGCCGCACCGCCTTCATCGTCATGGTCATCGGCGTGCAGATGGTGCCGCTCAACGCACTCGTCATTCCCATCTACCTGTTGCTCGACTCCGTCAACCAGGTCGACAGCCTGCTCGGGGTGATCGCGTACTACATGGCCGTGGTCCTGCCGTTCATGGTGTGGACGCTGCGTGGCTTTGTGCACAACATCCCGACCGACCTCGAGGAGGCGGCCATGGTGGACGGCGCCTCGCGCGTGGGCGCCTACATACGCATCATCTTCCCGCTGGTCGCGCCCGGCCTGGTCGCCACCGCGATCTTCGGTTTCATCCAGGCCTGGAACGAATACATCATCGCGTACGTCCTCTTGAGCAGCTCGTCGAAGCAGACGCTGACGATCTGGCTGGCGTCCTTCACCACGCAGCACGGCACCGACTGGGGAGGGCTGATGGCCGGCGCGACGCTCACGAGCCTGCCCGTGGTGGTGTTCTTCCTGCTGGTGCAGAGGCGTGTGGCAGGCGGCCTGACCGCGGGCGCGGTGAAGGGGTGACACGCTCGCTGGAGCAGGCCGCGCTGCGCTGCCTGCTGCCGGGATTCGAAGGCACTGAGGCGCCCGAGTGGGTGCTGCGCCGCGCCGCCGAGGGCCTCGGCGGGGTCTGCCTGTACGCGCGCAACATCCAGTCTCCCGACCAGCTGGCGAGGCTTTGCGCGCGCCTGCACGCTGAGAACCCGGGGCTCATCATCGCCATCGACGAGGAGGGCGGTGACGTGACGCGCCTCGAGGCGGCGACGGGCAGCTCGTACCCGGGCAACCTCGCGCTCGGCGCCGCGGACAACGTAGGGATCACGTTTGTCGTGGCGCGGCAGATCGGGCTGGAGCTTGCCCGGGCGGGCGTCGACCTCGATCTCGCGCCCGACGCGGACGTGAACAGCAACCCCTCCAATCCCGTCATCGGGGTGCGCTCGTTCGGCTCCGACCCGGCAGCGGTGGCGGCGCAGACGGTGGCGTGGGTGGGCGGCCTTCAATCCGCCGGCGTCGCGGCCTGCGTCAAGCATTTTCCCGGCCACGGCGACACGTCCGTCGACTCCCACGTGGCCCTGCCCGTGGTCGGCGCCGACCCTCACGCCAGCGGCGCGCTGCAGCCGTTCGCGGCCGCGATCAAGGCGGGCGTGAAAGCGGTGATGAGCGCGCATATCCGCGTCACCTCGATGGACGACGCGCCCGCAACATTGAGCCGGCGCATCATGACCGGCCTGCTCCGCGACGAGCTCGGTTTCCAGGGCCTGACCGTGACCGACGGCATCGAGATGAAGGCGATTCCCGACGTCGCTCAGGGCTCCGTGCGCGCGCTTGAGGCGGGGTGCGACCTGGTCTGCATCGGCGGCGGGCTGGCCGATGAGGACGTGGTCACACAGCTCCAGCGCGCGATCGCCTCCGCGGTGCCGGCCGAGCGGCTGCAGGAGGCGGCGGGTCGCGTCGACGCGCTTGCCGCATGGCGGGCGACGCAATCGGTTCAGGAGCCGCCGAACCCGGCGGCCGGTCTGGCCGCGGCGCGGCTGGCGCTCCGCGTCGACGGCAACGTGCAAGTGGGCGACGATGTGGTCGTGGTCCAGCTGGTCCCGCACAGCTCGATGGCATCGGGCGTGATCCCCTGGGGCGTGGCCGGCCCGCTGGCGGAGCGTGGTGCCAGGGTGACCACGTTCGAGCACCGCGACGGGCCGGCGGACCTGGTGCCCGACCTCGAGGCGGCGCGCGGCCGCAGCCTGGTGCTGACGGTGCGCAACCTCCACCGCCACGAGTGGCAGCAGGCGGCGGCTGATCGACTGCTGCGAGCGCGTCCGGACGCGGTCGTCGTGGAGATGGGCCTCCCCGGATGCAGGCCGGCGGCGGCGGCCGCCTACATCGCGACCAGCGGCGCGGCGCGCGTGTGCGCCATCGCCGCCGCGGAGGTGATGCGGCCGTGAGCGAGGACGTACACCCGCACTCCGACCGGCTCGACGCGATGAGCACGCTCGAGGTGCTCGAGCTAATGCACTCGGAAGACCGCCGCGCCATCGAGGCCGTGGCGCCTCACCTCGACCGCATCGCGGTCACCGTCGACACCATCGCCTCGCGCATCCGCGCCGGCGGTCACCTCCACTATTTCGGCGCGGGCACCAGCGGTCGCATCGCCGAGCTCGACGCCGCCGAGTGCGCCCCGACCTTCGGCGTCGACGTGGTGCGCGCCCACGCGGCGGGCGACGGGCCCGCGGAGGACGACGCCGACCTGGGCACGCGCCACGCGCGGACCGCGGGACTCACCGCCGGCGACATCGTTCTCGGCGTAAGTGCTTCCGGCCGCACGCCCTACGTCCTCGCGGCGATGAACGAGGCCCGCGCGCACGGCGCGGCCGTGATCGGGTTGAGCTGCGCGTCGCGCACGCCTCTCGGCGCACTGGCCGACGTAGCCATCGAGATCGAGACCGGGCCGGAGGTCGTCGCAGGGTCCACGCGGCTCAAGTCCGGGACGGTGCAGAAGGTGGTGCTCAACATGATCAGCACCGCGGTGTTCGTTCGTCTTGGCCACACGTATCGCGGCCGCATGACGGGCGTGGTGGCCGCGAACGCGAAGCAGCACCGGCGCGCCGTGAAGCTTATTCACGACCTGACCGGCGCCTCCGCGCCGGACGCCGAGATGGCGCTGGTGGCGGCGAACGGCAGCGCGAAGACCGCTGTGCTGATGCTCCGGTGCGAGCTCGGGCCCGACGAGGCGGCCGCCCGTCTCCACGAGCACCATGGCGACCTCGCCGCTGCGCTGGGCGAGAGGACGCGCGCGTGAAGACCTACTTCCGCGCCGCCGGCGGGCAGGGCGGGCAAGGCGGGCAAGGCGGGCAAGTCGGGCAAGTCGGGCAAGTGCACGGCGTTCCGCATGCGGACGGAGTTCTGACCGACGGCGGCGTGATCGCGTGGGCGGGCCACGGTGCGCCGCCGGAACGAGCGGACGAGGAGATCGTGCTCGAGCCGGGCGAGCTGCTGGCGCCGGGATTCGTCGATCTGCAGGTGAACGGCTTCGCCGGCCGCGATGCGGCCGAGGGGCGCGATGCCATCGCCGCGATCTCGGCGGCGCTGCCGGCCACGGGGGTGACCGCGTTCCTGCCCACCCTGATCTCATCACCGGTCGCGACCGGGGCGGAGTTCGCGGGCGCCGTCGCCACCGCGGAGGCACACGGCGCGCGCGTGCTGGGCGCGCACATCGAGGGCCCGTTCATCAACCCGTCGTTTCGGGGCGCGCACGACCGCAACCTTCTCGCGGTGCCCACACCGGACCAGGTGGAGGTCATCGCCCGGGCCAGGCCGCGGCTGATCACACTTGCGCCCGAGCTGCCTGGCGCGCTCGAGGCCGTGGCGCGTTTCCGTCGCGCCGGCATCGTCGTGAGCGCCGGCCACACCGGTGCGGACTTCGAGCAGGGTCGCAAGGCCGTCGACGCGGGCGTCCGTTTCGGGACTCACATCTTCAACGCCATGCCGCCCGTGCATCACCGGCGCCCCGGCATCGCGCTGGCACTCATGCTGGACCGGCGCGTCACGGTCGGCCTCATCGCCGACGGCGAGCACGTGCATCCCGCAGTCATCCGCGAGCTGATCGCCGTCAAGGGCGCCGCGCGCGTCGCCATGACCACGGACCAGACGGCCGCCGCCGGGGCCGGCGCCGGCAGCTATCAGCTGTCGGGTCGCACGGTGCACAGCGACGGGATGGTGGTGCGCCTCGAGGATGGGACCCTCGCAGGCAGCGCGTCGATCATGGAAGACCTCGTGCGCAGGGCCGCCGCCATACCCGGCTTGAACGTCGAGAAGGCGGTCAGCATGGCCTCGACGGTGCCCGCGCGCGTGCTCGGCGAGAAGCAGCTGGGTCGCATCGCCGAAGGCGCGTGCGCGGACCTCGTGGTCCTCGATCGCGAACAGCGCGTGAGGCTGACGATGGTGAACGGGCGCGTGAGGTTCCGGCGGTGAGCCGCTTCCGCGACGAGATCGGCCAGCAGCCCGACCTGGCCGCGCGCCTGATCGAGGGCTCGCAGCCGCCGCTCGACGCGATCGCAGCAGCGTTCAAGGAGAGAAAGCCGCAGGGATTCGTCATCGCCGCACGGGGCAGCTCCGACCACGCCGCCGACTACGCGCGCTACCTGTTCGGGCGCCGGCACCGCGCCCTCGTGTCGCTGGCCGCGCCGTCGATGTTCACGCATTACGCGACGCCGCCGAGCCTGAAGGGCGAGTGCGTCATCGGCATCTCTCAGTCGGGCGCCTCGCCGGACGTGATCGCGGTGGTCGAGGAGGCGCGGCGCCAGGGCGCGATGTCGATCGCCATCACGAACGACGACCACTCGCCGCTGGCGTCGGCCGCGGAGTTCGTGCTGCCGCTGCTCGCGGGCGCCGAGCTGAGCGTGCCGGCCTCCAAGACATATCTCGCGAGCCTCGTCGCGCTGGCGCTGATGTCCTCGGCCATCGCGCCGGAGGCGGAGTTCAGCAAGGCCCTCGCCGAGCTTCCGGCGAAGCTGCGAGACGCGATCGGCGCCGAGCCCGAGGCGGCGCGCCTGGCGCACGCGATCGGCGGACCCAGGGCGATCGTGCTGGCGCGTGGCTTCAACCTGTGCACCGCGGAGGAGATCGCGTTGAAGCTGACGGAGACGAGTTACGTGCTCGCGCGCGCGTGGTCCATCGCCGACTTCGTGCACGGCCCGATCGCGGTGGTCGAGGCAGGCTTTCCAGTGCTGCTCGTCGGTGCGGGCGGCTCGGTGTCCGCCGACGTCGACGCCATCGCCGCGCGGTTGTCCGACTACGGCTGCGGCGTCGTCGGGCTCTTCGACGGGCAGTCTGCACCTCTCGATGCGAAGTCGTCGGTGCGCATCGATTCAGGCCTTCCTGAAGAGCTCACTCCGATGACGCTGATCGTTCTCGGCCAGCTCCTCGCCAACCAGGTCGCGCTCGCGCGGGGCGTGGATCCCGACGCGCCCCGCGCGCTGCACAAAGTCACGCGCACCTGGTGACGAAGGGCCTGGTACTGGGTCTCGACATCGGCGGAACCTCGAGCCGCGCGCGGCTGGTCGAGGGCGGGCGCATCGTCGCCGAGGCTTCCGGCGCCGGCGCCAACCTGGCGCTGATCGATCCACGCGTGGTCGAGGAGCGTCTGACCGAGCTCATCGCCGAGCTCGGCTCGCCTCGACCAGTAGCGTGCTGCGCCGGCGCCGCAGGCGCGGAGGTCCCGGCAGCCAGGCGCCGCCTCGAAGAGCTGCTCGCGAGCCTGCTGCCCGGCACTCGTGTTGGAGTCGTGCACGACACGCGCCTGATCCTCGCCGCGGCCGGCCTCGACGAGGGCATAGCGCTGATCGCCGGCACCGGTTCGGTCGCGTTCGCGCGCAACGCCGCCGGCGATGAAGCGCGCGTGGGCGGATGGGGATGGATGCTCGGTGACGAGGGCAGCGGCGCGTGGATCGTGCGCGAAGCGCTGCGCGAGCTGATGCGGCGTCGCGAGGAAGGGGTGCAGCTCAGCGTCCTGGGCGAGCGCATGCTGGTCGCCACGGACAGCGACGACCTGCTGGAGACGATCTCGCGCGTCCAGCTCTACCACGAAGCGGGGAGGTGGGCGGCGCTGGCGAGCGTCGTGTTCGATTCGCTCGAGCTCGACGCGGGCGCTGCGCGGATCGTCGACCACGCGGCGGACGTGCTCGCCCAGCTCGCGGCACGCGCCGGCGCGAAGGTCGGTGTGGCCGGCCCCGTCGTGCTGGCCGGAGGATTGCTGACGAACCATCGCGAGCTCGCGAGCAGGGTGGAAGCGAGGCTTGGCGATGCGAGAGTCCTGGAAGAGGAGCCCGTGGCGGGTGCGGTGAGGCTCGCCGAACAGCTCTAGGGGTATGCTCCGAGGCCGATGAACCTGGTTGCCCCTCCGGAGGTCATGTCGGGGGAGGATCCGGAGGCGGTTCTGCGCTGGGCGTACGCCTCGTTTCCGAAGCTCGCGATCGTGGCCAGCATGCAGGCCGAGTCCTCGGTGCTCATCGACATGGCGGCGCGCATGAACGTAACGGTGCGCGTCATCACGCTCGACACCGGCCGGCTACCCCAGGAGACCCACGACATGATCGACGCGATGCGCGATCGTTACGGGGTCGCGCTCGATGTGGTCGCGCCCGATGCGGCTGAGGTGGGGGAGCTGACGCGCCATCACGGGACCAATCCCTTCTACCGCTCGGTCGAGCTGCGCCGGCTGTGCTGCGAGATTCGCAAGTCCCGCCCGCTCGCGCGAGCGCTCGGCGGCTTCGACGCGTGGGTCACAGGGGTGCGGCGGCAGCAGGCCCCGACGCGGTCCGAAACCCAGGTCGTGACGGCCGACCTCGAGCATCCCGGTCTCGCCAAGATCGCGCCGCTGGCCGCGTGGACGAAGGACCAGGTGTGGGCTTACATCAAAGCGCACGACGTGCCCCATCACGCGCTTTACGACCGTGGCTACACGTCGATCGGGTGTGCGCCGTGCACGCGCGCGACGCAAGCGGGCGAAGACGAGCGAGCGGGGCGCTGGTGGTGGGAGTCCGGGGCGGTCAAGGAGTGCGGTCTCCACTGGACACCTGACAACCGGCCGATGCCCGCGCGGTGAGCGAGCGCGCCGTCGCGGTCGAGCGGCTGATCAAGGCCTTTCCTCACGGCGAGAAGCCGCTCGTCGCCTTGCAGGACGTCACGCTCGAGCTGCAGCAGGGTGAGTTCGTCTGCGTCGTCGGCGCTTCCGGTTCCGGCAAGAGCACGCTCCTCAACGTTCTTGCCGGCCTCGAAACGGCATCCGGCGGCCGGTTCGACGTGCGAGGTCGCGTTGCGCTCATGTTCCAGGAGGCCGCACTCTTCCCCTGGCTGACCGCTTCGCAGAACGTGGAGCTCGCGCTCGAGCTGCGCGGCGTCCAGGGCGGGAAAGAGCGCAGGCGGATCGCGCACGACCTTCTCGAGCGCGTGCACCTGCTCGGTTTCGAGCGCAAGCGGCCGCACGAGCTGTCCGGTGGCATGAAGCAGCGCGTGGCCCTCGCGCGAGCTCTGGCGCAGGACGCTGACGTGCTGTTGATGGACGAGCCTTTCGGTGCGGTCGACGCGATCACGCGCGACCTGCTGCACGAGGAGCTCATCCGCCTGTGGCGCGCGAGCTCGCTCACCATCCTCTTCGTCACTCACAACGCGCGCGAGGCCGTGAGGCTGGGCGATCGAGTCCTCGTCTTCACGAGCAGGCCGGGGCGAGTGGCCCAGGAGTTCAAGATCGACCTGCCACGACCGCGCAGCCTCGACTCGCCCGAGCTCGCGGTCGTGGCCGGCCGGATCACCGAGCGGTTGAAGCAGGAGATGCGGCCCGATGGCCACTGAGCCTGTCGAGCACGAACTCGAGGGCGGCTCGGCCACCCGCTCCGCGGATGGCGTCGCCGAGCTCGAGGCCGAATCCGTCCCGGCGATCGATCGGCCGAACGGTCTCCGGCGATTGTGGTCGTGGCTGTGGCCCAAGCTCGCCGCCCTGGCGTTGTTCATCGCCGCGTGGCAGGTGGTGGTGTGGTCGGGTTGGCGTCCGGATTACGTGCTGCCCGGGCCGGTACCGGTCTTCCAGCGCCTGGCCGAGGACCTGAGCCGGTCCGACTTCTACGTGGGCGTCGCCGTGACGCTGCGCCGCGCGCTCGTCGGGTACGCGATCGCCATCGTCATCGGCAGCGTCGTCGGCCTGCTGGTCGCACGGGTGCCCATCGTGCGCAAGGCCGTGGGCCACGCGATCCTGGGCCTGCAGTCGATGCCCTCGATCGCCTGGCTGCCGCTGGCGATCCTCCTCTTCCAGCAGACCGAGGGTGCGGTCCTGCTGGTCGTCATCCTGGGCGCGTCTCCGGCGGTCGCGACCGGTCTCCTCGCCGGCGTCGACCAGGTGCCGCCGCTGCTGGTCCGCGTCGGGCACGTGATGGGGGCGCGAGGCCTGCGGCTGTACCGCTACGTGATCCTTCCGGCGGCGCTGCCGGGCTACGTCGGCGGGCTCAAGCAGGGCTGGGCCTTCGCGTGGCGCAGCCTCATGGCCGCCGAGATCATCAACATCATCGCCAACCAGCCGTCCATCGGCCAGCAGCTCCAGTTCGCGCACGACTTCGCCGACGCGGAGCAGCTTCTCGCGCTGATGATCGTCATCTTTTTCATCGGCGTCGTGGTCGACCTCGCGTTCGGCTTCGCCGACCGCGCGATCCGGCGGAGGCGGGGCCTGCTGGACTGACCCGGCCCAGACCCGCCGATGCCGGCGCGGTTATGGTCTTGGGGATGCGGTGGCGGATCGCCCTCGGCCTGGTCGTGCTGCTCGCCGCAGTGCTCGGCGTGAACTACCTGCGCCCGATCCCGGACGTGACCGCGACCTCGTCCATGCCGGTCACGAAGACGATCGCCGGCACGGCGCCGGTGCTGCCCTGGCCGGCGGCTGGCTCGGCGGCGGTCGGGGTGTCGGGCCTGGGCAAGCTCGCGGACTCGGGCAACGAGTCGCCGCTGCCGACGGCCAGCGTCGCCAAGGTCATGACCGCGACGGTCATCCTCATCGACAAGCCGTTTCCGCTGGGGCAGACCGGCGGGTCGATCACGATCAGCGACGCCGACGTGCAGGCCTACGAGACCGACAAGGCGCAACAGCAATCGGTCGTCGCGGTCGAGGCGGGTGAGACGCTCAGCGAGTACCAGGCGCTGCAGGGCCTGCTGATCCCGTCGGGGAACAACATCGCCGAGACACTCGCGCGCTGGGACGCCGGCTCGGTGTCGGGTTTCGTCGACCGCATGAACCAGCGCGCCCGCGCGATGGGGCTGACCCACACCAAGTTCGCGGACCCCGCCGGCGCCTCACCTCAGACTGTCAGCACTCCCAGCGACCTCATGGCGCTGGGCATGGCCGCGGTGAAGGATCCGGTCTTCGCGCAGATCGTGCGTGAGGCGCAGGCCAAGCTCCCCGTCGCGGGCGTCGTCTACAACGTCGACGCCGCGCTGGGCAAGGATGGGATCAACGGCATCAAGACAGGCTCCGGCCTCGCGCAGGGAGCGAACTTTCTCTTCGCCGCGGAGATCCTGGTCGCCGGCCACCCGGTGACGATCTTCGGCTGCGTCATGGGCCAGCCGACCCTGCAGGCGGCGTTCGACGCCGCGCGCGGGCTGATTCGAGCGATGCAACCGGGCCTCACCGTCGGCACCGAGCTGCGGCGTCAGCAGACCGTCGGCTCGTATGACACGCCGTGGGGCTGGCACTCGGACGTCATCTCGTCGACGCAGCTCGATCTCGTGGAATGGCCCGGGCTCATCCTTCGCGAGTCGCTGCAGGGCCGCACCCTCACCGTGGACAAGCCGCTCGACCCAGGCACGGCCGCGGGCACGCTGCACGTCGTGCTGGGGGACTACGACCTGCAGATGCCCGTCGTCACCGCCAGCGTGATCTACCCACCTGGCAAGTTCTGGCGGCTGACGCGACTACCGAACCTGTAACCAGCGTCGCCTGGGCGGCCGGGTTCATCCCGGCCGCGACTTTGTATCTCTGTCGCCTTGCATCGCATGGCGGAGCAATTCAGGCAATCCCATCCTGGCACGGAAGGAGAGCAGGAGCGCGCAGCGCTCCGATGCAATCAGTAACGGCGACCTGCCCGCGCCTGGCGCGCAGAGGAAACCTCGGGTTTCCTCTCATAACTTCAGCAGGCCGTGTCGTGGTCCAGGTGGTTGTAGGTGCTCTGCGACAGCCACACCGGCACGTTGACCAGGGGCGTGAAGGGCGCGCATGAGTGCGCCGCGTTCCACTCCGCGTTGATGTTGCCGGGCACCGAATCGACACCGGTGATCTGGATCCACATCGGGAACGACGAGTAGATGCCGACA
>DASSLR010000013.1:0-105862 GCA_035689345.1 Candidatus Dormiibacterota bacterium
GGGTTGACGCCGTGGTAGGCCCCGAGCAGCACGAGTGCTGCCCAGGGCCACAAAGCGCTGTTCACGAGTAGCAGTACGAGTCCGAAGACGCGTCGCCGCCTTGCAGATGGATCTGGTGCGTGCGCTGTTCGAATGTCGCGAAGAATCCCTTATCGAGGCTGAGACCGCCTTCGGGTTTGGCGTTGATGAGGGTCGCCCAGCTCTTGATCCCTTCGGGATAGAACTGTTCATCCCAGCTCTGATACAGCGAATTGCTCAGGTATGCGCGCTTGCCATCGCGACTCAGCTCGACCATCTGCGGCCCGCCGTTCAGCGGACCGCTTTGTGGATGCGCAGCCTTGCGGACGATGCCGCCGAGGTGCACGCTGCCTGTCTTCTGCGGGTTGAAGGGATCGCTGACGTCGTACTGCAGAAACTCACCAGTGCCCCACGCCGAGACGTAGAGCCACCGATCGTCCAGAGACAGGTTGATGTCCGAGACCAGCGGCGGCACGGCCTTGAATCCCTTCAGCAACGGCGGGAGGTCGTCGGGATCGGCCGCTTCGGCGGGGATCTCGATTACCTTCTTGATCTTGTAGGTCGAGCCGTCGAGATACCAGGTCCATATCGAAGCGCTCAGGTCTTTGAGGCTGGTGACCACGCCCACGAATCCGTACGCCTTGGCGGGGTCATGCGCCGGCCGAAGCTCCAGCACCATCTGGTATTCGCTGCCGAGGTCGATCTCCTGGATGTGTCTGCGCTTCGGCAGATCCCAGATGTGGATCTTGTGCCCGTACTTGCCGCCCAGAAGCAGCTCAGGAACCACGCCGTTCTCGACCATCTTTGGGGTTCCCCACTCGCTGGTGACGGCGGTGTCGTAGCCGAGATGCCACCAGAAGTCGTAAGCAAGCCGCTGCGGGCCGCGGTCGATCTCCCAGCGGCCCTTCACCTCAAATGTGTCGTGGTCAATCACGAAAACGCCACCTGGTTCGTCGCCGTCCGGGTTGCCCAGCGCGCTCACATAGATACCGTCCGGTCCGCAGTGAATGGTGTGCGGGCGGCTGTAGCCGGCGCGCTCCGCGATCTCCCTGGCCTCGATCGTATGCACGAGCTTTGGATGCTTGGGGTCGGGCTTCACGTCGAAGACGTAGATGCGCGACGAACGAAGCCCTGGAACCAGGAGGTAGCGCCGCTCGAGATGCGGATGGGCGGCGTAAGGGCACAGCGCCGAGCTGCACACGTTCCACCCGAAGTGGTGAAACTCGTCGCCGACGTTCGGTGCGTCGACCCTGCCGATCTGCTGCCCAAAGGTCTTCGACGTACGGTCGACGTCGATCGTGACCAGGCCGTCAGGTTTTTGACGTGTCGGATCGAAGGTGACCATGTACGCCAGGGTCTCGACCGGAGCCTCGGCCGCAAGGCGGGGCGAGGGGTAAAACGTCTGGTCGGGTCGGATGAGGGTTGCCAATCTGCCACTCCTTTTTTCAATAGCCCATACGGGGCGGTTGGTCAAAGGAAGGTCGCCTCTCGCGCCGGACCGCGGTCCGGGGGCTAGCGACCTAGCAGGTACAGAAGCAGTGCGGCGCCTCGATCAGGCTCTGCGCGGGAAAACAGATCTTGGCGGTCATGGAATCAGGAAAGTCTAGTAGAGACGCCCCAGCCTCTGAGAGTCCGGCGCGCGGTTGATCGCCGCTCGAGTTCCTCGACAGCACGTGTGATTGCCAATAACCGTCTGCCGCGTCGTCCAATTCCAGTCAGCAAATGAAGGTCGTGGCCGGAATCGACGACCAGCCGAGATCAGCCGGCACACAAGAGCCGCTATTCAGGCCACGCGGAAGCGCTGCAGCGCGTGGCGGTCGATCTCCACGCCGAGCCCGGCCTTTGATGGCCGTGACAGAAGTCCGTCGTGCATCTCCAGCTCGTCCACCGTCAAGTCGCGCCGCAGTGCTGACTCGGTCAGCGGGCGGGGCACGAACTCGATAAAAGGACAGTGGGGGGTGGCCGTCGCGAAATGCGCGGCGGCCGCGATGGAAAGGCCGGTCTTCCAGGCATGCGGCACAACCTGCAGACCGCGGTCGGCGGCGAGCTGCGCGACCCGCCTCGCCTCGGTCAGGCCCCCAACGCGACCGATGTCGGGCTGCGCGACGCCGATCTTCCCTCGATCCATCAGGTCGACGAACTCGAACCGCGTCGACAGCCACTCTCCGGCAGCGATGGGGATGCCAAGACCGGCGTCGTGCAAACGAGCGTAGCCGTCCAGGTCGTCCGTCCATAGCGGCGTTTCCAGGAAGAAGATGTCGACGTCCTTCAGCGCGCGAGCAGTGCGGATCGCTCGATTGGCGTCTGACCACGCGTACTGGACGTCCACCATCAGCGTCATCTCCGGGCCTACGCGCCGACGGACTGCCTCCGCCACCTCGACGACTCGCTCATCGGGCTCGTGCATGCCGCGATGCGCATACGGCCCGTCGAATGTGAGCTCCAGCTTGGCTGCTCGAAACCCGAATTCCTCACGCGCCCGCGCTGCCCAGTCGACGATCGCCTCTCGGTAGGCGGCGAAACCGCTGACGTCTGGCTGCAGCGACGCGTAAGGCACGATGCTTTCCCGGGCCGCACCTCCGAGCAATTCGTGGATCGGCTTCCCGGCCGCCTTGCCGCAGATGTCCCACAGCGCGATGTCGATCGCGCCCATCGTGTTGATCACGGCCCCACGCCGGCCGTTCATCGCCGACCCGACATACAGCTTCTCCCAGAGCTTCGGTGGGTCGAGCGGGTCGGCGCCGATGAGCATCTCCTTCAAAGAGAGGCCCATGTTGTGGGTGGACGGCGCTTCCAGGCACGCGCGGGCGATCCACGGATTCAGATCGGACTCGCCTATGCCGGTAATGCCCTCATCAGTGTGGATCTCGACGATGAAGTCGTCTTGCGCGGAGCTCGCGGCGTCCTCTTTGACATCGGGAACCAACAGCACATGACAGTCGACGGAGGTGATACGCATCAGTCATTAGCCTCGGAAACACTGCCGTCCGAGCGCAGATCGCCGACCGATTCAACGCCGCCGTACAGGACCGCATGCACCGTGGTCTCGAGCACTTCGCCCGCCTCCATGACCCGCGCGGTTCCCGCCTTGACGGCGTCGGCCAGCGCTCCTGGCCAGCTCGTCCACGCCTCCATCGCGGCGTGGTAGTAGCCGCGCCAGCCGCCGAACACTTGCCAGAGCCACACGACCTGAAACAAATTGGGGTCGAAGACCAGGCCGAAGCCTCGCTTGATCGACGTGTCGGTGCACGCAGCCCAACCGGCCTGCAATCCGTGAACGTAGTGGAGGGCGAAGCTGCGGATTTCCGGGCCCTGGATGCGACGCACGTCGAGCTCCGTGCCGTCGCGCAGCGTGAGCATCGGCCAACGGTAGCGATCGCCCCGTTCACCAAGCCGATTCTCACCGCCGAACTCATCAACTTCGACCTCGGTGCCGGGCACGTCGAAGCGGTGGCGAGGGCTGATGGCCAGGCTCGGATGCGTGCCCAGCGCGTAGTCGAACGGTCGAGTGCCGACGTGCTCGAGCCGGATTTCGGAGGTGAGCACAGGCGCGTCGTCGGTGAGCCGGAGCACGCGCGTGTAGCGCGCAGGCGTGATCGGAGTCTCCACCGAGCAGGTCAGTGACACCTCGCCATCGCGCTGGCCCGTCTGCCACCGCCAGCCCACCGCCGACCACAGCTCGCCCATGTACGGTGTGGCCTCGCCGTAACGGTCGGTCGATGGCGCGCCGCCGGGAAAGATCTCGTCCCAGCCGCCCGACCAGTGGTCGTCCATGCTCGCGAACACCGGGGCGCGGTGCGGCGGGATGCGCGTGTTCTCCCACAGCACGTTGCGATCCGCGACCTTGTCGATCAGGCGAAAGATCTTGGCGCCGGTGTCGGGCAGCACCTCGACCGCCATCCAGCGGTTCTCCATACGCACCGCGGGGAGGCCTCGGTAAGACCACTGAGAGTCAATCCGGGTAGTCATGCAATCGCTCCGTTGACGGGTGTTCGGTGCGAAGTTACACTGGCTGCCGTCAGACATCTGACAGCTTAAGGGACGAACGCGTCGGCGGGGATTCCAGAGTCGGTCTGCAGGGTTCGCCCAGCAGGAGGGACGCGTGGGTTTCGCGGGCCGGGTGGTCGTCGTCAGCGGGGGAGCCACGGGCATGGGTCGCGCCACCGTCGACCTCCTGCTCGAACGCGGCGCGCGCGTGGCCCTCATCGACTGGAACCGCAAGGAAGCCGAGGCGATCCCCCACACCGACGCATTTCGCGCGTACGTCGCCGACGTCAGCGACGAAGGGCAGGTGCAGCAGGCGTTCGCAGACATCGATCGCGACTTCGGCCCCATCCATGGCCTGTTCTCCAACGCCGGTGTCGCGCGGACCGAGGCGTTGATCCACGAGGAATCCGCCCAGCGGTGGGATGAGGTCATCGGGATCAACCTTCGGGGCACGTTCCTGGTGGTCCGCGAGGCGATGAGGCGGTTCGTGGCCCAGAACGCGCCGGCCGCGATCGTCTGCACGTCGTCCGCCATGGCCAAGCTCGCCATCCCCGGCGGCACGAACGCCTACACGGCCTCGAAGGGCGCGATCGAGGCGCTCGTAAGGCAGGTCGCTGTCGACTACGCGCCGCGTCGCATCCGCATCAACGCCGTGGCGCCGGGCGCGATTGACACTCCGCTCATGTGGGCCACGACCCCGGCGGATCAGCAGGCGGAGATGCGCAAGACGATCGACACCGAGGTGCCGCTTGGGAAGATCGGGCAGCCGATCGACATCGCGCACTGCGTCGCGTACCTGCTGTCGGACGAATCGGCCTACGTCACCGGCGCCACCTTCCTGATCGACGGCGGCGTGGGGGCAAAGATGGTCCTGTCGGTTTGAAAGGCGAAAGGAGGTAAGACCTATGGCATCTGTCGGTCAGGTTGGACCTGGGGAGGTAATGGTCGCCCAGACCGAGCTCCGGGCCGGCGGTATGGGCTTGTGGTCGGTCATCGCACAGGCTGTCACGCATATCGCGCCGGCGATGGGCTTCCTCACCGGCGCAACGTTCATCGCCGCCAACGCCGGCAAAGGGGTCAGCCTCGCCTACTTCGCGGCTTTCCTGGTCTGCATGGCGATCGGGCTGACGATCATTCCGCTGGCTCGCTATCTGCCGTCGGCGGGCGGTTACTTCACGTACGTCAGCAAGACTCTGCACCCGCGCCTTGGTTTCATCACCGCGTGGCTCTACTTCCTCTACGACCCCACCGCGGTCGCCATCAACTTCACGATCCTGGGCTTCATCTGGCAGAACCAGCTCTCGGAGCGTCTGCACATCAACTTGCCGTGGCCGGTGATGGTCGCCGCCGGAATCATCTTCGTCACCTTCTTCGTCTATCGCGGTGTGCAGCTGTCGGGCCGGACGATGCTCATCCTCGGCGGTATCGAGATCGCCATCCTGCTGGCCTTCGCGCTGAGCGGCATCATCAGCCCCGGCCCAGGCGGCATCAACACCGAGCCGTTCCAGATAGACCCGAAGTTCAGCACCGGGGGCCTCTTCCTTGGCATCGTCTTCGCCATCTTCGCGTTTACCGGATTCGAAGCCGTGGCGCCCATGGCCGAGGAAAGCACGAACCCTCGGCGCAACCTGCCGATCGCCGTGGTCGTTTCGCTCGTCTTCATGGGCGCGTTCTACGTCTTCACGACCTTTGGCCTGGCCGTCGGATGGGGCACCAAGACCTTCGACACGGGGTTTGCCGGCAAGGATGTGGGTACTTTCATGGACCTGGCGCAGCGCCTGTGGGGCAGCGGCTGGGTTCTGCTCCTCTTCGCCATGCTGAACAGCGCCTTCGCCGTCGGCATCGCCGCGACCAACGCGTGCACGCGCGTCTTCTTCTCTATGGGGCGCAGCGGCGCGTTGCCGAAGTGGCTGGGCGCCGTGCACCCGAAATACAAGACGCCCAGGAACGCGGTCATCCTGCAGACGGTCATCACCATAGTCATCGCCTACGTTGGCGGTTTCTGGCTCGGGCCCGACCAGGTGTTCTTCTGGTTTGGCACCCTCATCACCTTCGGCCTCATCGGCGTCTACGGACTCGGTGCGATCGGCGTGACGCGCTACTACATGACCGAGAAGCGAGCCGAGTTCAACGTGGTCTGGCACCTGATCATCCCGGCCATATGCGTCGTGTCGATCCTCCTGGTCGGGTACGAGACGCTGGCGCCGGGTTTGACCGGCATCTTCGTTTGGGTGCCGTGGGTACTGGTCGGATGGATCGTCCTCGGCATCGTGGCCCTGATCGTCGCCCGGGCGCGCGGGCAAGAAGCCTGGCTGCTGAAGGCGGGCGAGGTGGCTTACGAGCGCCAGGCCCGCCCGGAGGAGGTCGCCGGGGTCGTCTGAGTTGGCTCTCGAAGAGCCGTTCGCGGAGCGCTGCCGCCGGGCCGCGGCGGCAGCGGCTTCGCTCGGTGCGGAGTGCCTGCTCGCCTCGGACCACGGCACGGTGCGCTGGCTCACCGGCCGTGAATCGGAGATCGGCTGGGGGCCGCTCTATCCGATCTCCGCCGGGACGCACGTGCTTCTCGACGGCGACGGCCGGGGTCGCATCTTCTGCCCAGAAGGTGAGGAGGAGGACGGTCCCGCGGTCTCTGGGCTGGAAGTAGTCACCTATCCCGGATACACGCTCACGCCATTGCGCGCGTATCAAGAGTTGCGCGGGCTGCTCGAAGTTTCAGCTCGCCTTGCGATCGAACCTCACGCCTTACCGGTCGCGCTGTTGCCCTCGACCGTCACGGTGGACGCGACCACCGCGCTGGCAAGCCTGCGGTTGCGCAAGGACCCGGCGGAGATCGCGCGCGTCGAACGCGCCGCGCGCGTGGCCTCGGTCGGACAGCGGACCTTTCGCGCCTGCGCGGCACCCGGCATGACCGAGATCGAGGTGTTCTCAGCCCTGCACGCAGCGATGGAAAAGGAGGCGGGCACACGGGTGCCGGTGCTGCCAGATCTCATATCGGGGCCACGCATGCTGCTTGTCGGCGTCCCGCCCAGCAACCGCCGGCTGGAGGCCGGCGACCTGGCCCTGGCCGACCTCGTGGTTCGCGTCGACGGCTACTGGGCGGACTCGTGCACGACGATATGCCTGGGCAAACCGACTGACGAGATGCTTCGCCTGCACGACGCATGCGTACGCGCCCTGGAGATGGGAATCGAGATGCTCCGGCCGGGCACCGTCGCCGGTGAGCTCGATTCGAGAGTGCGCAGCGCGATGAAAGACGCCGGCTACGAATACCCGCACCACACCGGCCACGGCGTCGGGGTCTCTTTTCACGAGGAACCGCGAATTGTGCCCGGCGCGGACATCGTGCTCGAGGAGGGAATGGTGGTCGCCCTCGAGCCTGCCGGCTTCGGCCCTGGCATCGGCTGCCGCACCGAGCATTTGATGGTGGTCACGCCGAGCGGTGGCCGCGTCCTGACCGATTATCCGTTCGGGCTACAGCTGTGAACACCGCCGACCTGCCCGCGGCTTGCGGACTGAGGAAGCTGTCCAGGACGTGACAGTCGACAGCGCTCCGCTGAACAGCCGGCGGGCTTTTCGGTTCCCGGTCGCGACGATGCCCGATGGCTCCACTTTGAGCATTCCCGTCAACGTGATCACGGGTTCCCGCCGGCATCCCAGGCTGATCGCCGTCGCCGGTCATCATGGCGACGAGCAGGAGGGCCCGGCTGCACTGATCACGCTGTGGCACCGCTTGCAACCCAAAGACCTGCGCGGCTCGGTCGTGATGATTCCTGTGCTCAACCCGCCGGCGTTTCAGGCGCTGCGCAGGATCAGCTTTGAAGATGGGCTGGACATCAACCGCGTCTTTCCCGGCAGTCCAACCGGAACGATCACCGAACGCCTTGCGGATGCGCTCTGCGGCCATCTGCTCGAAGGCGCGGATCTGATCCTCTCGATGCACGGCTGGACGGCGGGATACCTGGTCGAGCCATATGTCGAATACCCGCGGTCGGGCAGCGTGTCTGAGAAGAGCCGCCGGGCAGCGGTTGCTTTCGGGCTCGGATTCGTCAATCCACTAGAGGCCGGGCCAGGGCGTCTGCTGACCGTCGCCTCGGACATGGGTTTCCCGGTGATCGAGGTCGAGATCGGAGGCCAGGCATCCAGCCTGCCCGAACGTCGCGTTCTGTACGAGGAGGGCACGCTGAACCTGCTGCGGCACCTCGGCGCCCTCGGCGGACGAGGCAAGAGCCATCCGCAGGCCCAGGCGATCGACAGGGTCGAGGTGTTCGCGCCTGCCGGCGGGCTCTTGCGGGCCGAGCGGCCGGTCGGAGCACCCGTGCGACGCGGCGAGAAACTGGCGGCCATACACGACCTGAACCTGGCCCTGATCGAATCCATCGTCTCGCCTGTAACCGGCGTGGTCGGGGTGATGCGCCTGGCGGCCAATGTGCTGCCAGGCCAACTGGTGGCCACGGTGTTTGCGCCGCTGTGATCCAGGGGCGGAGCGCTGCGCGCTCGGGCAACACGGCCCCCCGCCAGGGCCGGAGGGTGGCGCGCGTCTCGGTCACGCGCCAGGTCGTCGACGTCCTCTACGAGGACCTGCGCAGCGGGGTCCATAAGCCAGGCGACAGGCTGCCCAGTGAGCAGGAGCTCGCGGCGAGCCTGGGCGTTGGCCGATCCGCTGTGCGGGAGGCGATCCGCGAGCTTCTCGCGTTGAACGTGGTGGAGATCCGGCCTGGCAGAGGCACGTTCGTTCTGCCGATGCGCGCCGATCTGCTGCTGAGGCCCGACAGTTTTCACCAGGCGCTGGAGCGCAACGTCGCCCTCGAGCTCCTCGAGGTTCGCATGATCGTCGAGCCGGCCGCGGCTGCGCTGGCCGCCACCCGCGCCACCGAGGCGGACCTCAAGCGTTTGACGCGCGATGTGGAGAGGCTGCGCGAAGCCCTTAACGGGCAACCGGTGATCAAACCGCCCGAGGACCTTGGTTTTCACCTTGACCTGGTACGTGCCGCGCACAACAGTGCCCTCCACCGGATTTCGTCGGCGATCATCGCCTTTTACGAACACGACGAGGCCAGCCCCACGATGCGCGACTACAACGAGCATCGGGCGGTGCTCCGCGCGATCGAAAAACGTGACCCGCGCGCGGCGCGCCGAGCGGTCGAAGCCCACTTACAAGTCGAAATCGAGGCGCGCACCACGGCCGGCCGCCGCAGGCCCCGCAAGTAACCCGGGAACAACCGCTGGCCAAGTCATCGCGACCCGGCACAAACGGCGCGCCCCACGCTTAGAGTGCGGGCGGTGGACTCGACCGACTTGATCGAGCGGTGCGACCGCCTCGCTGCGCTCGCCGACCGGAGGTTGGCGCTTCCTACCTCGAATCCCGCGGCCGCCGCGCGCGGGCGGCAGCTCCGAGATCACCTCGAGGGCTTCGTCCGGCCGCGCCTCGCCGACATCGACGCGCCGCTCCTCGTCCTTCTCGTCGGACCGACCGGCGCCGGCAAATCCTCTCTTCTCAACACCATCGCGGGCGCCGAAGTCAGCAAGTCGGGCGTCCTTCGCCCGACCACGAGGGACGCCGTTCTCTACGCGAGTGAAAGTGATTCACGTCGCATCCTCGAGGGTGGCCGCCTTGCCGTGGTTGCGCGCCAGCGGCTGAAGCTGGCGCCACGATCGCCTGCCTCCGGCGGTGTCATTGTCATCGACGCTCCAGACGTCGACTCCGTCGAGCGCGACAACCGCCAGCTCGCCGACGTGCTCGTGGAGAGCTGCGACCTCTGCGTCTTCGTCACCACCGCGATGCGCTATGCCGACCTCGTGCCCTGGGAGGTTCTGAATCGCGTTCGTGAGCGCGGGCTTCCGCTGGTCGTGGTCCTCAACCGAGTCCCGCCTCAACCGGAGGATCGCGCGGCCGTCGTAGCAGATGCAAAGCGACTTCTCGCCGACTCCGGAACTGCAGACCTGATCGTCGTCGACGAGGGTGACATCGACCCGAATGTCGATGGCCTCAAGCGCGAGAAGGCCCACCGCCTGCTGGAACGCATCGCGCGGCTCGCTGCCGAGGCCGACGCGCGACACGCCGTCGCCGCGCAGGCCCTCGCGGGCGCCCTTCGCGGCCTGGCTCCCCTCGCGCACGCGGTCGCGGACGATCTCGACCATCAGGCGATCGACGCCGACGCGCTGCAGCGGATGGCTGCGAATGAGTACTCGGAGGAGCTCGATTCGCTCAACAGAGCGTTGCTGAGCGGCCTCATCCTCCGCGAAGAGGTGCTGCGGCGCTGGAATGAGTATGTCGGCGCCGACCAGGTCGCGCGGTTCATCTCCGCGGGAATCGGCCGGCTGCGGGCGATGCTGGTGAGCGTATTCCGCGGCCAGGTCGATGCGCCCGTGACTGTCGTCGAAGCAGAGATGACGACCACGCTCGAAGCGCTCGCACTGCGCCATGCATCCAACGCTGCGCGTCGCACAGCGATCGCGTGGTCCGACCGCGCGGAGGCAGCTGCGCTCATCGGCGCCAATCCGGGCCTCTGGTCGGCGTCCGACGGCTTTGCGCCTGCGATTCGCGAGCGTCTTGCTGCGTGGATGCGCGCCATCGTCGATGACGTCCGCGCGCATGCCGGCCGCAAGCGCGCCATCGCGCAGGTCGCGGCCTTGGGTGTGAACGCTGTCGGGGTCGCCGTCATGCTCGCCGTGTTCGTGCACACCGCCGGGCTCACCGGGACCGAGGTCGGGATCGCTGCGGGCACCGCCGTCCTCAATCAGAAGCTGCTCGAGGCAATCTTCGGCGAAGGCGCCATGGCCGAGCTCATCGGCAATGCGCGCGCCGGTCTGACGCAGCTGTTGACCGACCTGTTTGACCAGGACCGCAAGCGCTTCGAAATGCTGGTGCCGCCGGCGCGAGAGCTGCGCGAGGTGGCCGGCGCCTTGCGCGACGCGGTTGACGGCATGCAGCCTTGAGCATCGATCGCCCCCTGGACAACCTCGACGAGGCAATCATCGCCGCGACCGCGCTCGGCCTGGACGTGACTGCGGCCGAGAAGACGCGCGACACCCTTCGTGCACGGCTCGGCTTCCCGAGCAGCGCGTATGTCCTTGCGCTCGTGGGCGGCACGGGCGTCGGCAAATCGACGCTGCTCAACGCTCTCGCGGGGACCGAGGTGAGCGCGACAGGTGCTCGCCGGCCCACGACGTCAGAAGTCATCGCATGGGTGCCGTCGAGTCGGAGGCGTGAGCTCGCCGGGCTGCTTGACTGGCTCGGCGTCAACACGGTCCGAGAGCACGAAGGAGGCACGCTTGGCGACGTCGCGGTGCTCGACCTTCCCGACTTCGACTCCATTGCGCTCGATCACAAGAAGCGGGTCGATGCCCTGCTCCCTCGCGTCGACGCCGTCGCGTGGGTCGTCGACCCAGAGAAGTACATGGACCAGGTGATGCACGCCGGCTACCTCCAGCAACACGCGCCGCGCATTCGACGTCAGATCGTCGCCCTCAATCGCACGGACCTTCTCGCGCCTGGAGACGCTCATCGCGTCGCCGACGACATGCGCGACCGGCTGCGAATCGACGGCGCCGGCGAGATGGATGTGGTGATGACACGCGCGCGCGACGGCGCCGCCGGCGTCATGGAGCTTCGCGAGTGGCTCGAGTCGGCCGTGGAGGCGAAACGCGTCGTCATGTCGCGCATCGAGGCCGAGGCGCGCGGGGTCGTGGGTGGCCTCGCTGCGGACGCCGGCGTGGGCGACGGACTGGGCGGGCCGCTGGTGGAACCGTCGCGCCGCGACCGGGCGCTCGCCGCCGTCGCGCGCGCAACGTTAGCCCTCATCGACATCGCCGGCCTTGAACGCCAGGCCGTCGCGGCGACGCGTTTCGCTGCGCGGCAGCGCGGGGCAGGACCGCTCCGGCACCTGACGAGCGCGATCTACCGCCTGATCGGGCGCGACCGCGTCGCGGCTGATCCCGCGCGATTCCTGACCCGCTGGCAGCTGCGCGGATCGCTCGCGACCGCCGTCGAACCATTGCGCGAGCTCGTCGCGTCGACGCTGCCAGGCGTGCCGGCACCGCTGCGGCGCAAGCTGGCCGCGCTCACAGCGCCCGCTTCGCTCGATGCACGACTCGCGGAGACGATCGACCGCGCCCTGACGGCAGAGGCCGGTGATTTTCGTGTCCCGACCAGCCGGCTCTGGACCGTCATCGGCGGCGGCCAGTACCTCGTCACCGCGGTCCTGATCTTCTCCGCCCTTTGGTTCGCGGCGTTACTCGCCATCCACGATGTGCCCGTGGGCACGATCTCTGTTCCTTACCTCGGGCCTGTGCCGACCCCGGTCGTGATCCTGGCCGTCACTCTCCTCGCCGGCTACCTGCTCGCCAAACTCCTGCAGCTGCACGCGGGGAGGCTGGGACGGCGGTGGGCCAGGCGGGTGGGCAGCCGGGTCACCGGCGAGGTTACACAGCGGATCAATGACGAGCTGCTCGTCCCGCTCGATGAGCTCGAGGCATCACGGGCCGCGCTCGCGAAGGCGGCGCGAGAGGCATGAATCCGGCGCGCCCGAGGTCCGCGGAAATCATCTGACCAGAAAGGTGAGATATCGCCTGCTGGTCGCTCCAGCTGCACTCACTTAGCCGCCCTGCACCACCTGACGATCCCTCCTCAAACCTTGGCCAAAGCGTCCTGAGGCCGGGAACCAGGTTCGCGCACGCCTGGACTCATTGGCCTCGTGCCGACGTTGGCAGTGGCCTGAAGCCCAGATGTTCAGCCAGGGCCAGCGCATCGCCGACAGAATCAGCCGAGCGCTGGAGCAGCTCGCGATCGCGCTTCGAATAGGACGCGCCTCCCCGCCTGCTCCCGAGCAGCAAGTGGCCGAATTGCCGGTCCTCGTACCGCAGCGGCACACCGATGCAGCCGTCGCCTTTGACCGAACCTCGACTGTAAATCGCAGTCGAGGCGCCGTTTGGCCCGAGGAACAGGGAGGCTCCACGCGCGTCGAATGCAACTACCGCCTGTTCGAGCAGTCGGCGCGCCACCCGATGCACGTCGATGACCGAGACAACGGCTTCGACCTCCGCGCTGAATTCACCCAACACGGCTGACGGATTGTGATTGCCCATTCGGCGATCGACTCGCGCTTGCAGCCAGCTCTTGACCGGAGTGAAGCCCACGACGATCGCAAACGCGGTCAGCACATATGCAGCGTCCGATCTCTGGCCAGTCACCGCCATGAACAGGCGCTGAAGAAACGTTATGCCCGCGGTGTAGGTGGCGGCCAGGATCGCCGTCATACCGCCGTAAACGATCGTGCGATTGATCAGCACATCGATGTCGTACAGCCGGTAATGAAGGATCGCGATCGTGATGGCCACCGGCAGCGCGAACGTGGCGAGGTGCACTGCGATCTCGAAATCGGTGCCGAGCTGCCAGCCTCCGATCAACGCCGCCGCACCGCAGATCTCGGCCACAATGACCGCCACACCGGCGTAAGCGAACCACTTGAGCTGCAGTCGTTTCTCGTCGCGCGCGTGCCGGAAGCGGTCGATCACGGACATAACCGCGAGCAGGTAGCCGAGGAGGATCAAAGCGAGTCCGGCGTCGACTATCACCCGCGCCAGGTCGGCGGGCATGGTGGCTCCGAACGGGTTCGCCAACAGTGAGTTCACCCGCGCGGGCACCTGCAGGAAGCGCGCGTTGACCTCATGTGGGGCGAACGCAACCCCGACGGCAAAGCACAGCGTGCCACCGACCGCGAGCCAGTCGACGGCTCGCCATCGGCGAGGCACTCTGCCATCGGGGAAGCGCACCGTGAGCAAAGGTATGAACAGGCCGAGCAGTGGCGCCCATGCCCATGCGCCGAGCCAGAGCGCGACCCCGCCGAGCGGCCACGAGCCGGATTCGAGCACGAGTGCCACGTAGCCGTAATCCACTGGTCCGTAGTACAGAGCTGCCGCCAGAGAGGCGACACACATCAGCCATCCGACACTGTTGTGCGTCTCGCGAGAGGCGACCAGCGCTCCCAGGATGCCGGCCGCGATGAAAGCCGCATAGAGAAGGACGTGAACGGAATAGAGCCCGAGCCCAACGGTGAGCGCGACCGTGAGGGTGGAGACGACCGCTCCGCTGAGGCCAAGCCCCCAGGCCAGGATTCGCAGATTGCGCTTGCGGCTCATTGCACGCTGCCCAGAGGTCGGTCGCGGGCCTGGCGATGCTCCGCAGCATGCCCCCGCGCCATGAACAGGTACGCGCAGGCGACTCCGGTGAGGAAGTTCTGGCCGAAGATCTCCCAGAGGCTGGCCACCCTCAAATAAAGGGGAAGCAATGTCTGCGGGAGTAGCGGCACGAGGCCGCCGACGACGAAGAGCATGACCCCGGCCACAACCGCGGCGGCCCTCGGTTGGATTCGCAGTGCCAGGGTGAGAGGCAGAACGGAAAGCGCGATCAGCAGGCCTCGAACCGGTTCGTAAAGAAGGACTGTCTGAGCCGGCGGAACCACGAGGCTGCCGGCGTGACTCTCGTAATACGGGCGGGTGACGAGCGTGTAGTTGACGCCGCCGATGACCAGGTACAGCACGATGTAAATCGCGGCCGCGGCCAGCAAACGCCACAACCAGGCGGACATGGGTCGCACCGGCGCGCCCGGCGCGTGGGTTACATCCCGTCGGCCGAGCAACGCCGACGCCAGACCCGCAACCACGACTGCCGCCGCGAGCAGACGGATGAGGTTGGCGCCCAGGGACGAAGGCGGTGCCGCCGCGGGAGCGAACAGCGTGCCTTCGACAGCGACGGCGGCAAGGTTCAGGAACACAAGTGCGAACCAGACGCCGAACTGCGTCCGGCGGCTCCCCGTGATCCAACGGGCGATCACGACGATGCCCGCTGCCAGGGCCACGCCGCTCACGCACGTCAGCGCCACGTCGGGTGAACCGGTGCCAATCGGCAGAAGCGCGATCGCGGTGTACGCGCCCGCGATCGCCACCAGTCCGACCGCGGAGCGAAGCGATCGACCACGCATGGCCGACTAGCCGGTCGTCGTCACCGTCACGTGTGTGCCGACTCCGTTAGCGGTCACGTCATAACGGTTCTGAGCCGTGGGCCACCCCGGAGTTTGCGCGGTGCCGTTGACGCCCGTCCCGATGCCGTCTGCGGTCACGCGGTAGTCAACCGCAGCCGGCAGCCGTAGGGTCAGCTGGATGCCGACTCCGTCCGCACTCATGCGCACAGGACCAAGCGGTGGTCCCACCGTGATGGTGACGTTGCTTCCCGCTCCGTTGAGCGTGAACGACTGCAAGGTAGCGTGCGACAGGTCGATCGTGGCGGTCGTACCTGCTCCGTCGATGACGACGGTCCAGGCCACTGAAGGATTGACGGTCAGGTCGATCACATCGCGGGCGCGGCCCCACGAGTTGATGAAGTTGGAGCTCCGCGTTATTCGAATCTGACCGTCGGCGTACGAAAAGCTCGGGGCCGAACCGTCATAGTCGATCTTCGCCTCGTAGAGCTGCGACCCTGTATCGCCGGCGTTAATCGTTATCCTGTCCGCTGCATCGTCGATCCTGATGGTGGCGGCGGTCTCACCAGTCAGCGGTGACGTCGACTGAAATCGCGCATATGAAGCAGTTGCGATCGACGGTCCTGCGAGCGCGTATGCGAACCCGCCCGCAGCGATCGTGCCAACCAGCAGCAGTGTGACCACCGTCACCGCCGCCCCGCGAATCAGCAGAGGGACCAGTATCTCGACCCCGAGCATCACCAGGAGGAGAGGCCACAACTGAAGCAGGCGCCAGCCGGTGTCTTCCGGCAGAGTGCCGAGGTTGACCAGCAGGATGAGCGCTCCGCCGAGGATCAGAAGGATCGGCCACACCACCGGGACGCGACGCCGGGCGGGGGTCGGTGCGGCCTGGTGGACGCGGGGTGGTGCAACCTGCGTCTCCGCGGCCGGCGGTGCTTCAAGCTCGGTCTGCACGGGCATGTCCTCTCACCTCGTCAACTCGATTTCTATTGCCGGATGCGTATGTGGTGCGGGACCTTGACCTGCTGCCCGCTGTCGTTGGTGCAGCTCGTCACGGTGCCGTCGCTGTTGACTGAGCAGGTCAGCGTTCCCCCTACTGCGAACGACAGCAGGCCGACGGCGCTCAACGTGATGCCGACTCCGAGCAGCAAACCGGCCACGAGCGCGACAAAGCCGGTGACGATGACGCGAAGCAGGTTCGAAGGCCGGCTCGCCGGCCTCGCCACTGCGGCCATTTCCGTCAGACCTCCTTCGGAACAGCGCCCGTCAGCGTGAGGAAAAACTTCATCGCCTTGTGGCTGCCGTCCGACGTCGGACTAAACATCAGCGGGCAACCGCCAGGAATCACGTTGATTCCGCGCTCCCGGCCGTAAGCCGTCGCCTCTGCGGACACGCTGGTCGCACCGGCCCCGCGATGCATCCAGACATGCTTGATGTCGAGTTCGGCACACTCGCGCATCGTGGCCGCGGCCCTCTCTGGTCGCGTCCCGATCACGACCGCCTCGACACCGCCCGGGATCGACTTCAGGTCGTGATACGCCCTGTCACCCTCCACCTGATCGGCATTGGGATTGACGGCGAAGACCTCGTAGCCGCGCTCCTTCAGGCGTTTGTAGACGGTGTTGCTTCCGTGGTCGCTCGGATGACGCGACACACCCGTGACCGCGATCCGCCTGCTGGCCAGGAATTCCGAAGCGGCCTGCGCGATTGGTTTCGTCCTGGTCGCCGTCTGCATTTTGATCTAGACCTCCTTGGCTGTTTGTCTGCGGTGGATCAAGAGCATCAGCGCCTGTCCGAATCCGGCCAGGCTCATGCCCACCACGAGGTGCAGCACCTGGATCGTCCAGTGCCAGTCACCCTCCAGCACCCTGTCCTGGACCAGCCCGAAGAACGGGACGACCAGGCTCCAGGCGATGGCAAGTCCGATGACACGCCGGGAGACGCCTGCCATCCAAGCGACGGCCGCGATCACCCACAGCGCGATCACTAGCGTCGATCCGACCACCACGTGAAGCGGGATCAGTTCGTCGCCGCTGCCGGTCCAGATGATGACGCCCAGCACCAGAAGGACAGCAGCCGAACCGATGAGGACCAGCCGGGCCGCGCCGAGCGTGGTTTTGATCGCTCGTGGAGACATGACCTGGGAGGGGTTGCCGGTTGTGCTGCTCATGCCGGCAGGATGAAGCCCGGCCGGGCATCGTTCACCCGGAAAACTACTTAGAGCGGTACCGAAAATTCGGCAGCGGTCTCGAGTGCGGCTGCCCAGCTGGCGATCTGGGAGCGCGAGTTGAAGCCAAGCTTGTTGAGGATGTTGAGGATGTGGGACTCCGCCGTCCGCTCGGACACGATCAATCTGGCCGCGATCTCCTTGTTGCTCAGACCACGAGCGACGAGACCGGCGATCTCCTTCTCTCTCCTGGTCAGCACAACCGCCGGCTTGCCGCCGTCCCGCGGATGCGGTTGCTTCGGAGGCCCAGACCGGCCGATGGCAAAGGCAACGGCATCGTCGATCGTCATTGCCCGGCCCTGATCGAATGCAGTGTCAAAGTTCGCCTGTCCGAGCGCGTCCATAGCGATACGGAGAGACTCTTCGTGTTGCGGCTGACTGATCGACTGGGATGGCAGCCTGCTCAGGTCACGCACGCGCTGAGCGCAACCGAGGAGGATGGCGGCTCGCCTGGGCGCATTGCCCTGCGCGGCCATCCAGGCAAGCGTTTCTAGAAGGTACGTAAGCCCTACCCTGTCATCCAGCCGGTGGCTGCAATCGGCGCCCTCCTTCGCCTCGGCTTCCGCCCGTTGTCGGTCGGACCGCATCCATCGAGCCTGGGACAGGAAGTTGAGGGCGTACGCACGCTCCCACAATTCCCCGCACTCCTTGCTGATCGCCACCGCTTGCTCACCAAAGTCGATCGCCTGCTCGAGCTCCCCCCTACCGAGGGAGAACAGGCACTGGCCCAGAAGGGCCATCAACTGAATAGGCTTGAGATCCATCAGGCGCGCCAGCGAGAGAGATGTCTCGACCAGCTCCGCTCCCACCGGCTCACCGCCGACGAACCGGGAGAGCGCCAACCATAGCGAGGAGCAGGCGACCATCTCGGCATCCTTGACCTGCTTTCCGATCCGAAGGGCCTCGCGATTGAGCTCGCCTGAGCCGGCGTAATCGTTCAGCGCGGAGGCCAGAGTGGCGCCGACCCACAGAAGGCGTGCACGTGGGAGCGAGTCTTGCGGAGCCAGCTCGGTGAGCGATGCGACTATTCGCTGCACCTCCCTCCACGGCCCGCGGCAGAACCAGTAGACCATGAGGTTCAGGGCCAGCTCTGCCGCCGCAGCTATCTCATCAGCCTGCCCAAGACAGAACTGCAGCGCCGCCCACAGGTTGTCTCGCTCGAGGTACACCCGCTTGAAGACTTCCGGCTGCTTGTCGTCCCACGCCCCCGCAGCCTCCGCCAGCGAACAGATCCAGGCGAAGTGTCGATAGCGGATGGTCGCTTCCTCGCCCATGTCGCGCAATCGGAGCAGGCCGTACTGGCGGAGAGTCTCCAGAAGCCGATAGCGCTGACCGCTTTCAGCGACTGTCTCGCGGGTCAAGATCGATTTCTCGATCAGCGAGCTGATGAGCTCATCGATCAGCTCCGCCGGGATCATGTCGTCAGAGCACACCTCGACAGCGGCTTGCTGGTCGAAGCCGCCGGCAAACACGGAGAGCCGAGCCCACAGCGCCCGTTCCGCCTCGCTCAGCAGCGCATAGCTCCAGCGGATCGTCGCTTCCAGCGTCTGATGGCGTGACTCGGCACCTCGATCTCCCCTGTCAAGCGCCGAGATCTGGGACGCCACCTTCACGCTGAGCTGCTCGAGGCTCAGCGATCCGAGCCGGACCGCGGCGAGCTCGAGGGCCAGCGGCATTCCGTCCAGGCGCCGGCAAAGATCTGCGACGGCGCCCGCGTTGACCGTGTCGACTGCGAACTCAGGCAGTACAAGCGAGGCGCGCTCGCTGAGGAGCTGGACCGCGTCCGATTCGAGCAGCCGCTGGACGGTTGCGGCGCCGTCCTCCTCGGGCAGCGACAGGGGCGGCACCAGCATCCTGGCCTCACCGGTGATGCCGAGGGGCTGTCGACTGGTCGCGAGAATCCGGATCTCAGGGCAGGCCTCGAGCAGCGTACGCGACAGCACTGCGCAGCTGTCCAAAAGGTGTTCGCAGTTGTCGAGAATCAGCAGCAGGTGTCGTGTCTCGAGGTAGTCGGCGAGGTTGGATAGCGACCAGCCCGTCGACAGGTCATTGATGCCCAAAGCGTCGAAGACCGCCTGTGGGACGAGCAGCGGGTCCTGGACTCTTGCCAGCTCGACGATCCAAACGCCGTCCGGAAAGGCGCGGGCCAACTCGCGGGCGGCGCGGATCGCCAGTCGCGTCTTGCCCACGCCGCCGGGTCCAGTGAGAGTCACCAACCGCGAGGCGCCCAGGCGCCTTCTGATCTCAGCGAGTTCGCGCCGGCGTCCGACGAAACTCGTCAGCTCGGTCGGGACGTGGTGAAGGCCGCGGGAAGGCGCCACGTTAGCACGCTAGGCAGGTCGCCGCGGCCCCTATAGGGCCGAAAGACCCTACCGGAGCGGGTCGAGCGGACGCCATGGACGCACCTGGAAATTCAGTACCGGCGTGCGTACTTCCACGGGTTCTTTCGGGGCTCGCCGCGCTTACGGTGCGCGTCAGTGCCGAAGCAGGCCACCTACCTGGTCGAGTGCAGCCTGCCGGTGCCGACCGAGGCGCACCGGCGGGCAATGCGGCGCGCTGTCCAGCAAGCGAGCAAGAGGCTCACCGCCGCCGGGTCCACCGTGATCTATCTCGGCACGCTGTTCGTGCCCGCCCGGTCTCGGTGTTTCTCCCTTTTCGAGGCGGCATCCATCGATGCAGTCCGGGCGGTCAACGAAGCAGCACTTGTGCCGTACATCGCGATCAACGAGGCGATCCGCGAGGCGATCGACCTCCGCGCCGTCGCGTTGGCTTCAGAAGCGGAGCCGCACAACGACGGGCAGCGCAGTGCGTCCCGGAGGGAGACCTCTCGGTGACTGCACAGCTCCTCGCAAGGCGGACGCCGGCACGATCGCTTGGAACGATGGGCCTTGCACTGGGCGCCGCCGTCGTACTCGGCGGGCTCGTGTCGCTGTCGGCCTTTCTGGTCGCACGATACGGGCCTTCCGGCGATGGGTGGTCCTTCCGTGGCAACGGCGCGCTCGCCGCCTACGCGCTCCTTCCGGCCCTGCTCGCGGGAGGTTGGACCGCGGTGGTGCTGCATCACCGCCGCAGGCCTTGGTTCGGCCTGGCGTCGGCAGCCGCGGCGGTAGGTATCGCGCTCGCGATCCTCGATGCGGCCTTGCTGCCCGGTTTCGGGACGGGTGCCGACCAGACCGTTGGTCCCGTCATCTTGTTGGCTCTGGCCGCGTGGTGCGCCATCGCCCCGGCGCTGGCGATGCGCCTGCCACGAGGATCGCAGGCAGTGCCGGCCTCCATCGCATCGTCGATCGGAACCGCGCTTCTATGGCCGGCAGGCCTCATGGGTGGTGTGTTTGTCGTGGGCTATATGTTCCCGGCCGGCTCGTGACGCGGACGTCCAACATGCACGACGACCCACCACCGATCCTCTTCGTGCCAGGCCTCTTTCATGGCGCCTGGTGCTACGAGGAGCATTTCGTGCCCTGGTTTCGCGCACGTGGCTACATGGCGGAGGCGGTCAGGTTCCGGCGGGACGGCCAGCACCGAGCACCAGGCCTCCGGACCATGAGCATCAAGGATTTCGCCGCCGACGTCGGCGTTACAGCCGCGCGCATGCCGTCAGCTCCTGTCCTGGTCGGGCACTCGATGGGTGGCTTCACGATTCAGAAGTACCTCGAGGACCATGACGCTCCAGCGGTCGTTCTGCTGGCGTCCGCACCGCCGTACGGGATCCTCAGCGCCGCACTCCGCGAAGGCGCCAGGCACCCCGCGCGCATGCTCGCCGCCGTAGCGACTCTCAGCGTCTACGGCCTGATCAAGACGCCGGATCGGGCGCGGGCGCTTTTCTTCAGCGACGGGCTCGCCGAACAACTCGTCCGGAAGTATCAGGCAGAGATGACGGACGACTCCTTCCGGGTCTTCCTCGAGCTCATGGGCTTCATCCGGCCGGACGTGAAGAAGATCAATTCGAGGGGCGTGCCGATGCTCGTCGTGCGGGGCGACGAAGACAGGAGCATCACCTGGGCCTACGTAGCCGACACCGCGCGGATCTACGGCGCCGAGATCCATCGGTTTCCGGGACAGGCGCACGACCTGATGCTCGAGCCCGACTGGGAGAAGGTGGCCGAGCGGATCGATTCATTCGTTCGAGCGAAGACGACTGTGGCGATGGCGGTCTGATCACAACTGAGGAGATGAAGGCAGTGAGCGAGACAGCGACGACGTCAACCGAGAAGATCGATCTGAACGGCACTCACCTGGTGGACAAGGTCAAGGAACTGATCCACGAAGGCAACGTTCGCCGAATCATCATCAAGGACCCGGAGGGCGACACGGTCATGGAGCTGCCGGTGACAGTCGGCGTGGCCGGTCTGCTGGCGGCGCCAAAATGGGCTGCGCTCGGCGCGTTTGCGGCGATCGCGGCGGACTACACCATCGAGGTCGAAAGGAAAGACCCGGAGGGCGCAGAACCGATGGCTCAGCCGGTCCGCTCCTGACCATCTGACTGCGCGGAACCGCTTGCTGGCTGTTCCAACTGCAGTCAAGAGAGAAGGGGGGCTGGCCGCTGAGAACGACCATATCGAGTTCGGAGAGCTGACGACTGTTGCCTCGGCTCGATCCTTAACAGCCGCCTGCTCTACGTTGAGCTACTCCGGAACGGGTCCCTCCACTTCGAGGTGCTCACTCGTCTGACCGCCCCGTACCAAATGTCACGCCGCATGGCATAAGGCGAATGAGTCGTAGCGGAAGCCGGCGGGGACCTCTCCTCCCGCCGGCTTCCCAGTAGCCGCTCGTCAGGTCAGGACGACGTCCTTGGGCTGGGGATGCTTGATGGCGCCGGCGATCCGCTCCAGAGCAATCGCGTAGGCGGCCACCCTGAGCGAGACCTGGCGGCGCGATGCCAGCTCGAAGACCGCCTCGTAGGCGCGCCGCATGGTCACCGCCAGCCGAGCTTGCACCTCTTCTCTCATCCATTTCTCGGAGTGCATGTTCTGGATCCATTCGAAGTAGCTCACCACCACTCCGCCCGCGTTGGCGAGTATGTCTGGCAGCACGGTTATGCCCCGCCTCTCGAGAATCGCGTCCGCTTCGGGAGTCGTCGGTCCGTTAGCTAGCTCGAGCACCCAGCGCGCATCAACCAGCTCGGCGTTGGCGGCCGTGATCTGGCCCTCGAGCGCTGCAGGGACGAGAATGTCCACCACCTCGAACAGCGGCCGTTCGGGCGTGCTCTTGACCTGCGCCGTCATGTCGATGAAGCTTCCGCCTTTCTCCTTGAAGGCGACCAGCTGGTCGACGTCGAGTCCAGCCCGGTCGATGAGCGACGCCGTGGAGTCAGACGCAGCCACGATCCGAGCCCCGGCGTTCGCCAGCAGAATCGCTGCGTTGGCGCCGGCGTTACCGAACCCCTGGATGGCGACCGTCTTCGCTGCGAACGACTCGCCTGCAGCGGTCAGCGCGGACTCGAGCACGTCGTAACCACCCTGCGCGGTGGCGGTGTCTCTGCCGAGTGACCCGCCGTGGGCAATGCTCTTCCCGGTCACCACTGCTCCGCCGTGCACGCCGGTCACGCGCTCGTATTCGTCGGCGAGCCAGTCCATCGTCTCTGAGTCGGTGTTGACATCCGGAGCCGGGATGTCGACTTCGGGCCCGATGTCGCGGGCGATCATGTCGGTGTATGCGCGGGTCAATGCCTCGAGCTCGTGCCTCGACATCCTGCGTGGGTCCACCTTGATCCCACCCTTGCCGCCACCCATCGGGATGTCGACCACTGCGGTCTTGATGGTCATCCAGCCGGCGAGCGCCTTGACCTCGTCGAGCGTCACGTTGGGGTGATAACGGATGCCGCCCTTGTAGGGACCGCGAGCCGAGCTGTGCTCGACCCTGTACCCGGTGAACAACCGCTGGGTCCCGTCATCCAGCGCCACGGGAATCGATACCTCGTGTATCCGCTCCGGGGTCTTGATGCGCTGGAGCAGCACCGGGTCGGCGATGCCGGCCACCTGCGCCGCGCTCTCTACCGTCGCAACGAACCTCTCGTATGCGCTTTCGCTGTTCATTTCAACTCCTCTTCGCGCGCGGGCGACGCCCATGGCGGACGCCATCACCGCCTTCGTATATCGAGCATCTCGCCCAGCGCCCCCGCTGAGAGCGGCTTGGGGACCCGGCCGCATAGGGTCGTAAGCCCCTGCCCCAAACGGCCACCGTCTGCGAGAAATGGGCCATGAAGGTGCGTTCCGTCTATCAGCCCAAGGTCAGGTATCTCGAGGGCTGGGAGAGCCTCCGCGATGCGGCCCGGCGGATGCGCGACGGCGGCTACGACTGCCTGCCCGTCATGTGCGATGGAGAGCTGGTGGGGATCATCACCGAGCATGACCTGGTGGAGGCGATGGCCGATGTCAACCAGGCGCAGGCCGCATCCGTGTTCGACTTCATGACCGAGGAGCCCAGGACCGTAGGGCTGGACGATGATTGCTCGGTGGCTGCCACTGAGATGCTGGCGATCGGCTGCCGGCACCTGCCGGTCGTCGAAGGGGGCACTGTTGTCGGGATGGTCTCATCGAGGGACCTGCTGCCCCTGGCCACTGCGGGTGTCGTCGAGGGCTGACCCTCCCGCTTAACCACCGCCGTGTTCGGCGATGAAATCCTCCACGTACCTCTCATAGCGATCCGGGTCCAGATTCCATGAGTCGAGGTGCCCGGCGCCTGGCGTAACGACGTATGTGATCAGGTCCGGCCGGTCCGCCGCCAGCTGATCGCTCATCGACTGCGGCACCAACTCGTCGGCGCCACCCTGGAAGAGGAGGATCGGAGCCTTCAGCCTCGAGTCCTGCGCCTGGTAGTCGATCGCGGCCCAGTTGACGCCGTACCGTTCACTAGCGATCCATTTCGTCCACGCGACAAGCGAGCGCGGAACGGTCAGGCCGAGCGGCAGCTGGAAATGGGCCGCAGCGTAATCGATCGCCTTGGAGAAGCTCGACATCGGCGCGTCGAGGATGACCGCCCGCACGCGATTCGCGAGCTCAGAGCGCTCGAGGAAGCTGAGGACAACAGCGCCGCCCATGCTCCTCCCTACCAGCACCACGTTGTGTGCGCCGTGGTCCAGCGCGTAGCTCACAGCCGCCTGCAGGTCCTGCCACTCAGTCGCACCTTCTCTCAGCAGTCCGTCGGGTGCCGCCGGGGCTCCGGGATCGTTGCGGTACGTAATCACGAGCATCGGCAGCCCAGCTTTGAAGATCGGACCCATCACCTCGAGCGTGTCCTGCCGGTGCATGGCGTCGCCATGGACCAGGATCGCCCAGTCCGGTTGAGTGCCTGCGATGAACCAGGCTGGATAGGATCCGAGCGGCCCCTGGTAGCTGACGTTGGTGTAAGGGATGCCCAACGCCGCCGTGGGATCCTCAGGGAAGGAATCGTTGACGAGCTCCAGCTTCTCGCCGGCGCGGATGGGTGGTCCCGTGAGTTGGTGGAACTCTCGCGTCACCTGATCACTGCTTCGCGCCGTGATCCGTCCGATCTGGCCGAAGCCACCGTCCGGAGCCCGCACCCCCCACACGCCATCGGTGACGACTTCCCGTTGGCCGGCAGGAACCTGCAACGTTATGCGTCCGGTCAACGGATTGCCGGACGCGTCGAGCTCGGCAACGCGAAGCACATAGCTGTGAGCGTCAAAAGCCTGCAGGCGGGCGCTTGCACTCAGCCGGTCGCCGATGAGGCCCGACAGGTACCAGCCTCCGCCCGCATAGACGGCCGCCACCAGCAGCGCAACTACAGCAACCGCGCTCAAGATCCATCTCCCGAGATGCCGGGGGCCGCGCACCCTTGCCGCCCCAACTGTCGATGCCCGAGCCTCGCCGCGGACCGCTGCACCCATCTGAACCCGATGCGATGCTCCTTGATGTGGGCGCTCTTCGCCAGGGCTGTTCGGCCTATGCGCGCATGGAGGGTCGTCGCCTTTGGTTTGGCGGGCCTCGACAGCCATCACCGGTGAGCGTGCCGCTCGCCGGCTGCGGGCAGGCTGCAGTTCAGGTCTGAACCCTGAAGACAGGGTGGTCTGCCGGACTTGGGATCTGCCTGAACATCCCGTCCACCATTCGCCCCATCCTCGTTCGGTATTCCGCTATGACGCGTTCCTGGTCCCGGCCGGTCAGTTCGACCGCCTGGAACTCTTCCAGGTGACCCTGGCTGCGGAGCATGCCGCCACCGGCGGCGCGAAGGTTCCGTACCCAATTGGTGTTGCCCCGTCCTGCGACGAGGTATCGCTTCCCCTCGAATTCAAGTGGCTGTCCGAGCGGGATCTTGATCATCCTGCCGGTCTTGCGTCCTTTGACGATCAGGATCGTGCCGAGGCGCAAAAACGCCACCAGCGGATTCACGAGCCGAGTCATGATGATGCCGTCGCGGATGTAGGGCGCCTGTGAGCTTGGCGGTGCCGATCTACTCATGACCTTCCTCCTGCGGCTAATCGAACGCCCACGACTGGCGCCTGCACAGGGCGTGATGGACCAGGCGAGGAAGGCCGCATGGCCCTTCCTGCCTCGTGAGTGCGAACGCAGAATCGGCGCAGGAGGAAAACGGACATGCGTGTGCTCGTGGTCTACGCAAGCAAGTACGGTGCGACAAGGGGGATAGCCGAGCGGATCACCGCGACGCTCAAGCAGTCAGGTCTCGAAGCGGACATGGTACCGGCCGGCAAAGCCGGCAGCCTCGATGGCTACGACGGCTTCGTCATCGGGAGCGCCGCTTACATGTTCTCGTGGCTGCACGAGGCCACCGATTTCATACGCCGCAACGCGGCGCTGCTGAAGACGAAGCCCGTCTGGCTGTTCAGCAGCGGGCCAATCGGGAACAACAAGACCGACGAGAAGGGCCGAGACGTGCTGGAAACCACTGTGCCCAAGGAGTTTGCGGAATTCGAACAGTCGATTCATCCGCGCGGCCTCAAGGTCTTCTTCGGCGCATTCGATCACACGAAGCTGAGCTTTGCCCATCGCATGGTCTACGCGATGCCGGCGATGAAGAACGCGTTGCTGGATGGCGATTGGCGCGATTGGGATGCAATAGACGCGTGGGCCATGTCGATCGCGTCGTCACTGACGCCGGCGATCACAGCATCATCCAGTTGATGCGACGATTCTGACCGAAGCCCCCGCGATTCACATCGATTCACAAAGGCTGATATCGAGAAACTTCCAATACCACGTCGCACGCTGAGCGTTGTGGAATTCGTGGGCAAGCGCGAATTTGATGCTGCTGCCGGTGATGTCGGAGTTCAACCCGACTCGTAGGCCCGAGTCCGCAGGGCGTCCTCCTGCGGGGCCAATCCGCACAGGCGCGATCAGGCGACGCAAGATGCGTCGAGGCGGCTGGCCTGTTCGCATCCTGGCGATCGTGGGCATCGTGATCACTCCGATCGCGATCGCGACGCCGGTTGCGTACGGCGCGTTGCTGCCGGACGTCGCGCAGGTCGCAAGCGCCATGCCTTCGGACACGATCATCTACGCGAGCGACGGCAAGACCGTGCTGGCGGACCTGCATCCGCCGGGGTACCAGCACTACCAGGAGCCGCTGTCAGCGATGGGGACATCGCTGCCCGATGCGATCGTCGCGATCGAGGACAAGAACTTCTATGCCGAGCCGGGCATCGACCCGGCGGGCATCGCCCGCGCAGCCGTTGTGGACCTCAAGGCAGGAAGGACCGTTGAGGGCGCGTCCACGATCACTCAGCAGCTCGTGAAACTGCGCGTGCTCGGCGGGGAACCTTCCTTCCAGCGCAAGTTCAATGAGGCGTTCCTCGCCATTGAGGTCGAGCGACGCTATTCGAAATCGCAGATCCTCGAGATGTATCTCAACAGCGTCTCCTTTGGCAACGGCGCCGTCGGCGCATCTGCCGCGGCTCAGATCTTCTTCCATAAACAGACGAGCCAGCTCGACCTCGCGCAGGCCTCGATGCTCGCGGGTCTGGTGCGCGGGCCCAGTCTCTACAACCCATTTGCCAATTGGGCCGCTGCCAAAGCGAGACAGGCGCAAGTGCTGAATGCGATGGTGAACGCCGGCAAGATCACCCAGGCCGACGCCACGCGTGCCTTGCAGGAGGATCTGAGCCCGCCGAGCCACATGTTCTTGGCGGCGAATCGCGTCGTCGCCCCCGGGTTTGTCGACTACGTCACCGGCCAGTTGACCAAGAAATACGGCGCGGGCACCACGTACGGCGGTGGCCTGCGCGTCTTCACGACGCTCAACCTCGGCCTCCAGCAAATCGGGCAGGCCGCGATCTCGAACACTCAGGCCGAGCTCGCGTGGCGTCGCGTGCAGCAGGGGGCGCTGGTGGCGATCGATCCGACGTCCGGCGCGATCGTCGCGATGGTCTCGTCGGCAAATCAGAACGCCAACGGCGGCCAGTACAACCTGGCGGTGTGGCCGCCCCGCAACCCGGGATCTTCGATGAAGATCTTCACGTACTCGGCGGCGATCGACAGCCGCAAGTTCACGATGACCACGCCGGTCGAGGATTCACCGTTCACGTACCGCGATCCGTACACGGGCGCCGTCTACACACCGCAGAACTACGACGGTACGTACCACGGCACCTGCCAGCTGCAGCAGTGCGTGGGCAATTCGCTCAACATCCCGGCGGTCAAGGTCGAGCTCCAGGTCGGGGTGCCGGCGGTGGTGCAGATGGCGAGAGACATGGGCGCTCCGCCGTGGCAGCAGCAGTCGAACGGCTCGTACACCAACGACGACCCGCTCAACAGCTTCGGGCCGTCGTTGACGTTGGGCGGCTACGGCGAGACTCCCCTCCAGATGGCGACCGCCGCTTCAGTGCTGGCGGCGCAAGGAACGCTTCGGCAGCCGTTCGCGATCGCCCGTATCGAGCAGGGGGGCAATGCGATCTACACCCACACCGACGCAGCGAAGCAGGCGATGGATCCGAGGGTGGCTTTCATCGTCGCCACGATGCTTTCCAAGGACTCGAACCGCTCGCTGATATTCGGCACCGGTTCGCAGCTCGTCATCCCGGGATTCAACGTCGCTGTGAAGACCGGGACTTCGGACAGCTTCGCCGACGCGTGGACGGTCGGCTTCACGCCGCGCCTGGCGGTCGCGGTCTGGATGGGCAACCCTGACTGGCGGGTGAAGATGACGGAGGGTTCTGACAGCTACTACGTCGCGGTTCCCGCGTGGCACGCGTTCATGGCGGGGGCGCTTCCCACCCTGGGATCCGACGAGTGGTACCAGCCGCCGGATGGAGTTGTGTCTGCGTGGGGCAACTACTACCTGGCGGGCACGCAGCCGACGTCGCCGCCGGAGCAGCCAACGACCTCGAGTGGACCGCGGCCTCCGCACCACCACAAGAAGGGCGGCTGACCGAGCCTGGGTCAGCCGGCCGGTACGGTCTCGACGTCTGAGCGAAGCTCAGTTCAACCGATCAGTTCGCTCGGGTTCAACCTGGTGCCCATGCATCAGATTGCGGTCAACTCCGGTGTCCGTTCGCATATGCACTCTGACCGCTGTGCCATCGGAGAGAGCACGGATCTGCACCATGTCGCAGAGTTGATTTGCGAGCCAAAGACCTCGCGGCGATGATGCTTCTGGCCCGGGCTCTTGACGATCGGCCAGGGGATGATCAAAAGACCCAGAATTGCGAACCTCGCAGATGAGCTTTCCTTGATCCCGCCAGATGCGCAGCCCGCATCTGCCGGCTCCGTGCATCAGAGCATTGGTTGCTATTTCGTTGAGCGCAGCCACGAGGTCCCTCGCCCGAGGCTCGGGCATTCTCGCCGCATGGGCCTGTCGCAAGGCCATGTCACGAACCGATGCCAGATCCGACTCGCTGAACACGAATTCATCGAAGCGGTGATCAGGCTCTGGCAGAGGTTGGCTGAATGGTTCGCGGCAGGCCTCTACGCCTCTAAAGGTCTCGCTTGGGGCTGACGTCCCGGCTTCGTTGACGAATTCGTGACTCTTTCGGGCTTCCGTGATCACAGCTTCATCGAGCTGCGCCATGTCATACGGACAGAGCAGCCGCCATGGCCGGCCACCAGCGAACGCGACGTTGAGGAGCGATTCATGGCGCTGACACTCAGCCAGCTCGTCGTCCGGGCGACCTTTCCAGATCGGCTCGCCGATGCCGCGGAGGCCGGCGGCAGTGCTCCCGTGTTTTCTGACGAATGCCTGCCAGGCGGGGATGATCAGGGCGGGATTCGACCCAACCTGGGCCATATCGGCGAAGAGGACTCTGTCCGCATCGCGGTCCAGGGCTGTACGCAAGACAGCACGCTTTTCGGCTGACACCACCACCAGGATTGCTTCGTGCGCGTTCAGGCCATTCCGTATGAATGGCAGCGTCCCCAGGATGAATTCCTCCCAGCCGGAATACAGGAGCGCTTCATGTCGGAAGGCCTGAACCGATTCCAAACGGGCGCTCATTCTTGGTCCATAGTGCAGGTGCACATCGCCAGCCAGGGGAGATCGGACCAACCAGTGACTTGCATCACTCGTTCGAGTGGCTTGGGGAGACCGTGCAATCGCAACTGGTGGCCCGGCTCAAGTTCTCGACCCGCATCAACGAAAGCGCGGATTCCGCTGATGTCGCAGAAGAGCAAGCTGCGGAGATCGATGTGATGGTCGCCACCATTAGGAAAGCCTCGCCGTAGCGCCTCGGCCACGGCGGACGAGTTGTTGATGTCGATCTCACCGGAGAACCGCAGACCGTCGGGCTGATGCGTGCGCGTTACAACCAAGAAGCTGTCTGCGTAGATCGGTCCGTCATCAGCCGGCGCGCCTTGATGTGCCGCCCGACGATCGATCACACGACGATCTGTCGCCCGACGATCCGTCTCTCGACCTTTTGCCAACCCCCCAGCCCACGATCACCATACCAGCCTGCGATCAGGTATGGCCTGGCGCAATTGAGCTAGGAAAAGTCCGCACAACCGCACGGCGACGCGGATGCCTCCTTGCTCGCAGAGTAGCTGATAGGTGCGGTGACCCATCACGGACCGCGCCAACTGCGAGGGGGATTACCAAGCAATGGCTGTTGTCGACTCAAACACCGTCTCCGAAAAGTTCCAGAGCACCTATCAGCCCGGCAATGAGGCCGACTTCGAGCGTCTATATCAGTCGTCGTACGGCAGGATCCTCGGCACCCTGACGGCGATGCTCGGCGATCGATCGGCCGCCGAGGACTGCGCGCAGGACGCTTTCGAGCGCGCATACAAGAAGTGGGCCACGTGGCAGCCACTGGCTCCGGCCGAGGCATGGGTCCACCGCATCGCCATCAATGCCGCAGTCTCGTACCGGCGAAAGATGCGGCTGCGACAGGTCGACGAGGTGATTCGACGTATCGGCCGTCCCGGATCGGCTCCAGATCCGCAAGTGATCGTTGAGAGCAATGACCTTGCCGACGCGCTCGCGAAGCTACCGCCAAAGCAGGCTGCCGCGATCGTGCTCCGTCACTATCACGGCTACACCAATCGCGCGATCGCCGCGTCCCTCGGCATTCCTGAGCGCACCGTCGCGTCTCGCCTGTCGATAGCGAAGCAACGCCTGCGAGTACTGCTCAAGGCATCGTATGGGCCCGACGCAGGAATTGAGGAAGGCCCAAGGCAGGGCGCAAGCGCGGCCGCCTGACCGCCAGCGGCGCCTGCCGATGGTAGGACACCGTACTTAACTGCAGTAATAGTGCAGTCAGAATTGCAGTCGACCATCCACAGGCCAGCCACCCTGATCCGGGGCATGGCCTTGAATTACGGCCAAATGGTCGGAGGCGTCCGTTGACAGCGTGAGCGAGGCCTTCATCGGTGGTTTCTGCGGTGGCTTCATGGGCCGTGGCTTCATGGGGCTTCGCGCCGGCTATGGGCTTTACTTCACCTCGACCCGATTGTTTGGCGTCTACGCCGCGAAGTGGACCGGCGGCTCCCTCGCCGGTCCGACTGGCGGATTGATCAAAGGCGAACTGATGCCCAGTCTCACACCAGCGGAGAACACCTCCGTGATCGGCGAGCTCGAGCTTGCGAGGGACTACGAGCTGGCGAAAGATCAGGTCCGCAGTATCGAGCTCAGGAAGACTGGGCCGCTGATGCTCTGGACGGGTGGAGCGACCATCCGGCCAGTGCAGGGCAGTGCGATCCGGTACGTGCTTCGAAGTCCGATCGCCTACGACCGGTTGGTGCTCCTGACTCAGGCATTCAGTCCGGAATCGGTACGGCGGTAGCCGGCGTAGGCCTTATTCGAATCGCGGCCCGGGGTCGGGTGACGCTATCTAGGTGCTTGCGATTAGGAATCCTTACAGCAAGCCTGACAGCCTAGCCACAACGGGGACCGACGCCTCGAGCGAGATGGCCGTCCCGTGAGTGAAGCTACAGCTGAACGCGCCAGCGGCGCTGATTCGACCTAAACTCGCCGCGGTCATGAAGGTACGGCCTGGGACGGTGCTTGGACCCTACAGGATCGACGCCGAACTCGGCCGCGGCGGGATGGCGACGGTCTTCAAGGCTTTCCAGCCATCCCTCGCGCGCATCGTGGCAGTCAAGGTACTACCGGACTTCTTCGCAGACGATGCCGACTTCAAGGAACGATTCCAGCAAGAGGCCATCGCGGTCGCCGGCTTACGGCACCCCAACATACCGGTCGTGCACGACTACGGCGAAAGCGATGGAACGACCTACATCGTCAGTGAGTACGTCGGCGGCGGCACCCTGACCGACAGACTCGGCCAACCGCTCCCCGTCGAGCACACGATCGAGATGCTCCGCCCGGTTGCGAGCGCTCTCGACTATGCGCATTCCAAGGGCGTTCTCCACCGCGACGTCAAGCCATCCAACATCCTCATCGATGCCGACGGCAGGCCGATGCTGGCTGATTTCGGCCTGGCAAAAATCCTCGGAGCGGAGAGCAGCCGCTTGACCAAGACCGGAACCATCGTCGGCACTCCTGAGTACATGTCACCCGAGCAGTGCGAGGGCGAGTCACTGACGCCTGCGTCCGACATCTACGCGCTCGGCGTAGTCGCCTACGAAATGCTGACTGGTAGGCCACCGTTCACCGGCCCAACGCCCGTCGCGGTCTTGGTCGCACAGGTTAAGGACCCTCTCCCGTCGCCACGGTCCCTGAATCTCGATCTGACCGAGGGTGTTGAGCGAGTAGTCGTCAAGGCACTCGCAAAGGATCCGACCGAGCGCTACGCAACATGTGGTGAATTCATCACTGCTCTCTCGACAGCGGCCACAGCCGGCGAATCCAGGAGCACACCTCGGCACCTTGACTCCGACGCTCCAGTTGGAGAAATCGCCGGATCCCACGTCCCAGAATCGGACGGTGGCCGATCGGAATCTGGCGCGGGTGGATCGCTTGTCGACGACGATTTGGCACTCCACTCTGACGACCCTGCGGCGACTCAGCTGCCTGGGGTCGTCGCGCACGTCGCAGATAAAGCTGTCGATGTGGAGGCGGTCGCTTCGCCTCCCCCCGACCGCGAAATGGGCCCGAAGGCATCACGCGACGCCGACGTAGGGCTTTCCGATTCACTGCCGCGCTGGCGTCGTGCTCTGAGGGCTTCCCGAACGCGGCTTTTGCTCGCATCGGCGATCGTCATTGTCGTTGCGACCGGCGGCACGATCGGCTACATCCAGTTCTCAGGCCTCTCGCACACGAGCCTGGTGGCGGGAGCGCGATCGAGCCCGAGTCCTTCGCCGGCCGCGACCCCGAGCACGAGCCCGAGCTCCAGCCTGACCCCAAGTCCGAGCCCTTCTCTCAGCCCGAGTCCAACTCCCTTAGGCCCGTCCATACACATCAGTCTCGTCCCCGGTGGTACCAGCGGCTGGGAGTGGACGATGTCAGGGTCTCACTTCACTCCCGGGAGCACCGTCACCATTCGCTTGTACGTCCCACCGAACTCACCCACATATCAACAAGGGTGGACCGCACCGGTGGCAGCAAACGGCACATTTCAGGCGCGAGGTTCTGCCGCGGTCCGGTCTGGGCAGACCGGCCGCTTTCTCGTTTGCGATACGAAAAACCTGTGTGCATCTACCGAAATAGCCGGTCGTTAGGAGAAGGTGTGATGGGATTCGGCCTGGCGCTGAACTGGAAGCCACACCCGGACGCCAACTCCATGGCCGTTCTGATCACCCACACGCTCGAATCTGAGCGCGAGTTGCTGGGGGCGGTCCGCGGGGTGAAGGTCACGCGCGATCGGCCCGCCGAGTTCGTGGTCGACAAAGACCGGGACGAGCTGCTCGGGATGCTCGATCGGGCGGATGCCTGGCTCGTCGAGCAGACCGACGCGATGACCGGTGCCGGCCTGGCAGCCCTCCGTGCCTAATGATCGATCCGGTACTTGATGTGGGTGACGTTCGGAGACGCGACCACCGACACCGGCGTCATCTTCAGGTCGCTGACGTCCTGCAACAAACGCTCGCCCGCACCGAGCACGATGGGGGCGATGTGGAGATTCAGCTCGTCGAGCTCGCCGGCACGGAGCGCCTGCTGAATCGTCATCGCGCCTCCCGCTATCTGAACATCCTTGTCGCCGGCTGCCTCACCCGCCCGGCGCAGCGCCGATTCGATTCCGTCGGTCACGAAGAAGAACGTTGTGCCGCCCTCCATCGGCAGTGGATCGCGCCGGTGATGAGTCAGGACGAACACCGGCGCGTGGTACGGCGGGTTGTCTCCCCACCAGCCCTTCCAGCTTTCGTCCCACTCCCCGCGGTGGTGATCGAACATGTGGCGACCCATGACGTATGCCCCGACGTGGGGATTGGACGCGATTTCGTCGACGATCTCGGAATCAGGCGTGTCAGGTACGGGCGGCAGGCTCTGCATTCGCCTCCACGCCGCCGTCTCGAACATCCACTCGTGCAGCCGCATGCCGCCTTCGCCGATCGGATTCTCCAGCGTCTGGTTCGGTCCAGCGGTGAAGCCGTCGATGGAGATGGATTGGTGACAGGTCACGATGCTCATGGCGATCTCCTGACATATTTCGCAGTCACTGCGGCTCGTACACCATATGAAGGTAAGACGAGTGCACGGCCCGAAATTCATCGTTTGGGCCTGCGACTGAACCGGTTCGATCCGAGGCGGCGGCTAGGTCGGCTCCGGCCAGCTAAGGTGTAACGGGATGGGCCAGGAGAACACGCAGGACACGATCGCGGCGATCCGTGAAGGATTGCGCGGGATCCACAAGAGGATCCGTGACGTCGTCGCGGGCCTGGATCGAGACACGCTGAACTGGAAGCCACACCCGGACGCCAACTCCATCGCCGTTCTGATCACCCACACGCTCGAATCTGAGGGCGAGTTGCTGGGGGCGGTCCGCGGGGTGGAGGTCACACGCGACCGGGCCTCCGAGTTCCTGGCGGATAAAGACCGGGACGAGCTGCTCGGGATGCTCGATCGGGCGGATGCCTGGCTCGCCGAGCAGACCGACGCTATGACCGGCGCCGACCTGTCGGCGCTCCGACCTCGCACCGACAATCCGCCGAAGCCAGGCCTCTACTGGCTGCTGACCAGCTACGGCCACGGGCGCGAGCACCTGGCCCACATGGAGCTGACCCGCCAGCTTTCCGACGCGCGCAAGAGCTAGGAGCCCGCTCCCAGGCGCCGCGCCTCGGTCTTCCTTTTCGGTCAGGCGGCTCCGAACGTGTAGACATCTGCGAACACCCAATGGGAGCCCTGAACCTTGTAAATAGACATCAGCGGAGCCACCGCGTCGCCGTTGGCGTCAAACCTGTAGGTGCCGGTGGCTTCGACGAAAGTCTTCGTTGCAAGCTCCTCCACGACCTTCGAGCGCGTGGGGAATCCGTGGCTGTCGCGAATCGCCAGGTCGATGGCCTCGATCAGGATCCGCGTGGCGTCATACGCCGCCAGGGTGTATGCGTACAGGGTTTTCTGTGGGAAGGCCTTCAAGAAAGCCTTCGCGCGGTTTTCCACGGCCGGATCAGTGGCGACGATACGATCGACATCTGGCACAGCGGCCCAGGCGCCTGGTGGCGAAGTGCCCATTTGTTTGATGCAGGCTGGGTCAGATGTGTTGCCGTCTGTGCCAAAGAAGATCGCTTTGGGCATCAAGGCGCTCATCTGCTGTGCCGCAACGCATGAGTTGTCGTCCCCAGGGGCAAAGGCGAAGACGGCGTCCGCACCCAGGTTCTTCGCGATGCTCAAGAAATCCGAGAACTTGACGGTGCCCTCAGGCAGGTCCTGCTGGTACACGAGCTCGGCGCCCTGCTTGTGCAGCTCGTTCGAGAGCTCCAAGAGGTATGACACGCCCTCAACACCGAGCTCGTTGAAAGCCGCGACTTTTGTCACGCCCAGGTGCGCGACCGCGTAGTCGGCCATTGCCTGGCCAGCCAGTGGATCCCTGGGCGAGATGCGGAAGAACGTGGTTAACCCGCTCGGCCGGAGGTCGGCCGGCGTCGGCCCGCAGCGGAAGGGGGGCTGTGTGAGGCATACGTTCGTGGCCGAGGGGCTGATCATCGCCAGCGGTACTGGGTTGGCTAGAGGGAGCTCATGCACGGTTTCGAAGCTGCTGCCCGGACCGACGACTCCCAACACACTCGAGTCGGCGATCATGAGCCGCACGTTCCTGCGAGCGACGAGCTGATCCTGCTCAGAGCCCAGGGAGTCGTCAAAGGGCCGGTAAACGACACTGTATCCGTCGATCGTGGATTGCTGGCGGACGGCAAACTCGACGGCCTGCTGCCAGAGACGGACGCCAAACGCGGAGGTCGGAAAGGCGCTCGCGATGACGATTTCGGGCGGAGCCGCGCCGTTCGAATCGTTCTGGCACGCGGCTGCCGCCAATGCGATCAGCACCAGCGCAGCGATTGATTTCATCACTGACCGAGCAGGTGGCTGATGACGCGCACCCTCATGTTGTTCGTGTCGGCGATGTACAGGTTGCCCTCGGCACTGAGCGCGATGCCTTCAGGCACGTCGAACTCCGCTTGAGTGGCCGGCATCCCATCACCCTGGAAACCCCACTGACCGGTGCCGGCCACCGTCGCCACAGCGCCGCGGGTGGAGAGCTCCTGGATTCGGTAGTTCCCCGTGTCGGCAATCAGGACCGTTCCGTCGTGGGCCAGGGCGACGCCATAAGGCAGAACCAGGCTTCCACCAGGCCCACCCGCGACGGTGGTGATCGTCTTTTTGACGCGGTCGACCTTCCGAATCCGGTCATTGCCCGTATCCGCGATGTACAGGTTCTCCTGGCTGTCAAGGGCAAGGCCGATCGGGTTGCTGAGCTCCGCCTCGATGGCGTTGCCCTGGTCTCCCAGGAGGGCCCCGTCGACGCCCGTTCCCGCGTAGGCCGTCTTCTGATTGCCGTCGAATCTCCAGACCCGGTTGCCGGCGCGGTCGGCGATGTAGATGACATCTTCGGCGGTGATGGCAAGGCCACCGACCGGAGGACGAGGCCCAAAGATGTATATGAGCTCGTGCGACGGGCCCACGTCGACGACCTTCTTCATCAGCTGGTTGCTGTCCTTCCAGACCTCCAGGTGCTCGTTGCGGCTGGTCAACACGTAGACCGCACCTTGCCGGTCGACCGCAACAGTGCTGGCAAGGCCGAGCGACTGTGAGGAAACGTCGAACCCGGGAACGCCGTCAGCCAGCTCCTTGTCGCCGCCGCCGACCAGAGTCGTGATCATCCCGCCCTGGTCGACCTTCCGAATCCGGCCGTTGGCGTAATCGGCGATGTAGGCGATCCCTGTGCTGTCGACAGCCACCGACGTGGGGCGAGACAGCACGGCCTTCGTCGCCGGTCCGAGGTCGCCCGCCGCTCTACACGCGTCCGGGTCTGACTCCGGCGGGCAGTCGCCGGCGAACGTCCGAATGACCGGCTCAGGCGGCGCCGTGAGACGCAGAACGCCAACTGTCCCCGCAAGCAGTCCCAGTACGACCGCCGCCGCCATCCACGCGCGCGGGTGGGCGAACACCCATCGTTGCCTTGGAGCCGGCGGCACCGTCGTGGGTGCTGCCGGCGCCGGCGCGGCGTCATGGCGGACGACCCACGCCGTCACCTGCGCCCGCGTGTTCACTGCGAGCTTCTCCCGGATGTGCTCCAGGTGGCCGTCCACCGTGCGCTCCGAGAGGAACAGCTTCGCCGCTATCTCGCGGTTGGTGAGTCCTTCCGCGACGAGGCGGGCGACCTCCATCTCGCGAGGGCTGAGCCGAGCCTGGGTCTCGTTCGGGGATCCGGCGGACATGGAATTACGGGGGTATTGAACCCCAAAGAAACGGGTACCGCCATGGGTACCGGAAAGGGTCCTTTGCCCGCTATGGCGCCGCGCCGTCCGCCCATAGCTTCGATCCCATCGCCCGGCCCTTCGGCCGGACATCGGCCTGAGGAGGGCATTCGACGATGGAGATCCGACAAAACTTCCGAACCGTTCCGCCCCGCCCGATCGCGTTGGCTCTGGCGCTCCTCGCCGTCCTGGCGCTTGCGCTAACCGCCTGGTATGTCTTCGGCCTCCGTACGCAGGTCGGGAGCTCGGAGCTCACGCAGGCGCCTCGCGTCAATCACCTCCCGGTCAGCTGCAGCAACGACCCCTACTCGCCGCACGACGCGATCTGCGCGCCGTACCGCGACCCTTACTCGCCCCACGACCCGATCAGCTGACAAACTGGCGGCCGCCGTCGCGTGAGGCGGCGGCCGCGCAGTGCGGCACTCGGTTCGCCATCACTCAGCACCGCAACGGCCGGCTCACGTTAACAGCGGCGCTGCGAGCACCAATTTCCGCACGAGAACTCTTCACAACAATAGATTCGGGCCGCGCATCTCGATCCAGGAACTCGGCTTGGACGGTGCGGACACGAGTTCGAAACCGCCGATGCTGAGTGACCACCCAATAGGCAACGTTGTCTTTGTGTGGGGGGTCGCCAACTGATTTCGAACCCGCGGATCCGGTCGCTCGATAAGCCGATAGTCGTCCTCGGCGCGGGCCCAGCCGGTCTAACCGCTGCGTACGAGCTCGTCCGGCACGGCGCGCCGGTATGCGTGATCGAGAAGGATCCTCGTTACGTCGGCGGAATCGCACGTACCGTCGAGCACAACGGTTACCGCTTCGACATCGGCGGCCACCGCTTCTTCTCGAAGTCACAGGAGGTCGAAGACCTCTGGACCGAGCTCATGGGCGACGAGATGCTGACCCGCGGCCGGCTCAGCCGCATCTATTACCAGGGTCGCTACTACGACTATCCGCTCAAGGCCTTCAACGCGTTGCGGAACCTCGGTGTCCGCGAGACAGTTCTCTGCCTCAGCAGCTACGCGGGGGCAAAGCTTCGGCCCCGACCGAACCCAAAGACGCTCGATGCCTGGGTTTCCAACCAGTTCGGCGATCGGCTGTTCCGCATCTTCTTCAAGACCTACACCGAAAAGGTGTGGGGAATGCCCTGCTCTGAACTGTCGGCCGATTGGGCTGCCCAGCGCATCAAGGGCCTCGACCTCGCCACCGTCGTCAAGTCGATGGTGTTACCGAACCTGGGATCGCGCGATCGCGGCAAGGTGGTGAAGACGCTCATCGACCGGTTCCGCTATCCGAGGCTCGGGCCCGGACAGATGTGGGAACGCGTCGCGGATCGTCTGAGGGAGGCCGGCCATCCGGTGCGCATGGGCGAAGCCGTCGTGCGCCTCAACCGGGCAGGGGGTCGCGTCGCAAGCGTCACCACAGACCGCGGCACCACCTTCACTGGCTCGGCCTTCGTGTCTTCGCTTCCCATCCGCAACCTGGTCGAGATGGTCAACCCGCCCCTTCCATCGGAAGTGCGGGCCGCGGCCGCGAAGCTTCGCTACCGCGACTTCCTGACCGTCGCCCTGGTCATCGACGGCGACAACCTCTTCCCCGACAACTGGGTCTACATCCACGACCCGGACGTCAAGGTCGGCCGCATTCAGAACTTCAAGAACTGGAGCCCGGACATGGTCGCCGATCCGACCAAGACCTGCATCGGCCTCGAATACTTCTGCTTCGAAGGCGACGGACTCTGGAGCTCGACCGACCAGGACCTTGTCGAGCTGGCGAAGAGCGAGCTGGCCCAGCTCGGTCTCTGCCGCCCGGAAATGGTCGTCGACGGCGCGGTCGTCCGCGTGCCAAAGGCATACCCGGTCTACGACGACGAATATGCGGTTCACGTCGAGACGGTTCGCCGCTATATCGCCGACGAGCTCCCGAACCTGCACCTGGTCGGCCGGAATGGGATGCACAAGTACAACAACCAGGACCACTCGATGATGACGGCGCTCATCGCGGCCGGGAACCTGCTCGGAATCGACGAGAGAGATCCCTGGAAGGTCAACGGCGACGCCGAATATCACGAGCAGACCACAGTCGGAGAAGAGGACCAGAGCGGGCGCCTAGTGCCGCGCCGCCACAAACTCGCGAGCTGACATGACGATTGCGGCGCGCTCGCTAGCTCGTTCACGCCGCGTGGTGGTCTCGACCCCCTTCTGGCTGCGCGCTGGGATCGCGACGTGGCTGGCCACTCGGTTTGCGATCGCCGGCATCCTTGCCGGCTCACACCTGATTGCGACCTACACCGGTCGCACCGTGAGCCTCGATCGATGGGACACCTCCTCTTACATCGCGATCGCCGGTCATGGTTACGAATCGGCAACGAGTCCGAACTTCTTCCCGCTGCTGCCGTTGCTCGAGGCTGGCATCGGCCGGGTGCTCGCAGGCGGCGGTGTCCCTTCAGACGCTGAGCTGCTCGCCGCAGGCCTTGTCGTCAGTGCCGTCGCCTCGCTGGTGGCGTTCTGCGCTCTCGCGAGACTCATCGAGTACGAGGCGGAAGCTCCGACCGCGGCGACCGCCGTGAGGCTGTTGGCCGCCTACCCCTTCGCGATGTTCCTCGGCGTCGCGTACACCGACGCTGCCTTTCTCGCCGCGGCCGTCCTCTTCTTCCTCTTCGTCCGTACCCGCAGGTGGCCCGCCGCCGCGGCGGCTGGACTTGTGGCGGGGCTGCTCCGGCCGGTCGGGCCCTTGCTGGCCGTTGCCCTTCTGGCCGAGCTCGCGGTCGAGATCGGATCGCGGCGCACCGAGCACGCGACCGTCAGAGGGCGGGTGTTCGCCAGCCTCGGACCGCTGGTCGGGACCGGGCTCTACTCCGCGTTCCTCTGGTGGCGCTTCGGTGACCCACTCCTCTTCGTGCACACACAATCCCGTTTCTGGCATCACGTTCTGATGTGGCCGTGGCAGACACTTGGAATCGGGATTGAGCGCCTGTCCCATCCCGGAGTCCTCAGCGTTCTGGACCTGGGCATCGTCATCGTGTTCGCGGTGCTCACCATCGCCAGCCTCGCGCGGATGCGTGTGGCTTACGGCGTGTTCACCGCCGGCTTGCTTCTCGCCATGCTCATATCGCCGGTGCCGTCGCACAAGGACGTCATCCAATCGGCCGGTCGGTACCTGCTCGCCGCCTTCCCCGCTTTCTGGATCGCCGCGCATTGGATCGCGGGCCGGCCCTGGCTCGAGTTCGCACTGCTGGCGGCCGGCTTTCCACTTCAGGCCACACTGGCCGTCCTCTTTGTGATCGGTGGTCCGATCTACTGAGGCGCGGGCCCTCCCACGCGCGCTCGCCGGCATGAGGGCTCACGTGGTTCTCGTCTACCTTGCGGCGCTGTTGCCCGCGCTCGCGATGGCCGGACTACAACCCGTCTGGTCACGCGTGGACGAGGCGCAGCATGCGGACGTCCTCGCTCAATACGCGCACGGGGTCGTTCCGATAGAAGGAGCGACAAAGCTCCAGCCGGACATCGTGGCCGTGGACGCCACGACCGGCATCTACCGCTGGTACCCGCCGGGAGCGGGACCGGTGCCCACCGAGAGCGATCCGCAGATGTTCATCAAACCGCCCCAGGGGGCGAGCACTTACGCGAAGCAGTCGTGGACCGCTCGACACCTGTGGGGCTTCTCGTACGAGGCGATGCAACCGCCGCTGTACTACCTGCTGGCCGAGCCGGACTGGATGCTCGGCGCTCAGGTCGGCGGCACCCTCGGCGCGGTTTTCGCTGCGCGCATATTCAGCGCCCTCATAGCCGCGTGCCTGGCGCCGCTCGCCTACCTCCTTGCGCTCACGGTCCGCCCCGGAGCACAACGGATGGCCCTGTTCGCCGCAGGTATCGCGGTGCTGCTGCCTGGATACGTTCTCAACACCACCCAGATCACGAACGATGGCCTGGCCGCGGTGCTCGGTGCGGGCCTGATTCTCATTGCCGTCAAGGGAGCTCGCGACGGTTGGAGCCGGTCGCTTGCAGCGGCCTGCGGCATAACCCTCGGCGCGGCGGCGATGACCAAGCTGACGACGGTCGGTCTCGTGCCGCTCGTCGTGGTCGCGTTCCTCTGGCCCAGCACTCAGCCCCTGCGCTCACGGTTGGGATTCGGGGTGATCGCAGGCGCACTGGCCGCTGTCATCGTCGCGCCGTGGCTGCTGTTCAACTTGCACACGTATGGGCAGGTGGTTCCGTCACACGCGACGCGCGGCCTGCTCGGCGCGGCGTTCGCGCCACCCTCCGCGACTGCAAGCTATCTCCGCGCTTCGGCGCGGAACGCGTTCGACGAGTTCGTCGCCGGTGAGCCTTTCGCCATCGTCCCCTTCACCAGGCAGCTGGTGTGGTTCGCCGAAGCCTGCACGCTGCTCGCCGCGGCCGGCCTCTGGATCTCGCGCAGACGGCTTCGGCTCGAATGGCTCTTACTGCTGGCCATCGGCGCCGATTGCCTGTGGGTGCTCGGGACTCCATTCCTGTCCGGGATTGGAGGCCTGATGCCCGGCCGCTACCTTTACCCCGTAGCGGCCGCGGTGTTCGTCCTCGTCGCGGCGGGGATCGAGGCGCTTCCCCTGCTGCTCTTCCGGGTCGTGGCTGCCGGAGGGGGCATCGGCACACTCGTGGCCATGGTGTTGCTGGTGACCAGCCAGTTCGGTCTGGTGGTGGAACATCACCCGACACCCCAGGCGAGTAGGGGAATCGCCATCCACGCGCAGGGCGATGCTGCCGGCCTGAATGTCGTGGCGGACCGCGTTCTGGTCGCTGACAGCGGGCGAACGATATGGGTACACGTGACCGTGACCGATCGCGCCCAGCATCCAGCCGACTTCCCGCCGATTCCCGCCGCCGAGACGGCCTCCGGCGTCGCTCTTGCCGGCGACTACAGCTCCTCGTCGACGTTCCCAGAGCGGTTACGGCCCGGCGAGAGCGCGAGCGGCTGGCTGCATTTCACGCGCGCCCACAGCGCCCCACTCACGTCGCTCCGCCTCGTGTACAGCCCCATCAGCAGCGACGGGTACGCGACCATACAAACGCTGTCGCTGGTCGTCAGTCCTTAACAGATCTCTGCAGCCGCGCAGCCGGAATCCACGGGACGCATCACTAGCTTTGACCGGCGGTGCGGGGATCCCTACGAACTCTCGGCTTTCTCCTCTGCCTGCCGTTCGTGTTGAGTGGCCAGAGTCCGTCGCCGCAGGCCGAGCTGCATTCGACCGCTTTCGTCGTTGCCAGCAGAATCACACTGGCCGTCAAGGGCCCAGCTGGGCCGGTGTTCGATCGCGACTTTCCCGACCCGACGGTGATGAGAGTGGGCAAGACCTATTACGCCTTTGCGACGCAGACGCCGTGGGAGTCGCCAGGCCATGTCTTTCCGATTCTCGTGTCGACAGACCTCGCGCGCTGGACCTACACCGCCGACGTTTTCGCGGCGGCGCCTGCCTGGGGCCTGGGCGACTGGTGGGCTCCGGCACCAATCGCTCGCAACGGCACCTATTACGTCTATTACTCCGGCCGCTCGCGCTCCCGGATGCACTGCCTCGCCGTCGCCACAGCGAGCAGACCGGCTGGTCCATACACCGACCACGGCCCCATCGCGTGTAACGACGGCGCCCAGGCCAGGGGCTATATCGACGCGTGGCCGCTGCTTGCGGCCGGCAACGCCTACCTCTACTTCTCAGTCGACGGGCCTGACCATCACAGCATCTCGGTGCTGCCGATGACGTCCGACATGCTCGGTGTCGCGGGGCCGCGAGCGGAGCTCCTCGGTGTGACCGAGGCCTGGGAGTCGGGCCGGAACGGTACCGTCGAAGGCCCTTCAGTCTTTGCCTGGGGCTCCAGGTTCGTGTTGCTGTACTCCGGCGGCGATTGGCGCGGGCGCTATGGAATGGGCTACGCCGTCGCGACCTCGCCTCTCGGTCCGTTTGTCAAGAGCACGACGCCGCTCCTCCAGACAGGCGGGCCGCTCTCCGGGCCGGGCGGTGGGTCCTTCTTCACCGACTCGAACGGGAGGCCCTGGCTTGCCTACCACGGCTGGTTGGGCGCCGGCCGCGTGCTGTACGTGAGCCCGCTCTCGATCGCGTTGGCCTAGCGCCGCCGGCCGGCGGGACGGTGATCGCGGCGCCGAGCCGCGACCACCGCGCTTTCGTCACTCGACGTAGACGTCGATCGTCTTGTTCTCCGCCTCGTCCTCGACGTGGACGAGCTCGCCGACCACCCCTTCCTCGATCATCCGGTCGATCGCGTCCCAGTCCAGGTTCATCCGCTGGACGTCGGGTGAGAACGACTGCGCCATCTTCAACCCGAACTTCACCAACCCGATCGGCATCCTGATGTTGACGGTCGGTCTGCCTTCCTTCGCGATGTCGATGACTTTCACCCGCAGGTACTTGACCTTCGGCTGCGCCTCCATCTGAACGGCCATGTTGTCTATCACCTCCTCGATCCCACATTCCTACATGCCGCACCTGTACGCCAGGGCCGCCATGCCCCTCGCGGCCATGCCAACCAGCCGTCAGGCCGAGAGCCTTCCGCTCGCCGTCGCGATCTCACCGAGCTGGTGCCAGCTCGACTGCATCGAACTGATGAGCGGGTCGAGATCAGGCCAGGTGGCGCCGTCGGCGATCACGCTGAGGCTCAGCTCGTGCCCGTAGGACAGGGCGGCGAATGACAAGGTCACGTTGCCCGCGATCGGCGGCAGCGCTATCGGTGACCATATCCGGCCTCCGGCGAAATACAGAGGCACCGGCGGCCCCGGCAGGTTGGTGGTGAGCACATTGAGCATGCGCTGGTGACGGATGAACAACCTCGTGAAACCAATTCGGGCCAGGAACACCATCAGGCCGGTCGAAACGATCGGCATCTGCTTGACCTTTGCGGCCGCGGTGGCAGAGGCGACGGCCATCAGCAACTCGGTCGGGTCGTCGATGTCAATCGGAACCGAGACGATCATCGTGCCCGCATGGTTGCCCGAAGTCACGTTTACCGGGCTGCCGGAAACAGCCATCGACAGTCGCAGCCTGATGCCGGCAAGGGGCTGACCGCTCGCGGTCAGGCGGCGCCGACAACCTGACGCCACCGCATAGAAGAAGACGTCGTTCAGCTTCACCCCGAAGTGGTGAGCGACTCGTTTTGCCTCATCGAGGGAAACGCGGAAGGCAGCAATGCGCCGGGTGCGGCCGATCGGTCGGTTGAGCGGCCGGAGCTGCGCGCCAAGACCCTGACGGATGGCCTCCGCGCCGCCCGCGAAGAGCGTTCGCAATTGACGAAGCGACCGCCGCGGGTGCGTGGCCCCTGTGATCGTTCTCCAGAGCCACGCCGACTTCCTTGCGATGTTGTCCGCGAGCAGCCGACCGGCGCTTGGGGGATTGCCAGGCGAAAGCGGGGCGCCTGCCGCATCCATCGAGCCCGGCTCGATGTCGAGAATCTGGCCCAGCATGTTGACCATGGCCGGACCGTCGGCAACGGAGTGATGGAGCTTGATGAGCAGGCCCAGCCGGTCCGGCGAATACCCGTCCAGGATCCAGATCTTCCACAACGGGCGCGAGCGGTCCATGAGGGTCGCCATCTGCTGCTCGGCAAATGCGATCGCGCCGCTCTCCCCTCCGGGCGCCGGTAGGCTGGCCAGCAACACGTGGTCTTCGATCCGAAAGTCACGGTCGTCGATCCAGAGCGGACTGCCGAAGAACAGGGGCGGCCGATAAAGGACCCGCCGCAGCTCCGGGACTCGGGACAGCCGAGCCGCGACGTGATCGCGGAGCTCGGCGATCCTGACGTTGCCCTGCGCATCGACCAGTGCGGCCCGCTCGATCGTGGCGAGCACCGCCTGGTGCATCGGCGTATCGGCCGCTTCGACGGCCAGGTTGGTCAGATCGGCCGCACTCAGCCGGACGAGGGGCTCCACATGCTGAGGATCCGGCTACCCGGCCCGGATTCAGACGGCCGGAAGGCAGTTGATCCGGGGGCTATAAGACCCGCAATCCGCTGCCCCTAGTCCGTGGGCTCGGCGATCACAAGCCGGGCTTTGCGTCGCCCGAACGGAACTGCCTGGGAGGTGACCATCACTGGGAGGACAGTCCCGTCGACCCTGCGGCTCTGCCACGGGCCCGAGCGATCGAAATGTGGCACCTGGCGCGTCAGCTCGCGAAGCTTGTGCACGTCCTCCGCGGGCCGCACATCGAGGAGCGTCAAGCGTGTGAAGTCCGAATGTGAGTACCCGTAGAGCTTGATGGCGGCGTCGTTGACGTCGAGTATCTGGAACGTGTCCACGTCGTAGACGAGCATGGGCAGCGGCTGGCCCGCAAACAGGCGCACGTACGCGTCGTCGCGCCGCGGAGGATCGCCGGCCAGGACCGATGCCGCCTCTTCCAGGAGCCTGTGCCGCCGGACGTCTGGATCTTCGGCCGCCGGCGCGGCGACGGCGTCACGCTCGCCGTTGTGTCCCTGGCGTTCCGCGGTTGCCGAGGGCAGCGTGAACCAGAAGCGCGAACCTCGGCCCGGCGTGGAATCGACGCCCATGTGGCCACCCTGCAGCTCTGCCAGCCGGCGGGCGATGGACAGACCCAGGCCCGTACCGCCGTATGTCGTCGAGATGTGCTCGTTGGCCTGGCGGAACTCTTCGAATATTCGCTGGTGCGCATCCCGCGGTATCCCGATCCCCGTGTCTGTGACGGAGATCTCGACCACGCCGTTGCGCCGCTCGCTGGCCACGCTTATCGACCCGGTCTCGGTGAACTTGATCGCATTCGAAACGAGGTTGGTCAGGATCTCGCGCAACCGGCTCGGGTCCGCCTTGACGAATTGAGCCGCCGGCGAAACCTGGGCGGTGAGCTTGAGGGCCTTGGCTTCGGCCGCGTGCGTCATGGCGGTGACCACCCCGTCGACGACCACCTGCACGTCGACGTCCTGGATCGCGATCTCGATCTTGCCTGCCTCGATCTTGGACAGATCGAGGATGTCGTTTACCAGCTCGAGCAGCACGACACCGCTCTTGTGGATCTGCGCAACGTCTTCGGTCTGTTCCGGCTTCAGGTCTCCGTCCAGGCCACCGAGCAACACCTCGCAGAAGCCGATGATGCCGGTCAGCGGCGTCCGCAGCTGGTGACTCATCCGGGCCAGGAACTCCGACTTGAACTGGCTCGCGCGTGACAGCTCCGCGTTGGTCTCTCTCAGCTGTGTGTCGTATGCGTTTGCCAGCGCGACCAGGCTGGCGTCGGCATTGCTGACGATGATCTGAATCACTTCCTGTTCGACGTCGGCGGGCGTTTGCAGCCGGCGTGCCTCCTCCCTGGTCACGTCGATCAGCGTCCGGCGCCAGTAGTGGTGGCCGCGCGTGGTCTCGACCAGGGGCACGCCCTCTCGGGCGGCGGCCGAGCCACTCCTCGTGATGTATTCGAGCTCGTCCTTGTCAGACGCGATTCCCGCCACCAGCCAGCGGGTGATCATCAGCGTGCCGACGACGCTGCGCCCCCAGCGGTAATCGAGATAGGCGGCGCTGGCGCTTGCCGCGGGGTGATTGCGGTAGAGGAGCGCGATGGTCTTGGCGTAGATTTCCTCTGCGCGCAGGCCGACAGCCATCCCGAGCTCGGACATCTGAGCCTTGCGGGCGGCATTGGGTTCGAGGGTCGCCATCGGCCTTGGCGTCGGGATGCTACCGCGAATCGGTGCCAACAGAGCCGGGATAAGGACGATTTCATTGAGCGATCGACAGGACGGCGAGGTCGCACGGGCCAACCAGTCCGGCAAGCAGCCGGTGGTCTTCATTCACGGCCTCTGGCTGCTCTCGAGCAGCTGGGACAGGTGGGGCGAACTGTTCGAGCAAAACGGATTCGTCGCCCTGAAGCTGCCCTGGCCGGGTGACCCGGAAACCGTCACCGACGCGAAGGCCCGACCCGAGGTCTTTGCCGGCAAGGGCGTGGGCCAGGTGGTCGAGCACATGGAATCGGCGATTCGCGGGCTCGCGCGCAAGCCCGCTGTCATCGGCCACTCCTTCGGCGGTGCGCTCACGCAGATCATCGCGGGCCACGGGCTCGCGGCCGTGTCGGTCGCGATCGACCCGGCCCCGTTTCGAGGCGTCCTCCCGCTGCCGTTCTCGGCGCTGCGGGCGGCGAGCCCGGTGCTCCTGAACCCCGCCAACGTCAATCGGGCGGTCCCCCTGACCCAGCAGCAGTTCCGCTTCGCTTTCGCGAACGCCGTCAGCGAGGACGAGGCCGCGCAACTCTACAAGACCTACTCCGTGCCGGCCCCGGGCAAGCCGATCTTTCAAGCGGCTTTCGCGAACCTCAACCCTCGCACCGAGGTGAAGGTCGACACGAGGAACTCAGGCCGCGGACCGATGCTGCTCATCTCCGGCGACCGCGACCACACCGTCCCGCCGTCGATGGTCAACGCCGCGTACGGGCTGCAGAAGCGAAACCCGGGCGTGACCGAGATCGCACGGATGGCGAACCGCGGGCACTCGCTGACCATCGACAGCGGCTGGCGCGACGTCGCCGAAGCCGCCCTGGCGTTCGTCAGGCGCTTCGCGTCTTAGCGCGCCGAGGGCGCACCACCAGCTCGCCCTGGCAGTTGGGACACACCAGACGATGACGCTCCCGCGCGCATTCGTCGCAGAACGTGCACTCGAAGCTGCAGATGTACGCGGGCCCGTCGACCTCGAGCACGCGACCGCACGTCTCGCAGCTGCTCCGCATCTCGAGCGCCACGAAACGTGAGCCTAGGCGGCCGGCTCCACCTTGACGCCGTGCCAGAAGGCGACGCGGTCCTTGATCATCGAGGCGGCCTCGCTCGGCTCCGGGTAGTACCACGCGGCGTCCGCGTTCACCTTCCCGTCGACCACGACGTTGTAGTAGCTCGCCTCGCCCTTCCAGTGGCAGGTCGTGTGCGTCTCGCTGGGCTGCAGCGTGGCTGCACCCAGCACCGATCCGATCGGGAAGTACTGGTTGCCCTCCACCTCCACCGTCTGGTCGCTGTCGGCTATGACCGCACCGTTCCACTTGGCCTGATAGCGCATACCGCTCATTACCTCTCTCCTGCCGCGATTATTCGCCTCTCCAGGCTGGCCCGCGCTTCCGCGACGGCTTGCGCGATGGACATCGCCTGGCCCTCGTCCCAGGCTTTCCGCTCGTCAGGGCTGCTGATCATCTCCTCCCAGGGCCGCCCTTCGTTGACGTTGATCAGGCCGGCCAGCGCCGCACCCGAGGCCATCTGGTGCCGGGCCGCGGCCCCGGCGAGGCGGAGCGCGCTCAGTGTGTCGCCTTCGAGCTTCGCGATGGCGGCGGCGTCGTCGAGGAAAACGACGATCGCCGACACGTCACCGGCCCCAACGAATATCTCGAGCCCCTCGAGCACCAGGGGAGCTGCGATCGAGTCCTCCCCGAAGCTGATGGCGTTGACCGCGCGCGTGTGCATGGCCCAGCCCAGACTGAAGCGATCCTTGCCGATGCGGCGCAAGATCGCGATGGTCTCGTCCAGGGCGGGTACGGCGCGCTCGCGATTGTGCACCTGATGCGCGCCGTTGCCGATCGTCCACAAAACGCGCGCCACGCCAAGTTCGTCGCCAAGCTCGCGGTAGAGGGGCAGTGCCTCCTGCACCGTGCGGAGGCCGCCCTCGATATCGCTCTGGTCCACGAGCGGCGGGAAGCTTGCGTTGTAGAGGGCGTCCGCGAGCGCCTTCTTGTCGCCGCTGGCGCGCGCCAGCGCTAGGTTCTCGTTGTAGAAGTTCGCGGCCGCGGCCATGTCGGCCTGCCAGTACGCGACGCCTCCGGCCGCCTCGAGGGCCCTGGCGCGTTCGGCGGGGTGATCTTTGGCACCCGGCATGGCCAGGATCGCCTCCATCCGGGCGCGACCCTCGCGCAGATGGCCGCGCATCTGCCACAACCGCCAGAACGCCGCCCCCAGTGCCATCGCGCAGTCGGCGTCCCCGGTCGCAACCGTCCAGTCGAAGGCCGTCCGAAAGTTGTCATGGTCGAGCTCGAGCCGGTCGAGCCACTTCTTCTGGTCGGCACCGAGGACGTTCGGCGCGGCCTCCTCCGCAAGGTGCTGGTAGGCGACAGCATGGCGCTTGCGAATGGCATCTGCCTCGCCGCTTTCCTGAAGCCGCTCCGCCGCGTATTCACGGATCACCTGCAGCATCAGCACGCGCGGCTCCTCGAAGTCGGGCATCCGCCGCAGCAGGCTCTGGTCGGCGAGCTCGTCCAGGCCGGCGAGTACGTCGACCCCGAGATCGGAGGAAGGGCCGCACACTTCTTCCGCCTGCTCGAGGTTGGCCCCCCGCGCGAACACCGAGAAGCGGGCGAACAGCCGCCGTTGCGGTTCGTCCAGCAGGTCGTGGCTCCACGCGATCGCCCCGCGGAGCGTCTGCTGGCGTCCGGGCAGATCGCGCGATCCGCCGGCGAGCACGTTCAGGCTCGTCTCCAGCCGGCCGAGCAGCGCCTGCGGACTGAAAAGCTTGACCCGCGCGGCCGCCAGCTCGATAGCGAGCGGCAGGCCGTCGACGCGCTCGCAGATGCCGGCGACGGCGGGCGCGTTCTCGTTGGTGACCTGAAAGTCGTGCCTGGCCGCCACCGCGCGGTCGATGAAGAGCCTGACGGCCTCGAACTGCGAAAGCGCCGCCAGCGACGGCAGAGCCTTCACGTCGGGGACCCGCAGTGGCTGCACAGCGAACTCCTGCTCGCCATACACGCGCAGGACTGCGCGGCTGCTGACTATCGCTTTCACGTCCGCGCTGTCGTGCAGGATGCCGGAGACCACTGGCGCTCCCTCCGGCATGAGCTGCTCGAAGTTGTCGAGCACCAGCAGGATCTTCTTACCGCGCAGGTACTCGAGCACGACGTCCAGGGGGCGCCGCGTACCGGTGACGGCAAGGCCGATCGATTGCGCGATGACCGAGGCGATCAGGTCGGGGTCTGTCACCGCCGAAAGCGGTACGAAGTAAACGCCGTCGGGAAACGACTGCACCAGGTCCGCGGCCAGCTGCAGGCTGAGCCTCGTCTTGCCGATGCCACCCGGACCGGTCAGGGTGAGCAGGCGCGTGCCTGCAAGCAGCTTCTTCGCCTCGGCGGCTTCGGCTTCGCGGCCGACGAAGCTGGTGAGCTGGGTCGGCAGGTTGTTGGGCGTCGTATCCAGCGTGCGCAGCGCGGGGAACGTGTCGGGCACGCCCTCGATGACCAGCTGGTACAGGCGCTCGGGACGGGCGAGGTCCTTCAGGCGGTGGACTCCGAGGTCCTTGACCGACAGATCGGCCGGCAGACTCTCCGCCACCAACGACCGCGTAGCCTCCGATATGACCACCTGGCCGCCGTGCGCCGCGCTCGCGACGCGCGCCGCGTGGTGCACGTCGAGCCCGATGTATTCGTTGCCGACCAGCGGCGCCTCGCCCGTGTGCAGACCGATGCGCACGCGGATCGCGCCGCCCTCCGGCCATGCGTGCTCGGCGAAGCCTCTCTGCGCGTCCGCCGCGGCGCCGCAAGCGTCGAGCGCGCTCTGGAAAACGCAGAAGAACGAATCGCCCTCGGTGCGCAGCTCCGCGCCTTTGCGGCTCTGAAACGCCTTGCGCAGGATCGCGTGGTGATCGACCTGCACCTGCACGTAGGCGTCGCCGATCTCCTGCATCAGCTTGGTCGAGCCCTCGATGTCGGTGAAGAGAAAGGTGACGCTGCCGCTGGGCAGGGGAGCGCCGCTCATGATGCCGACCTCGTCAGCGCGGAGCCGAGCAGCGGCTGGAGGCGGTCCGCCAGCTCCTTCTGATAGTCCGCTCCCGTGAATTCCAGCAGCGGGTGCGGCGCCAGCAGGTGCTCCTTGACGGCACCCTTCACCCGCGCGTACACGGCCGGATAAGGGTCGTCGCGGCCGTTGTTCTCCAGGGTCACGGCGACCGCGTCCGGCCCACCCGCGTCGACGAAGTGCGCGAGCGGCTGAATGCCGGCGTCGACCATTCCGCCGCCGCTTCCGGTCTCGACGACCCTCGCCAGGTATGAACGCTGGTGCCACAGCTCCGGACCGCGGCTCGCCTGCTCGAGCACGAACGCCACCACCTCATCCGGCCTGATGGAGGGCCGGTCGGGCCGGTACCCGAAGCGCGTCGCGGCGAGGTGCAGCGCCAGCACGCGCGCGTTGTAGCGATAGCCCTGCACCGCGCCCGAGTTGCTGGGGATGCCGTGCTTCTTGAGCCCGCCCGACGCCTGCATGAGCGTGCCCGCGAAGAAAAGCCCCGGCAGGCTCGAGCTCTCCCAGAAGGGCGTCATCGCCGGCAGCCGGCTCGCGCCGAAGGTCGCAACTCCAAGCTGCGCGAGGTCGCGCAGCGGCGCGACGAAGCCGGTCGCCGCGATCACGTCGTCCACCTCGAAGTCGGTGGCCGCGCCGCTCGGGCTCTTCGTGTGCACCTTGTAGGTCTGGCCCGTCTTCTCGACTGATTCGATCGACGCGTCGAGGATGACGACGCCGCCGGCCAGCGCCCAGTCCTCGTATGGCTGCACGTAGCGCGCGCGCACGCCGACGAGCGAGCGCGTGTCCACCGACAGCTTCGTCGGGCTCGGCGACGCGAGGATGATCTGGCGGGCCCAGGGCAGCAAGCCCGTGGCGATCTCGAAGCCGGAGTTCTGCTTGCCGACGATGAAGATGCGCTTGTCGGCGTAGGACTCGGCGGCGCGCAGCTCGCCGTACTGCTGCACCCCTTCCACCTGCAGGACGTTCGGTCGCCAGGGCTCGGCCACGCCGGTGGCGAACACGGCCGCGGGCGCGCGGTACTCGCCGTCGGTCGTGACGACCACGAAATCGTCGCCCTCACGGCGCGTGCTCTCCCAGCGGCAGCCGTACCGCACCTTCAGGCCCGCTCGCTGTGCGAAGGTGACAAGCCCCTTCTCCATCTCCGGCCGCGAAGGGAAGTACGAGGTGCCGTCCATCACCGTGGGCATGATCGCCCGCAGCTGCTCGTCGTCCGACAGCAGGCTGTTCCAGTCGTAGCGCTCGTAGGCGCGGGTCGGCTTCTCGTGATCGGCGAACGGCTTGGTCCAGCTGAGCATCCGCTGGAAGATCGGCCACTTGCGGAACATCCCGCCCGGCGTGTCGTCGGCCGAGATGACCGCGTGCTCGACGCCGAGGCGCGTGAGGCAGTAGGTCAGCTGCAGCGCGCCCGGACCGCTGCCGACGACGAGCAGTGGGTACCTGCCGGGCGGGAACGGGCGGTTGATCAGGTCAGCCAACGCGTCGTCGTCCGCACCTTCCGCGCCTCTCCTTGAAGAAGCCGGAAGAGGACCCTCGGATGGCCCACCAGGAACCCCTCCAGCGATTCGGCCGGGAGCACCAGGCAGCGCAGCGGCCGCTCGGCCACGATGTCGGCCACCGGCGGCTCGCCGAGCAGGCACGAGATCTCGCCGAAGAAATCACCGGGCCGGAGCGTCGCGCGATCCTTGCCGTCGACGCGGATCGTCGCCGCGCCGTCGAGGATGACGTAGAAGGCAGCGCTGGACAGGCCCTGCCGCACCACGCGCTCCCCCTCGCTGAACATCTGCTCATCGAAGATGTCGACCAGGTTCTCGAGCTCCGGCGTCGTGAGGTCGGCGAAGAGCGCGAACCCGGCGAGGATGTCGACGACCTCTGCGCGTACGTCCATATATCTCTACTCCCCGGCCGCGGCGACCGAGTGGGGGTCGCGCGCCGCCGTTGATTGTCTGGTCTGTGGGTTGACGATGCCCAGCCCGTTGACGATCGCACCCGCCAGCAGGAACCCGAACGCGATGAACATGGCCAGGTGGAAGGAGTTGGTCGACGCGTCCCGCACCATGGCCACCATGCTCGGGTCGGCGGGCGTGTTGAGCGGGTTCACGTTGGCGCGAAAGCTCGGGGAGTAGACGTCGATTCCAAGCACTCCCATCCGCGGCGCCAGGTACGAGTAGAAGGACGCCGTCAGGAAGACGAAGATCAGAGCGCCCATCAGCTGAGGTCCCACGCGCGAGATCGCGTTGTTGATCGCCGAACCCAGGCCTGACCGGCGCACGGGCACCGAGGTCATCAAGGCTGTGGTCAGCGGCGCGACCATGATCATCACGCCGAGTCCGTAGACCACGTTTCCCGGCAGGAAATCGGTGAAGTAGGACGGGGGCGGCAGGTAGGTGCTGGGGTTGCCGACGTCAAGCCTCCACGCCGCGCTCGAAGCCGGCACGCGCACGAACCACAGAACGCCAAGCGCCATCAGCGACGGCCCGAGCGCCATGAAGAAGCGTGGTCCGTATTTCGCCGCCAGGCTGCCGAATCGTGGCGAGAAGAAGATCAGGAGAAGCGAGCCGGGAATGCCGGCCATGCCGGCCGCAGCGGCGGTGTAACCGAGCGAGCCCTGCTGGAACAGGGCGAGGTAGTAGAAGAGCACGTACAGCGACCCGTAGATCAGCAGGGTCGAGATGTTCGTCACCGTGAAGTTCCGCGACTTGAACAGCTCGAGCGGGATGAGAGGATGCTTCGCCGTGCGCATCCAGAACGGCAGGGCCGCGGCCGCGAGCACGCCCAGGGCCAGGACGACGTATCCGATGGGATCCTTCCACTCGCGCTGCTGACCGTAGATCGCGCCAAACGCAAGGCCGCCGACCGCGAGCGCCACGATGCCCGCGCCCAGCCAGTCGAACTGGGGCGAGGCCTGGTCGTCGCGGCTCTCGGGCACGTGCTGCCACGTGGCCCACACGGCGACGACCACCAGGGGCACGTTGACCAGGAAGGCCGCGCGCCACGAGATCGTGTCGACCAGCAGCCCTCCGACGACCGGTCCGAGGATGGTGGTGGCCCCGGAGGCGCCGGCCCAGAACCCGAAAGCTCGACCCTGCTCCTCACCCGAGAAGTTCGCGGTCAGTAGAGCGAGCGAGCCGGGTACCAGCATCGCGCCCGCCGCGCCCTGCAGGATGCGGAAGAGGACCAGCAGCTCCATGTTCGGGGCGAGGCCGCACAGCACGGAGGTGATGCCGAACCCGACCAGGCCGTACATGAACATCCGCTTGCGCCCGTAGTAGTCGCTGAGCGCGCCGGCCAGGATGAGCAGCGCGCTGAGGGTGAGCAGGTAGGCGTTGTAGACGTATGACTGGCCCTCGAGCACGCCGAGGAAGAGGCGCGGGAGGTCGCGACCGATGCGCGGCAGGGCCACGTTGACGACCGTCGAATCCAGGAACACGATGCCGGATCCCAGCACGGCGGCGGCCAGGATCCAACGTTGCTTTGTCACCCTCTCCCTTTGGGCGAGTAGCTTACCGCCCGCCCCGAAGGGGCCGGTGAAGGGCTAGACGGCTTCGGCCGGCTGCTGCTGGGCGGGCCGCTGAGCCGGCTCGGCCCGGAACGGCGCGTAGAGGACGTTCATGACGATCATCGCGATGATCGCGGCCGTGAAGATGTACCACGGCCACGGCCCCATGTAGTCGAGGGCCGTCTTCGTCGGCGGCAGGTACCGCAAGAACAGGTAGTTCCCGTTGGTCGCGACGTCGACGAACCACACCGCCACCGCATAGACGGCCGTGGCTGTGAAGACCCTGAGCACGGCGTGCCGGGCCGGCCGCATGCGCAGGACGAAGACCAGGTACAGCGCGCCCAGGACCACGAGGCCGTGCTCCGCGTAGTACTGGAAGTACACGGGCTGCGGGAAGTGGCCCGGAATGCTCGGCGTGAAGAGACCAGGCAGCGTGCCGCCGATGCCCCAGAAATACGCCACCTCGAACGCGAACTGAACGCGCCACCACAGCGCCGCGGCCAGCACGAAACAGCCGAGCTCGCAGAGGTGGAGGGGCAGGTTGTACTGGATGTACCAGCGGTGCTCGACGATGGCCAGGATCCACCAGGCGCACTCGGCCAGCACCACCGCGATGGCGAGAACCCGGGCTCCGCGATCGGCCCATCGCTGAGGCACGCGCCGCGCGGCGAGGAGCACCGCCACGATCCCGCCGGCGATGACAAACAGAGGGATGACGTGCTCTGGCGGCAGCATGCCGCGCGTATTTTGGCGGATCAGTACGCGGCGGGTAAAGGCTAGTTGAGCGTTTCCCGGCGCGTGACCGTCATGGGCAGGCCGCCGCCCGGACGGAGCGTGATTGACGGCGCCGGCTTGACCACCGCCGGCGGGTCGCTCAGCTTGAACCGGGGCAGGATGACCGAGATCGCGATCGTAGCTTCGAGCTGCGCGAACGAGGCCCCGAGGCACCGGCGCGGCCCGCTGCTGAACGGGAAGAACGCGAACTTCGGCAACCGCGAGGCGAGTGCGTCCTGCCAGCGGTCGGGGTCGAACTTCTCCGGCTCTGCGAAAAAGCGCCGGTCGCGATGCATGGCCCACGGGCTCATGACCACCGTCTGGCCGGCCCTGACCTCGTGGTCGCCGATCCTGGTGTCCCGCAACGCGCGCCGGCCGAACGCGTAAGCGGGCGGGTAGATGCGCAAGCACTCGTTGAGCACGTTCTGCATGTACGGCAGGCGCCCGATCAGCTGGGCGGGCGGCACCGTTCTGGCCCCGGCCCGGTCGAGCTCCGCGAGGAGCTTGCGCACCACGTCGTCTCGTCCGGCCAGCACGTACCACGTCCACGAGAGCAGGCAGGCGGTCGTCTCGTGACCCGCAAAGAAGATGGCGAGACACGCGTCGCGCACCTCGCGATCGGTCATAGGCGTGCCGTCCTCGTCTCGGGCGCCGACGAGCATGGAGATGAGGTCAGGCCCTGGATGGCGCCGTCGCTCGCGGATCGCTTCGTAGGCGATCACGTCGAGCTCTTTCATCGCCCGGTAGAGGCGAATCGTGCGCAGGCTCGGCAGCGGGTAGCGGAACCGGAACGGGCTTGCGATGCGGCTGTTGAACTCATCCATCACCGCGTCGATCAGCCGCTGGGCCACGTCCACCCCGTCCGAGAAATCGAGGCCGAAGAGGGTGCGGGTGACGATCTGAAGGGTGAGCCGCATCATGTCGGTGTGGATGTCGCGGCGCTCTCCGCTGTGCCATCTGGAGATCGCGCGCTCCGACTCCTCGGCCATCACCGCGGCGTACTCGTCGAGTCGCTCCTTGTGAAAAGCGGGCAGCATTAGCTTCCGCTGGTGCAGCCAGCTGTCGCTGTCGGCCAGGAGGAGGCTCCCCGAGAGCAGCGGCGGCATGATGCTCGAGAGGTAGGCCTTGCTGAAGTCGGCACGGCGGGTCAGCATCACCTCGGTCACGAGGTCGGGCCGGCTGATCACGATCACATCGTCGGCGCCGAGCCGCACGCGGACGACGTCCGCGGTCTCAGCGCACCGCTCCAGGAACGCGAGCCTGTCCTGCTGGAAATCCCGAAAGGCGCTGGAAGCCAGGGCCTGGCTGCTGTCCACCTCTAGCGTTCTGATTGCGTCGGGCATGGTACCCGAGCACAGGAGTGCTGTTCAGCGACCTCCCTGGGCCCGGTACTGCGCGGCGTCGTACAGGAGCTTGAGGGACACGATCCTTCCGTGCTCGACCCGGAAGAATTCCGCGAACCGCATCACGCCGCCGGGTAACTCGGCGTCGTAGAGCACGGCCGCCAGGTCGCCGGACTCGACTCTCTGCTGGACCTCGATCGGCGCCTGGAGACCTTCCACGAACCGCTGCAGCCCGGCTATGAAGCCCGCCGAACCTCGCCGCTTGCCGGCGATCGATCCCTCGAAATCGAGATCCTCGGCCAGGATCTGGGTCAGCCGCGATCGGTCGAACGAGGCGATCCCGTCGCGCCAGCTGTCGTAATAGGCGCTGACGATCTCGGCGGTCTGCATGGCGGTCGTCTCCATCTTCATCTCCTTCAGTTGCCGCCCGGCCTCCAGTCGTCCGGGCCGGGATCCGAGCCGCCCGCGGCGACCGCGAGGCGGCCGAGGTAGTTGCTCCAGCCGGTCGCGTGGCCCCTCGAGTGCGATTCCGGCAGCGCGGTGTGCCTGAGGCTGACCGTCGTTCCATTCCGCGTCGGCGTCAGCGTGAACTCGACACGCGACGACCCCGGCGGCAGGTCCTCGACGCCCTCCATGCCCCACGAGACGACGACGCGATGCGGCGGCTCCACTTCCACGTACTCGCCGCGAACGAGATAACCGTTGATGTCCACGGAGAACTCCCCGCCCGGCACCGGGTGCAGGGTCGCGCGCGAGCCCATCCATCGGGTCATGCGATCGGGCTTGACCAGGTGCTCGAAGACGACGTCGATCGGAGCCTCGATGTCGATCGACGTCGCGAAATCAGGCACGTCGCCGGCTCCTGCGCTTCTTTTTGGCCGCCGCCTCCGCGGCACTCTTCAACGACCGCAGCTGTGCGGGCCAGAAGCCCGAGAGGAAATCGTTGACCGCCGCGAGGCCGTCGGTGCGGACGACGAACAGGTGGCGCTGCCGGTCGCGCTGCTCGTTGACCAGTCCTGCGCCGCGCAGCACGCGCAGATGGTGCGACGCGATCTGCTGCGACATGCCGAGGCTGGTCGCGACGTCGCCCACGGCCCGCGGCCTGTCGCGGACGAGGGCCAGGATGCGCCGCCGATTGCCGTCGGACAGGGCGCGCCAGGCGTTCTCCGCGACGGGTGCTGCCATGCGGCTAATTCAAGCAGTCGTTTGTACAAATGTCAATTGGACTTCAGGTGGCCGAGAGTTGCCCTTGGTCAACCGAGCCGTCGCGCGGCTGGCAGGCTGGAAGGTTCCCGAGTTCGTCCCTCTTTTCGTCGGCCGGTTCACCCGCGAGCGGCTTCGCGAGGACGCGGCCGCGCTGAGCCAGGCCGAGAAGGGAGCCTAGCCGGCGAGCTCGTAGAGCGATTCCCAGGCCGCGGGGTCGTTGGCGACCGGCCTGGGCAGCGGGACGTCGGGCGCAGGTGAGGTGAAGCCCGCGCCGGTGTCGAACACGGTGATGCGCTCGGAGCGATCGACGAGCTGGCGCTCGACCAGCATCGGCAGAGCCGCCAGGGCGGCCGCGGTCTCGAGCCCGATGAAGCCCGCGCCTCGCGCGGCGGCGAAACCCTGCATCGCGAGGATTTCCTGTTCAGGCACCGCGATGGCGGCGCCGCCGGACTCTCTGATCGCCGCGAGCATGAGGTGATCGCCGAGGGCACCGGGGACTCGGATTCCCGCCGCGCGCGTGGAGGCTCCCTGCCAGGGCTCGGCGAAGGCCGCACCGGATTCGAACGCGCGCACGATGGGCGCGCAGCCGTCCGACTGCACCGCGTAGAGGCGAGGCCTGCGCGGGCCGATCAGGCCGATTGATTCGAGCTCCGCGAACGCCTTCCACATGCCGATGAGGCCGGTCCCGCCGCCCGTCGGGTACAGGACGGCGTCGGGCAGCTCCCACGCGAAGTCTTCGGCGAGCTCGAAGCCCAGCGTCTTCTTGCCTTCCACGCGGTAAGGCTCGCGCAGGGTGGCGACGTCAAAGGCGCCGGTGGCCGTGCTGATCGCGCGCGCGAGCCGCCCGCAGTCGGAGATCAATCCGTCGAGCAGGATCAGCCTCGCCCCGCACACCACGGCCTGCTGCTGCGTGGCCAGTGGGGCATCCGCCGGCATCACCACGGTGGCGCGCAATCCGGCGGCGGCCGCGTAAGCCGCCAGGGCCGCGCCGGCGTTGCCTGCCGAAGGCGCGACGAGGCTTTGAGCTCCGAGCTCCGCCGCGCGGCCGACGGCGACCGCCATGCCTCGCGCCTTGAACGACCCGGTCGGGTTGACGCCCTCGGCTTTGACGCTCAGCCGGTCGAGCCCGAAGGCCTCCGCGAGGCGCGTGGGCGCCAGCAAGGGTGTGCCGCCCTCGCCCAACGTGACGATGAAACGCGGATCGCGCACCGGCAGCAGCTCGGTCCACCGCCACAGCCCGCCGCGGCGCGCGGCCACCGTCTCTTTCGTCAGCGAGCGCCTGGCCGCCTCCAGGTCGTACCGCGCGAGCAGCGTGCGCCCGTCGGCGGGGTCGGTCTGCTGCAGGCGGTCGGCCTCGTAACGAAGCCCCGAGAGCGAGCCCTCGAGGTGCGTCAGCTGCCCGTGCGGAGCCACTGCACGTACTTGTCGGCGTTCGGATAGTCGATGCGCTGGAAATCGGCGGCCACGCTTTCCAGGTCGTACTCGACCCTGCGATGCTCGACGCGGCCGTCCTCGACGATCGCGTAGCACGCCCGCGTGTCACCGTCGAGCGACAGGCTGACGCTCCCGCTGTTCGCCACCGTCAATCCATCGAGCCGGCGCACGTACGCGTGATGTGTGTGCCCATACACGCCAATCGGTGTGCCGAGCGCGCCGTACACCTCGTGCAACTTCTCGTCGGTCGCGTCGTGCAGGACGATCGCCCAGCAGTCGCCCGGGGTCGCGTGCACGACCGCGATGCCGTCGCCGCGCCACTCCATCGGCAGCTCCGTCAGCCACCCAACGTTTTCGGGATCGAGCATCTCGCGCGTGCGCGTGGCCGCCTGCGCGAGGAAACCGGTGCGAGCGTTCTCGGGCAACCGCCGCTCGTCCAGCGCCTCGTCGGTGTTGCCGCGCACCGACGGCCAGCCGAGCTCTCGCAACCGCGCCACGACCTCGACCGGGTGCGGGCCTCCCAGCGCGAGGTCACCGCCGAGGACGACCGAATCCGGGCGTGTCTGCTCGAGGTCGGCGACCACCGCCTCGAGCGCAGGCAGGTTGCCGTGAATGTCGGAGACGATGGCGAGCCGCATCGCGAATCACGCTACTCGTATCGTTCGCCCGCTGTGGGCGTTGGGAACTTCGTCGTGCGCCGCGTGGCTCTGATCCTCCTGGTCGCCGCCGTGACCGCGTGCGGATCGACCTCGTCGGCGACGATCGCTCCGAGCTCGTCGCCATTGCCCTCGCCATCGCCCACCGCGCAGCTCGGACCTGGCGGCCTCACCCTGGACGAGGAAGTCGGCGCCGTGATGATGGTCGGCTTCCAGGGCCCGCTCACCGACTCCGTGCTGAGCGACTGGAAGGCGCGTCAGTTCGGCGGTCTCCTGGTCGTCAACTTGAACCACAACGCCTCGAGCCCGGACGCGATGCGATCGTTCATCGCCAACATTCGCGCCGCTTCGCGCCACCGGCTCATCGCCGCCACCGACCAGGAGGGTGGCGGCGTCTGCATCGCCATCAGCACCGTGCCGTGCGACGCGATGCCTGTGGGCCAGGCCGGCACGACCCGCATGGCCGCCGCGCTCAAGACACTCGGGTTCGACCTCGATCTCGGCCCCGTCTCCGACGTGTGCAGCGGCCCGAGCTCGATCATGTGGGGCCGCTGTTACGGCACCGATCCCGTGGCCGTGGCGAGTGCGGTCGGCCCCGTCGTCGACGGCATCCGCGCCGCGGGCATGCTTTCCGCGGCCAAGCACTTTCCGGGCCACGGTGACACCAGCGTGAGCTCGGAGACGCAGCTGCCGCGGATCAACGAAAGCCTCGCGATCATGCAGGCGCGCGACCTGCCGCCCTTTGCGGCCGCGATCAGCCACGGCGTTGATTTCGTGCTCCTCGGCCACCTCTTCTATCCGGCGCTGGATCCGAATCGCTCGGCCGACCTCTCGCCCGCCACGGTCCAGCTGCTTCGCTCGAGCCTCGGTTTTCGAGGCGCCGTGCTGTCCGACGACATGGAGATGGGCGCGATCACGGCCAGCACGCCGGCGCCCGAGGCGGCCGTGGAGTTCCTCATCGCCGGAGGGGACATGGTCATGGTCGCCCACCACCTCGCGGTGGCGGACGCGACGTTCGACGCGATCAAAGCGGCCGTCCTGAACGGGCGGCTGCCGCGCTCGCGGCTGGACCAGGCGGTGGCGGCGTTGGAGGCCCTACCGGCGGCCTGAACTTCTGCTGACTTTGGTGCAGCGCCAGGCCCACGATGCGGCCACCCCGCCCACCATGCCGGCCCCATCGACTCACGTCCTGCTGGTCGAAGATCGCAGCGACCTCGCCGCGATGTACCGACTCGCGTTCGACCTGGCCGGGTTCGAGACACGAGTCGCGGGCACGGGCACCGAAGGCGTCGCGATAGCGGAATCCGGGTGGGCGGAGGTGATCGTTCTCGACCTGCAGCTACCGGACGTCGACGGCTTCGCGGTGATGGACGCGCTGGGCAAGAAGGACGTGCACACGCCGGTGATCTTTCTCAGCATCACGGACGACGGCGCGGCGATCCGCCGCGCGATGAGCCTCGGCGCAGTGGACTACCTCGTGAAGCCCCGGGTCAAGCCCGGCGACGTCGTGTGGCGCATCCGCCAGCATCTCGGGATGGATGGTGAAAGGCCAGGCCGTTGAGCTTTCGGACGATCGGATGTACCGTATTCGCAGCGGGGAGAACCAGGGGTAGAGAGTCAAGGGGTGAGTCATGCTGAGCCTGTCTGTCGACTTCACGCGCTCGTCCGTTCGCCGGAGTCGAGGCGCATCGCGTAAAGCCCGGGAGACCGTCGCCCGCGCACTCGCCTCGCTTTGCGAGGTGTGCGGCGGAGCGCTGGGCGGTGGCGCGGTGCTGTTCGGGCCGACGTCGTACTGCAGCGTCGAGTGCGCGCATTCCGCGCGCCACCGCTTCGTCGCGGGTAACTACCTGGGCTAGCGGCTAGTCCGCGACTCCCAGCTCGCGCGCGCGAGCCAGCAGCGCGACCTTGTCGTGCGCTCCGAGCTTGCGCTCCAGCGCGCGAACGTGTGAACGCACGGTCGCGTACGCGATGCCCAATTTCTGCGCGATGTCGCGGCTGCCATGACCCAGACGGATGAGCCGGAGCACGTCCACCTCGCGGTCGGTCAAACCTTCCAACTGGGCCAGCTGCCGGCGCAGGGCAAACAGCGACGCCAGCTCTTCGGTGGTGAAGAGCATGGACCCGCCGGCCACTGTTCGAACGGCGGCAACGATGTCATCGGCTGCCTTCGATTTGTGGATGAAGCCGCTGGCGCCCGCCTCGAGTGCCTGCAGCTTGACCGCGGCGCCGTCGCTGCGGCTGACGAAGATGATCTTGATTTTCGGTTGAAGCGCTCGCAGCGCCTCCGCCACGGCGATGCCGGTGCCTTCGGCCAGGTGATAGTCGATGAGCACGACGTCAGGGCTGAAGGCCTGTAGCCGCGCGACCGCCTCGGCGCCCGTCGCCGCGGTGCCGACGACGTAGAGATTCGGCTGCTCGCTGAGAAGCGCCGACATCGCCTCCGACACGACCTGGTGGTTCTCGACGATGAGCACGCGCACGCGGCGCTCTCCGGCTCCCGGATGGCTTCCGTTGTGCGTGCTCAAGCTCTGTCGACCGCCGCTATCCGAAGTAGTTCCCGGGCGGAGTCCGGTCGCTCGCGCTCTGGGCGCACGCGAGACTGCAGTAAGTCCAACCGCCCACGAGCCCGTGACCTCCCTCCAGCCGGCTTCCGCACACGTCGCACAAGGCGCTGAGCTCTTTCGCCACCATATTCCTTGTCGCCCTCACGGCCGACGAGCGCCGGCGAACCGGTCCCGCCGCGATCGCTGTGCCCATCCCGCTCACCTCTCACCCACGTCCTGCCCGACGGCCCGGCGGCGGACCCGCCCCGCGGATCCGCCCGGGCGTCCTCCCCCCCGCAGCGAAGGCGGGAACCCCGCTGCATCGCACGTCCTGGGTGCGAAGGGCCGCGTGGTCCGCGACCTGGGGCCCCGAGAGACCCGCTCCGCCTCCCGCCCGCCTCCGTTTCCACCCTAGCACTCACGCAAGACTTCCGCAATACCGCAAATTACCTCTTCACTTGTTCCGCACTAATTTCCGCATAAGAGTGCAAAGGCGCTCCAGCAGGCGTACGGTTAGGAACGTGACCCGGCCTGGCGATCAGCCCATCTACTCCATCGGGGCTGTCGCCCGAATGCTGGACATGCCCACCTCCACGCTGCGCGCGTGGGAGGAGCGCTACGGGCTCGTGCTCCCGACGCGACGTGACAGCTCGCACCGGCTCTACTCCCGTGCGCAGGTCGAGCGCCTGCGCTTCATCAAAGCCCAGATCGAGGCGGGCATGAGCGCCGCCGACGCGCACCGCCTGCTGTCTGCGGAGCTGGGGGCAGGTGGACTGCCGGCGTCCGCCGCCGCCGAGGCTCCGCGAACTCAGCGGCCGCTCGTCCTCATCGCGGAGCGGGACGCGTACGCGGCCGACCTGGCCGAATACTTTCTGCGCACGGAGGGCTGGGAGGTGGCCGTCGCGCTCGACGCGACGCAGGCGCTCCTGAAGTTCGAGGAGCAATCGCCGGACGTTGTCATCATCGACCTGTTGCTGTCCGGGGGCGCCGGGTTCCGCCTCATGAATGAATTCGTCGCTCGCAAGTCCGCGCAAGTCCTCGCGGTCTCCGCGATCGACAGCGCCGATGAGGCCATGCGCTCAGGGGCCGCGGCTTTCATGCGCAAGCCACTCGAGCCGCTCGCCCTGGTGTCGACCGTGCGTGACCTGGCGGGCACGAGCGCACTGGTCCGCACCACGACGAAACCGCCGGTCGAAGCTTGAGCGAGCGGCTGCCCACGGGCAGCGAGCGGCTCGACTACATCCTGCGCGGCGGCCTGCTCAAGAACGGGATCAACCTGATCATCGGCGTACCCGGCAGCGGCAAGACGATCCTCAGCCAGCAGATCGCGTTTCGCAACGCAACCGTCGAGCGGCCGGCGCTCTTTCTCTCCACCCTGTCCGAGCCGATCGACAAGATCGTCAGGTACGGCGACTCGCTGGATTTTTTCGATGCAAACGCGTTGCGCGACGGGCGACTGCTGTACGAAGACATCGGAGAGCAGCTTGGGAAAGGCAGCTTTGACGATGTGCTGGCGGAGCTAGATCGTCATCTCAGACGCAAGCCGGGGATCGTCGTCATCGACAGCATGCGAGCCTTCAGCGCGATGTCGTCAGACATGACCACGTTCCGGCAGTTCCTGTATGGGCTGGTCCGCCGCCTGACGGCGAGCGCCACGACATCCATCTGGAACGCTCCCTACTCGCGGTCGCTCGCCGCCGAAACCGCCGAGTTCGCAACCGCGGACGCGATCATCGCCATGGACATCAAGCAGGTCGCCGAGCGCGAGCTGCGCGTGCTGCAGGTGCTCAAGCTGCGCGGCAGCGGCTTCATGAGCGGCGAGCACTCATATCGGGTGACCAGCGCGGGCATCGAGGTCTTCCCCCGCATGGCCGAGGATCAGATCAGGACGCCCTACGTCATGAGCACCGCCAGGGCCGGCACGGGCATCGACGCGCTGGATGCCCTGCTGGGTCAGGGCGGTTACTGGGCCGGAGCCGCGACCCTGGTGGCCGGGCCGTCCGGAATCGGCAAAACCCTGATGGGCCTGCACTTTCTCTTCCGGGGCGCGGCGGCGGGCGAGCCTGGAATCCTCGCCACGTTCCAGGAGAGCAGCACCCAGCTGCGGCGAATCGTGGAGAGCTTCGGCTGGTCGCTCGACGATCCGCACATCCACGTGCTGAGTCGCGGCGTGGTGGGCGTGGACATCGACGAGTGGGTCTACGAGCTGCTGGACCTGGTCGAAAAGACGCAGGCGCGACGCGTCATGATCGACAGCCTTCCCGACCTCGAGATCGCAGCGGCCGATCCCGTCCGATTCCGGGAGTGGATGTTCTCCCTGACGCAGCGGTTCACTCGAGCCGGCATCAGCCTGATGATGGTCGTCGAGGTCGCAGAGCTCTTCCAGCTGCACAAGATCTCGGAGCATGGGGTCTCGCACCTGGCCGACAACGTGATCCTCTTGCAGTACGTGCAGGAAGGCCCCGAGCTCTCGCGCGCGCTCACGGTGCTCAAGACGAGGGCCATGCATCACCGGCCCATCGTTCACCGCTACGAGATCACGGACAAAGGATTCATCCTCGGCGACCAGCTCACGCTCGACCGCTGACGATGCTGCATTCCCAGCGTTTGCGTACAAACGCGGGGAATTTCCCTCGAATTCACTTCGTTTGTGTGCAAACGAGCGGAAAGTCAGGTGGTGGTCGTCAGCGAGTACAGCTGGTCGCAGTGCTCCACCACGTGGCCGACGAGTAGGTACTCGAGCGCCCAGCGCAGCGTGACCTCGCCGCGACCCCGCATCGTGACCGTGCGATCGAGGTCCGCGGGTTCGAGCTTGCCCAGCAGGCCAAGGATCGACTCGATGCCGCGTGCCGCGCGCCGCTTCAGCTCCGATTCGCCGACGGTGGCGCCGCCGTCGATCGCGTCCTGCCGGCTGGTCGAGCCCGGACGGCGGCCGAACTCCTCGCCTGTGACCATCGCGGACTCGAGCTCCGCCGTCCAGAACGCCGGAAACTCGGCCATGTGGCCGAGGATGTTCATCCGGTCCCAGCGTTCGCCGGTCTTGGGGTCGGCCGGCGGCTCGTGATCGCGGGACGCCGGGAGCAGCGCTCTCAGGCGTGCCCGGGCGACGACCACGCGTTTGCGCATGTCCGCCAGCTCGTCGACGCCGCTCACCATCGCGTGACGACGACCTTCTTGCGCGTGAAGAATTCGATGCCGTCGGTGCCGTGCACGTGCAGATCACCGAAGAACGACCCCTTCCAGCCGCTGAAAGGGAAGAACGCGAACGGCTGCGCGATGGGGACGTTGATGCCGGTCATGCCGGCCTCCACCCGCTCGCGGAACTCCCGGCCGGAACGCCCGGACGAGGTGAAGATCGTCGCCATGTTGCCGAGCGCCATGCGATTGGCCTGATCGATCGCCTCGTCGAGGCTGGCGGCGCGCGCGATCGACAGCACCGGCCCGAAGATCTCCTCGCGACCGACCGACATGTCGGTCGTGACCTGGTCGAGGATGGTCGGACCGAGGAAGAATCCCGGCCGCGACATCTGCGCGCGTCCGTCCACGAGCAGCCGCGCCCCCTCACCCACGCCTTTGTCGATGTAGCCCGCCACACGATCGCGGTGCTCGGCGCGGATCAGCGGGCCCACCTGCACGCCGGGCTCGTCTCCGGGTCCGACGACCATGCCCGCGGCCCGGTCGGTGAGTGGTTCGAGCACGGTGCCCGCGGCGCCTCCGACCACCACGGCCACTGAGCCCGCCAGGCACCGCTCGCCCGCGTTGCCGAACGCGGAATTGAGGATCGAACCGACGGCCAGTTCGACGTCGGCGTCGGGCATCACGACGATGTGGTTCTTGGCGCCGCCAAGCGCCTGCACGCGCTTGCCGTGCGCCGCGGCTGTCCGGTAGACGTGGCGCGCCACCGGCTCCGAGCCGACGAACGAGATGGCACGCACCTCGGGATGCGCCAGAAGGGCCTCGACCGCGTCCCGCGCGCCGTGGACGACGTTGAGCACGCCCTCGGGGAAGCCGGCCTCGAGGAGGAGCTCGGCCAGGCGCGCGCCGCCGAGCGGGGTCCGCTCCGACGGCTTGAGCACGTACGTGTTGCCCGCCACGACGGCGAGCGGGAACATCCACAGCGGGATCATCACCGGGAAGTTGAATGGCGGGATGCCCGCGCAAACGCCGAGCGGGTAGCGGTAGACGTCCTGGTCGACGCCGCCGGAAACGTCGCGCAGCGTGCGGCCCTGCAGCAAGGTCGGCGCGCCGCACGCGAAATCGACCACCTCGATTCCACGCCGCACCTCGCCGCGCGATTCCTCGAGCGTCTTGCCGTGGTGGCGCGTGACGATCGCGGCGAGCTCCTCGAAATGCTCCTCGAGCACCGCCTTGTAACGGAACATCAGCCGCACGCGCTCCATGACCGGAGTCTTCGACCACTGCGTGAAAGCGCGCGTGGCGGCGGCGACCGCGGCATCCACCTCCGCGGCCCCAGACAGCGGCACGTGGTCGATGACCTCGCCGGTGGCCGGGTTGAAGACCGGCAGCGAGCCCACCGCCGCGGACGCGGGTTGCTGCTCCCCCGCGATGAGGTTCTTGATCACGCCGGTTCTATCTTCGCTTCTGACTCGGGCACCGTGAGCGAGGCCTGGCGCAGCGGCGCCACCAGGAACACCAGGCTCAGGCTGCCGAACAGCAGCCCGGCGGTGAAGATCGTGTTGCGCGAACCCAGCAGGGTTCCGATGTAGCCGCCGACCAGGTTGCCGAGCGGCCAGGCGCCCCAGTAGACCGTCCGGAAGATGGAGTTCATGCGGCCCTGCAGGTGGTCGGGCGTCAGCAGCTGGCGCAGCGACCATTGCGTCACGTTGTTCACGGGATCCAGGAGCCCGTTGAAGATCAGCGCGCCGCCCACGATGAGGATGCTCGGGCCGGCGGCGGCGAAGGACACCACGACGAACATCGCCCCCGACAGGGCGCCGGTGACGGCCAGGATCCAGCCTGCGGTGAACCGGCTGATGACGCGCGGGGTGAAATACGCGCCCAAGACGGCGGCCGCGCCTTCGACGCTCAGGATCCAGCCGAGGACGGCCGGCGTGAAGTGCAGGTTCGTGTAGGCGAAGGGATAGAGGTTTGGCTCGAGCATGTGCCCGCAGAGGATGACGACGCCGAACACGACGATGAGCGTGCGCAAAACACGATTCGCAAACACGTGCGTGAAACCTTCACGCAGGTCCTTCCACATTCCCTGCGATTGGCGTCTTTCGGCTCGGACTTTGTCCGCCCCCATCCACAGCAGGCTCAGGAACGACACCACGTACGAGGCCGCGTCGACGCCGACGGCACGAGCCGCGCCGATGAACTGGATGAGGAGCCCGCCGAGGCCGGGACCTCCAAGGTTCGCGACCGACTGGCTGAGCTGCAGCGTGGAGTTGGCGTCGCTGAGGCGATCGCGGTCGACGAGCTCCGGCACGTACGAGAGGTACGCGAGGTCGAAAAAGATGGTGAGCACGCCGGTCACGAGCGAGACCGCATACAGCAGCGGCAGGCCGAGGAAACCGGTGCCGAAGCTGATGGGAACCGCCGCGAGCGTCGCCGCGCGCAGGACGTCGGAAACAATCATCACCCGCCTCCGCGGCAACCTATCGATCCAGACTCCGACGAACAGGGCCAGAACCGGAAACGGAATTCGCTGCAGCGCCATCAATATGCCGAGCTCCAGCGGGCTGGCGCGCAAAACCAGCACGGCGATCGTGGGCAGCGCGATCTGGCTCACCGAAGTGCCGAGCACGCTGATCGACTGGCCGGCGAGCAGCTTTGCGAAGCGTGTGTTTCTTAGGAGCCGCCCATACACAATTCGCCGATCATGCCAGCTTCGCCGGGTCGGTCCGGACCGCGCGACGGTACGCAAGCAGCATGAGCAGCAGGATCACGACAAGTCCCGCGCCGAGCACGAAGGTGAGGCCGGCGCTGTCCAGCAGCTGACTCGACGGCGGAGGCAGCTCAGGATCGTAAGCGACCGCGTCGGTCTGCAGGATGACCACGGCGGTGCCGTTCGCAAGCGCGATCGCGATCGGCGGCTGGCCCGTGAACATGTAGGCCACCGGCATCGTCACCGCGGTGGTGCTGGCATAGGTCCACTGGTTGGTGGACGGGTCGAAGACCTGCCCCCCGACGAACTCCTTGAACAGTCTCCCCTGGATGGCTCCCTGCTGCACCTCGGGCACCAGCACGCGGCCATCGTTGAGCAACAGGGTGTCCATGCCCCCGGACGCCAGCCCCGCCGAGAGCGTCCATTGACGAGTCTTCGGGTCGTAGACGAACGCGTCGTTGGTCGAGGTGTAGAAGTAGCGCTCTACGCCGGGGAAGCTGTAGGAATCGACGATCAGGGCGCGTCCGTCGCGCAGAGTGGTGCCCACGGCACCGCAGATCGCCACCGGCAGCGCCGTCGTCTTGCTCCAGGCGTTGGTCGCCGGGTCGTAGGTCTCGGCAGTCGCGACAGGTGGCGACCATCCCGCCGAGCCCTGGCATCCCCCGGCCGCCACCGCGCCACCGCCGCCCGTGGCCACCAGCGTCACGCCATTCCGCGCCGCGGACAGATGCCCTGCCTGTGACCATCGCTTCGTGGCCGGGTCGTAGATCTCGGCGCTGGCAATCGGCGTGAAGTCCACCTCCCCGTTCACCGTGCTCTCGGGTTGCGCGAGCAGGACGCTTCCCCCGGCGATCAGCAACCGCCCATCGGTCAGCAGAGCCACGCTGGGCCCGCTGCGCGGATCGATGACGCTGCCGGTCTGACTCCAGGTGTTGCGCGCCGGGTCATACAGCCACGCCGCGCCGGAAAGCACACCGTTCACGTCCCGGCCGCCTTCGACCAGCACCGTTCCGTCGCGCAGCTGCGCGAAGACGTCGGCCAACCCGGGGCCTGGCATCGGAGCCCCGCTGGTCCACGACCCGGTCGCGGGATCGTAGAGATTCGTCTCATTGGTGGGTTGTCCGCCCGGCAAATAGCCTCCGAAGAGCGCGATGCGACCGTCGGCCAGCGGGACCCACGCGCTGCTCGTGATGGGTTTGGGCGGGCCCTTCACCTTGGTCCAGCTGCCGACCGTCGAAAAGGCGAGCTGGCAGCTGCACAGCGCCAGGAACGCGAGCACGGTCGCGGCGATGCGCTTCGTCATGCGGCCGGCAGGTCCGTGCGGCCGCGGAAGGCGCGGCCGATGATCTCGAAAGCCAGCGCCGCCAGCGCGAGTGCCACGGCAGGGACGAGCACCGGGAAGAACTGGTTGCGCAGCGCGTAAAGGCGTACGTCGGAAAGGAGCTGGCCCAGCTCGGGCGTGTTGGCGAGATGGAACCCCGCCACGCCCTGTGTGTCCTCGCTGTAGTTGGTGAAGCCGCCGAGGTAGTACTGCAGGAACCCAAGCTCCGCGAGAAGCACGAGGACCGCGGCCGCCTGGAAGGACAGCTCGACCATCAAGGCCGGGCGCAGGTATGGCCACACGTGACGGCGGAAGAAATCGAATCCTGTCGAGCCCACCGCGCGAGCGCCGTCGGAGAAGGGCTGCGACTGGACCCACTCGATGCGGCCCGCGACCACCTCGGCCACGTCGCGCCAGCCGACGATGCTGATCGCGATCACGAACGCGAGCGTGCGCGCGAGGCCTGGCTGGGCGATGGTGCTCGGCCCGCCCGTGAACGCCTGGATGACCAGGACCGCGAGCGCCAGGTACGGGAATCCCGCGATCCATCCGCCGGCCGCCCTCGCCGCGTTGCGAAACAGCGTCGAGCCGGACGCGATGCCGAAGCCCGCGACGATGCCGATGACCATGCGTCCCGCAAGCGCCATCGCGACGAGCGCCACGGATGGCAGCGAACCCTTCGCCACGAGCGCGAAAAGGTCGCGGCCGCCCGCGTCAGAACCGAGCAGATAGAAGTGCGTCTGGTGGAAGTTGGGGTCGTCGAGCGAGAAGACCTCGACCCTGCTGAACGCGGGGAACGGCGTCAGCGTGGCCGTGTTGTTGATGAACCCGCCGGCCCAGATATGCGTGGCCCAGAAGTCGGAGATTTGCACGCCGATCGCGACGAGGACGGCCAGGCCCGCCAGGATCAGCGCCCCGAAGACGGCGAGGATGCGCGAGCGAAGTCTCATCTCACGCGGCGGCCTCGGTGGCGGCCTCGGCGATTCTGGGATCGGCCTTCTGCATCAGGACGCGGATCAGGGCTTCCAGGACTGCGAGCATCGACGCCAGCACGACGGCCGCCGCGATGGCGACCCCGGGCTCGGGCGGCTGCGAGGAATCGCCTGACGAAACTCCGAGGCCGTGCAGCAGCAGCTGGCCGAGTCCCGGGTAACCGAAGAAGAACTCGACAAGAGGCAGCGATCCGAACATGAGCCGGATGGAGGACGACGCCGTCTGGAGAAGTCCCGCGGCCGCCGGCCGCACGATGTGCCTGCGCACGATCATTCCCCACGGCAGGCCCTTGGACAGAGCGGTGCGCACGAAGAGGGCGCGCGACTGGTCGGCGATCAGGATCGAGCCCTGCCGGTAGGCGTACGCGGCGGGCCTGATGGCGAGCACCGCCGCGCTCCACGCGAGCTGGCCCGCGGAGAATGCGGCGTAGCCGCCGCTGACGTTGACGTGCGACCAGTTGTAGATCTGGGCTTGCAGGTCCTGGGCGAGGATGGCGAGCAGGAACGTGGGCATCACCCACACCAGGCTCACGACCCCGAGCAGCAGGGCCAGCTTCGGCCTCTTGGCCCCGACCGCGAAGGCGGCCGCGAACGTGCCGAACCCGGTGCCCCAGAACAGCGCCACGATGATCAGCAGGAGTGAAGCGGCCGCGGGGGCTTCGATCTGGCCGAGGATGGCGGTCTCCGTGCCGGGTGGCGGCGGCAGCTGGCGGGAGATGGCCTGGCCGCGCTGGACGAGGATCCACGTGACGACCACCACGCCTGCGACCTGGAGGCCGAGGGTCGTGAGCACGCGGCCGATCGCCGCCGTGCGCGGCTGCACGAGCGCCGCCAGCCCGACCAGCAGAGCCGCGATCAGGCAGATCAGGCTGAGGTTGACCCAGAGCAACGCTATTGCCTGCGGAGCACGGTGTCGACGAAGAGCCGGAGGACCCGCGAAGCGAGCAGGTCAGGCTCGGCTTCCGATGTCCTGGCGCCGAGCCGGCCGCTGATCCAGAGGACTGCGAGCCCGTGCACCAGCGACCACGCGGCCGCGGAGACCACGTCGGCCTCATGTTCCGGCACGAAACCCTCGTCGCGGCACCGCGCGATGGCACGCGCGAGCAGCGCGTAGGTCGCCTCGCGCGCGGCCAGGAACTCCGCATCGTCCGCGTTGAGGAGGTGCGGCTGGAACATCGCCTCGAAGCGTTCCGTGTCGCGCACCGCGAACCTGAAGTAGCCGCGGCCGGCCGCCTCGAGCATCGCCGGTCCGTCGGCCGCGCGGGCCGCGCTGATCGAGGAGAGCACCGTTTCGGACATCTCCACGAAACCCTGCGTGGCAAACGCCGTGAGCAGGCCGGCCTTGTTGCCAAAGTGGTGCACAGCTGCGGCGTGAGTCACTCCCACGTGCCGTGCTACAGCTCTCAGCGACACCTGGTTCAACCCATGCTCCCGGGCGACCACCGCGACCGCGTCGAGCATGGCGTTCCGAAGGTGTCCGTGGTGGTACGTCTTGACGGAGGTGGCGGCGGTCATCTTGCCAGTGGCAAGATGTTAGATCAGCGACCGCGCGGCCGCGCCCCGATCTGCTCGCACTCGTAAAGCACGGGCACGCCCAGCTCGTGCTCGAGGATGCTCGTGAGCTCGCTCACCGCCTCACTGACGGCGGGCCGGAGGGTGTCGTTGGCCCAGGGTCGCAGCGGCGAAGGCGCGCTCAGGACGACAGGTCCCGAACGCGCCAGGGTTCCCATGCCTCCGCTCGCGACGCGTGACTCGCGGCCAACCCAGTTGTGGACGCTGAGGATCTTCAGGCGATGCGCGGGCTCGGTGTTGACGTAGACCGTGTCCGTGCTGCCGGCGTCCGCCCGCCAGAGCTCGCGACGCAGCACGACCGAGCGCACCGGGCGCGTCGGGCCGGAGCCGAGGCGCACGCCCCAGAACGCGCGAGCGGACTGGATGGTGCCGGGACCGCAGATCCAGGTGCGCGCCCCGTTGTAGGCGAGAACTCCGATCACGAGAAGAGCGAACAGCACCAGCAGCGCGCTCGCGCCGGCGGCCCTGAACATCAAGGTCACCAATGCACCGAAGGCAGCAGGCACGGCGCAGCCGATCATCGGGCCGAGCGGCGATGCGACTGCGATGCGCAGCCGGCCATCGGGCATGCGCTCCGTCCTGTACTGGGAGAGCAGCCACCCGTTCACCGGCTCCTGAGATTGGTCAGCCATCGCGGGTTCGCCTCCGATGTTAGCCGTCACAATCTGAGGCCTCATGGCCACCGCCAGCCTGAGCCTGCGCGACGACCCAACTCACGTCGCCCAGCTGCGCTCCGCGCTATGGTCCGCCGGCTACAACACCGGCAAGGTCAGCGAGATGCTAGGCGCGGACGGACAGCACCTGCAGCCTGATCCTGCCCAGGCCGTCCTGCTGCGCCGGCAGCTGCCTGCGGGCAAGCCGCTGTCGACGCTGATCCAGCTCTTCATCCTGACGCTGCCGGTATCGCGCCACGATGCTGCGGCCGCACTCGCGCCGCTCTCCCTCGACAGCGCGCGCCAGCTGGGCCTGGTGCAGGAGTTCGGTGATCATGTCGAAGGAGCGGTCCGCATCACTCCCTACGAACGCTTCCTCTTCGCGTCCAGCCGTGTGCCCGACATGGATGCGGTCGAGCGCGACCACGTGATGGGCATCACGCGCTCGTCGATCAACCTCGCCAACCTCACCATCCGGCGGCCGGTCGACCTCACGCTCGACCTGGGTTGCGGTACGGGCTTCCAGAGCCTGTTCGCGTCGCGCCACTCGAGCAAGGTGATCGCGACCGACATCAACCCGCTGGCGATCAGGTTCACGCGATTCAATGCCCGGCTCAACGCGGTCGACAACATCGAGTGCCGCGAGGGCAGCTTCATGGAACCGGTGGCGGGCGAGCAATTCGACCTCATCGTCTCCAACCCACCGTTCGTGATCTCGCCCGACACGAACTTTCTCTTCCGCGACAGCGGGCTGCCGGGCGACGACCTTAGCCGGCAGGTGCTGGCCGACGTCGCCGGAGCGCTGCGGGAGGGCGGCATGGCCACGGTCCTCATCAGCTGGGGGCGCAAGACCGGCGAAGGGTGGGCCGACGCGCCGCGGCGCTGGGTCGAGGGTAACGGCTGCGACGCCTGGATCCTGCACCAGATCACCCAGCCCGCATTGATGCACTCGGCCAGCTGGCACCAGCAGCTGGCGCCCGTTGACCTGGCCGCCTACGACCGCGGCGTCGGGCGCTGGACCGAGTACATCAACGGGCTGGGATTCGATGCCATCGCGTACGGGGCCGTGATCCTGCGCCGGCGCCACGGCGCGAACTGGATCCGCACCGAGGACCTCCCTGACCCGACGGCTGCGCCCGCCGGAGAGCACTTGCTGCGTATGACCGAGGCGGAGGACCTGCTGGCCGCGATGCCCGACAAGCGCTCGCTGCTCGACCTGAAGCTCACGCTGGCCAGATCGCACCGGCTCGACCAGGCCCTCGTGTGCACCGACGGCTCGTACACGGTCGAGCAGGCTGTGCTGCACCTGACTGAAGGCCTGCCTTTCCGGGCCAACGTGGACGCATTCAACGCCTACCTGGTGACGCGGCTGGACGGCACCCGGACGCTGCGCGAGGCGATCGCCGAGGCCGCCGGCGCCGCCACGCCGGGTGTCGAGATTCAAGAACTCGAGGCGGCCGCGCTGCGCTCGGTCAGGCGCATGGTCGAGCTCGGCTTTCTCTTGATAAACGGCTCGAAATAGCGACCTTTTTGTAATAGGATCGCCGCACCAGTCGGCCGCGGTTTTGAGGGCGATAGTCGGCGTGTCGGACGGAAAGCTGGATCGGAGAGGATTCCTGGCCGGCGCGGCCGGGCTCACGGGGGTTGCGCTCTCAGTCGGCGCGTGGAAGCCGGTCTTCGCCATGGAGACCGGCCCGCGAGAGGCGCTCAACGGTCATATCCAGATCAAGATCGGACAGATCGTCCTCAAGCTCGGCGAGTCCACGACCGGCTTGCTGTTCGAGGCCGAGGGCGGCAGCGCCTTCACTGACGTCATCGAGTCCGCGCCCGCCGGGTCCGGAGGTGTGACGACCAAGAAGATCCCCGGCAACCTCAAGTGGAGCAACGTCACGCTGAAGCACGGGATAACTTCGATGGACAAGACTTACTTCGACTGGGTCGCGGGCGCGATCGCCGGCAAGCCGGTCGCCATGAGTGGCTCCATCGCGGGGGCCACCGAGGACCTCACGATCGTCACGCAGACAAACTTCTTCAACGCGCTCATCACCGAGGTCGGCTTCCCCGCCCTCGACGCGGCCTCCAAGGACGCCGCCAAGATGACGATCAAGTTTCAGCCGGAGTCCACCAGGCCCGGGCCGGCCGGGGGCAAGGTCAGCAGCTTCATCTTGCACCGCGGCTGGCCGAGCAAGGTCAGCATTGGCAGCTTCAAGCTCACGATCAACGGCATGGACACGAGCTTCGTCACGAAGATCGACCCTGTCAACATCAAGCTCAACTACACGTCGTCGGAGGGTTCGCTCGAGAACCTCCCGCGGCTCGCCAGCGTCGACGCCCCCAACATGAAGATCACCGTGCTCGAAGGCCAGGCCAAGGACTTCTTCGCCTGGCACCAGGACTTCGTCATCAATGGCAACAACGGACCCGAGAACGAGAAGACCGGCAGCCTTTCATTCCTCTCCGGCGACTTCAAGACCGAGTTGTTCAGGCTCGACCTGTCCGGGCTCGGCATCTTCGACCTCGAGCCGGATCCCCTGACGCTGACCAACGAGGTCCGGCACGTGACCGCGCAGCTCTACTGCGACAAGATGATCTTCAACTTCAAGCTCTGATCGTCCCGAGCTTGCGTCGCCGCTCGGTTGCCGCGCTGTTTGCCCTCGCCGTTTTTCTGACGCTGGTCGCCGTTGCGCCGGTGTCCGCGAACTCCGGCGTTGCGGTGGCGCACACGCCTTCGATATTCGTGCGCATCGTCAACGTCGAAACCAGCCGGCCGATCGCCGGAGCCGAAGTGCTGGTGGCATTCGAAGAGGGCGATCCGGACCATCCGATCGTGACCGGGTCCATCACCAACGGCGGCGGCCACGCTTTCTTTACGGGCCTGCAGCCGGGCATCTACTTCGTCATCGTGCGCGCGGCGGGTTTTGTCTCCTTCGGCGACGCCGGGAATGGTGACCGGCCGCCCACGGGCGAGCGAGTGGTCGTGGGCTTGCGATTCGGAGGAGGCCATGCCGGCAACTCTGCGGCCCACGTGACCGTGAGGCTGGTTCCGGTCTGCGCCGAGTGCCGGATCAGTTCCTGACCGCTGCTGGAGTGAGCCGCCCGGTGAGACCGGCCACCGCGGCCGCCAGCCCCACCGCAACCGCGTAGACCACGAACGTGGCGGGTATGCCCGCCATCGACCACGCGATCCCGCCCACCGCCGGCCCGAGCGCACCGCCGAGGTTCTCGAACTCGCCGAACAGGCCCATCATCAGCGCGTGCCTGCGCCGCGGGGCGGCGTCAGAGATCCAGGCCGTGGCCGCCGGCCAGATCAGCGAAGAACCCAGCGCGCGCACGGCCGCCGCGACGATCACGGCCGCGAACACGCCGGCGACCGCATAGAGCAAGAACCCCACGGCTGATATCAGGCAGCCCGCGATGATTGCGGGCCGGCGGCCCCAGCGGTCCGAGGCCATGCCGCCCGGCACGAGCAGGAGCCCGCCAACCAGGCCGGCGGCGAAAAGCGCGGTGCCGGCGTCCGCGGCCGACAGGTTGAGGTGCACGGTCACGAGAAGAGGCAAGAACGCCGTCTCGCCGAACGCACCGACCTGGAACAGGACCATGATCGCCGCGGTCACGACCATCACCGGAACCCAGTCACGCCCCCTTGCGCCCTGTGCCGCGCCGGGCTCGACCTCGTGGCCGAAGCGCTGGCGGTAACCACGAAAGACGAGCACCAGCAACGCGGCCGTGATGAGGGGCAGCACGGCGGCGGCGGACAGCACGCTCGAGATCGGCATGCGCTCGATGAGCAGGCCGCCCGCACCAGAGCCGATCGCGTCGCCGATGAGCCACTCCGCGGACAGCACCGCGAGGCCCGTGGCTCTCAGGTGGGGCGGCAGCGTGGTGCCGAGGAACGAACGGCCGATGGGCCCGACCGAGACGAGCATCGCGGTGGTCACCAGGTAGCTCAACGCGATCTGCGGCACCGTCGTCGAACGCGCAAGGAAGACCATGCCGGCGGAGAACAGGATCATGGACACGACCAGCGGGCGCGCGTAGCCGAAACGGTCGGCGACCAGGCCCCAGACCCATTCGAACAGGAACGCTCCCAGCCCGAACATCGCCAGCGTGATGCCGGTCGCCTGCGGCGACGCGTGCAGCGACCGCAGCTCCAGAGGGACCGCGATGAACATCACGCCGGTCGCGACCGTCGAGATCGCCAGCGCGCCGAGGAGCGCGCCGCCACGGCTGCGGACGACCTGCGTCACGCGGACACGAAGTACGCGCTGATCGCGATCACGAGGTAAGCGCCCAGGAGCTGCACGCCCTCGAGCCAGTTGGTGCGGCCGTCGAGCGAGACCACGATGACGATGAGCGTGGCCATCCCCACGATCGCGATCTCGAAGCCCGTGAAGATGAAGTCCATCGGGTGGCCGATCACAAGGCTGATGAAGACCAGCACCGGCGCCACGAACATCGCGACCTGGCTCGACGATCCAACGGCGATCTCCAGCGTCACGTTGAGCCGGTCCTTGAGCGCGAAGAAGACTGCGGACGCGTGCTCGGCGGCGTTGCCTATGACCGGGATGAGGATCAGGCCCACGAAAACCGTGGGAATGTGCAGCGCTGCGACCGCCGGATCAAGCGAGCTCACCAGGAAGTCCGACTCGACCCCGACCAGCACCGCTGACGCGGTGAGCACGCCGAGCGCGATAGTGGACGACCACGTTGCGACCTCCCCCCGCGCCGGGACGTGGAACAGGTGCGCGTGGGTGACCTGCGTGAAGATGAGGGCGGCCAGGTAGACGGCGATCAGCACGGCGGCCACGACCGCGCTCACGACCTCCTTGCCAGTGAATCCGACGGTCGGCGTGGTGACGATCAGCAGGGCCGGCACCACCAGGCCGGCCACCGCCAGCAGCAGCGACGAGGCGTGGACGTTGGCCGCCTGCGGGTTGAACTCCATCGTCTTGTGACGGAAGCCGCCCGCGGCGAACGACAGGCCGAGCACGAGCAGCAGGTTGCCGACGATCGAGCCGATGAGCGTCGCCTTCACGACCGTGAACTCTCCGGCGGCGACGAGGAACACGCCAACGATGAGCTCGGTCAGGTTGCCCATCGTCGCGTTGAGAAGGCCGCCGCGCTGCGGCCCGAGCCGGATGGAAAGCTGTTCGGTCGACTCGCCGATGAGCCCGGCCAGCGGCACGATGGCGAGAGCCGACGTGATGAACGTCAGCACCTCCATGCGGGCGACGTCCGCACCGATCGAGATCGGCACGAAGACGAGCAGCCAGCGCAGCGACGGCGAGGGTAGTCGCGGCATCAGGTGGCGTACCTCGCGCGGATCGCCGGCGCGACCGCGCGGACGATGACCACCTGGGTCGCAAAGGCGACAGGGACCGCAACCAGCGCGCCGCCCACGCCGCCGACCGCGGCGCCGGTGGCGAGGGACAGGACGATCACCAGGGGCGGCAGACCCACGGCCTGGCGCATCACCAGAGGCACGAGGGTGTGCGCCTCGACCTGCTGGATGACCAGGTACACGCCGGCGACGATAAGCGGATAGAACGGCGAGATGGTGAAGCCGAGCAGCACGGCGGGGACGGCGCCGATGATCGGTCCGACCAGCGGGATCATCTCTGTGATGCCCGCCAGCACGCCGAGCAGCGCGGGCGCCGGCAGTCCGAGCAGCCAGGCCGCCGCGCCGGTCAGCAGGCCGATGACGATCATGTTCACCGCCACGCCACGGACGTAGCCGGCGAAGCCGGCGGCAATCTGCGTCCACATGCCGGTGGCCAGGTCGCGCCTGTCCGGCGGGATGAGGCCGTGGAGAAAGCCGCCGAGCCGCGGCGCGGCGTTGATCCACAGGAAGCTGAGCAGGACGATGATCACCGCATCGACCACGCCGTGGGCCAGGTTCGCGGCGAAGCTGAAGCCGGCTTTGGCGACGGTAGCCGCGGCGTCGCTGATGGCAGAGGAAACGCTGGTCTCGAGCTGGAGCTGGTCGAGGGCGTGCTGCACGTCGGCCTGGTACCTCGGTAGGGAGATGAGCACAGAGCGCGCCTGGGCCACCACCGGTCGCGAGAGGACGGCGATGGCGCCGACCACCAGCGCGATCAGGACGATGTAGACCACCGCATGCGCGATCTCGCGGTGGACGCCCCGGCGCTGGAGGAGGTCGACCGCGGGACGCAGCCCTTCGGACAGCACGACAGCGATCACGAACACGAACACGAGCTCGCTCAGCCGCAGCAGCACTAGCACCAGCGCCACAACCGCCAGGACCGCAAAGGCGGCGCGGACCAGATCCGGCGCTGTCAACCCTGGACCTCGTTCCTCCGGCATACGGCCTCCTGTCGAAATTCGATCAGAGGTCTTGCCGCGGACGCGATGTCCGCCGCCGTCCCGGGTGTTGCCACCGTCTTGACGGGACCGGCGAAGGGAGTGGCTACTCCCCTCTGTTGGCGGGAAATCTACCAGAGAGTCACGGCTCCTAGTATTTGGGCGTGGCCGCCACCGCCCTGTCCCTCTCCCACCTCGGCTCCCTCATGCGCGGCGTGCGCAGCGTGGACCAGGTGGGCGCCGAGGAGCGCGCCGCCTCGCTGGCCAAGCGCTCGATCAAGAAGTCCTCCAAGCTCTGGGCGCTGGACCTCGCCATCCGCTGCACGGACCTGACCACTCTCGAAGGCATGGACACGCCGGGCAAGATCGCCGCGCTCTGCGCCAAGGGAATCCGGCCCAAGCCCGGCGACGCGTCGATCCCGTCGGTGGCGGCGATCTGCGTCTACCCGGCGCGAGTGGCGGACGCCCGCGAGCACCTCGGCTCGAGCGGCGTGCGCATCGCCTCCGTGGCCACGGCATTTCCATCGGGCCAGAGCTTCCTGTCGCTCAAGGTCGACGAGACGCGCCAGGCCGTGAACGCCGGCGCGGACGAGGTCGACATGGTCATCGATCGCGGCGCGTTCCTGAGCGGCGACTATCAGAAGGTCTACGACGAGATCGTCGCCGTCAAAGAGGCATGCGGCGAAGCCCACCTGAAGGTCATCCTCGAGACCGGCGAGCTGGGCACGTACGACAGCGTCCGCCGGGCCTCGATCCTCGCCATGGCCGCCGGCGCCGATTTCATCAAGACGTCGACCGGCAAGGTGCAGCCCGCCGCCACCCTGCCCGTGAGCCTGGTGATGATGGAGGCGATCCGCGACTTCGTGCGCGAGACCGGCCGGCCCGTCGGGTTCAAGCCCGCGGGAGGGATTCGCACGTCGAAGCAGGCCATCGCCTACCTGGTCGTGCTCTACGAGACGCTGGGCCCGGAGTGGATGACACCGGACCGATTCCGGCTAGGCGCTTCGAGCTTGCTCAACGACGTCCTGATGCAGATCGAGAAGGAGCGCAGCGGCGCGTACCAGTCCATCGACTACTTCACGATCGACTGACATGGCGATAGCGAAGCGACAGCGGACCGAGCTCGCGACTCAACGCTTCGAGTACGCGCCCGCACCTGAGGCGACCGACCACATCAAGATCGTGAAGCGCTACGACCTGTTCATCGGCGGGCGCATGGCCAAGGCGCACAGCACCAAGCGTTTTCCGACGATCAATCCGGCCACCGAGGAGAAGCTGTCGGAGGTGGTCGAGGCCGACGAGGTCGACGTCGACCGCGCGGTCAAGGCGGCGTCGAAGGCATTCGATTCCTGGTCGCGCATCGGACCGTCGCGCCGCGCGCGCTACCTGTTTCGCATCTCGCGCCTCCTGCAGGAGCGGGCGCGCGAGCTCGCCGTCGTGGAGACGATGGACGGCGGCAAGCCGATCAAGGAGTCGCGCGACGTCGACATCCCGCTCTCGGCCGCGCACTTCTTCTACTACGCGGGCTGGGCGGACAAGCTGGAGTGGGCCTTCCCGAACGTCAAGCCGCGGCCCCTGGGCGTCGCCGGCCAGGTGATCCCGTGGAACTTCCCGCTGCTGATGCTGGCGTGGAAGATCGCGCCCGCGCTCGCCGCCGGCAACACGGTGGTGCTCAAGCCCGCTGAGACGACGCCGCTGTCGGCGATGCTCTTCGCCGACATCTGCATGCAGGCCGAGCTGCCCGACGGCGTCGTGAACATCGTCACGGGCGCCGGCAAGACGGGCTCGCTCGTCGTCGCGCACCCCGGCGTGCGCAAAGTCGCATTCACCGGATCGACAGAGGTGGGCAAGCTCATCCAGCGGTCGCTGGCCGGCACCGGGAAACGCCTGACGCTCGAGCTCGGCGGCAAAGCCGCCAACATCGTCTTCGAGGACGCGCCGCTCGACGCCGCGGTCGAGGGCATCGTCAACGGCATCTATTTCAACCAGGGCCACGTGTGCTGCGCCGGCAGCCGGCTTCTGGTGCAGGAATCGATCTTCGAGCCGTTGATCGAGAAGCTGAAGATCCGCCTGGGCACACTGCGTCTCGGCGACCCGCTCGACAAGAACACCGACATCGGCGCCATCAACTCGAAGGCGCAGCTGGAGAAGATCGCCGGGCTCGTCGATTCGGGCGTCGAGGAGGGCGCGGAGCTCTTCCAGCCCGAGTGCAAGCTGCCCGAGCGCGGCTACTGGTTCCCGCCCACGCTGTTCACGAACGTGTCGCAGTCCTATCGCATCGCGCGCGAGGAGATCTTCGGGCCCGTGCTTTCGGTGCTGACGTTCCGCACGCCCGACGAGGCGGTGGAGAAGGCGAACAACACGCCGTATGGATTGTCGGCGGGCGTGTGGACCGACAAGGGCTCGCGCATCCTCTGGATGGCCGAGCGCATGCGCGCCGGCGTGGTGTGGGCGAACACCTTCAACCGCTTCGACCCGACCTCGCCGTTCGGCGGCTACAAGGAGTCCGGGTACGGCCGCGAGGGCGGGCTGCACGGGTTGCTGCCGTACCTGGAGCTGAACTGATGGCCGCGATGGACGTCCGCAAGACCTACAAGCTGTTCGTCGGGGGCGAGTTCGTGCGCTCGGAGTCGGGGCGCGCGTACCGGCCCGATGGAGCGGTCAACGTGCCACGAGGCTCGCGCAAGGACCTGCGCGATGCGGTGCGCGCCGCGCGCTCGGCACTGGGCGGATGGTCTTCGCGCACGGCGATGAACCGCGGCCAGATCCTCTACCGCGCCGCCGAGATGCTCGACGGCCGGCGCGCCCAGTTCGTCGAAGTCCTGGGCGGCGGACGGGTCGCCGCGCGCGAGGTCGAGCAGGCGGTGGAGGCGCTGGTCTGGTACGCGGGCTGGACCGACAAGATCGCGCAGGTCGCGGGCAACACGAACCCGGTCGCGGGGCCGTACTTCAACTTCACGATCCCGGAGCCGACCGGGGTCGTCGGCATCATCGCGCCGGAGGAGCCCGCGCTGGCCGGACTGGTGAGGCGCATCGCACCGGCGCTGTGCGGCGGCAACGCGGTCGTGGTGCTGGTGCCCGAAACGCACCCGCTGCCGGGCCTCACGCTCGCCGAGGTGCTGGCCACCAGCGACCTGCCCGGCGGCGTGGTGAACGTGCTCGCGGGCTTCCGCAAGGAGCTGCTGCCCTGGCTCGCCGCGCACATGGACGTGAACGCGATCGACGTCGCGGGGTGCACGCCGGAAGAGGTCGCATCGATCGAGAAGTCGGCCGCCGAGAACGTGAAGCGCGTGATCAAGCACCGCGCCGACGAGATGAGCCCTCAGCTGATCACGGCGTTCATGGAGATGAAGACGGTCTGGCACCCCATCGGCGTCTGATTCCACTCGTTTGCATACAAACGCACGTTTCGAAAGGGTTTTATCGCGCCTTTGTATACAAACGCGCTGAATCCCGCGGCTAGCGGATGTCGAGGTGCAGGTCGAACACCGGCGCGCCGTCCTGGCGGCCCAGGATGACCTCGGCCGCGCCTTCGGCCGGGCCGATGGTCATGGTCGTCGAGTTGTTGAACAAGTTCTGGTTGCCGCCCAGCCGGCCCTCGTCATAGGGGGGCAGAGCGGCCACCGCCTTGTTCTTCTCGCCGATCGAGGCGGCGACAGTGAAGTTGGCCTCGGTGAAGGGGACGCGAATCGAAATGCCGATGCTGATCGCGACGTTGAGCAGCGCCATCACGATGCCGACGGTCAGGACGAGGAAGAACCCGCCGCCGCAGCCGAACCGGCGGTACCGATAGCGAACTACCTCGCGCGGCTTGTCGTCCATGCGTCAGCGTCAACTATGACGGGATAATTTTCTGGATGCCGGAAGCACCCACCGCCGAGCCGCCGGCCACCAAGCGGGGAACCGGCCGGGCGCTCATCTCCGCGGAGCGCATCGCCAAGCGTGTCGAGGAGATGGGAGCGGAGATCTCCAGGGTCTACGCCGACATCGACACGCCGCTGGTGCTGGTCGTCATCCTCAAAGGCGCGACCGTTTTCGCGGCCGACCTTCTGCGCAGCCTCAGCATCCCGGCCGAGCTCGAGTTCGTGAGCGCCGCCAGCTACGGCTCGGGCACCTCGCCCGGCAAGCTGCGGCTCGCGCACATGGTGGAAGGCCCGCTGGTCGGCCGGCACGTGCTCCTGATCGAGGACATCATCGACTCGGGCCGGACCGTCACCGCCATCGCGAAGCGCCTGCGCCGGATGAAACCGGCGTCGCTGCGCCTGGCGGCGTTGCTCGACCGGCCGGCGCGGCGCGAGGTCGAGACCAAGATCGACTTCACCGGCTTCGTCATCCCCGACCGCTTCGTGATCGGCTACGGGCTCGATTACGCCGGTCTGTACCGAGAGCTGCCCGGGATCTACGTCCTCACTTGAGCAGCCGCCGGCGCAGGCGCAGCGACGCCACCGCGAAGCCGGCGAGACCCAGCAGCACGAGGTAGAGCACGTCGACGAGCAGGCCGGCGTCGAGCTGGCCCGTGGTGAGGCCGCGGATGAGATGGATGCCTCGGTACAGCGGCGTCACCGCGACGAATGCCTGGAGCAGCGGCGGGTACACGGTGATCGGAAAGAACGTGGCCGAGAACAGGAACATCGGCTGCAGGGCCAGCTGCACGATCTCGTGGTCCTGCCACTGACGCATGAAGGTGGTGACGGCCGTGCCGAGAGCGGCGAACGCGAAGCCGATCAGGAACGCGGCCAGGACCGCAAGCACCCCACCCCATGGCGAGGCGATCAACCCGAGCGCCTGCATGATGACCACGAAACCGATCGAGTACAGGCAGCCGCGGATCACCGCCCAGATGACCTCGCCCATCGCCGCGTCCTCGACGCCGACCGGCGTCTGGATCACCGCCTCGAACGTCTTGGCGTAGCGAAGCTTGTAGAAGAAGTTCGAGGTGGATTCGTACACTGCGCCGTTCATCGCCGACGTGGCCATCAGCGCCGGGGCCACGAACATGGCGTAGCTGACGGTGTGGCCACCGCCCAGCGACACGGCCGGCACCAGTGAGCCAAGGCCGAACCCGATGCCGAGCAGGTACAGGAGCGGCTCGAAGAACCCGGAGACGATGACTATCCAGTTGTGGCGGTACGCCATGACGTTGCGCTCGACCATGTGCATCGAGCGCGTCGGCACTCGCAGAGGTGACGCGCGGCGCGTGAGAACGCTCACTTGGCGAGCCTCTGCAAAAATGCCGCCCGAGCCAGGAGCAGCCCGCCGGCGAAGTAGACGAGCGGAACCAGCACGTGCAGCACCGCCTCGGGTGCGCTGATGTTCCCGAGCACGACGCCACGGGTCAGCGCCACGCCGTGCGCCAGCGGCGTCGCCCACGCCACCACCTGCAGCGCCAGCGGCAGCTTGGCGATCGGAAAGAAAGTGCCGCCGAGCAGATAGAGCGGGATGATCACGAACCTGTTGATGGCCGCGAAGCCGCTGTCGTTCCGGCGCCTCGCGCTGAACGCGATGATGGGAGTCGCGAAGGCGAGACCTGTGACGATGCTCGCCGGGATCGCGAGCAGCGCCTCCAGCGAGTGGCCGACGCCGAAGAGGTACATGACGATCCAGAACATCGTCGCGACGATGAACATGCGGATCGTTATCCACGTGACCTCACCTCGGATCAGGTCGGGAATGGTCACCGGGGTGGCAAGCGCCGCCTCGTACGTCTTGTCCCACATGATCTTGGCGAGGATCGGATACATGGCCTCGACGGCCGCGGTCTGCATGCACGCGGCGGCGATGAGCCCAGGCGCCAGGAAATCGAGGTACGGCACGCCGTTGACGCCGCCGCTGCTGCGGTTCACGAGGCCGCCGAGGCCGAGGCCCATCGCGGCGAGGAAGAAAAGCGGCGTAAAGAAGGAGACCGCGATCGAGCCGCGCCAGATGCGACGGAAGACGAGGGCGTTGTACTCGACGACGTGCAGCGTGCCGGCCATCAGCGACATCAGTCGATGAGGCTCCTTCCGGTGAGGCGCAGGAAGACGTCCTCGAGCGTGCTGCGGCGCACGAGCGCGGTCTCCGGCCGCAGGCCACGCCTGTGCACGGCGGCGATCGCCTCGTCACCGTCGCCCGTGTAGAGCAGGACTCGGTCCGGAAGCACCTCGACCCGCTCCGCCAGGTCGTTCAACTGCCCATCGATCGCGGGCTGGTCATCGATCGGGAACCGCAGCTCGAGCACCTCGCGCGTCGAGTACCTGTCGATCAGCTCCCGCGGAGATCCCTCGGCTGCGATCCGCGCCTTGTCCATCACCACGAGGCGGTCGCACAGCTGCTCGGCCTCGTCCATGTAGTGAGTGGTCAGCACGAGCGTGACGCCGCGCTGCTTGAGGCGATAGAGCCTGTCCCACACCAGGTGGCGCGCCTGCGGGTCGAGCCCGGTCGTCGGCTCGTCCAGCAGCAGCAGCTCCGGCGAGTTGATCAGCGCGCGGGCGATGGTGAGCCGGCGCTTCATGCCGCCGCTGAGCTCGTCGACCTTGTCCTTAGCGCGCTCGTTCAACTGCACGAACTCGAGCAGCTCATCGGCGCGGCGCGCGCCTTCGCGCCAGGACAGATCGAAGTAGCGCGAGTAGATCATCAGGTTCTCGCGCACCGTGAGCTCCATGTCGAGCGTGTCGGCCTGCGGCACCACGCCGAGGCGGGCGCGGATGGTCGGGCCGTGCTTCGCCGGGTCGAGGCCGAAGATCGTGAGCAGGCCCGAGGTGACCGGCGAAACCCCGCCGATCATGCGCATGGTCGAGGTCTTGCCGGCGCCGTTCGGCCCAAGGAAGCCGAACGCTTCGCCCTTGGCGACCTCGAAGTCGATGCCGTCGACCGCGGTCAGCTCGCCAAATCTCTTGGTGAGTTGGCGCGCGAGGATCAACGAGCTGGAGTCATCCACCGGTGTCTATTTTCTCTCTCCCCAGGCGAGAGGGTAGGGTGAGGGGCCTTGGACTTCACGACGTGGCGCAAGGCGGAGCTGCACTGCCACCTGGACGGTGCCGTGCGCGTCTCCACCGCCGCCCAGCTGGGCGATTTCGGCCGGCCGCCGCGCATGGTCGCCCCCGAGGACTGCCCGTCCCAGGCCGAGTACATCTCGTACTTCGACGATGCGATCGCGGTCATGCAGACGGAGGCGGCGCTCGAACGCATCGCGTACGAGGTTTGTCTCGACTCGGCGGCCGAGAACATCGACTACCTCGAGGTGCGGTGGGCGCCGCGTCTCCATCTGCAGCGAGGGTTGACGGTGGCGCGGGTGATCGAGGCGGTGCTGGCAGGCCTGGCCGCCGGCCCCTTGCGGGCGGTCGCCATCGTGTGCGCGATGCGCCAGCACCCGGTCGAGGACAACGTCGCGCTCGCGCGCGAAGCCGGACGCTACGCGGGACGCGGCGTCGTCGGTTTCGACCTCGCCGGTGACGAGATTCGCTACCCGGCGGGTCCGCAGCGTCCGGCCTTCGAGGCCGCGCGGGCGGCCGGGCTGCACCTGACCTGCCACGCGGGCGAGGCGGGCGACCCTGGCAACGTCGAGGACGCCCTCGCCCTGGGCGTGGAGCGGGTCGCCCACGGTGTGATCGGCGCGCGCGAGCCTCGCATCGTCGAGCGCATCCGCGCCGAGGGTGTCGTGCTCGACATGTGCCCGACCGCCAACTGGAAGTGCAAAGCGGTGCCCACGCTGGCCGGCCACCCGCTGCCGCGCCTGGTCCGCGCAGGCGTGCGGTGCACGATCAGCACCGACTCGCGCACCGTCGCGAACACGACGCTCAGCCACGAGTTCGAGCTGGCCGAGGCGATGGGCATGACCGAGGCCGAGCTGCGCGCCTGCAACGAAACGGCCTACTCGGCGAAGTTCGGCTAGCCCGGCTCCCGATTCCACGCGTTTGTGCACAAAAGCGTTGAATTTCCGGCGAATAGCACGCGATTGTGCGCAATCGCGTGTTTCGGAGCCGCTAGCCGCCCGTTCCGAACAGCCGGTCGCCGAAGTCGCCCAGGCCCGGGACGATGTACGCCTTGCTGTTCAGGCCCTCGTCGAGCGCCGCGGCGTAGATGTGCACCTCGGGGTGGCGCTCCTCGACGACCTTCACGCCTTCCGGTGCGGCCACCACGCAGATGAACCGCGGCTCCACGCCGCCCGCCTCTTTGATCAGGTCGAGCGCTTGCGCCGCCGATCCGCCGGTCGCCAGCATCGGATCGAGCAGCAGCGGCACCTTGCCCTCGAGCTTGGGCAGCTTGTTGTAGTAGATGCGCGCGACCGCCGTGTCCTCGTCGCGCTCCAGGCCGATGTAGCCGACCGACACGCGCGGCAGCAGCTCCAGCACCGGCGGCAGGAGGCCCAATCCCGCGCGCAGAACCGGAATCGCGACCACCTCGATGTCGACCACCGACGCGTCCGCCTCGCGCAGCGGCGTCTCCACCATGCCGCGGCGCACCGGCAGGTCGGCCGTGGCCTCGTAGAGCAAGAGCGTGATCACGTTGCGCGCGAGGACGCGGAACTCTTCGGGGTCGGTGTGGCGGTCGCGCAGCCCGGCGAGGCTGTCGGCGACCAGCGGATGCCGGCTAACTGTTAGCGGCATCTCGATCTTTGCGAATCAGGCGGCGCAGCGCGTCCACGGCCACCTTCAGCATGCGGTCCATGTAAGACGGGTCGAGGTGATGGATCTCGCCCGCGCCGAGCTCGTCGACACACAGGTTGATGGTGCCGGCGCGGAGCTTGCGCAGCCGGGCGACGATGAACAGCGTCGACGACTCCATGTCGTTGCTGAGAATCCCTGCCCGCGACCACATGTCGAGCTCCTCGCGCAGGTGGTGCGGCCGGGGCATGCGATCGGGCACGAGGTCCGAGTACAGCGCGTCGACCGAGCGGATCACACCGACGTGATAGGGCACACGCGCGGCGCCCGCCGCTTCGACCAGAGCGTTCACCACGTCGAGCGAGGCGATCGCCGGATACTCGGGCGGCACGTAGCCGTTAGGTGTGCCTTCGCTGCGCACCGAGCCGATGGCGATGACGAGGTCGCCCATCTTGATCTCGGGCTGCGCCGCGCCGCACGTCCCGACGCGCAGGAACGTGTGCACGCCCAGCTCGGCGAGCTCCTCGACGCCGATGGCCACCGACGGTCCGCCCATGCCCGAGGAGATGGCTGACACCGGCACGCCGTCGAGGCTGCCGGTGAAGGTGCGGTACTCGCGGCTGAACGCCACCTCTTTGGCGCCGTCGAGGTACCTGGCGATGTTCGGCACGCGGCCGGGATCTCCCGGCACGAGCACGTAGTCCCCGACCTCGCCCTTGGCCACACCGACGTGGTATTTCTTCTCGCCCGTCACAGCCATCGGTCCGACAGTCTAGTGGTGCGGCTTGGGGACAAGCTCGACGAGGCGCGGCCCAGGCCGCCGGCGCCAAGGCAGGGGTGGCGCGAGGAGGAGCGCATCGCGTCAGATGCGCGACGACAAGCGCCGGGGGCCCCTAACGCCGGCGTCAGCGCCCGCAGGGCGCCCGGCGGAAATGGGCCGATGCATCGGCGAGCGACTCCCCAGGCGCACCACTAAGAGACACCGTGTTTGTCGACCCGGGCGAGCACGTGAGGCGGGCGGCGCACCTCGTTCGGCACGAGCTTCCAGGCCTGGAGCAGGCGAGGCTTCACCTTCTCGATCAGGTCCGCTGTGGCCGCGTGCGCGATCACGAGGGGATCGCCCGCCGCGACGCGCGCGCCGACGGGCGCCTGGATCACGAGCCCCGCCGCCGGGTCGACCCTGTCGTCTTTCTTGTGCCGGCCGGCGCCCAGGTCGAGCGACGCGAGGCCGACCGCGAGCGCGTCGATCGACTCCACGTAGCCGTCGCCAGGGGCGGCGATCGCCGTCTGCACGGGGGCCACAGGCAGGCCCGCGTCGAGGTTCCCGCCCTGCGCTTGGAGCATGCGCACGAACGTCTCCCTTCCGGCCCCCGACTTGATGGCGTCGGCGGGATCCTTGTCGACCCCGGCGAGCTTGCACATCTCGCGCGCCACCGTGAGCGACACCTCGATCAGCTCCTCATCGCCCTTCCCCGCCAGCGCGTCGAGCGCTTCCTGCACTTCGAGCGCGTTGCCGATCGAGCGACCGAGCGGATTGTCCATCGCGGTCACCAGCGCGACGGTGTGCCGGCCGGCGCCCTCGCCGAGCTGCACCATCTCTTTCGATAGGGCTTCCGCGGAGGGCACGTCGGGCATGAACGCCCCACGGCCGAACTTCACGTCGAGGACGATCGCGTCCGCACCCGCGGCGATCTTCTTCGACATCACGCTCGACGCGATGAGCGGGATCGAGGGTACGGTTCCGGTCACATCGCGCAGCGCGTAAAGCGCCTTGTCGGCGGGCACCATCTTCGGCGACTGCGCCGCCACGGCGATGCCGACGTCGCGCACCTGCTCTATGAATCGCCTGGGCTCCAGCTCGACCGACAGTCCCGGCACCGACTCCAGCTTGTCGAGCGTGCCGCCCGTGTGCGCGAGGGCGCGGCCGCTGAGCTTCGGCACCTTCACGCCGCACGCCGCGGCGAGCGGAGCCGCGATGAGCGTCACCTTGTCCCCCACTCCGCCGGTCGAGTGCTTGTCGACCTTGATGCCTTCGATCGCGCTGAGGTCGAGCACCTCGCCGCTGCGCACCATGGCCTGCGTCAGCGCCAGGGTCTCGATGCGCGTCATGCCGCGGATGCACACGGCCATCAACCAGGCGGCCATCTGATAGTCGGGCACGTCGCCGAGCAGGTAGGCGCCGAGCAGCCAGTCGATCTCTTCGGATGAGTGCTCGCCGCCGTCGCGCTTCCGGCCGATTACCTCGAGCGCATTCACGCCTGCGCGGTGCCGCCGAGCATGAGCAGGCCCAGCCGGTCTTCGGAAGCATCGGCCGGCTCGATGCTGACGATGCGGCCCTCGTAGATGACCGCGATCCGGTCCGACAGCGAACGCACCTCGTCCAGCTCGGCCGAGACGAGGAGCACCGCGGCCCCGCCGTCCCGCTCGGCGACGATGCGGCGGTGGATGAACTCGATGGCGCCGATGTCGACTCCGCGCGTGGGTTGCGACGCGAGCAGCACGCGCGGCTGGCTCGCCATCTCGCGCGCGACGATGATCTTCTGCTGGTTGCCACCTGACAGCGCGCGTGCGGGCACGTCGATGCTCGGCGTGCGGATGTCGAACTCCTTGACCAGCCGCTGCGCCCATTTCCGGATGGCGTCGAGCAGCAGCAGGACGTGATGCCACGAAAAGGAGTCCGCTCGCTGGCGGCCGAGGATCAAGTTCTCGGCGATCGAGTAGTTCAGCACCAGGCCCGCGCCGCGGCGGTCCTCCGGGATGTGCGCGATCCCGGCCTCGCGTTCGGCGCGCGCGTCGAAGGTGGTGACGTCCTTGTCGCCCAGCAGGATCTTGCCGCCGGACGGCTTGCGCGTGCCCGCGAGCACCTCGACCAGCTCACTCTGGCCGTTGCCCTCCACGCCGGCGATGCCGAGGATCTCGCCCTGACGCAGCTCGAACGAAATGCCCTTCAGCGCGGGTACGCCGCGATCGGACAGCGCGGAAAGGTTCTCGACTTTGAACGCGACCGCGCCGGGCTTTGCAGGCTTCTTGTCCACGCGCAGCAGCACCGCGCGACCGACCATGGCCGTGGCGATCTCTTCCTGGCTCGTGTCCTTGGTGATCAGGTGGCCGACGACCTTGCCGCGTCGCATCACGGTGATGCGGTCTGAGATCTCGAGCACCTCGCGCAGCTTGTGGCTGATGAAGATGATCGTCTTGCCCGCTTTGACCAGGTCGCGCAGCACGACGAACAGCTCCTTGGTCTCCTGCGGTGTGAGCACCCCCGTGGGCTCATCGAGGATGAGGATGCCGGCGCCGCGATACAGCACTTTCACGATCTCGACCCGTTGCTGAAGACCGACCGGCAGATCGCCCGTGCGCGCGTCGGGATCGAGGGCAAGGCCGTACTTGCGCGTCATGTCCTGGATCTCGCGCCGAGCCTTGGCGGTGTCGTACACCCCGCCCGCGACGACCGGCTCGCGACCGAGCATGATGTTCTCGCCGACGGTGAAGACCGGTATGAGCATGAAATGCTGGTGCACCATGCCGATGCCGCTGGCGATGGCGTCCCTGGGGCCGCCGATCTTCACGGCCGTGCCGTTGATGAGGATCTCGCCCGAGTCGGGATGGATGAGGCCGTACAGGATGTTCATCAAGGTCGACTTGCCGGCGCCGTTCTCGCCGACCAGCGCGTGGATCTCGCCCGCGCGGACCTCGAGGTCGACGTGATCGTTCGCCAGCACGCCGGGGAACTGCTTGGTGATGCCCCGCATGCTCACCGCGAGGTCGGTGGCGGTGGTCGTGCTCATTCCGAGCCCGCCGCGTAGGGGATGCCGTCGGCCGCGGGCGGCGTGCTGCGTCCCACGACGCCCGCGAGCACGACGAGCGTGATCAGGTACGGCAGCATGCTCAGCAGGTACTGGGAGACGTGAATGGTCGAGTTGTTGGCGTAGATGGCCTCGCCGACCCCGAATATGAGGCACGCGACGAACGCGCCACGCGGAGTCCACTTGCCGAAGATCATCGCCGCGAGCGCGATGTAGCCGCGGCCGTCGGTCATGTTCGGCACGAACGTGTTCGATACCCCGATCGCGAGGAACGCGCCCGCCAGGCCTGACAGCAATCCGCTGGTGATCACGGCGCCGTAGCGGATCACGTAGACGTTCAGACCGGCGGTGTCGGCCGCCTGGGGATGCTCGCCGACGGCCCGGATGCGCAGGCCCAGGCGCGTGCGGAAGAGCACGACCTCGACCACCACCAGCAGGATCAGCGCGAGGTAGACGACGACGTTCTGCTCGAACAGGACCTTGCCGAGGAACGGGATGGAGGACAGCACCGGGACGTTCCAGGTGGGCAGCGCCTCAGCCGGCACGACGTGTCCCACGTCCTGCAGGCCGTAAATCGTCCGCACGAGGTAGACAGTCAGGCCCGCCGCGAAGATGTTGATCGCGATGCCGCTCACGATCTGGTCGGCACGGAAACGGATCGACACGACAGCGTGGATCAGCGCCATCAAGCCGCCGGCGACGATCGCCACCAGGGTCGCAAGCCACGGGTTGTGCCAGATGAGGTCCGCCCAGACGGCGAAGAAAGCGCCGGTGAGCATCATCCCTTCCATGGCGATGTTGACCACGCCGCTGCGCTCGGAGATGACGCCCCCCAGGGCCGGCAGGAGCAGCAGCACCGCTGAGATCAGCGCAACCTGCCAGAGGTTGGCGGTCACAAGGAGCTGGAGGATGTCGGTGATCGCGCTCATGTCGTGGTCGTCCCTTCTTGCGGGGGCGCAGCCGCGGCCTCCGTCATGAGCGCGGCGCCGACCGCGGCGGGCGCCGGCGCGGAGGGTGCCTGCCCGAGGCCGGGGATGCGCAGGCGGATCTGGTTCAGGAAGTTGGCCGCGATGCTGAACAGGATCAACGCCTGGAGGACCAGCACCAACGAGCTCGAGATGCCGGCGTCGGCCTGCATCACGGACCCCCCGGCGTGCAGGGCCCCGAAGAGAATGGCCGCGAGCACGATACCGACAGCGCTGCCGAGCCCAAGCAGCGCCACGGCGATCGCGTCGAAGCCGGTGGTGTCGCTGAAGTATTTGTCGGTGAGGTTGTGGTCGACGCCGGCGATCTGGATCGCGCCCGCCAGCCCGGAGAAGGCGCCGGCGATGAGCATCGTGACGATGATCGTGCGGCGCACGCTCACGCCCGCGTAGCGCGCGGCCTTCTGGCTCTGGCCCGCCGCGCGGATCTCGTAGCCGAGCGACGTGCGCCACAGCAGCACGGCGAACACGGCCACCGCGATCAGTGCGATGACGAGCCCGACGTGCACCCGGTACACGCTCGCCGGCAGACCGAAGACCTGCAGCGTGTTGCTGTTGGGCAGAAACGTCGCGAGCTGCGCGCCCGCGCCGATCGGCTTCGACTTCGACGTTCCCTCCGCCAGTTGCAGTGGGCCGCCGATGATGAGATAGCGCAGCAGCCACTGGGCGACGTAGTTGAGCATGATGGTCGTCACCACCTCGTGGGCGCCGACCGTGGCCTTGAGCACGCCGGCGATTCCCGCCCAGAACGCTCCCGCCAGCATTCCGCCGACCAGGACTGTTGGTAGGAGGATCACCGCCGGCCAGTCGTGCAGCTGGATGCCAAGCGCCGTGCAGGCCATGGCGCCCGCGAGCATCTGGCCCTCGGCGCCGATGTTGAACAGGCCGGCGCGGAAGGGCAGCGCGACGGCGACACCGGTGGTGAGGAGTGGGATGGTGAAGACGATCGTGTTGGCGACCTGCAGGACCGGGTTCTCGCCCTGCGTGCACACCAGCCCAAAGCCGCCGCACATCAAGCCCGAGTAGGCCGCCGCCGGATCGTTGCCGGTCACCACCAGGATGACGGCGCCGATGAAAAAGGCGAGGATCACCGAGACGACGGGCGTGGCGAGACCGCGCGTGAACCGAGCGGCGGTCGCCGCCAGACGAGGTCGGGGACGAGCAGCCACGCCGCCCGTCCCCTATACCTTGGCTACGGGATGTCTGCCGGAGGAGTCAGCTGGCCGGCCTTGATGGCCGCCTGGACCCTGTCCAGCTCAGCCTGGATGTCTGCCGGCAAGCTGATGTTGTCGAGCGAGTAGCCGGCTCCATCGTTGGCGATGGAGAAGGTCAGCGCTCCACCCGAGAACTGGCCGTTGACGACGTTCTTGATCGCGGTGTATGTCGCCTGGTCGACCTTCTTCAGGGCGCTCGCGATGACCGAGGCGTCAGCGTCCTTCTGGTCGGCGTCCACGCCGATGCTGTAGACCTTGGCCGCGCCGGCCGCCTGCAGGACACCGAGCCCGCAGCCACCGGCAACCTGGAAGAGGACCTCTGACTTCTGGCCGATCTGGCTCTGCGCCACCGACTTGCACTTCGCAGGGTCGGTGAAGTCGTTGGAGTAACCCACCAGCACCTTGATGCCGGGGTCTTCCATCGTGGCGGCCCACTTGTAGCCGGCGATGTAGTGATTGACCGGCGGGATGCTCACCCCGCCGACCGCGCTGATCACGCCGGTGTTCTGCGGCGCCTTCTTGTCCTTCTCGAGCATGCCCGCGATGACGCCGACCATGGCGCCCGCGTCCTGCTCTTTGAAGTACAGCGACTGGACGTTCGAATGCTGCAGGTCCTTGCCGCTGGCGTCGGTGCCGGCGCCGTCGATGATCGCGAAGTGGACGTTCGGGAACTGGCCCGACACCGTGCCGACGGCCTGCTGCATGAGGAAGCCGACGCCGATGACGAGGTCGTAGCTCTTGGAGGCGTAGTTCGTCAGGTTGGGCACGTAGTCGTCACCGGTCTTGGACTCGGTGACGTCGCCTTTCACGTTGAAGTCCGCGATGGCCTTCTGCAAGCCCACATAGGCGAGGTGGTTGAAGCTCTTGTCGTTCAGGCCGCCGATGTCGGTGACCAGACCGATCTTTACCTGCTTGGTCGATCCGCCCCCCGAGGACGATGTGCTGCCACATGCAGCCACCACCATGAGGACGGCGCCCACCAGGGCCAGAAACCGAAGCTGCGAACGACCCATATTCCGTGCCCCCTTCAAAGAGCTGAATGCCAATGAGAGCGGGCCGGAATACCTACGTTTTCCGGTCCGGCCGAGATTGTAGCTTGTGCCGGACGGCCCGGCGAGGGCGCCCGTCCAGGGTGCCGAGCAGCGGGCCCAGGTCGGTGATCTTCTCGAGCCGGAACCAGCCGTCTTTCGGGAGCGAATGCTCTTCGACGTGCTCGTGATGCCAGGTCAGGTGATAGGGGACGTGGACGGCGCGGGCACCTAGCTCGACCACGGGGACGACATCGGAACGAAGCGAGTTGCCGACCATGACGAACTCGCCGGCGGCGATGCCGCGGCGGCTCAGCACCCTGCGGTAGGCGTCGACGTTCTTGTCGCTGAGGATCTCGACGCCCGCGAAATGCTCGGCCAGGCCTGACCGCGCGAGCTTGCTCTCCTGGTCGAACAGATCGCCTTTGGTGATCAGCAGCACCTCGTGCTTGCGGCTGACGTCGAGCAGCGTCTCGCGCACGCCGTCGAGCAACTCGGTCGGCTCGCGCAGCATGCGCTTGCCCCAGTCGAGGATGACCTTCAGGTCGGCCGCGGGGATCCTGCCGTCGGTGACGTCGAGGGCCGTCTCGATCATCGAGAGCGTGAAGCTCTTGATGCCGTATCCGTAAAGGCTCAGGTTGGACATCTCCGTCTCGAACAGGCGCGCGTCTACGTCCGCCTGCGGGGCGTGGCCGCGCAGCAAATCGCGGAGTGCCGCCTGCGTGAAGTTGAAGTGGGTCTCGTTGTGCCACAGCGTGTCGTCCCCGTCGAACGCCACGACCTTGATGGGCATGACCAGAACTCTAGGAGGTGAGGCGGTCGATCTCCGCGAGCTCGGACGCGCCGAACTCGAGCCTGTCCAGGGCCCCGAGGTTCTCGTCGAGCTGCTTCACCGAGCTCACGCCGATGATCGCCGAGGTCATTCGCCTGTCGCGCAGCACCCACGCCAGAGCCATCTGCGCCAGGGACTGGCCACGCTCGCGCGCGATGTTGCGCAGCGCCGAAACCTTTTCGAGGTTCTGTTTGACGGTCTCCTCGTTGAGTGAGTAGCCCTGCGTCGCGCGCGACCCGGCCGGCACGCCGCCCGCGTATCGGTCAGTCAGCTGCCCCTGGGCCAGGGGCGAGAACGCGATGCAGCCGGCGCCCTCTTCTTCGAGGACATCCAGGAGCTGCGGCTCGATCCAGCGGTTGAGCATCGAGTAGACCGGCTGATGGATCAAGAGCGGCACCCCCATCGCGCGCAGTATTCGCGCCGCCTCACGCGTGCGGTCGGGCTGGTACTGCGAGATGCCCACATACAGCGCCTTGCCCTGATGGACCGCGCTTGCGAGCGCGCCCATCGTTTCTTCGAGCGGCGTCTCGGGGTCGGGCCGGTGGTGATAGAAGATGTCGACGTAGTCGAGGCCCATGCGTGCCAGGCTCTGGTCGAGGCTCGCGAGCAGATACTTGCGCGAACCCCAGTCGCCGTAAGGGCCCGGCCACATGTCCCATCCGGCCTTGGAGGAGATGACGAGCTCGTCGCGATGGCCCGCGAGCTCGGTGCGCAGCATGCTTCCGAAGTTGGTCTCGGCCGAGCCGTACGGCGGGCCGTAGTTGTTGGCCAGGTCGAAGTGCGTGACGCCCAGCTCGAAGGCGCGGCGGATGATGGCGCGGTTCTCGTCGGTCGGCTGGTCGCCGCCGAACCGCTGCCACAGGCCGACGGAAAGCGCCGGCAGAAGGAGCCCGCTGCGCCCGCTCCGGCGATAGATCATCGGAGGAGATTATCGGGCGGGCTCGACCTAGACTGACACGAGCGAAATGTTCACGGGGGCCAAGTACGCGCGCAGCGGCGACGTCAACATCGCCTACCAGGTAGTAGGCGACGGTCCAATCGACCTGGTGCTCGTGCTTGGTTGGGTCTCCCATCTGGCTTACGTCTGGGAGCTGCCCGCGCTGGCCGCGTTCCTCAAACGCCTCGCCTCGTTCTCGCGCCTGATCCTGTTCGACAAGCGCGGTTGTGGGATGTCCGACCGCGTCCACCCGCTGCCCACTCTCGAACAGCGGATGGACGACGTGCGCGCGGTGATGGACGCGGCCGGCTCGAAGCGTGCCGCGGTGATGGGCATCTCCGAGGGCGGCGTCATGTCTTGCCTCTTCGCCGCCACCTATCCCGAGCGCTGCGCGGCGATCATCATCAACGGCAGCTATCCCTCGGCTTTGCGCCGCCCCGGTTACCCCTGGGGCGACGATCCCGACGAGTTCGAGCAATCCATCAAGACCCTGCCCGACAGGTACGGCAGATTCGCCCGCATGGATCGGTACGCACCAAGTCAGGTCGACAATCCCGAAGTCGCTGCCTGGTGGATGACGTTCATGCAGATGAGCGCGAGCCCCGGAGATGCGACCGACCTGGCACGCATGAACGAGCTGATCGACATTCGTGATGTTCTCCCGGCAATCCGCGTGCCGACGCTGATCATCCATGCGACCCGTGACAGCGTGGCGCCGATCGAAGCAGGCCGTTATTTCGCCAAGCACATCCCCGGCGCCAAATACCTGGAGCTGGATTCAGCCGACCACTGGCTTTACTTCGGTGACGCGGATGTTGCCCTCGGGGAGATAGAGGAGTTCCTGACGGGCGCCCGCACGGTGGCTGCGCCGGCGACGATGCTCGCCACGGTCATGTGCACGAACGTGACTCAGGCAGGTGCGCACGCCGTGTGGATGGGCGACAAGGGATGGAACCAGCTCGTCGAACGCCACCACCAGGTCGTGCGTAAGGAGCTCGCGCGCTATTCCGGCCGCGAGATCGTCGCCACCGAGAACGGCGTGACAGCCGTCTTCGACGGCACCGCACGCGCTATCCGATGCGCTATCGACATCCGCGATCAACTGCTTCAGCTGGGCTTGCGTATACGGGCCGGCGTGCACGCGGGCGAATGCCAGGTCGGCGGCGGCAAACCCCGCGGTGTGGCGCTCAGCGTCGCGTCCGGGGTGATGAACGCGGCCAGGCCCGGTGAGGTCCTCGTGTCGGGCACGGTCAAGGACCTGGTCGTCGGCTCGGGACTCGAGTTCGCCGATCGCGGCGTGCGTGACTTTGCGGGCGTGCCTGGACAGTGGAGCATTTTCGCCGCCGGCCCAGAGTCAGTCACGGTGGCCCCGGCGCAGCCGGACGGATCGCCCGCGGTTGCGCTCAGCAGGCGCGAGCGGGAGGTCGCTGGTCTGCTGGCCGGTGGCATGAGCAACCGCGAGATCGCGACGCGGCTCTATCTGTCCGAACGCACTGTCGACAACCACGTGCACCACATCCTCGACAAGCTCGGATTCGATTCGCGGGTGCAGGTCGCCACCTGGCTCGCGAAAAATGAGCACAGGAACTGAGCACCGCCTGAGCCTTCTCCCCGATGTGCGGGATTCGGCCCGCCAATAGCTTCATGCGCATCAATCGCATGGAGGTCTGTCGATGGCGAGGTTCATGGTCGAGCGTACGTTTCCGGAGGGGCTCGAGATCCCGATGACGGATCAGGGGTCGCAGGCGTGCCTGTCGGTCGTCGGCACCAATGCCGAGCTCGGGGTCACGTGGGTGCATTCATACGTGACGGAGGATCACAAGAAGACCTTCTGCATCTACGACGCGCCAAGCCCTGAGGCGATCCGCAAGGCGGCGAAGCTCAACCAGCTGCCGGCGGACAGGATCACCCCGGTGCGGGTCCTCGACCCGTACTTCTACAAGTGAGACGGGCATTGTTCGCGGCCGCCGGCGCGGTGCTCGTACTCCTCGTCCCGACGAGCGCGGCCGCTGACACTCTGCCCAGTGGCGAGCGGATGCTCGGCAACGCGGCGATCGAGCCCGCGTACGACGACGCCACCGGAACGATCGTCTACCTGCTGACGCCGAACAGGCTGGCGCCGCTCAACCCGACGCAGCCGATCAACAACGTCAACTCCCACGCGGTCGCACCGCTGTATCTGATCGTCTACCCGCCGGGCACGCCCGGAACGTTCAACTGCATGGGCGCTCCCGGCAACTGCCCCGACCACGGCGGCGTCATCGCGACTGTCGCGACGTCGGTCATGCCTAGCGTCTACGGAACCCAGCCGGCGGCCGTTCCAGGCCACGACCACCTGGTCGGCATGCCGCACACGGGTGACTTCAACGTGCCCTGGCACGTGTATGTGGAGCTGTTCACCACCCAGGCGGCCGTGTCGCACATCACCACGCTCTCGGGTCTCCAGGCCGCCTGGGCGTCGGGCGCGCTTGTCGAGCTGGACACCGGCATCACCTTTGCCTGCGCGGTCGTGTCGCGAGGGGCATACCTGGCCGGGAAGCCGGCCGTGTGATCGACGACTCAGCCGGGAGGGCGGAAGCTCTCCCGGCGCCCGGATCTTGGCCTCAACGGCTCTGCTGAGCGAAGAAATCCAGGATCAGCTGCGTCGCGCTGACGCTTGTGTTGGTTGGGCCCAGCACCTTCTGGGCCACGGGCTGGGCGCCGGGCCAGGTGTGCCCGCCACCGATCAGCGAATAGAGTTCGGTCGCCTTGGCGCAGCCTGAATAGCTGGATCGCTGTACGTCGGCTGCGACGTTCGTCGTGGTCGCGACGCCAGAACACTGGTTGCGCTCAGCCCATCCGGCGAGCGCGTCCGTCGCCTTGGGCACGATACCTCCGCCCTGCTGATCTGAGCCGCCGAAAACACGGCCACCGTTGTACGGGACGATGCCATCAGCCGTGCCGTTGAAGCCGGTCACAGGCAGCGGCGGCTGATTCGCGCAGGTCGCGTAGGCGTTGATGCCGGCCACCATCGCGACCGCCGCAAAGTCGGCGGCGCGCATGCAACCCAGCTCACCGGCGAAAGAGGCGCCGTTGGATATTCCCGCGACGTACACCCGGTGCGGATCGATGCAGTAGCTCGACTGCAGGCTCTGCAGCAGGTCATCGATGAAATGCACGTCGTCCGGTCCGGGCAGCGTGGCGATCGTCCAGGTGGGGACGGCGCCGGACGCCTGCGGCGTGACGCCGATCCAGCCCCGCTGGGCCGCCCTCTCGGCCAGGTGGGAATAAGCAACCTCTTCCTTTGCCCTCTCGCCAAGGCCAGGAAAGTCGAAGACGAGCGGCGCCGGTGCGCTGTCAGTCGCCGGCAACGTGAGCAGGTAGGTGCGCTTTTTACCGCTCGACGTGATGGTGTGCTCTGTCGTGCCGGCCGTGATCCGGACGCCACTGCCGCAACTGGCGGCCGTGCCAGGGGACGACTGGCCGGTCGATGGGCTCTTGCACGCCGTCAGCACGACGGCCGCCAGCATGAGGGCGGCGGCGGCGGGCCTCATCACGGGTCGGGCGGTTATGCGGGGTGTTGTGGTTGTTCCAGTAGCTCGGCGATCGAACCTTCGAACTTCGCCAGGCGCTTGTGGACCTCGATCACCTCGTCCGAGCTCACGGGCTGGAGAGGGTCGACGTCGCTCTGATGGACGGTCCACTCCACGCCGCACTCGCACCTGTGAAACAGGTAGCGATCACCGTGCGAGCGGTAGATGTAGACGGACGCGTCTCTGAGCCGGCGGCCGCACGCGCACTTGGTCTTCTTCTCTGGTTCTGACTTCGACGGTTGCAATGACGTATTCCTCGACTCGTATAACGAACCAGAAGCGATTTTCGCTGCAGTGTACGCCCGCGCACCCAATTTGTAACCCCTCAAATGTATGTAAAGGGGTAGGAGCTATTGTGCGGTGTTCAGTGCGGCCAGCAGCCCGGGCAGGTCGCGCAGGCGCTCGGTGCGAAACGCGTGCTCCAGCGTCTGGTACTGGGAGAGCACGTCCACGAACCCTTCGCCGGTGTCGTAGCCGTGGCGCTTGAGGGCTTCGCGTCCCCGGTCGCCGAGGCCGGCGATGACGTCGCGGATCTTGCTGTCGGGGCCGAAGTCAGGCATGCGCGGGCGCCGGCGGAGGCGGTGGCGGTTCGGCGGCCTTCATCACCACGCGGTGGCCGTGCCAGCGCTCCGGGATTCCGGCGGGCTGGTCGCCTTGATAGGTCAGCTCCAGGCACCACGCGCCGTCGATCACGACGGGCGCGACGGCCAGCTTGCTCTTGACGCCCTTCGCCTGGAGGTACTGGACCAGCGCCACGCCGTAGATGACGAGGGCGCCGGGCAGGTTGTTCGTGTTGATGCGCCCGCCCTCGCTGGAGCCGTCGACGCCGGATGTGCGCGAACCGAGCGATCTCGTCACTGTCAGTTACCTGAGCGTCTAAGTTAGCGGGTCCGCCCTTTCAGGGCGGCGAGGATCGCCTCCACCGTGGCGTCGTAGCCGAGCCGGCCGGTGTCGAGCACGAGGTCGTAATGGCCCGGCAGATCCCATGTGTGTCCGTAGACCTGACGGATGTAGGCGCGCCGGTTCTCGTCGGTGTGCTTGATCCGGCGCCGCGCCTCGTCTTCGCCGACGTGCAGGCGTTCCACGATCACCTTGACGCGGTCGGCTTCGCTCGCCCGCAGGAACACGTGCAGCGCGCCGGGCAGGTCGTGCAGCACGTAGGCGCCGCCACGGCCGACGATGACGACATTGCCGGAACGAGCGGCCTCCTTGATGACCTGCTGCGTGTACTCCAGCACCGCGCGCCGCGGGTCGCTCTGCGGGTCGGTGTACGGCGGCGTCCACGTGGGCGACTCGGCCGTCACGGCGTGCTCGGGGCTGGCCGCCGCCAGCGCGATCAGGAGGCGCTGGAGGAAAGAACCCGGGTGCTCGTCCGCCGCCTCGACCTCTTCTTTGGGTAGCTCGAGCCTGTGCGCGACCTCGTCGATCAGCTCCGGGCCGAGCAGGTCGGCGTGCAGGCGGTCGGCGAGCATCTTGCCCACGCTGTCGCCCCCGGCCCCGAAGTGGCGCGCGATCGTGACGACCGGCACGCCAAGAACTCTAAGCCCTCACCCTAACCCTCTCCCGCAAGCGGGAGAGGGGACCTGCTACTCCAGGTAGTCCCTCAGCTTCTTCGAGCGGGATGGGTGGCGCAGCTTGCGCAGCGCCTTCGCCTCGATCTGGCGGATGCGCTCGCGCGTGACGCCGAAACGCTTGCCGACCTCTTCGAGCGTGCGCTGGTGGCCGTCGATCAGGCCAAACCGCAGCTGCAGCACGCGGCGCTCGCGGGGCGTCAGCGTGTCGAGCACGTCCTCTACCTCCGAGTGCAGCATCGTCAGGGAGGCCGCGTCTGACGGGGAGACGGCCTCGCGGTCCTCGACGAAGTCGCCGAGGTGCGAGTCCTCCTCCTCGCCGATCGGCGTCTCGAGAGAGACCGGGTCCTGCGACACCTTGACGATCTCGCGCACCTTCTCGGGCGTGATCCCCATCTCCTCGCCGATCTCCTCGTCCGCCGGCTCGCGACCCAGTTCCTGGAGCAGGCGCCGCGAGACGCGCACGAGCTTGTTGATCGTTTCGACCATGTGCACGGGGATGCGGATGGTCCGCGCCTGGTCGGCGATGGCGCGCGTGATGGCCTGCCGAATCCACCACGTCGCGTAAGTCGAGAACTTGTATCCCTTGTGGTAGTCGAACTTCTCGACCGCGCGGATCAAGCCCATGTTGCCTTCCTGGATGAGGTCCAGGAACGACATGCCGCGGCCGATGTACTTCTTGGCGATGGACACGACCAGCCGGAGGTTGGCCTCGGTCAGGCGCTGCTTGGCCTCATACGCGCGCTCGTAGCGCTCGGTCAGCCGGTACCGCGCGATGCGGTACTGCTCAACAGCCTCCGCGCGCACGCGCGGGCGGGCGGCCCCGTTCGTGGCGCGACGGCGGCGCTCGGCGGCGGCGGCATCGAGAAGCGACTGCAGCTTGGACAGGTCGTGGAGCCCGAGCAGCTCCTGGGCGATGTGCGCCTGCTGGCCCTTGCGCTTGATCGTGGCGAGGCGCTCGATGATGTCGGGCAGCATCTCGTCCAGCGCGCGCTGCCTGCCCTCCGCTTCCTCGGCGACCGACAGTGCCTTCAGCGCGTCGTGCAGCGGCTTGGCCTCGATCGCCTGGGCGAGCTCGACCTCGTCGTTGGCGGTGAGCAGCGATACCCGGCCGATCTCCTTCAGGTACATGCGCACCGGGTCGTCGAGCGAGACCGAGTCCATCATCTCGATGTCGAGCAGCATCTCGTCGTCGATCTGCTCGACTTCCTCGAAATCCTTCTCGCCGTCGGTGACCTCGATCCCGATCTCCTTGAACGCGGCGAAGATGCGGAAGATCTGGTCGGGCTCGGCGTCGATCTCGGGGAACGCCTGGAGGATGTCGTCCGGCGTGAGGTAGCCCTGCTCCTTGCCCTTGACGATCAGCTGCTCGGCGACGGCCATCAGCTCGTCTTCGAGCTTGTGCTCGGGCTTCTCCTGCGCCTTGCTCGGCGCCCTGTTACCTGTCTTGGTCGCGACCTTGGCTACACGTGCGATGTCTTAGCTGCTCCTTCCATGTCGTTGATGGCGCGCGCGAGCTCCCTGGCCTCTGCCTCGAGCCTCGCCACCCTTTCCGACTCCCTCCCACGTTCCGCTTCGGAAAGCTCACGGATTATTCCAGAGTGACGGCCCTTCATGCGGTCAAGCCGCAAACGGGCGACCAGCTCTTCGGCCACCTGGCCGTCCACGTTCGGCGGCGGCGCCGCCCAAGCCCTGCGGATCAGGTCCTGAACCTCCAATGGATAGTCGCCCAGCTCGTTCTCGAGCCCGGACGCCCCGGCCCGGTCATAGGTTTCGAGCATACGGACGTAGATCGCGCGATCCTCATCGTCCAACTCGTCGGGTGTCAGCTTTGTTCGAATCCGCTCAAAGGCTGCCGGGTTGACTGCGAGCAGCAGCAGCAGATATCTGCCAACTGTCGTTTTCTTCCCAGCGATCCGTCGCTCCAAACCGTTGGGCTCCGGCCGCGGTTCGCGTCTCGGCTCGGGCGCCCGCAAAAGCAGGTGCCGGGAGATGCCGGTACGGCGCTCGGCGACCTCGGCGTAGCCGTCGCGCAGGCCCTCAGGGAACTGGCCGATCCACTCGCGAAGCCGCCCGGCCACGACTTCCATCTGGTTGGCGTTGCTCGGGTTGAAGCCCACGATGTCCTGCGCCACTCCGGCCTCGAAGCTCGACTGCGCGGAGTCGACGATGCGCTGCCAGCGTTCGCCGGCCTGGGCGCCGGACGAGCGCAGGAACTCGTCAGGATCCAGGCCGTCGGGCAGCGTCGCGGCCCGTGTGCGCATCGCATGCTGCGCGGCGAGCACCGCGGCCTTGCGCATCGCCTGCTGCCCCGCGCGGTCGGCGTCGAACACGAGGAGCAGCTCATCGGTGAAGCGCTTCAGCAGCCGCACCTGGTCGTCGGTCAGCGCGGTGCCCGAGCTCGCCACCGCGTTGCTCACGCCGAACTGGTGGGCCGTGATGACGTCGAACTGGCCCTCCATCAGCACCGCGTGCCCGCGCCGCGCGATCTCGTCCTTCGCCAGGTCGAGCGCGAAGATGACTCGCCCTTTCACGTACGCAGGCGTCTCCGGCGAGTTGATGTACTTGCGCTGCTCGTCCTGGCGCACGGTGCGCGCCGTGAAGGCGAGCGGCTGGCCGCGCTCGTCACGAATCGGAATCACCAGCCGCTCCGCGAAGAAGTCGCTGCCGTCGCGGCGCATGAGCCCGGCGGACTGCGCGTCCGCGAGCGATCTCTTCTTGGCGCGCAGGTACTCCGCGAAGCCGCGACCCGCGGGCGCGTACCCGAGCTGGAACCTGCGGGCGGTCTCCTCGCCCACCTGTCGCTGCACCAGCAGCTTGCGACCGGGCTCGCCGGCCGGGCTCGACCACAGGACGTACTCGTAGTACTGGGCCGCCAGCTTCAGCATCGCCAGCAGCCGCTTGCGCGCGTCGGCGCGTTCCGATTGTTCCGGGCTGAGCTTGCGCAGCTCCACCCCCGCGCGCTCGGCAAGCATCTGCAGCGCGCCGCGCTTGTCGGTCTTCTCGATGAGCTCGACGAAGGTGAAGACGTCGCCGTGGCGCTGGCACCCGAAGCAGTACCACGACTGCATCTGCGGGTTCACCTTGAAGCTCGGGCTGTCCTCCTGGTGGAACGGGCAGAGTCCCCACAGCTCGCGGTTGCGCTTGGTCAGGCGAACGTGCTCGGAGACGACCTTGACGAGGTCGACCCGGGCTTTTACCTCCGCGAAGGCGTCATCGGACGCTGGCGTGGGCACGGAGCCTATTGTGCGTCCAGATGGCCAATCGATCCATCGTGTGGGTTAAGGAAGGCGGCCGGGGCGCGGAGTTCGCCCACGTGATCGTCGGCCGCGGCCGCCTGACGGCGACGGGCACGGCGTTCGGCCTCGAGCCGCTGCCTTACCGCCTCGAATACAAGCTCGAGACTCTTGCCAGCTTCATCACTTCGGGAATCCTGGTCGAGGCCACGGGCCAGGACTGGAGCCGCCGGCTCGACCTCCGGCGCCTGTGGTCGGGGAAGTGGACGGCTCGAACTCGCGCCAGGGGCGCGGTCGACCTCCCGGAGCCTGGCGGCGACCTGACCGGCCTGAACAAGACGGCGCTGGACTGCGACCTGGCCTGGTCTCCCCTCACCAACACGATGCCGGTGCTGCGGCACGGGCTGCTGGCGGGCGGCGGCCCCATCGATTTCGTCATGGCCTGGGTCTCCGTTCCAGACCTTTCCGTCCACGCCAGCCGCCAGCGCTACACGTTCGTTCGCCGGGAGGGCGCCAACTCGATCGTGCGCTACGAGTCCGCCTCCCGGGACTTCGTCGCAGAGCTCGTCTTCGACCCGGACGGACTGGTGATCAGCTATCCGGGGATCGGTCAGACGCCTCAGCCGCGCTGATGAGGTCGCGGAGCGATTGCTCCGGGCCAACCCTCAGCTCCCGGCTGAGAAAGGTCCGGATGAACCAGCCCCGCCACCCGGGCGGGATGTGAAAGTCTCAATTGAACCGGATGAGCGTCCCGCCCTCGGGCGTCTCGGTGAGCGTGAGGT
>DASSLR010000014.1:0-3240 GCA_035689345.1 Candidatus Dormiibacterota bacterium
TACGGCGGGCCGAACAACATCCACAAGCTCGTGGCTCTGGAGTTCGGCGACGTCGACGGCGGTTTTGCGAAAGCCCACCACATAAGAGAGGACGTCTTCTTCTTCCAGGGCAACACGCACCTGCCGATGGAGCAGCACAGCGCCATCGCCACCTATGTGGACGGCAAGGTCACGCTGTGGTCGTCGACCCAGGTCGTGCACTACGTGCACCGCGCGCTGGCCAAGGTGCTCGAGCTTCCGATGCACCGGATCCGCGTGGTCGGCGCCGCGCACGGCGGCGGGTTCGGCGGCAAGACCGATCCCTTCGCGCACGAGATCGTCGTCAGCAAGCTCGCGATGATCACGGGCCGGCCTGTGAAATGCACGCTCACGCGCGAGGAGGTCTTCTACGCGCACCGCGGGCGGCACCCGGTGCTCATGTGGGTGCGCACGGGCGTCGATCGCGACGGCCGCATCACCGCGATGCACTTCCGCAGCGCTCTCGACGGCGGCGCCTACGGCTCGTACGGAGTCGCGTCCACCTTCTACACGGGCGTGCTGCAGCCGATCACGTACGACATTCCGGCGTATCGGTTCGAGGGCTGCCGGGTGTTCACCAACAAGCCGCCGTGCGGCCCCAAGCGCGGGCACGGCACGCCGCAGCCGCGCTTCGCCCTCGAGCTGCACCTGGAGAAGATCGCGCACGACCTTGGCATCGACCCGGCCGATCTGAAGCGCAGGAATTTCGTCAAACCGATGACCCGCACCGTCAACTGGCTGCGCGTCACCTCGTGCGGTCTCGAGGAATGTGCCGACAATGTGCTGGAGGCTTCGGGCTACCGCGGGCGCAAGCGCGAGGCCGGTCACGGCATGGGGTTCGCCATCTCGAGCTACCTCTCGGGCGCCGGCACGGCCATCTACTGGAACGACATGCCGCACTCCGAGGTCCAGATCAAGGTCGACCGCGGCGGAGTCACCGCCTACTGCGGCGCGATGGACATCGGCCAGGGCTCGGATTCGGTGCTGGCCGCGATCGTGGCCGAGGAGCTCGGCCTCGAGGCGCGCGACGTCCGCCTGGTCACCGCCGACTCCGACTCGACGCCCATCGACCTGGGCTCGTACTCGTCGCGCGTGACCTTCATGGCGGGCAACGCGGCGCTCGAGGCCGCGCAGAAGATGCGCGCGCTGCTGGTCGAGGCGGTGGAGGCGAGCGGAAAGAAGTTCGAGGACGTGACCTTCGAGCGGGCGAGCGTGCTCGCCGAGGCGAAGTTCGGGACGCTTGTCACCGCGGGCAGCTACACGCCGCCGAAGATCGCCGGCCCTTACAAGGGGTCGGGGGTTGGGCCGAGCCCCGCCTACAGCTACTCGGCGTGCGTGGTCGACCTCGACGCCGATGCGCGCACAGGCCTTGTCCACATCAACAAGGTGTGGATCGCCCACGACGTGGGCCGCGCCATCAACCCGCTGCTCGTGGAAGGGCAGGTCGAGGGCAGCGTGTACATGGGCCTCGGCGAAGCGCTGATGGAAGAGCAGGAGTTTCGCAAAGGCCTCCACAAGTGGCCGTCGATGCTCGAGTACAAGTCACCGACGTTTCTCGACGTGCCCGAGATGGAGACGTTCATCGTCGAGACCGACGATCCGGAGGGACCGTACGGTGCGAAGGAGGCCGGGCAAGGCCCGCTGCTGCCGGTGATTCCCGCGGTCAACGCGGCCGTGCACGACGCGCTTGGCGTGTGGATCGACGAGACGCCGGTCACACCCGAGAAGATCGTCGAGGCGCTGCGCCGCAAAGAGAAGGGCGAGCCGGCACGCGTCGGCCCGGCGCGCTTCCCGGACATTCCCTACCCCGCGTGCATCAAGGTCGAGCCGCCACCGAAGGACCTGGAAAGTGCTGCGCCTTCCGCGATTTAGATACCTGCGCCCGAAGACGGCGCGCGAGGCCGCGCACATGGCGCGCGAGCTGGGACCGAAGGCGATGTTCGTCGCGGGAGGAACCGATCTCTATCCGAAGCTGAAGCGACGCCAGTTCGAGGTCGAGGCGCTCATCGGCCTGGACTTCCTGGACCGGCGCATCGAGAAGGACGCGGTCGGCGCCGGCGCCACCCTGGCCGAGGTCGCGCACCACGCGGACCTTCCGAGTGGCTACGCGCAGGCGGCGGGTCTCGTTTCTTCGCCGCCCCTACGCAACGCCGGGACCGCCGGCGGCAACCTGTGCGTCGACACGCGCTGCAACTACTACGACATGACGTATGAATGGCGGAAGGCCGTCGGCTTCTGCATGAAGAAGGACGGAGACATCTGCCTGGTCGCACCGTCGAGCCCGCGTTGCTGGGCGGTGTCCTCTTCGGACACGGCGCCGATGGCCATCGCGCTCGGCGCCACAGTCGTGCTTGCAGGAGACGACGCCGAGCGCGAGGCGCCGGTGGCGGCGCTGTACCGCGACGACGGGATCGACTACCTCGCCAAGCAGCCGCACGAAGTCGTGACGCAGATCCGCCTGCCGGCGTCGGCGCGCACGCGCAGCGCCTACGTGAAGCTCCGACGGCGCGGGTCGATCGACTTCCCCATCGCCGGCGCCGCGGTCGCCCTCGAGCTCGACGGCGACGTGGTCGACAGCTGCCGCATCGTGTTGAGCGCGGTGGCCTCCCACCCACTCGAAGCCACGGCCGCCGGGGAGTTCCTCGCCGGCAAGCGCCTGGACGAGGAGGTGATCCGGTCCGCGGCCGAGCTGGCGGCGAAGCCCGCCCGGCCCCTCGACAACGCGGACCTGACCCACTTCTGGCGCAAGAAGATGGTCCGCGTGGTCGTCGAGCAGGCGATCGGGGCTGCGATCGGCTAGCCCTGGTCGGCGGTTAACCTTGCAGCCACATGAGGGGAAGGGTCACACGACGACAGTCGGGTCAAGGCATGGTCGAATACGCCCTGATCCTGGCCCTGGTGGCCCTGATCGTGATCGTGGCGCTCATCGCCACCGGCGCCCAGGTGATCAACCTCTACTCGGACATCGTGACCACGATGTGCAACAACCACGTGGGGTGCTAATTGGATGAAGCCGACCAAAAAGCCGGGCCGGATCGTTAACCTCTGCGTATTCATGATTCGTTTATTCCACTGGACCCAGACGGGCCAGGGGATGGTTGAGTACGCCCTCATCCTTGCCCTGGTCGCCCTGATCGTCATCGTGGCGCTGATCGCGACGGGCGGTCAGCTGATCAACGTGTACTCGAACATCACCGCCACGATGTGCAACTACCACGTCGG
>DASSLR010000015.1:0-10742 GCA_035689345.1 Candidatus Dormiibacterota bacterium
TCGGAGGAAGCGCGCTGGGAACTGGGGATGGTCTGAGCTAGGGAATCGTCGGGATCGTCAGCACTCCGTTGTGGCACTCGTAAGTGGTGCCCTGGCCCAGGACTGACGCAGTCGTGCCACCCGACTCTCCGGTGGGCGGACAGACGATGTGCGACCACGTGTACTGGAAGCCGCCCAGCAGCACCACGACCGCCACCACCCCTGCCGCGATCGAGCTGACCACGGATCGCGCACCGGGCCTTGCCGCGATGGCGATCCCGGCCGTCGCTAGCGAGAAGGCGCCTGCCATGAGCACCGGGACGCCGATGGAGAACGCGGACAGCACACCGAGCACCAACAACCCGCACCCGGCTCCGGACCGCAGGGCAGGCCTGGCCCCCTGAGGCACCACCAGCGACACGATCAGAAACACGGCCATGAGTGACAGGTAGCCGGCCACGAACGGGACCGTGAGCACGTCGTCCGGCGGCGGGCCGCCCTGGCTCCGGATGAGGGTCAGGTAGAGCGCCACGGTGGCCGCGATGATCGCCACAGCCACGGCGACGAAGATGCGGGCGAGCATCCCCTCCGACCGAGGACGGGCCGCGACCACGGTCGAAGTCTAGGTCTAGCGAGAATGGTGGGCGCGTGAGCGATCACCACCGCGACGAGGGGTCCTACGCCGATGCGGCCGCCCGGCGTGCCGTCATCGTCAGCGCCGTGGTCCTGGCCGTGGCCTCGGCGGCCGAGTTCTTCGCCTCGTCGAGGGTGCATTCCGCGGGCGTCCTCGCCGACGCGCTGCACAACGCTGGCGACGCGGTGACCACGATGGTCCTGCTCGGCGCCTTCGCCATCGCGCGCCGCCCGGCGACGCACCGCTTCACCTCAGGGTTCGGCCGGGTCGAAGACGTCGCGACCCTCGTGATCGTCGTCGTCATCCTCATCACCGCCGCGGCGGCGGCGTTCGAATCGATCGGCCGCCTGCTCTCGAGCGAGGGCTACACCAACCCTTACGCGGGCCTCGCGGCCACCGCCATCGCGGCGATCGCCAACTTCGGCGTCTCCGAGTACAAGGTGCGGGTCGGCCGGCGCATCCGCTCCCTGGCCCTCGAGGCCGACGGCCTGCACTCGCGGCTCGACGGACTCGTTTCCGCCGGCGCGTTCGCCGGCCTGGGACTGGCGTGGATGGGCTTCGCGATCGCCGATTCGCTGGCCGGCGTCTTCATCGCCCTGGCCATCATCTACATCCTCGCCGGCACGGTCGGGCGCCTCGTGCTGCGCATGATGGACGCGGTCGATCCAGCGCTCATCGAACAGATCACCGGCGCGGCGGCGAATGTCGACGGCGTGCTGGGCGTGCACGACGTGAGGGCCCGCTGGGTCGGACGCGAGCTGGTCGCCGTGCTGCACATCGACTGCCCACCGACGGCCACGCTGGCTCAGGCCCACGACACCGCGCAAGCGGTGGAAAAGGAAGTCGCGAAGCGCGTGCCCGCTGTGCACCTGGACGTGCACATGGACCCCGGGACCGGGGCGCATTCCCATTCTTCTTAAGATTTGTAGACGTGGCTGAATACCAGCCTGGCCTGGAGGGGGTTGTCGCCGCGCAGACCGCGATCAGCGAGGTCGACGGTGCGAACGGTCGCCTCATCTATCGCGGCGGTTACCTGATCGAAGACCTGGCGCCCGCGGTCACCTTCGAGGAGGCCGCCTACCTCTTGTGGAACGGCGAGCTGCCCAACAAGTCGCAGCTCGACGCGCTACGCCAGGAGATGGCCGCCGCGCGCAAGCTCAAAGACTCGACCCGAAACGTGATCACGTCGCTCGACTTCGACACCGACCCGATGGACGTTCTGCGCACGGCGATCTCCGCGCAAGGTGCCACCAGGTCACTGCAGAAGCCCACCGTCGGAGAGGCGGTCGCGCTGACGGCTGTCATGCCGACCATCGTCGCCGCCGCTCACCGGCGCCGGCACAAGCGCGACCTGGTCGAGCCGCGTCCGGAGCTCGGCCACGCCGCCAACCTGTTATGGATGATGGACGGCCAGGAGCCGGCCAGCGAGCGCGTCCACTGGCTCGACCAGTACCTCGTGCTGCTCGCCGACCACGGCCTCAACGCCTCGACGTTCGCGGCGCGCGTGATTGCCTCGACCGGCAGCGACCTCACGTCCTGCGTCGCGGGCGCGATCGCCGCCTTGAAGGGGCCTGCCCATGGCGGCGCGACGTTCGCGGCGCGCACGATGCTCGACAACATCGGATCCGTCGACAACGTGGAGAAGTGGCTGGCGGACGCTCATGCCAAGCACGCGCGGTTCCCTGGTTTCGGTCATCGCGTGTACCGCACGTACGACCCGCGCGCCAAGATCCTTCGCGAGATGGCGAAGACCGCCGACCCCAAGCTGCACCAGCTCGCGGCTCACACCGAGGAAGTCGCGCTGAAGATGCTCCACGACGCGCACCCGGAGCGACCCAACGCGACCAACGTGGACTTCTGGGCTTCCGTCGTGCTCACCGGCGCGGGCATCCCGAAGGAGCTGTTCACCTGCATCTTCGCGACCTCGCGCGTCGCGGGCTGGACCGCGCACGTGCTCGAATCGCTCGCCGACCTGCGCATCATCCGTCCGGCTTCGCAGTGGGTCGGCCCCGAGCCGGGCAAGAAACCTCAACCGGTGGAGGCGCGCTGATGCCCTCGGAGTACGTCCCCGGCCTCGAAGGCATCGTCGCGGCGCAGACGGAGATCTCGCTGGTCGACGGGGCGAACGGCCAGCTTGTCTATCGCGGCTACGTCATCGCCGACCTCGCCGAGGAGATCTCGTTCGAGGAGGTCGCGCACCTGCTCTGGTACGGCAGCCTGCCCTCGCGCGGTCAGCTCGATGGCCTCGCCGCGCAGCTCGCGGCGGTGCGAACGCTGACGCCGGCGGCCATGACGGCGCTCGACGCGCTGCCGACCGACTCAGACCCGATGGACGTGCTGCGCAGCGTGCTCTCCGTGCAGGGCGTCCTCCCTCACCTCCAGAAGCCCACCGTCGAGCACGCGATCCACGCCACGGCCGCGCTGCCGACGATCCTCGCGGCGTTTCACCGCCGCCGGAGCGGGACCGAGCTCGTCAAGCCGCGGCCCGACCTGGGCCACGCCGCCAACTACCTGTACATGCTCAACGGCAAGGAGGCGGCGCCGGAGCTGGTGCGCGCGCTGAACACCTATCTCGTGTTGCTCGCGGACCACGGCATGAACGCGTCTACCTTCACCGCGCGCGTCATCGCCTCCACGGACTCAGATCTCGTGTCCTGCCTGGTCGGCGCGATCGGCGCGCTGAAAGGTCCGGCGCACGGCGGCGCCCCGTCGGCGGTCATGGACCAGCTCGAGCAGATCGGCAGCGCGGCCAATGCCGAGCCCTGGATGCGTGAGGCACGCAAGCGCAAGGAACGCTTCATGGGCTTCGGACACCGCGTCTACCGGACGTACGACCCGCGCGCCCGGATCCTGAAGGCCATGTGCCAGCGCCTGAACCCGAAGTTCTACGACCTCGCTTCCAGGGTGGAGGAGACGGCGCTCGCCATCCTTCACGAGGAGCACCCGGAGCGGCCCCAGGCCACCAACGTCGAATTCTACTCGGCCGGCGTCCTGCAGGCGATCGGCCTGCCGAAGGATTTCTTCCCGCCCACCTTCGCCGTTTCGCGCGTGGCCGGCTGGTCGGCGCACGTGCTCGAGCAGGCATCGCACAACCGCCTCATCCGGCCGCAGTCGGAGTACGTCGGACCTCAACCTAGGAAGCCGGTACCGCTCGCCGAAAGAGGCTGAACCTCCTGCGGCGCAATCTCGCGCTGGCCGCGCTCGGTTGGTTTCTCGTTCTCGTCGCGGCTGTGACCGGATACTGGGTCCTGCAGCCGGTCATTCGGGATCCGCTCGCCAGTGACTTCACCCTGGTCTTCATCGCGGTACGCATCGGCACCGAGCACGGCTGGAGCCACATTTACTCGCTGCCGCTGCAGCACCAGCTCTTCAGCGAGCTTCGCCCCGGCGTGTTCTTCAACGACGGGCAGCGCTACATCGCGCCGCCACCACTCGCGTGGGTCACTCTCCCGCTGGGCGGACTCGGCGCGGAGGGCGCCTTCTACTTGTGGTTCGTCCTGTCGGTTCTGTCCCTGGCCGGCGCCTGGTGGCTCGGCGCACCGGGGCGCGGGCTCGAGAAGGCGATCTGGCTGGTCGGCGCCGTCGCCTGGTACCCGGTCCTGTACGGCCTTCAGTACGGCCAGCCGGCGCTGGTCGTCCTGCTGACCGTGATGGTCGCCTGGCGCCTGGCCGACACCAGCCCGTACCTGGCGGGCCTCGTCCTGGCGGTGGGCACGAGCTTCAAGCCCCAGCTGGTGCTGGCCGTGCCGCTGGTGCTCCTGCTCGGCGGGCGCTGGCGCATCGTGGCCGCCTGGGTGGTGGCCACCGGGGCGCTGGCGGCGCTTTCCCTGCTGACGCTGGGCTCGACGGGCCTCGCCGACTACCGGAGCCTGCTCGCCGAGGCCCAGACGCTGCCCAACAACCGCTACTTCACGTGGGCCTACGTCGTCGGGCCTGGAACTCTGAGCTACGCGGTGCAGGCGGCCGTCCTGCTGGCGGCGGCCGTCGGTGGGTATCTCAACCGCAAGGCCAGCACGGGGCGGCTCATCGCCCTGGGCCTGGTGGCCGGCGCTGTGAGCGCCACTTACTGGCACCTGCAAGATTTCACGATCCTGGTGGGTGCGGCATGGCTCTTCTGGCGCGACAATCCGCCGGCATGGCAGCGCATCTGGCTGGCGGTGACGGCGGTGACGATCGAGCTCGCCTGGCCGCTGACGCCCCTGCCCCTGCTGGTGGCGACCTTGCTGTGGCTCGGCCTCACGATGTACCCGCCGGCGCCATCAAGGTCCGTGGCGCCAGGCTGATCGTCGCGGCCGCCGCCGCCCTCGTCGGCCTCGCGATCCTTTTCCTCTCCCGCGGCTTCAACTTCTATTTCGACGAGTGGAACTTCATCCTCACGGCGCCGAACTGGACCTGGCTGACGATTCTCGAGCCGCACAACGAACATCCAGCGGTGCTGCCGCGACTGATCTACGCCGCGCTGCTCGACACGGTGGGGCTGCGCGCCTACTGGCCCTACATGGCGCTGCTGCTCGCGCTGCACGCGCTGAATGCGTTCCTCCTGTTCGAGCTCGTGCGGCGCCGCAGCGGCGACCTGATCGGCATCGCGGCGGCGGCGCTCCTCCTGGTGCTCGGTGCGGGCTGGGAGAACCTGCTGTGGGCGTTTCAAATGACCTTCGCGGGCTCGGTCACCTGCGGGCTGGGCGCGCTTCTCGCGCTGCAGCGGATGTCGGGGCCGCGCGGCACGGCCGCCGTCGTTGCCCTGACGCTTGGCTCGCTTCTCTTCTCCGGCATCGGCCTCTTCTTCGCGGTGGCCGTGGTCGTGCAGATGGCGATGGAGCCGGCCCGACGCCGCGAGCTGGTCTGGCTCGCGCCTGTCGGCGTTGCGCTCGCGGTCTGGTACGTGACGCTCGGCCGCACCGGCGCCGAGACCAACCCGCCGCCATCGGTCATGAACATCACCACCGCGCCGGTCTACATCGCGTGGGGCCTCGGTGCCGCGGCCGCCGGCATCATCGGCGAAGGAGGCTGGTGGGGACCGGTCGCGTTGATCGTTTCCGCGGCGGCGGTGGGCTGGAGCTGGCGCCGCCGCGCCCCCGACCCCTTCGCCCTGTCCGTGGCCGCGGCGATGGTGAGCCTGTACGCGGTCACCGCGCTGACTCGAGGTCAGTTCGGCCACGAGCAGGCGGGGTCCGGCCGCTACGTCTACGAGGGCGCGATCTTCTGGCTCCTTCTCCTCGCCGACGCCGCCATCGTGCTGCCCTGGCGGGGCACGTGGCGCCCCGCGCTGGCCGCGCTGGTCTTTCTCGCATGCTTCAACAGCGCCGCCCTGCTGTTCGAGTTCGGCACCGCCAAGACCGTGCAGATGCAGCGCGAGGGCGCTGACCTGCAGGCGCTGAACAGCCTGCGCGCGGATCCTTGCGTGAAGCCCAACGCCAGCCCCGACGACCTCGTGATGCCATATCTCGACAGCGCCGCGCTCTACTACCGGGCGGTCGACCTCTACGGGGACCCGGCGCCCTCGGGCCCGATCGTCGATCGCTCCGATTACGACCGCGCCCGGCAGAACCTGCTCTTCACGAACTGCCGGTGATCACGCGGAGGCAGTTCGCCCTCGCGTACGCGATGGGGCTGGTGCCATGTCTCGCTCTCGCCATCGGCCAGCCGGTCTGGTCGCGCGTCGACGAAGCCGCCCACTACGACGTCATCGCCCAGTACGCCGCCGGCGTCTACCCGCGCGACGCCACCACCACGATCCGCCCGGAGACGCTCGAGATCATGCAGAGATCGGGCGTCTACGGGTTCGTGGTCGACAACCAGTACGCCCTGCCTGATCCAGGCCTTCAGCCCATGCCGGCCGGCCTGAGCGACGCGGCGCACGTGCTGTGGATTCGCCGGCACGGTTGGGAGTTCTCGTACGAGGCGTTCCAGCCGCCGCTGTACTACACGCTCGCGCTGCCCGCCTGGTTCGTCGGGCACGCGATCGGCGGTGCAGTCGGATCTCTGTACGCGGTGCGCGTCTTCGACGCGCTACTTGCCGCCCTGCTCGCGCCGCTCGCGATGATGATCCTGCTCGCGCTGTGGCCCGGGCATCGCGGCGCGGGCTGGGCCGCCGCCGCGCTGACCGCCGCCCTGCCTGGCGTGGCCCTGAACCTCACAAGCGTGACCAACGACGTTCTGGTCAGCGTGCTCGGCGCGGTCTGCGTGCTGGTGGCGATCACCGGGCGCTGGACCTGGAGACGCGCGGCGCTGGTGGGCTTGCTGTTCGGCGCGGCCATGCTCACCAAGACCACCGCGGTGGGGATCGCACCCGCGCTGGCCATCGCTCTGCTCCAGGCCCGGCGCGATGGCGGCGGGCGACCGCTCTTCATCGCCGCCGGCGCTGCGGCGATGTGCGTGGTCCCGTGGGTCGCATCCAACCTGGTCATCTACGGCGAACTCATCACCACAAGCGAGCAGCTCGCCATGGCCGCGTTCCCACAGCGCACCCTCGACCCAGGTTTCTGGAGCGTGTCGACGCTGCACGCGTTCGTCACTTTCTGGACCGGCGACCCGTTCCTCTCGCTGCCTGGGGCAGTCGCGCTCGCGTTCGTCTCGTTCCTCATCAGCGTGCTTGCCCTGGTGGGCTTGAGGCGAGCCTGGCAGCGCCACCCGGGCCACTTCTCGCTGCGCAACCTGGACGTGCTCGCTGCCGCCTGCGGCGGCGCCGCGCTGGCCAGCGTCACGGCGCCGCTCCTGGCCGCTTTCAACGCCCCGGGGCGGCTGGCATACGTCGCGGTGGCCGCGACGATGGCCCTGGTCGCGGCCGGGCTCTGGGTCGAGCTCCCATTGCCGCGACTGCGCTGGGGCACGATCGGTGTGTTCGCCGGCCTGTCACTGGCCGGCCTTGCGCTGACCATGTACAACGGATTCCAACCGCCGCCGCCCGCCGGGATCCCGCCGGTCTCCAACCCGACGCCCCTGGCGCAAGCGGGCAACTTCGCCGACCTCGAAGTCACTTTGCTCGAGTGCGGACGTGACCGTTCCGGTGACCTCCTCTTCCAGGTTCGCTTCTACAACGGAGGGACGTCGCCCGTGGAATGGACCCAGACGGCCGAGCTTCTGGACGGCGGAACGAGGATCGCCACCTCGGTCTACGCCCGCTCGACACCGTTTCCTCAGGCGTTCCTACCGGGCCACACGTACGAAGGCTGGCTGTTCTTCAGCAGGCCTCCGAGCGAGCTCTTCAACCCGAGCCTCTTCTTTCGCGACATCGCCGGGGACGCCTATAGCACGATCGGCGCGCTGCCAATCAGAACGACGCCCTGTTGACGGCTCCTAACATTCAATAGCGATGGCAGCTATCGACTTCGACGTGGCGATCCTCGGCGGCGGCATGGGCGGTTACCCGGCCGCGATCCGGGCCTCCCAGCTGGGCCTCAAGGTCGCGCTCGTGGAGTCGGACAAGCTCGGCGGCACCTGCCTGCACGTCGGCTGCATCCCGACCAAGGCGCTGCTCGAATCGTCCGAGCTGTACCACCGCGTGGCTGCTCGCGGCCAGGAGTTCGGCATCGCCGCGGAAAGCGTGGCCTACGACTACCCGCGCATCGCGGCGCGCCGCGACGCCGTCGTGAACCAGCTCTTCAAGGGCGTCCAGTTCCTCATGAAGAAAAACAAGATCGAGGTCGTGACCGGTAAGGGACGGCTGCGCGACCGCGGGACCATCGAGGTCGGCGCCCAGCAGATCAAGGCCAAGAACGTCATCATCGCCACCGGCTCGACCGTGAAGTCGCTGCCCGGCATCGAGTTCGACGGCCAGTACATCGTCTCGTCGGACCACCTCACCGTCACCGACAAGGTGCCCGAGTCGATCTGCATCATCGGCGCCGGCGCGGTGGGCGTGGAGTTCGCCACGCTGTACAACCAGCTTGGCGTCAAGGTCACGCTGCTCGAGGCGCTCGACCGGCTCGTGCCGCTCGAGGACGAGGACGTCAGCAGGGAGATGCTGAGCCAGTTCAAGAAGGCCGGCATCGACTGCCGCGTCGGCGTGAAGGTCAAGGGCGCGAAGAAAGCGCGCGACGGCGTGAGCGTCGATACCGAGCAGGGCGAGGTGTGGGCGCGGCAGCTGCTGGTGGCCGTCGGCCGCGCGCCGCGCTCCAAGGAGATCGGCCTCGAGCAGGTGGGCGTGACGACACACCCCAACGGCTTCATCAAGGTCGACGAGTGGATGCGCACGTCCGCGGAGGGCATCCACGCGATCGGTGACGTTGTCGGCGGCTACCTGCTCGCGCACGCGGCCTCGCACGAGGGCATTACCGCCGCCGAGGACATCGCGGGTGAGCGCGTGGCGCCCATGGAGCAGAACCTCGTGACGCGCTGCACCTACTCGCATCCGCAAATCGCGTCGGTCGGGCTCACCGAGAAGCAGGCGCGCGACGCGGGTCGCGAGGTGAAGGTGGGCAAGTTCCCGTTCAGCGCCATCGGGCGCGCGATCATCCACGGCGAGACAGGCGGCTTCGTGAAGATGGTCGCGGACGCGAAGAGCGGTTCGTTGATCGGCGCGCACGTCGTCGGACCGAGCGCCACAGAGCTCATCGCCGAGCCCGCGCTCACGCAGCTGTTCCAGGGCGACGCCTGGGAGCTCGGGCGGAACATTCATCCCCACCCGACCTTGAGCGAGGCGGTGATGGAGGCGGCCCTGGCGGTGGACGGGCACGCCATCCACATTTAAGTCAGTGGCTCAGTCGGTCAAAACGAAAGGCTCCGAGTTCACGCCCGACTGGCGCTTCCAGCAGCCCGTCGACTGGCGCGACACCGACCTCGACGAACCGACCCTCAAGCAGTGGTTCAACTACATCCTGCTCGGCCGGCAGATCGACTATCGCTTCCAGGTCCTCAACCGGCAGGGACGGGCGCCGTTCATCATCTCGTGCGCCGGCCATGAGGCCGCCCAGATCGGCGTCAGCTGGCCGCTGAAGCCGAAATACGACTGGCTCGCTCCTTACTACCGCGACGTCGTGCTCTGCATGCGCATGGGCATGACCGCGCTCGACCTCATGCTCTCAGTGCTCGCCAAACCGGCCGACCCGGCCTCGGGCGGCAAGCAGACTCCCGGTCACTTTTCCGATTCGCGCCTGAACATCACGTCCGGCGGATCGCCGGTGGCGGCGCAGATGGTGCGCGGGGCGGGAGTGGCGTACACGTTGAAGATGGACGGCACCGACAAGGTGCTCATGACCTGCTACGGCGAGGGCGCCGGATCCGAGGGCGACGCGCACGAGGCGTTCAACTTCGCCGCCGTCTACAAGCTGCCCGAAATCTTCGTCTGCGAGAACAACGGCTTTGCCATCTCCACCCCGATGCGCAAGGAATACGCGATCGAGCACGTCGCGCAGCGGGCGGTGGCGTACGGCTTTCCCGGTGTGACGGTCGACGGCCGTGACCCCGTCACCTGCTACCACGTCGCCAAGGAGGCGGTGGCGCGCGCGCGCGGCGGCGGCGGGCCGACCCTGATCGAGTGCCTGGTCGACCGGCTCGGCGCCCACTCGTCCGAGGACGACCAACGCCGCTACCGGACCCAGGATGAGATCGATCAGCTCACCCAGAACGACTGCCTCGAGCGCTTCAAGAAGCGGCTGATCGAGGAAAGCATCCTCAGCGCCAAAGAGGTCGCCGAGTACGAGGAGCACGTCAAGGACGAGGTGACGAGGGCCACCAAGGAGGGCATCGAGTCACCGGACGCGCCAGCCGAGAACGCGTTGACTAACGTCTACGGCGCGGACGTGCCCACGGCGATCGAGCCGGCCCCCGACGTCGAAACGGAAGAGATGAACATGGTCGCCGCGCTGCGCTCGTGCCTGACGGCGGAGATGGAGCGCGACGACCGGGTGATGGTGCTGGGCGAGGACGTGGGCGCGAAGGGCGGCGTGTTCCTCGTCACCGACGGCCTGCACAAGCGATTCGGCGAGGCACGCGTCATCGACACGCCGCTGGCCGAATCGTCGATCGCCGGCATCGCGCTCGGCCTTGCGGTCGCGGGCAAGCGGCCGGTGGCGGAGATCCAGTTCACCGACTTCGCGCACTACGCATTCAACTCGATCGTCAACGAGGCGGCGAAATACCGCTACCGGACCGACGGCGACTGGTCGGTGCCCATGGTCGTGCGCGCGCC
>DASSLR010000016.1:0-14368 GCA_035689345.1 Candidatus Dormiibacterota bacterium
AAACGCTCGAAGACGCGCTCGCGCTGGTTCTTGGGGATGCCGATGCCGTTGTCCTCGACCCGCAGCACGACCTTGTGGCCGTTGCTGGACATGCGCACGGCCACGTCAGGCGTGCGCCGCGTATAGGTCAGCGCGTTGTTGAGCAGGTTGTCGAGCACGCGGCCGAGCTCGTCGCCGTTGCCTTCGACGGTCACCGGCTCCGCGGGCAGCTCGGTGTGCACCTCTGCCGAGAGCAGCTCAGCTCGCGCATTCACGCGGTGCACCGCGTCCTTCACGACTCGGCGCAGGTCCAGCATCACCCTTTCCGCGGGCGGCGTGTCCAGCTGCAGACGCGATGCCTCGAGCAGGTCGCCGACGATCTTGTCGAGCTCGATGGTCTTGGCGTTGAGCACCGAGATCGGCGTCTCCCACGCCGGCGGTGGCGGTCCGAGAGAGCCCTCGCCCAGCATCGCCAGGTAGCCGTTGAGGACGGTGATGGGCGTGCGCAGCTCGTGCGCGGCCATGTTGAGGAACTCGCTCTTCGCCTGATTCGCGGCGTTGGCGAGCTCGTACATGCGTCGCGTGCTCTCCTCCCGCTCCCGTGCCTCGACATAAGCGGAGAGAACGAACGACGAAAGCGCGACGAAGACGTTGAAGACCTGCAGCGTGATCATCTTCTGCAGCAGGCCTTCGCCGGCGAACGGTCCAGTGCCCTGAACCGCCGACGCGACAGCCAGGCCCGACGCGATCAGCGCGGCCGGCGTCGCGCCCCTCAGGCGAAAGCGCCACGCCGCGACCATGATCAGCGGGAAGACCATGTACTCGAGCCGCAGCGGCGACTCGAAAAGCGCGTAGGTCACGACCGCGATGCCGACGAGCAGGATCGTCAGCTGCGCGCCGGTCGTAAACGTGAGCAGCGGCGCGGTCGGACGGGGGAGCAGGCTGAGGAGGAACGGCGCGACGAGCAGCACGCCCATCGCGTCGCCGGTCCACCACACCGCCCATGCGGGCCAGAAACTGGACACGGATATGGTGCCCGACAGCAGCAGCACCGACGTGCCGATGGTCGCGCTGAGCGTCATGGCCACCAGCGCGCCCAGCACGATGATGGCCGCGGCGTCGCGCAGCCGGTCCAGCTCGCGCCGGAAGCCGATGCGCTCCAGCAGCTCGGCCGCCGCCATGGGCGCAAGCGTGTTGCCGGCGGCGATCACGATCGCGCCGATGGGCGACGGGCCGATGGGCAGGTTCACGGCCAGGGCCGCGAGGAAGACACCGATCGCCATGGGCCGGCCGAAGACCAGGATCGACGCCAGGGCGATTCCGGTGGGCGGCCAGATCGGCGTCACCTGGCCGTGCACGAGGGCAAGCGAGAGGCTCAGCCTGGCCGCCAGCCAGTAGACGAACGCCACCAGGACGAGCCGAAGGACAGTCGCGCGGGCCGGAACAATGGCGTGCCCCCGCACTCCGATCGCTCCTTGGGTGTGAATAAGTACAAACGATTTAACGACTAGACTCAGTCGCTATTGCGAGTTAAGGAACTTGCCTGGCTGGAAGTTGCTGAGATCGTATCGCGCTCCCGCTCGGGTGAACTCGACCCGCAGTCCGTGGTGCGGGCCCACCTTGAGGCCATCGATCGCCTCGATCCGAAGATCCACGCCTACGTCTACGTGGACCGGGAGGCACGCTCGAGCAGTGGGGTGACGCTCGCCGTCAAGGACAGCCAGCCCGTGGCGGGCATGCCATGGACGTACGCGACGCCCTCGTGGAAGGATCGCATCGCCGACGCCGATGCGGTGCCGGTGGCGCGCGCGCGCCGGCGCGGCATGGCCGTGCTGGGCAAGACGAACCTGCCGGAGCTGGCGGCTGCCATCGGCACGACCAACACCCTCTTCCCCGCCACCAACAACCCGTGGCGCGAGGGCATCACGCCCGGTGGCTCCAGTGGCGGAAGCGCCGCCGCCGTCGCCGCAGGAATGGCGACCGTAGCGCTGGGCGAGGACATGGGCGGTTCGGTGCGCATCCCGGCGTCGTGCTGCGGCGTGGTCGGATTGCGGCCCACGCCCGACCGCATTCCCTGCGAGATGGTCGACGCCGCAGGCCTTTCTTCGCGCGGCGCGCTGGGCCGCACCGTCGCGGACGTTCGCTACCTGTACGCGGTCGCGAGCGCGACCGAACCTCCGCGGTCCTCGACCGCGAAGCGGTTGCTGCGAATCGGGATGGCCCTCGACAGCTCCCTCGGCGCGGATCCCGCGTGCCAGGCCGCCGCTTCGCGCGCGGCAGAAGCGCTTCGCCAGGCCGGCCACACCGTCGAGCCGATCGCATGGGATCCCGAGCCGGTCGCCGCGGGCTACGCGGTCGTGCGGCGCGCCAGCATGGCATCGTTCCCCGCCGACCTTTCGACCTTCGGACCGGGCATCCGTCAGCTGGCCGAGCAGGGCAAGTCGCTGACCGCCATGGATTACTTCCACGCGTTCGACTCCGCGACCGAGGCGGCCAATCGCGCCGTCAATGCGCAGCTGCACGCGAAGTACGACTTTCTCCTCACACCGACGCTAGGCATGCTGCCGATGACGATCGAGAAGGTGCCGCCGTTTCTCGGTGACGAGTGGCGGCGCTACATCCAGTTCGTCCTGCCGGTGAGCTTCGCCAAAGTGCCGGCGGTGTCGATGCCGGCCGGACTCCACGATGGATTGCCGGTCGGGGTCCAGCTGGTCGGACAGTTCGGCGAGGAGTACGCGCTTCTGGATTTCGCGGAGCAGCTCGAGGCGATGCCGGAATTCGGATTCCAGCGACCACCGGGGATGGACCGATGAAAGCGCAGAAGGTCGACATGTTCGTGTGCCCGATGGCGACGCCGGCGGACACGTCCGGTCTGCAGAAGCTCGCCGACAGCGGAAAGATCAGACCCGACACGCTGGTTGCGCTCGTCGGCAAGACCGAGGGCACCGGCCAGCACGACGACTGGGGCCGCGTGTGGGCGGACGTGGCGCTGCGCGAGTGGACGGCGAAGTTCGCCGACATCCCGGTGGGCGAGGTGGCGCAGCGCGTGATCTTCGTGCTGTCAGGTGGCTGCCCCGGCGTGATCACGCCGCACATCTGCGCGGTGACCCGCGAGATGGTCGAGGTCTCGCGACCGTCCGACCGGAAGCGACTCGTCGTAGGCCGTGCGGGCTCAGAGCCGATGGCTCCCGAAGAGGTTGGTCGCATGGGCCAGATCCACAAGGTGGCCGAGGCCACGCGCCGCGCGATGGCCGACGCGGGCATCACGAATCCGCGCGACGTGCACCTCGTGATGGTCAAGGTCCCTGGCCTGACGGTGGCGACCATTCGCGACGCCGAGTCGCGCGGCGAGACGGTGGTTTCGCACGACCTCACGTTCGGGCCGGAAGGCGCCGGCTCTTACGCGAACGACGCCGCCGCGCTGGGCGTGGCCCTGGCCCTGGGCGAGGTGGAGGCGTCGGCGCTTTCCGACCACGCCGTGCGCCGCAACTGGGACCTTTACTCGGAGGTCGCGATGACCTCATCCGGCGGCGAGAAGCGGCACGGCGAGGTCGCGGTCTTCGGCAACGCGGCGGGTTCGCAGAGCGAGCTCCAGATCGGGCACTCGGTGACGAAGGACTTCATCGACGCTGAAGGCGTGCGCAGCGCCTTGCGGTCCGCCGGGCTCAAGTTCAACGGCGGGCTGCCCGACGAAGACGACCTTGCGCAGCGCCTCGTGCACGTGTTCGCGAAGTCGGTCATTCCCGGCAGCGACCAGGTGCGCGGCAACCGCATCACGCTGCTCGACGACGTGGACGCGTATCAGATCGGCAAGGCGCTCGGGGGCATGCTCATAGCGTCGGTCACCGGCCGGACGACGAACTACGTCAGCGGCGGCGAGCGGAACTCACACCAGGGACCGCCGGGCGGCAACATCGTCGCGGCCGTCGTGCGTTCAGAGACTTAGCCCCGAGATCACGAGCGCGGCGAAGGTCACCACCACACAGAGAGGTATCCATCTCCACAGCGAGATGCGCTTGCCGAATTGGCCCCATTGCGTGGACACGAGCGCGGCGAGGATGACGAGCATCGGAAAGACGACGAGCGGCCAGCCTCCTCCCGGTAGCACGTAGGTCGGTCCGGGCCCGCTGTGTAGCGCAAAGAAGATCGCTTCGGCGACCCCGTAGCCGGCCGCGAGCGAGAACCAGACGTAGAAGAACCCTCTGACGGCTCCCCAGATCATTGCTTGAGGGCGGGAATCACGCTGGACGCGAGCACTCTAATCGCTTCTTCCGGATCCGGCCCCAGGGGCGGGCCGAACGAGATGTGGCGTGCCCCGTCGGCGATCAGCTGCGCGCACGCGCTCGCCACATCCTCCGGTCCGCCGGCGACGCCCAGGGCGAGCCCTTTGTCAGGAACCGGGAAGCCCTCGAAGTCGATGGGCCGAAGACCCACCCGCGCCAGCAGATCTGGCGAGAAGCTCGGGCCGTAGTAGGCGAGCTTCTCCGCCAGCACGCGCCGGCCGCGTTCTGCGTCGTTGGAGATGGAGCACCAGATGCACGCGGCCACGTCGATGGATTGCGGGTTGCGTTTGGCCATCGCCGCACCCTCCGCGATCTGGGCCGCGGCGACGCGGTAGTGCGTGGGCGGAAACAGCAGGGGCAGCGCGCCGTCGGCGACGCGCCCGGCCATGCGCAGCATCCGCGGGCCCATCGCGCCCACGTAGATGGGCAGCCGCGTGATCGGGATCTTCATCGACCCGTCGATCTCCCACGGCGAGCCGCCGGCGAGCAGCCACTGGATGTCCCTGATCGCCCTCTCGGTCCGGACCACCGGTGGGTCGAAGGAGAGGCGGGCCCACTCCAGGAAGCGATCCGCGCCCGCGCCGATCCCGAGCAGCGCGCGGCCCTCGCTGAGCTCGGCGACCGAGATCGCGGCCATCGCGATCTCGGACGCGTGCATGGAGACCGGGTTGTAAACGCCGACACCGAGCTTGATCCGGCTGGTCGCGCGCGCGGCGGCCGTGATCAGCACCGTGCCGGAGTAGAAGAACAGGTCGTTCGAGACCCAGATCTGGTCGAACCCGCTCTCCTCGGCGAGCGCGGCCAGGCGCGCGAACTGCGCGGGAGGCACGTCGTTGTTGAACCGGACGCTGAATCTCAGGTCCACGAACGGTGGATAGTGTTGCTCAATGACCCTTGGGTACCGCCATTACCGCGACGGCCGCGGCTGGGAGCGGAAGGCCGGCTACTCGCGGGCCGTGCGACGCGGGCCACGCATCTACGTCAGCGGAACGACGGCCGCGGACGACTCAGGCGACACCTACAAGCAGACTCTGCAGGCACTCGAGCACGCGCTGGCGGCGGTGACGGAGCTCGGCGGCACGAAGCTGGACGTCGTGCGGACGCGGGTCATGCTCGCGCCCGACGCCGACTGGGAGGCCGCGGCCCGCGCGCACGTTCAGCTGCTCGGCAGCGTCGCGCCGGCGAACACGATGGTCTACGTCGGCGGCCTGATCGGCGACGGCTACCTGGTCGAGGTGGAGGTCGAGGCCGAGGTCGAGAGCTCGTAGAGCTTCAGGGGCGACAGCGGCATCTCGTTGATCGCGATGCCGAGCGCGTCCTCGATGCCCGACGCGATCACGGCCCCGACTGGAATCACGCCCGCCTCCCCCACGCCCTTCACGCCCAGCGGGTTGAGCGGGGACGGCGTCTCGATGTGCTCGATCTCGATCCGTGGGATCTCGGTCGCGTACGGCATCAGGAATTCCATGAACGACGCGTTGCGCAGCTGGCCGTCCGGGTCATAGGCCAGGCGCTCGTAGAAGGCGCCGCCGATTCCCTGCGCCACCCCGCCCTCGATCTGGCCCTCGACCACGAGCGGGTTGATGACCTTGCCGCAGTCGTGGACGACGACGTACTTGAGGATCTCGAGCCGGAACGTCGTCGGGTCGACGCGCAACCAGGCGGCGTGACAGCCTGACGCCCACGCCGAGCCGGCGGGGCTGAAGTAGCCGGTCGCCTCGAGGCCGGGCTCTTCGCCGTCGGCCAGCGGCGGGCCGGGCCGGGCCTTGGGCGTGAACTGCGTGGCCACCTCGGTTCCGCCGCCGAACGCGTAGCGCACCGGGTTCGAGAGCACGGCCACGGCCGCCAGCGGGATGCCTCGCTGCGGCGAGCCCTTGACGCGCACGGCGCCACCGGCGAGCTCGAGGTCGGCGGCGTCGGCCTCGAGGTGATCGGCGGCGATCTTCTTCGCCTTCTCCGCGACCATGCGCGCGGCCACGTGCATCGCGTTGCCCGCGGTGACCGCGCCGCGCGACGCGAACGTGCCGACCCCCCACGGAAACCGGCGCGTGTCGCCGCTGGTGATCTCGACGTCGCGTACGTCGACGCCGAGCTCGTCGGCCACGACCTGCGCCCACACCGTGGCGTGGGCCTGGCCCTGGCTCGGGATGCCGGTCGCGGCCACGACCTTGCCGGACACGAGCACCTGCACGTGCGCGCCCTCGTAAGGACCAACGCCCGTGCCCTCGACGTACATGCCGAGGCCCATGCCGACGCGGTCGCCGGCGGGCTTCGGGCCCAGCGTTGCGATGGCCGTCTCGAGCAGCTTCGGGTAATCGCCACTGTCGTAGATCACCGTGTTGCCGTCCTGCCAGCCGACGCCGACGTCGTAAGGAAACTCGTCCGGCTGGATGAGGTTGCGCCGGCGCACCTCGGCGCGGTCGAGGCCGAGCTCGGCGGCGATGGCGTCCAGCGTGCGCTCCATGACGAAGCAGGCGTGCGGGCGGCCGGCGCCGCGGTAGGGCGACGTGGGCGTGGCGTTCGTGTACACGTCGCGGAAGCGGACCCGATAGTTCGGCACGCGATACGGGCCGGGCAGCTGGCCCGCCGTGATGATCGGCAGGATGATCCCGTAAGGGGTGTACGCGCCGCCGTCGTGGATGAAGTCGTCGTCGAGCGCGAGCACGCGACCTTCATCGTCGAAGCCGACCTCCACCTCGTGCACCTGGCCGCGCTCCTGGTTCACCGCGGTGAAGTGCTCCTGGCGATCCTCGGTCCACTTCACCGGGCGGCCCAGCTGCATGGCCGCGTACGGCACCAGCAGCTCGTCGGGGTAGAAGAGCATGATCTTCGGCCCGAAGCCTCCGCCCACGTCCGGCGCGATCACGTCGACCTGCGATTCCGGCAGACCGAACAGCACCGCCAGACCGCCGCGGATCGACGTCGGCGACTGCGTGGAGTCGTAAACGGTCAGCTTTCTTTCCTCGCTTGACCAGCGCGACCAGACCGCGCGGCCCTCCATCGGGCTCGCGGCGCCGCGTTCGTAGCGGAAGCGCAGGTGCTTGCGCCGCGGTGCCGCCTTGAGCGCGGCTTCGACGTCGCCCTTCTCCTGCGTCATCTCCGCGGCCACGTTGCCAGGCACGTCGTCGTGCACCAGGTGTTCAGCGCGCGCCGCGACCTCCGGCGTGATCACGACCGGCAGCTGGTCGTAGTCGACCTCGACCAGCTCGGCCGCGTCCTCGGCGATCGCGCGAGTCTCGGCGACGACGAACGCGACCGCCTCTCCGGCGTAGCGCACGCGCTCCGAAGCCAGGCACTTCTGGGTGCGGCCGTGCGTGAGATTCGGGTGCGGGATGAGGATGGGCAGGTCGGTGCCGCCGAACGGCAGGTCCTGGGCCGTGTAGACCGCGACCACGCCGTCGAGGTTGCGCGCGGCGCTGACATCGATGGATCGAATGCGCGCGTGGGCGTAGGGCGAGCGCACGAGCACCGATTCCAGCGCACCGTCGTCGATGTCGTCCGTGAAGCGACCCTTGCCGCGGAGCAGCCTGTCGTCCTCGGCGCGCTGCACGCGCTCGCCGAACCAGCGCGTGGTCATTTCGCGCTGAGCTCGGCAGCTCGCCTGACGGCCCGACGAATGGAGGCGTAGCCGGTGCAGCGGCAAAGATTGCCGGCGATGCCTTCCTCGATCTGCTCATCGGTCGGATTCGGGTATTGCTTGAGCAGCCCGATCACTGCCATAACGAATCCAGGAGTGCAGAAGCCGCACTGCAGTGCATGGCATTCGTGGAAGGCCTGCTGCACAGGATGAAGCGGCCCACCCGGAGGCGCGATGCCTTCGATCGTGGTGATCTCGTGGCCCACCCCCTGCCAGGCCAGGATCAGGCAAGACCGAACGGGCTTCCCGTCGAATAGAACCGTGCAACATCCGCAGACTCCGTGCTCGCAGCCGACGTGCGTACCGGTCAGACCGCGGTCATGGCGCAGGTAGTCGGACAGCAGACGACGATGTTCGCAGGTGACCTCATCGAAGACCTTGTTGACCTTCACGCCGACATCGCTTTCCGAGCAAGCACGCCGACCAGGTGCAGGCGAAACTCCGGAGTCGCTTCGAGGTCGCCGCTGGGCTCGAGGCCGCGCGCAGGGTCCTCTGGGTCAGCGAGCACCGGTGTCGGTGCGACGCCAAACAGCGCCAGTCTGTCGTCTGCCCGGACCACCCCCGCCAATGCGAAATCGCCATGGCGGCGCGACTCCTCTAACACGGCGAACTTTCCACTGAACGCCGGAAACCACGCTTCCAGCAGCAATTCGTCGGGTGCCAGAGCGGTCTCGAAGACACCTCTGAAAAAGTCGCCGGCCTCGATCTGCCGGTCGCCCCTCGCAGATCGCGCGATGACGTGGCCGCCCAGCGCGAGGAGTACCGCAGGCAGTTCGGACGCCGGGTCCGCGTGGGCAAGGCTTCCGCAAACGGTGCCGCGGTTGCGGATCACGCGATGCGCGACCAGGCGCACGGCCGCGGAGAGCAGCGGGCAGACGCGGGCGACCAGCTCTGAATCCTCTACCTCGGCCTGGCGCGCCAGCGCCTGCACGGCCACGCCGCCGTCGCGCTCATAGATCCGCGCCACGTGGTGGCCCATCGGGTTGATGTCGACGAGATGCGCGGGCCGCGCGAGCCGAAAGTTGAGCAGCGGCATGAGCGACTGGCCGCCCGCCAGCACCTTTGCGTCTTCTAGCGAGGCGAGCAACTCGCATGCGCGCTCGACGTTCAGTGCGTAGTGGTATTCGAACTGCGCGGGCTTCATTCGATCATGGCGACGGCGCGGCACAGCGCGGCCTCGCCGCCCTGGAAGCGCCACGGGAAGCAGCCGAACAGGATCTTCTGGTCGAGCACCTTGTCGATCTCGCCGCCGAGGTTCTCGATGTGCACCACGTCGTGCGGGAACAGAAGGGTGTGCATGATCTGGTAGTCGTCGCGCGGCCAGATCTCGTCGAGGCTGCGGCCGAGCTTTTTCTCCGCGTCGACCGCCTCGTCGGCACGGATCTTGCGGATGACAGTGTTCATCGGGTGGTCGGCGCTGCCGGCGTCGACCGCGAGCCACCGCACGCCGCGGTCCAGCACCCACTCCGCGAACGCACGCGCCGGCCCGGGGTGGCGGATGAAGTAGCGCGTCTCGTCGAGCTCTGAGCGGTCGGTCCAGTTCTCGGTGTAGTAGCGGTGGTAGCCGGTGTGGATGACGAGGATGTCGCCCCGCTCGATGCGGTGGCCGGTCGTCTTCTCCCAGCGCTCGAAGTGCTCAGGGCCGTACACCTCGAAGTCGCCGATGCCCATGCGCTCCAGGTCGACCACGCATGCCGGTCCGATGAGGAAATCGAGCGGAAGGTCGCCGATGAACTTGCCGCCCGTCATGAAGTGCGCCGGGCCGTCCAGGTGCGTGCTGACGTGGAGGGTCATCGTGATCTCCTGGCCGCCGGCGCGGTCGAAGGCCAGGTGCTTGACCCATCGGATCTGCGGACCCGCGTAGCCCGCGAAGGCCGGCGTGTGCAGCGAGAAGTCCTGCGTGAGGTCGAAGAACTTCACTGCTGCGTCACAAGCTTCTTGCGCTCGATCTTGCCCATCGCGTTGCGCGGCAATTTTTCCAGCACGACCACGCGTCGCGGACATTTATAGGTCGCGAGGCGCTCGCGCGCGAACGCGATAATCTCGCGCTCGTCGAAGCCCGCGCCGCCGGCCGGCACGACGAATGCGGTCACCTCCTCGCCCCAGTCCTCGCTGGGCACGCCCGCGACCGCAACCTCGCCGACGGCCGGGTGGGTCTCGAGCACCAGCTCGACCTCGCGCGGGTACACGTTGAATCCGCCGGTGATGATCAGCTCCTTGAGCCGACCGCGGATGGCGAGCGAGCCGTCGTCGTCGATCTCGCCGACGTCACCGGTGCGAAAGAAACCGTCGACCGTGAAAGCCTCTTCGGTCGCCGCCGGATTGCGCCAGTAGCCCTGGAACACCTGGCCGCCCTTGAGCAGCACCTCGCCCGCCTCGCCCAGCTTCACCTCCACGCCCGGAAACGGATAGCCGACGCGGCCGGGCCGGCGGGGCCCGTCGTACGGATTGGTGACCACGATCCCGCCCTCGGTGATGCCGTAACGCTCGATCGGCGGCTGGCCCAGCAGCTTCTCGCACCGCTCGAACAGGGCGGGCGGAAGCGGGGCCGAGCCGGAGACGAAAACGCGGACGTGGCGCAGGTCGGTGGGGTGCTCGTCGAGCCAGTCGCAGAGGCGCTGATACATCGCGGGCACGCCGAAGAGCATCGTCCCGCCGTGCTGCAGCTCGTGCACGACCGCCTGCGGGCTGAACGGAACGAGCGCCGCGCTCGCCCCACTGAGGAGCGTGCCGTGCAGCCCCATGCCGAGGCCGTGCAGGTGAAACAGCGGCAGCGCGTGGACGAGCACGTCCTTCGCCTTCCAGCGCCACACCTCGATCGCGCCGCGGCCCTGCGCCAGGAAGTTGCCGTGGTCGATGAGCGCGCCCTTGGGCCGGCCGGTCGTGCCGGACGTGTACATGATCGCCGCCGGACTCTCGGGATTCAGGTCCGGCATGGGCGGCGGCGCACCCTCGGGCAGCTGCTCTAGCGGGACGATGCGCCGCTTGGTGTCGGCAACGACCGGCGCCCGCTGCGCGTCGGCGATGATCACCACCGGCTCGGAGTCGTTGACGATGTGCGCCGCTTCGGCCGAGTGGTAGTCGGGGTTCATGGGCACGAGCACCGCGCCCGTGCGCTGGAGGCCGAGGTAGGCGATCACCCAGTCGAGCGAGCTGGCGGCGTAGAGCGCGACGCGGTCGCCGGGCTTCACGCCGAGCCCAGTCAGCCCTCCCGCCACCCGCTCCGCCTGCTCGCGCAGCTCGTCGCGCGTGAGCGTGCGATCACCCGCGCGCAAGACCACCTCACTGCCGGGCTTCAGCAGCTCGGCGGGCAGCGTGCCGGAGCGGAGCCGCCGTCGGAGCGACTCGATGTCGGCCGCGGCTGCACGCTCCTGGGCCACGGCTGTTCAGGTTAGCGAGCGGCGCTCGCTAGCCGCTCACGACCTCCGCCGGCTCGGACTCCTTGTCGGTGATGTGCCCGGGGCGCAGCAGCTGATACAGGACGATGGCGCTCAACGCGCCGAGGCCGAGGTTGTTCAGCTCGAAGTCGCCGAACTTTATGTCGGCGCCGCCGGCGGCGAGGATGAGCGGGATCGCGGCGATGGCGAGGTTCGCGCGCTTGGCGAAATCGACTCTCGCGTCGACCCAGATCTTGCCGCCGATGACAGCGATCAAGCCGAAGAGGTAGAGCTCGATGCCGCCGATGACGCTGGACGGGATGCTGTCGACCAGCGCGCCGAACTTGGGAATGAAGCCGAGAAGCATGGCGAAGATCGCGGCCACCACGAAGATCCAGATCGAGAAGACCCGCGTGACTCCCATGACGCCGATGTTCTCGGCGTAGGTCGTCTCACCGGTGCCACCGAAGAAGCCGCTGATCGTGGTGCCGATGCCGTCGCCCATGAACGTGCGGCCGAGGTAGCCGCTAAGGTCGCGCTTCATGATGCCGCTGATCGCGAACACATGACCCGCGTTCTCCGCGACCAGGATGATCGGGATGAACCAGAACAGGCTGAGCTGGTGCACCGGATCACTGAAGCTCGGGAAGGTGAAATGCGGGGCGCCGATCCAGGCGGCATTGCCCACCGCGTCAAAGCTGATGTGGCACGCCGACTTGGCCGATGAGCAGCCGGGGTCGACCAGCGAGAAGACGTAGCCCACGATCACGGCGAACAGAACGGGCAGCAAGCGAGGGAAACCGCGCAGGTACGTGCTGACCCCGACCGCTGTGAGCACGGTGAGAGTGGCCGTCAAAAGGTCGCCCTTGAAGTTGTTCCACGCCGCGCCGGCCAACGCGATGCCGATCACGGCGACCACCGTCCCTGTCACGACCGGGGGAAGCAGGAAGCGGATGGGATTGACGCCGACGATGCTCACGACGATGCCGATGGCGAGATAGATGACGCCGGCGATCACGATCCCGCCGTAGGCGAGATCGTGGTGAGCCGTGGTCCCGCCCTGGATGGCCAGCACCGAACCCAGGAACGCGAAGCTGGAGCCCAGGTAGCTGGGCACCTTGAAACCGGTGACGAACAGGAATATGAGCGTGGCGACGCCGCTGAAGAAGATGACGGTGTTGGGGTTGAAGCCGAGGATGATCGGGACGAGGACCGTGGCGCCGAACATCGCCATCACGTGCTGGAGGCCCATCAGGATCGTCTGCGGCCACGCGAGCCGCTGCTCGGGATAGATGACGTCCTTTTCGTGAGCCGTGGTTGCCACTGCCATGCGGCTTCCCCCTTTTTTCAGTAGGCAGGCTCGGTTCGGGCGATATCGTAGCCACCCGTGTGGGCCTTGTCAGACGCGCGGCTGGTCGACGGCTCGACCGCCGACGTCGTGGTCGACGGCGAGCGGATAGCCAGGGTCGCTCCGGGCGCCGCCGGCGGCGTGCCGGAAGTGCTGGACTGCTCCGGCAAGCTGGTCCTGCCGGCCTTCGTCGACGGCCACGTCCACCTGGACAAAGTCCTGATCCGGGACGAGCTGCGCGAGCACGACGGGACGCTGGCCGGCGCCATCGAGGCGATCCACGAGCGCAAGCGGCGCTACACAGCCGAGGACGTGCGCGGGCGGGCGCGGGCGGTGATCGAGGAATCGGTGCGCCAAGGGACGACGCGCCTCCGCTCGCACGTCGACGTGGACACGATCGGCCGGCTGGTGCCGCTAGAAGGCGTGCTCGGCGCCGCGGCCGACTGCGCCGACATCGCCGACGTGCAGACTATCGCCTTTCCTCAGGAGGGCCTGCTGCGCGACCCGGGTTCGTCCGAGCTCATGGAGGCGGCGCTCGAGCTTGGTGCGCAGGTCGTGGGCGGCATGCCGCACTGGGAGGCCGACGAGCCGTCGCGGCGCGAGCACGTCCGCTTGTGCTTCGAGCTGGCCGAACGCTTCGACCGCGACGTCGACATGCACGTCGATGAGACCGACGACGGCGGCGTGCGGACGCTGGAGATGGTGGCCGACGAGGCACTGCGGCGCGGCCATCTCGGCCGGGTGGTCGCCGGCCACGTCTGCTCGCTCGCCGCCGCCGACGAGGAGTACGCGAAGCGCGTGATCGACAAGTGCGCGCGAGCCAGCGTCTCGGTGGCGGCCAACCCCGTGACTAACCTCGTGCTCCAGGGCCGCGGCGACCGCGGCTTGATCCGCCGCGGCACGACTCGCATCGCCGAGCTGCGCGCCGCCGGGGTCAACCTGCTGTTCGGCCAGGACTGCGTGAAGGACGGCTTCTACCCGTTCGGACGCGGGTCGATGCTGGAGGTCGCGTTGATCTCGGCGCACGCGGCGCACCTGACCACCCATGACGACCTCGCTTTCGCCTTGCGCGCGATCACGGACGCGCCCGCGCAGGCGATGCGCCTGAATGACTACGGCCTGAGTGCCGGCATGCGCGCGGACCTGATGGTCCTGCCGGTGCCCACCTGGGAGGAGGCGTTGCGTCTGCAGCTGCCGCCCGAGAGCGTGTGGTTCAGAGGCCGCCTGGTGGCGGAGAACAGCGTGACGTCAACGCTGTATCACTAGCCGAGCCGCTCAGTCGTCCGGCTCGGGAGGCCGCCAGCGTTCGAATCGCACCGGCGCTGGGATCGTGATCAGCTTTCCGTCTTCCGACCAGGCCAACCTCCACCCGCCCGTGTGGACCAGCGCGTGGTGGCGGTGACAGAGCAGGACCATGTTGTCGATGTCGGTCGGTCCCTCGTCCCTGGTCCAGTGATCGAGGTGATGCGAGGCGCACCATTTCGACGGCCGGTCGCATCCCGGCCACTTGCAGCCCTTGTCCCGCGCCTCCAGCCCGCGCCGCATGGGCGCCGAGGGCAGGCGCCTGGCTCGCCCCAGCTCGATGACTTGAGACTCCGAGTCCAGCAGGACCCGCGTGATCGAGCAGTCGCAGGCCAGCTGGCGTAGGGTCTCGACGCTGACCGGAGGTCCGTACTGCAGGTCGGCCGCCGGTGCCCCCGCCAGGCCGGCCAGCGTCTCCAATGTGGTGGTGACCTGGATGCTC
>DASSLR010000017.1:0-4162 GCA_035689345.1 Candidatus Dormiibacterota bacterium
ATCGGGCAGACTTAAATGGCCGTGGAGACTCCACCGGCGGCACCAGAGCCCAATGAGCTCGCGCCCTACGTGCCGTCGCCGGCACCGGCTCCGAGGCCAGCCGCCCCCGCGCAGCCCCGGCGCAACCGGCTCTGGTACGCGTCCCTGCTCGTGGCGGTGGTGGTGACCCTGGGCGGGCTGGGCCTGCTGTACCTGGACGACGTGAGCTGGCAGCGCCAGGCGGGCGACCTCAGCCGCCAGAACTCATCGCTGCACGAGCAGCTGCTCACATCGCAGGGCAGCCTGACGACCGCGCAGAAGACCATCCAGGACCTGAAGACCGCCGCTCAGAACCCGACCCTCGGTATGTGGAATCTTCCCCAGACGATCGATGGGCCGGACTGGAGCCTGATCAACAACGTTCCCGACACGTTCACATATCACCTGCACGCCACCTCAACGGGCCCGATGTCGGTCAGCATCCTGACCTTGGAGCAGTTCGCAACCGCGCTCGACTGCGTGCACAACGGGCTCGGCAGGACAAACGATTGCATGCACATCAAGCCGACGGTCGTCAGCTGGCTCAACGTGCGCAGTGTTGACTACGACTTCCACCTCGCCGAGGGTTGTGCCGACTACATGGTCGTGTTCACATCGAGCGAGAGGGTGACCGTGACCCCCAACGTCAGCGTGACGTACAACCCATCGAACACCGTCACCGGAGTCTGCGCCGGCTAGTCAGCAGCCAAACTGGGCGAGCGGCGCCGCCGCGACGTTGACGGTGAAATCTCCGCCCCCCGGAAACACGGTCACGATCCTGCCTCCGTCGCTCGTCTGGGCGATCGATGGTTCACCGGCGACGGCGCCGCCGACTGTGACCGATCCGGTGACCACCGCGGGCACGACCACGACCGTCGGCGCGTCGCCGAACCTGGCCGTGGCGTGCATCGTGAAGAAACCGGTCTTCGGGTCATAGGAGTAGGTGAGGTTCGGATCCGACGACGCCTCCGGGTAGACGCGTGCCAGCAGCACCGCCCGGCCCGGCCGGATGCACCCACTCGATGGCTCTGCCGCCGTGGTGCTGCAGTCGATGCCGTCGAACACGCCGTACGGCTTGCTGTCTCCTCCGCCGCCGCAGTTCTCCATCCAGAGCCAGAAGGCGAAACCCGTCATATGCATCTCCTGCTCGCGCAACTGCGCCACCAGCTCGACCGAGTCGAGGAGCGGATCGTTGCCGAACTCGGTCACGAAAAGGGCGGCGCCGATGGCGCGCGCCTCGCGCTCGCCCCAGTAGTACGACTGGTCGTAGCCGCCCCAGGGATAGTTCGCGGTCTGCGGCTTGCTGTGCGGGTCGATCAGGTGCTCGATCGTGTAGATGTGCGTGTAGGCGTGCATGCCCAGCACCAGGTTGGGATAGGAGCTCACAGGCAGGCCGAGGTGCGTCGGAAAGTCGGTGATCTCGCGCAGCAGGCCGGTGTCCAGGAAGACGAGGTGCCGCGTGTCGTGCACGCCGAGGTCCGGATAGCCGCACGGCGCCGGCATGAAGACGTGGGTCGGGCACGGTAGGCCGTCGTGAAGGCCTGTGATCGCGTCGATCACGCGCCTGTAGAAAGGAAACAGCAGGAGATCCTCGAAGCCCGGGGACAGGTCCCAGCCCGGCCAAGGCTCGTTGTAGACGCTGATGCCGGCGACCGTGCTGTCGTCCTTGAAGCGCTGCATCACGCGGGCGACGGTGGCGATGTACTCGTCCTGTATGCCGGCGCGGTCGTACCAGAAGCTCGTCGCCGCCTCCATCACCGCCGGGTTGACCTCCCGGTTGTTCGAGTACCAGACGGACGGAAGGCCGTCGGTGAAGGTCGCCCAGTCGGGCGCGCCGGTGTAGTAGCGGAGCGAGATGGTCTGGCTGCCGGGGAGCACCGCGCTGGAGGACCGCCCGACGTAGCGCGAGTAGGCGTTCTGGTGCATGTCGAGGATCACGTAAAGCCCGACCGCGCGCGCCCATCCCACCACCTGGGCGACACGGTCGAGGTACTGCTGGTTGAACTTGCCGCGTTCGGGCTCGAGCAGGCTCCATGACATCGGCAGCCGCACAGAGTTGAAGCCGAGCGCGGCCATGCGTTCGATGTCCTTCTGGCACAACGGCGGCGTGGCGATGACCGAGGAGTTGGACGGGCATTTGCCGTTGTCGTACGCGGCCGGATCGATCGGGTAGTAGGGCGGGGTGTTCGTCACGGAGTAATCCGTTCCCGACCAGAAATCGATGAGGCCCGTCGGGATCGCCCCATGGAGCAGGACGCGCCGCCCCTCCTGGTCGGCGATGTACGGCGTCCCGGCGCCGTGCTCGACGTGCAGCCAGTCGAGGCCGCCTGAGGTGACCGGAAACGCCGAGGGCCGCATCGATGGAGTCAGGTGGACGGCGAGCGACACCAGGATCGCCCCCGGATAGGTGAAGGCCGCCAGCACGACCAGCACGAGAAGAATCACGACGCGTCCGGCCGTGCGTCGCATCAGGAAAGCAGCAGCCAGAACACGATGCCGCCCACCGCGAAAACCGCGCCCAGCAGGCCGCCCGCGAGACCGATCCACGCCGAGGTGGACGGCGAGCGGCGCAGCGAGCGCGAGGCCGACCAGATGGCGAAGGGGGAGAGAATGCCGAACGGAAGGCTCAGCAGTCCGAGGACCAGGGCTCGAGTCGCTCCCCTGTCCGGCACGCGCGCAGCATATTCCCGGCCAAACAGGTTGCGTTGACAGGCAAAGTTAGGCTAGCCTATAAGTAATGGTAGGCATGCCTAGATGATCGCCCTGGAGCGGCGTGGCGCTTTCACGCGCTCCCAGGAGGACTACCTCAAGGCGCTCTACCACCTGCACGGCGACCAGCGGCCGGTGCCCACGAGGGAGCTCGCGCAGCGTCTCGGCATCTCGTCCCCGTCGGTGAGCGAGATGGTCGTCCGGCTGTCGGCCCAGGGCCTGGTGGAGCACGACCGGTACCGCGGACAGCAGCTGACGCGGGAGGGGAGGAAGGTCGCCCTGGAGCTCGTCCGCCACCACCGCCTGCTCGAGATGTTCCTGGTCGAGGTCCTGGGCTACACGTGGGACGAGGTCCACGAGGAGGCCGAGCGCCTGGAGCACGTCATCTCCGAGCGCATGGAGGCGCGGATATTCGAGCTCCTCGGCCGGCCCGAGCTCGACCCGCACGGCCACGCCATCCCCAGCCTCGCGGGCAAGGTCCGGCCGCTCAGCGAGCGGGCCCTCAGCGAGTGCGCGCCGGGCGAGAAGGTGCGCGTCCAGGGCGTCTCCGACGAGGACCCGGCGCTTCTGCGCGAGCTCGAGCGGCGCGGCCTCGTGCCCGGCGCGCGCCTCGAGGTCGCCGCCGCGAGCGAGTTCGAGTCGCCGGTGGAATGCCGCATCAAAGGCCGGCGCGTCAGCATCCCGCTCGGCCTGGCCCGGGCGGTCTTCGTGGAGAGCGAACGGTGAACGTCCGCGCCGACGCGCGCCGCATCGCCGAGCGGCCTCTCCGCTGGGTCGGTTTCGAGCCGGCGCCGGCCGCGCTGCCCGGCGAGGAACGGGTTCTCCGGGCCGCCGAGAGAGCGCTCAACGGCGAAACGCGCGGCCTGCGCGCGCTCCTTCCGTTCCTTGGGCCCGCATTCGTGGCGGCGGTCGCCTACGTCGACCCCGGGAACTTCGCCACCAACATCGCCGGCGGCGCGCAGTTCGGCTACATGCTGCTGTGGGTCGTGCTCGCCGCGAACCTCATGGCGATGCTCGTCCAGTCCATGAGCGCCAAGCTGGGCATCGCGACGGGCATGAACCTCGCCGAGGTGTCGCGCGCGAGATTCCCGCGCGCGGCGGTGTTCGGCCTGTGGATCCAGGCCGAGGGCATCGCCATGGCCACCGACCTCGCCGAGTTCATCGGCGCGGCCATCGGCATCCACCTGCTCTTCCCGTCGATCCCGCTCTTCGTCGCCGGCATCATCACGGCCTTCGCCGCCTTCGGCATCCTCTCCCTCCAGTCGCGCGGATTTCGCGGCTTCGAGGCGGTGATCACCGTGCTCGTGGGCGTGATCGTGGCGGCGTTCGCGTTCGAGGCGGTGCTGGCCCGCCCGTCGCTGTCAGGAGTCGCGGGTGGGCTGTTCGTCCCGCGCTTCGACGGCACCGAGAGCATCCTCCTCGGCGCTGGCATCCT
>DASSLR010000018.1:0-29926 GCA_035689345.1 Candidatus Dormiibacterota bacterium
ACCCCATCGTGCATTGCTGCTTTCTTCACCGGCCATGCGACCGGTGACGACATGCGGTATTAGCATCGGTTTCCCGGTGTTATCCCCCGCGATAGGAAAGGTTGCCCACGTGTTACTCACCCGTTCGCCGCTAGGAACTCATCTCCCTTGCGGGAAATAAGCCCTCGCTCGACTTGCATGTGTTATGCGCGCCGCCAGCGTTAACCCTGAGCCAGGATCAAACTCTCCGTCTAAAAACGGAGGACCCAAGGATTCATCCCTGAGTCTTCTCAGACTCTCAGAGTCTTTCCCACTCTTCAGTTGTCAAAGTGCTGGCCCCTCGCGACCAGGTCTCCTACCCCCCTTTCAGGGCGCACGAAACCTTCCTGTCGGAGGAACCGGCGAATTGTACCGGTCCACGGGTTCGCTTTGCAAGGCGGCCGGTAAAGGGCTAGAAGGAGCGCCGTCCCGAGATCGCCCGCGCCAGGGTCAGCTCGTCGGCGTATTCCAGGTCGCCACCGACGGGCAGGCCGTGCGCCGGCCGGGTGACGTTCACGCCCAGCGGCGCCAGCGCGCGCTGCAGGTAGACGGCCGTCGCCTCGCCCTCGATGTCGGCGTCGGTGGCCACGATCACCTCGGCGACCCCGTCGCCACGGACCCTGTCCAGCAGCTGCGGGACGTGGATCTGGTCCGGCCCGATGCCGTCGATCGGCGAGATCACCCCGTTGAGCACGAAGTAGAGCCCTGAGAACTCAGACGTGCGCTCGACCGCGAGCACGTCGAGCGGTGTTTCCACGACGCAGAGCACCGAGGCGTCGCGGCGAGTCGAGGCGCAGATCGCGCACAGGCTGCCCTCGGCGATGTTGTAACAGCGCTCGCAGAAGCCGATCCGCGACTTCATCTCGACGATGGCCTGGGCCAGTGATTCGGCGCGCTGCCGGTCGGCGCGCAGCAGGTGAAACGCCAGGCGCTGCGCGGTCTTCGGGCCGACACCGGGCAGGCGCGAGAGCTCCGAGATCAGCCGTTCGAGTGGCTCCGGCAGCTGGGGCACGCGCGCGTCCTTATTGAAGTAAGCCGGGTGGCAAGCCCAGGCCGCTCGTGACGGCCTGCATCTTGGTGGCCTGAAGCTGCCGCGATTTTTCCAGCGCCTCGTTGACGGCGGTGAGCACGAGGTCCTGCAGCATCTCGACGTCTTCGGTGGCGCCGGGGTCGACGTGGACCGACACGACCTTCTGCGCGCCGGTCACGACCACGCGCACCGCGCCTCCGCCGGAGGTGGCTTCCACCGTCTCCTCCTCGAGCTCCTTCTGGACTTTGGCCATGCGGTCCTGCATCTGCTGGACCTGGCGCAGCATCTTCATCGGGTCCTTCATTCTGTGATGTCCTTCACGCGCGTAACGCGCCCGTCGAAGCGGCGCACGACCTCGCGCACGAAAGGATCATCCTCCGCGCTGGCGCTCTTCGTCGCGCGGGCGGGCTCGGCGGGCATCTCGCGCAGCCGGTAGTCGACTTTCACGCCCGTGCCCAACCACTCCCGCACCAGTGGCATCAGCTGCGACGACTGCTCCTGAGCCTTCTTGTGATGGAACCCGTAGCGGAACCAGAGGACAAGCGTCTCGCCGGCGACCTCCGGCTGGGCGTCGAGGTACGCCGCGCGCACGGTGCGGTTGAGCTTTTCGAGCACGCCCGTCCAGCCCTCCACCGGCGCGAGTGCGGGCTCTCGCACTTGTTCTATGGGCGCCGACGCCTCGAGTGCCGGCACTCGCACTTGTTCTGTGGGCGCCGGAGCCTCGAGTGCCGGCACTCGCACGCTCGATTGTTCGGGGGGGCCACCCAGTTCCACGGCCAGGCGCGCGAGCGTCGCCTCGACCAGGAAACGAGGCTCCGCGTGGCGCCGCACCTCGCCGTCCAGGTGCAGCAGGGCGTCCAGCACCGACGAGAGCCGGCGTGCGGTCGCGGTGTCGTGGGCCGACACAGCGGCCACCAGCCGGTCTCGGCATCCTTCCATCAGTCCGCGCACCACCTGGCGCAGCTCCGCGCCCGCCGCGTACACGCGACTCAGCTCCTCGAGCGCTTCGGCCGCGCGGCCCGAAAGAACGTCGTTCAAGAGCCCATCCAGGAGTCGGGGATCGGCGATGCCCAACAGCGATCGCGCCGCCTCGAGGCTGATCGGGCCTTCGGCGAGGGGCACCAGCTGGTCCAGGAGGCCGACGGCGTCGCGCATCGATCCTTGCGCGGTACGCGCGATAAGGCGCATCGCCTCGGGATCAACCTTCAACTTCTCGCTGCTCGCGATGTGCGTGAGACGGGAAACGATCTGTTCCTCGCTGTGCCGCCGGAAGACGAAGTGCTGACAGCGTCCCATCACTGTGAGCGGGATCTTCTGCGCGTCGGTCGTGCACAGCACGAACACGACGTGCGGCGGCGGCTCCTCCAGCGTCTTGAGCAGCGCGTTGAACGCCGGCTCGGTGAGCATGTGCGCCTCGTCGATGATGTAGATCTTCTTCGGCCCCAGCGCGGGCGCGAGGTTGACCTTCTCGCGCAGGTCGCGGATCTCGTCGATGCCGCGGTTCGACGCGGCGTCGATCTCGATCAGGTCGAGCGCCGAGCCCGCGGTCATCTCCTGGCAGGACTGGCAGCGGTTGCAGGGCTCCGCGGAATCACTCTTCCGGCCGGTGCAGTTGAGCGCCTTGGCGAGCAATCGCGCCGCCGACGTCTTCCCCGTTCCCCGGCTGCCGCTGAACAGGTAGGCGTGCGCGACGCGGCCGCTGATGATCGCGCCCTGCAATGCGCGCGACGCGGCGTCCTGGCCGACCAGGTCGGCGAACGTCTGCGATCGGTACTTGCGATAGAGACTCGTGTACTCAGCCATGGATCAAATGAAGTGGCCGCGCACCCTCGCCTCGATCGAGGACCCCCAGCTGTGCCGCGGTCGACATGCTCCGGCCAGGGTGGCTGCGGCACCCCCGGGAGCTCTCCTTACCGCTGCTTCCTTCCGGACCTGACGGGGTTCGGAGACCCGAGCTGCGCAGGTCCCAACCTTCAACGCCGCCTTCCACGGCCAGTGCTGCGAATCCAGACCTCAACGAAGGAATTCAGTCCGGCTAAGGCGGATTGCCGATTCAGGGTACCGCCAGCACCCCACCTAGCGCGGCCGAACGAAAGTTTACGCGGGGCCGGTGGTGGGAGCCGGTCTCCTCACCGCGTACGCGAGGTGAACGAATGTCGCCACGGTCGCGACTGGGACGACGATTTCCGCGCCGAGCACGAGGTTGGCGGCATCGACGCCGAGGCCGCGCAGCAGCGCGACGCCGCCGATGAGCACCAGGTTGAGCGTCGTCGAGACCTGGCCTGTCAGCGTGTGCCGGAATTCCACCTGCTGACGGCGCAGCAGCAGCACCGCCCCCGCGATCCCCGGCAGCACGTAACGCGCCACCGCCACGAGCGCCAGCCACAGTGGGATCGCGCCGGCGATGGTGAGCCCGAAGCCCATCGCGCCGATGAACAGCCCGTCGACCACGGGGTCGAGTCCGCCGCCAAAGCTCGAGACCGCGCGCGTGCGGCGCGCGACGGTCCCGTCGACGAGGTCGGTCAGGCCGGCCACGGCGACGGTGATCGCCAGCAGGCCGAAGTCGGCGGGCTTCATCGCATACACGAAGGCCGGCGCGGCGAGGTACGCGCGCGCCAGCGTGACCTGGTTCGCGACTCCCGCGATGAACACGCCCGCGACGGCCACGAGCACCACCCAGAGAGCCGCCGCCCAGGGGCCGCCCGCGACCCAGAGCCACAGAAGACCTAGGGCCAGGTACACGAGGCCGGCGACCACGCCGGCACGGTGGAATCGCACGGCGATCAGTGTGCCGGGGCCGGGCTCGGCGCAGGTGACGCTGAAGGCGACGGCAGCGGAGCCACATAAGGCGTCTCGCCCGGGTACGGGTTGGCGCCGCACTGGTAGTTCGGCTCGCCCACGCCCTTCATGAAGATCTCGTTGTAGCCCCCGGTGGACGTCAGACCGCCGTCATACGAGCACACCTCGTGCGTGACGATGCCGAACGGCACCTTCCACGCGGCCGGCCACGGATGCTTCGAGTAGTAAGCGTTGACGAACGGCCCCCACACTCCGATGCCCACGTCCTCGCCGAAGAGCACGGCGGTCGGGCACTGCCAGCCGGACGGAGGGAAGTTGGTGGCGTAACGCGCGTAGCCGGACAGGCACTTCGGCCCCGCATCGATGTGCATGAGCGACGCGGCGACGGCAAGGTTCGGCGTGTAGCCGATGAAGATCGAGCCGGTGTAGGCCTCGGTGGTTCCCGACTTGCCCGCCACCGGCTTGCCGCCGAGCGCGCCGAGGTAGAGCTTCACGGGTCCGCGCAGCAGGTCGGTCATGAGGTAAGCGAGGTCGGGCGAGACGACCTGCGCGCGCTGGGCGTTCGGATCCAGGCTCTCCAGCACGTGGCCGGCGGGGTCGGTGACCTTCAGCACGGCGTGCGGGCTGACCCGATAGCCGCCGTTGTCGAACGCGCTGTACGCCGCCAGGTGCTCGGCCATCGAAAGAGGGTCGTGGCCCAGCGTCGTGGCGACGCCGCCCACGTTCTCGAGCTGGGCGGTGATGCCAAGGCGATGCATGAAGTCCGCCACGCGCGCGCCGCCTTCGGCGCTGTACGTCCACAGCGCGGGGAGGTTTCGCGACTGCGCGAGCGCGGTGCGCAGCGGGATCCAGCCCTCGTGCTTGGCGTCCCAGTCGTTGAAGGTGTGGCCGCCGATGACGGAGTTCGCGTCGTTGAGAAGCGTCGCCGGCGTGAGGAGTCCCGCCTCCAGCGCGGCGCCGTACGTGTACACCTTGAACGAGGACCCGACGCCGCGCCAGCCCAGCGGGTCGACCCCGGTGAGGTTCACCTGGCCGCGGATCGCGTCGTTGTTGTAGTCCGCGCTGCCGACCATGGCCAGGATCTCGCCGTCGCTGGGGTTCATGACCAGCATCGCGCCCGTGTTCACCGCGCGCGCCCTGTAGCGCTGCACGCCGGCCTTGACCGCTTTGTCGGCCAGGGCTTGCGTGCCCAGGTCAAGCGTCGTGGTGATCGTGAGCCCACCTTCATACAGCGCGGTCGGTCCGTACCGCTGCAGCACGTACTGCTTCACGTAATCGACGAAATGCGCCGTCAGCGGATTGGGCGACGGCGGCGCGGCTTTGTGCGCGGCGATCATCTTCTCGATCAGGTCGCTGCGGTACAGGGCGTCGGCCTGCGTCGCGCTGAGGTCTCCCTCGGTGACCACTCCGTCGAGCACCTGGCGCCAGCGCTCCTTGACCGCCTGCAGCTGCTCGGGCGTGCCGAACGGGTCATAGTCGGCGGGTGCCTGTGGCAGGCCCGCGAGGAATGTCGCCTGCGCCCACGTCAGGTCCGCGGCGTGCACGCCGAAGTACGTCTCGGACGCGGCTTCGGCGCCGTACGCGCCGTTGCCGTAGTTGATCGTGTTCAGGTAGAGCTCGAGGATCTGCTGCTTGGAATAGCGCCGCTCCATCTCCTCGGCGAGGACGAGCTCGCGGAACTTGCGGCTGACGGTCCGGCTCTGCGCCTCCGCCGTGTCGAGCACGTCGTTCTTCACGACCTGCTGGGTGATGGTCGAACCGCCGAGCGTCGAGGAGCGGTGCGTCAGGTCGTAGATGATCGCGATGAGAAGGCGCCGGTAGTCGACACCCGAGTTGGAATAGAAGGTGCGGTCCTCGGTGTCGATGGTCGCGTCCTGCAGGTTCTTGTTGATCTTGCTCAGCGGAACCACTGTCCGGTTCTCGTGATAGACGCCGGCGATCAGGTTGCCGTTGCGATCGACGATCCGCGTCGCTTGCTCGAGCATCGACGACTGCAGCTGGTCGATCGACGGGAGGTCGCCCGCGAAGTAGTCGACGATGCCGATGGCGCCGCCGGTGCCGAGAAGGCCGACCGTCGAGATCGTGATCACCGCCACCAGAGCGGCCCGCGTCAGCCACAGCCGGGATCCGAGCCGTCGCGAGCGGCCGGAGCGAGCGCGCCGGCGCGTCTTGGCCTGGGCCGCCTCCTTGTGGTGCTGCCGGCGGCTGCGGGGGACCGCGCGGGTTTTCATGGGACCTCCAGGACGTTTGCTGCGACGCGTGGGAAGACGTTTGAGGGCGCCAGTCTACAAAACCGGCACCGATAACCGTCCCGCCGACGTGGCCGGGGCGGCCGAGTTCACCTCGGCCGCGACTTTGTACTTCCTCAGCCCAGCGCTGCAGGGCGAGGGGGGCTTCGCGGGGGGATCCTGATCCCCCCGCGCCTTATTTCAGGCCGAGGGCTTCCGCTCCCTGGTCCGCCAGGCTGAAGATCGGGTTGGCGAAGAGCCCATAGCCCGCGATGACCGCGCACAGCGCCACGGCGCCGAGGGTCGAGAAGCGGGTCCATACCGGGAGGGCCGGCAGGCCGCGACGTCCCTCCTCGGGCGGGTTCTGAAGGTAGAGCACGCGAATGGTGCCGACCGCGGCGACCAGGCTCAGCAGGGATCCCAGCAAGCCGACCGCCAGCAGCTCGAGGTGTCCGCTGCGCGCCAGCGCCGCCGCGATCGTGAACTCGCCGAAGAATCCGGCCAGTGGAGGCGCGCCGGCCAGCGAGAGCATCGCCAGCGACAGCGCGGCCGCCCGCGCGGGGCGAAGAGTGGCGAGGCCGGACACCGCCAGCTCCGAGATGCCCGCGCCGCCGGCCGCCGCCGGCGCGGCGGTGGCCGCGACGACCAGGGCGCCGAGCAGGAAGACCGCGGCGCCGACACCTGTTCGGAACTCGGTGCCAAGCCCGGCGATGACCCAGCCCGTCTGGCCCGCCGCGAGAAACGCGAGGCGCGCCCGGGGCGCTCGCACCGCCATCGCCGCCGCCCCGCCTCCGGCCATCGCCAGCGCGGCGACGATCTCGATGTACGGCGAGTAGACGGCCGACACGGGCCCGACCGCCACGCTGATCTTCACCGCGGCGACCACCGCGGCGGCCGCGGCAAGGCCCGCGACCAGGCCGATGCTCATCGGGCTGGGCGGCATCAACGCGTGGGCGGCTCCAACCTGCAGCGGCGCCAGGGCCGCCCGGTAGATGAGCGCGCCCAGCAGCACGAGCACCGGCAGCGCCAGGGGCAGGGTTGGCGCGGCGCCGAGGAGCGCTCCGTGCACGCCGCCGAGCTCCGCGGTGCCGACCGACGCGTACACGTAACCGAGCCCGATCAGCATCAGCGCGCTGGCGGCCGCGCTCAGCAACAGCAGGCGCAGGCCCGCGTCCGGCCGGCGCAGCGCCAGCATCACGACGCCGGCCGCGCCGGCGAGCTCGAGTCCCGCCCACACGCCCACGAAATCGCCGGACGATGCGACCACCATGACTCCGAATGCGGCCAGCATCGGCATCGCGAGTCCCAGCGCGAGCGAGTCCTCGGCGCCCCAGTCGGCGACCGCGATCCCGGCGGCGGTGGCGAGAAGGACAGCGAGCTTGACGAATAGCCCGAAACGGTCGACCAGCAGGGCGCCGCCGAAATAGGTGTTCACGTCGGCACCGGCGCGGAGCTCGACGGCGGCGGCGATGAGCAAGACGGCCACCGCAACCGCCGGAAGGGAGCTTCGCCATCGCCTGTAGCGCGACGTGCTGAAGCGGCCGAGGAGAAGCATCGCGGCCGCTCCGGCGACCACCAGCGTCTCGGGCACGAGGAGCAGGTACTTCGTCATGGCGTGGCCGACGTGCCCGAGTAGGGCGCTGAGATCTCGGGGATGTTCGCGACCATCTGGTTGACCAGGCCCGGGTCGAAGAGCGGGGTGTCCGTCCCCGGGATCTTCGGCCCGCCGGGCACGATGCCGACCCAGAGAAGCGCGCCGGCGAGGAGACCGAGGTACCAGGACTCGGAGAGCGACGAGTCCGACACGGCCGGCGCGTCGGGGTTCGGCGGTCCGAACAGGACGCGCTGGATGATCACCGCCACGGCGATCGCCGCCACCGCCAGGCCGGCCGCGACCGCGAAGGCGCCGACGGGCTGCGTCTTGAACGCGCCGAAGAAGGTCATCTCGTTGGAGGTGAAGGAAGCCATGAGTGGCACGCCGAGCAGTCCGAGCGCGGCGAGCACTGTCAGCCACGCCACCTTGGGCATGCGCGCGGCGACCCCGCTGAGCACGGCAAGGTTGCGCGTCTGTGCCCGGTCGGAGAGAGTCGCAAAGGCGGAGACGATCAGCGCCGAGGCCATGCCGCCGGCGAAGAGCGACAGCACGCTGCCCGCGATGGACAGCGGAGTGAGCGCGGCGAGGCCGAGCGCGGTCACGCCGCCGGGGATCAGGGCCAGGTTCGCCGCCGCGTGACGCACGTCGGGCGAGCGGAGGGCCGCCACCGCCCCGTACACCACCGTGATCGCGGCGACGGCGGCCACGAGCGGCGCGACGAGCTTCGCTCCGTCCGGCTCGCCGCCGACCAGGACGCGCAGCAGCAAGTAGCCGCCCAGCCTCGACGCACTGCCGGCGATCACGACCGACACGCCGATAGGTGCGTCCGCGTAGACGTCGCGAGCCCAGCCATGCAGCGGGAACAGCGGCAGGCGCGTGGCGCCCGCGATCAACAGCGCCACGGCGACAACGACCTCGGCGCGCGGGCCGATCGGGTTCTTGAGCACGACGTCCATGTCGAAGCTCGTGCCTCCGCTGGCGACGTAGAGGCCGACCACCGCCAGCACCAGCGCGAGCGTTCCTGCGCCCCAGTACCCCACCAGCCGCCAGGCGGCCGCCTCGCGCCTCGGTCCTCCCCAGCCGAGGATGAGCAGCGCGAGTGGCACGGTCGCCGCGGACCAGAACAGCACGAGCACGAACAGGTCGTGGGCCGCGATCGCGCCGGTGACGCAGGCCTGCGTCAGAAGCAGAAGCGCGAAGTAGGCGCGCACGCGCGTGCGGATGCCGAGCGACGCGAGCACCGCGATGATGCCGATGAGCGCCGACAGCATCAGCATGAGAATCGCGGGACCGTCGACGCCGAGGTGGTACGTGGCACCGATCGCCGGCAGCCACGACCGGTTCTCCTCGTACTGCATGCTCGGCAGGAAGTTCTGGAACTGGTTGTAGGCGACGAACAGCAGGAACAGCACCAGGAAGTTCGTGAAGAACGCGATCTGCTTGATCAGCGTGTCGTAGCGCCCGCGCGGGTTCGGCATGACGCCGATGACCGCCGCCATCAGCACCGGCGCCCAGATCGCGATGCTGAGGATGAACGCCGACGTGAAGATGTTGGCGCCGGGAACCGTCGCCGGCGAAGGAGACGGCCCGAACGGCTGGGAGGCGATCGAGTGGACGAGGCCGGCGATCATCGGAGCACCGCCGGCGAGAGCAGCGCCACCAGGAGTGCGAGCAGAACGCCCATCACGACCAGCACGGCCACGTCGCCCGTCTGCAGCGCGGCGATGGTGTAGCGGCCTGAGACGTGGGATATCCGGCCGACCGCCGCGTCGGCCGCCGGGACCAGACGCTCGGCGCCTTCGACCAGGCGCACCGCCGGCGTGACGACGTAGCGGCCGAGCAGGTTCCGAGCCGCGAGCTCCAGGCGCTCAGGAAGCAGGGCGAGGCCGCTCGACGCGCGCAGCGCCCCGTCCTTGTTGCGGCCGATAGGAAGGGCGGCCGCGGCCAGGCCGGCGAGGGCGACTGCGACCCACAACGCGTACGTCGAGGCGGGCACTGTCGCGTGCTTGCCGTTGTCGAGAAACCCCAACCACGCGGGCACGAATGAGGCGGCGGTCAGCGCCAGCGAGGCCACCACCAGCCAGTAAGGCCAGCTCAGCGACGCGCGCGGCGCCTCGCGGACGCGATCGGGATCGAAAGCCCTGCGCCTGCGCAGCGGCCCGGAGCTCGTGGCCAGGAAGGCGCGCATGCCGGCCACCGCCAACACGAAGACAGCCTCGCCGAGGACCACGCCGAACCTGGAGCGCGAGTCGACACCGAATGCAAGCGCGCCGGCCGCGCTGACGCCCAGCGCGACAGCCACACCGAGAAGCGCCACGGCGCTGGACCGCATTCGCCTCCACGCGTCGCCCATCTCCCTCATGTCCTCGGTGCGCATCGCGTTGACGATGTTCGACGCTGCGAGAGCACCGGCGGCGCGCGCGGGCGCAGACGCGTACACGGCCGCGAGTCCCGCGACCGCGAACGTGAAGGCGTGAAACTGAAAGCCGCGGATGGTGATCGCGGCACCGATCGCCGCCACCGCCGCACCCGCGAGGACCAGCGCCCGGCGCGGCTCCATCGCCACCAGCGAGTAGAGGCCCGCGCCGACAGCCGATGCGCCGCACGCGATGACGAGCCAGCGCATCGTCTGCACGTCGGACGCGACGAAGATGGGCAGCAGGTGGTAGAGCACGGTCACCCCCACCACCGGCCAGGCCGCGAGCGCGATGGCCGACGCCGCGGGCGGCGCGGTCGGCGCCGTGCCGGTGAGCCACTCGTGCAGCGGCCACAACGCCATGCGACCGGCAACGCCGACGAACATGAGGACGGCGGCGACGGCGATCTGCCGCACGGTCCAGCCGGCGGTGGTGTGGAGCGCCGGCACGAGAAGGGAAATGTTCTGCTGGCCGTAACGCGAGTAGAGGACGGCGATCCCACATAGAAGGAAGAGGTCGGTGAGGAACGGCAGCGCGAGCGCGATGCGACCGCTGCGCGCGGCGGCCTCGTCACCCCATCGGTGCGCAAGCATCAGGTAGGTCGCGCCGCCCGCAAGCGCCCAGAACGAGAACATCTCGGCCAGGTCGGTGCTGAGGAGGGCTCCGACGCAGCCGAAGAGGAACACGCTGATCAGCGACTGGAACCGCACGGGACCTGGCTCGTTGCGCGCGGCGATGCGGGCCCACGCCAGCACGCCGATGAAGCAGAGCTCGATCACCGCCAGCGCCACCACCGTGAGATGGTCGGCGTGGAGCACGATGTCGACCTCGAAGTTCTGGAACGCGGTGGGACCGTTCAAGCCGACGTTCGCCGTCAGGTAGACGTACGAAGCGCTGAACCCGGTGGTCTTGCGCGCGAGCCCCCAGCCGACGAGCAGGGTGGCGGCGAGGGTCACCACCGCGCCGAGCATCGCTGTGTTCATGGACGCGCGTCGTCCGCGCACGCTCGAGACGGCGATGACGAACGCGGCGAGCGGCGCGAGCACCATGAGCGGCACGGCCCAACCCAGCGTCGTCGCCGGGTCGAAGTGGAATCCTCCGCCGCCGGTGCTGGGTCGCGGTCCCGAGGCTGCGCTCGAGGCCGCGGCCGCCAGGAGGTGTCCGGCGGAGGCCAGCAGCGCGCTCAGCGAGTGGTCTCCTGCGAGGAAGCGTGGCCGTGGATGCGCCCCGCCCGCGCGGCCAGCGCCACTCCGATCGCCACCGTGGCGAGTGAAGCGATGGCGATCAGCACCGCGAATTCCTGGCCGATGGGGGGACCGGACACGCCGGTGATCACCCGCGGCGAGTTGGCGGGCTGCACCGCCGCCGCGGCCCGGGCGGAGAATCGCGCCACGGCCACGAAGGCGACGCCGGCGCCGCCGAACATCAGCGGAATGCCGGCGAGCGCGGTGGCCAGGTCGCGTCGCCACGCCACGGCGAAGATCCCGATGGACACCATGCCCGCCGCCACGAACAGCGCGGACACGAGGCCGGTGGTGAGGGCGATGTTCACCGGCTTCGGTCGCCGGCGCGCCACGCCACGGTCAAGCCGACGAGCGCCGCCAGCACCAGCGCCCCCACCGCTTCCGCGGCGAGCGCGTCACCCGCGAACAGGAGGCGACCCACGGCCGCGCTGCCGAACGCGCCGCCGTTGAAAGTCACGTGAGAGAAGCCGCCGCGGAGCGCCGCGTACGCCAGCGCCGCGAGGAGAGCGGCCGCGCCGATCGCGGCCAGCTGCCTCCAGATCTGACCCGCGCCGCTCATGAACGCGCGGTAGTCCGGGCGCGCCAGCAGCAGCGCGCTGCCGGCGAAGCTGAGAAGCACGATCACCGCCGTGAATCCGGCGGACAGCGACGTGTCGACGCCGGCCACACCGACACCCGAGATCAGGAGCGCCAGCGCGCGCAGACCGCGGCGCGGCGCCAGGACGACCACGAGGCCGCCGCCCAACGCCAGTGCCGAGGACGCGTAGAAGCCGATCGCGTGGGGAGAATCCATCGGGACTCCGTGGTGTTGAGTGAGCTCTACCGGCTAGTCGGAAAGACCGCCGGGTCCAAGGCGCCAAGCATACACAAGGCCACTTGCGGCCACCGCCACGAGCGCCGCGGCGGCGGTCAGCGCTCCAGCCCCCGGCGAGCCCGTCGAGGCTGACACCGCGTAAGCGGCGACCGCGGCGACGAGGGGCAAGATGACTGCCACGGCCGCGACCCGCGGTGCGTCCAGCCGGTTGACCCGGCGCCACAACCTGCTCACCGTTCGAATTGTCGCAGGACGGCCACCGCGGCCGAATTCAGGCCAGTGACTCGACCCAGGCGTTGTGCAGGTCGCCATACCGCCCGCCTTCGCCCCTCAGCGCCGCGGGCGATCCGTCCTCGACCACCCGTCCGGCGTCGATGACGAGCACGCGGTCGGCGATCTCCACCGTGGACAGGCGGTGGGCGATGATCACGGCGGTCCGGCCGCGCAGCAGCGTCCGGAGCGCGCGCTGGACGAGCCGCTCCGAGGGCAGGTCCAACGACGACGTCGCCTCGTCCAGGATCAGGACTCGCGGGTCGGCGAGGAACGCGCGCGCAAAGGCGACAAGCTGGCGCTGTCCGGCCGACAGGCGAACGCCGCGCCGGCGGACGTCTGTCTCGTAGCCGCCGGGCAGGGCGCTGATGAAGTCGTGCGCCCCCACCGCCCGCGCGGCCGCGATCATCTCCTCGCGGGTCGCGTCCGGGCGCCCGAACATCAGGTTGTCGCCGACGGTGCCCGAGAAAAGAAAGCTCTCCTGAGTCACCATCACGACCGCCCGGCGCAGATCGGTGACGCGGATCTCGCGCTCGTCCACGCCGTCCAGCGTCACGCGTCCGACCGTCGGGTCGTAGAAGCGCGCCATGAGGCGGGCCATCGTCGTCTTGCCCGCGCCGGTCTCGCCCACCAGCGCCACGATCTGGCCCGCGGGAATCTCGATGTCGATGTCGTGCAGCACCGCCTTCTCCCTGTAGGCGAAGGTGACGCCTTCGAACCCGATCGCGCCCCGGACCTGCGCGAGCCCGGCGGGCTCTCGCGGCTCGGGCACGGTCGGCGCTTCCTCGATCACTCCCGCCAGCTTCTCGAGCGCGGCGCCCGCGGCCTGGAAGATGTTGTAGAACTGCGAAAGGTCCTGCATCGGCTCGAAGAACTGACGCAGATAAAGGACGAAGGCGGTCAGCACTCCGAGCGTCAGCTGGCCCTCCACCACCAGGTAGCCGCCGAACAGCAGGACCGACGCGGTCGTCAGCCGTCCGAGCAGCGAGATGCCCGGTCCGAACGTCGACGCGAGCCTGTTGGACCAGATGTTGGCGTCGCGATAGCGCGCGTTCACGTCCTCGAAGATCTCCTGGTTGCGCGGCTCGCGCCGGAACGCGTGGACGGCGCGGATGCCACCAAGGGACTCGACGTACTGCACGATCACGAGCACGATCGCCTTGCGCACCGCGCGGTAGGCTCGCGCCGAGTTGTGACGGAACCACCACGTGAGCGCGAGGACCAGGGGCATGGCGACCAGGGTCACGAGGCCGAGTCGCGGATCGAGGTGGATCAGGATCACCGTGATGGCGACCACCGACAGCAGCGACGTGACTACGGACGTGAGCCCCGTCGCCAGCAGCTCGTTCAGCGCGTCGACGTCGGACGTGAGCCTGGAGATGATGCGGCCGGAGGTGTAGCGCTCGTAGAACGAGAGCGACAGCTCCTGCACGTGAGCGAAGAGCATCGTGCGGAGGTCGAACAGCGACTGCTGGCCGATGCGGCCCGAGAGGCGCAGGAACGCGTAGTTGGAGAAGGCGTTGACGACGAGCACGCCGATGAGGGCCGCGCCGATCTCACCCAGCGTCGTGAGGTCTCCGGCCTTGCCGGGGCGCACGCCCTTGTCGATGCCGAGGCCGACCAGGGAAGGGATGGACAGGTAGGCGATCGAGCGGATGAGGATGAGCGCCCCCGCGAGCGCGATCTGCCACCGATACGGGTAGGCGAGGCGCGCCAGCAGCCTGCGGCTGCGTCGCCGCAGGAGGCCAGCGACGCTCGCCGAGAACTCGTCGACGTCCTCCGCCGCCACTCCGCGCCAGCGATCGGCCGGGGACAGCACGCTCACGCGGTCACCACCTCCCGCTCGTCGAATTCCTGCGAGAGGAGGGCGCGGTAGAGCTCGTTGGACCGCATCAGCTCGGTGTGCGTGCCGATCGCGGCCACACGGCCGCCGTCAATGAGGGCCACGCGATCGGCCAGCGCGAGCGTCGAGGGCCTGTGGACCACGAGGAGCGCGGTTCGTCCTTCGAGCACGCCCGCGAGCGCTGCCTCGATGACCGCCTCGGTGTGCACGTCCACCGACGAGAGCGGGTCGTCGAGCACCAGCACCTGCGGTGATCCGAGCACCGCGCGCGCGAGCGCGAGGCGCTGACGCTGGCCTCCCGACAGCGTGTAGCCCTGCTCGCCAACGCGGGTCTCGAGGCCCCACGGCAGGTCCCACACGAACCCGGCCTGGGCCACCTCGAGCGCGTGCTTGAGCTCCTCGTCGGACATGACGGCGCGGCCCATCACAAGGTTCTCGTGCACCGACGCCGAGAACAGGATCGGGTCCTCGAACGCCATGCCGATGTGCGAGCGCAGCGAGCGAAGGTGTAGGTCGCGCACGTCGACCCCATCGAGGAGCACCTTGCCTTCGGCGACGTCGTAAAGGCGCGGCACCAGGTACGCGAGCGTCGTCTTGCCCGAGCCGGTGCGGCCCACCAGGCCCACGGTCTCCCCCGGCTCGATCGTCAGGTTGAGGTCGCGCAGGATCCATTCGTCGGACTGCGGATACTTGAAACCGACTCCGCGCAGCTCGATGCGTCCTGCGCATCGCTCCATCGCCCGCGCGCCGGCGCGGTCGGCGATGTCGGGCCGCGAGTCCATCACCTCGTTGAGGCGCTGCACCGCCGTCTGGCACTCCTCGCTCATCGACAGCACCCAGCCGATGGCGTCCATCGGCCAGGTGAGCATGAAGACGTAGTTCATGAACGCGACGAGGCCGCCGACCGTGAGGCTGCCGTGGATGACGTTGTACCCGCCGAGCAGCAGCACCGCGGCAAGCGAGAGGTTGGGCAGCAGAGTGAGCTGCGTCCAGAGGCGCGCGCGTTCGGCGATCGCCTCGATGTTGGAGGCGCCGAGCTTGCGGGCCATGTCGTCGAAGCCCTGCTGCATCAGCGGCATGCGGCCGAACGCCTTGATGATCCGGACCCCCGTCGCCATCTCCTCGATGATCGTGGTGAGGTCGCCCGACTGGTCCTGGATGCGGCGCGCGATGACCTTGTACTTGTCGTGGAACCTGTTGCTGAAGTAGGCGATGGGCAGCATGCACAGCACGGTGACGATGGCTAGCTCCCAGTCGAGCTGCGCCATGAGCACGAAGACGACCGCGAACGTGACGATGGTCTGCAGGAACCAGATGAGCCCGAAGCTCACGAACCTGCGGACCGTCGCGATGTCGGCGATGGCGCGGGAGAGCAGCTGCCCTGACTGCCAGTTGTCGTGAAACGACACCTGCAGGCTCTGCAGGTGCGCATAGAAGTCGTCGCGGAGGTCGGTCTCCATGCGCAGCGACGCGATGCCGGAAAAGTTCCGGCGCAGGTAGATGAAGACGAACTCCAGGCAGCCGATGCCGACCAGAAGCGCCACCGGCGGGACGATGTCGCCCAGCTCGTGGCGCGTGATCGGCCCATCGATGATGTACTCGATGACCTTCGGAATCGAGGCCGCGGCCGCGAGGCTGCCGAGCTGCGCGAGTCCGAAAACGAGAACCAATCGCCAGTACGGGCGCAGGTAAGGCACGTAGCGACGCAGCGCGAGGAGACCCACCGGGGTCGCTCAGTTTACGAGGTCAAGCTCCGGCGAGATCGCGTATGGAGACGATGCCCACGACCTCGTCGCCTTCCATCACCGGCAGGTGGCGGAAGTTGTGGTCGAGCATGGTCCTCAGCGCGGACTCCACCGAGTCGCCCGGCGATGCCGTCAGCGGATTCGACGTCATCCAGGACGAGACCTCGTGGGCCGGCGCGTCGTGCGAGTTGGACAGCGCGCGCACGGTGTCACGCTCGGTGAAGATGCCCACGAGGCGCGTGCCTTCCATCACGAGAGTCGAGCCGATGCGGTGCTGAGCCATGAGCGCGACGGCCTCTCCGACCGTCGTGGTCGGGCTCACGTAGTGCAGGCTCGTCGACATGACCTCCCGCACGGTGGCCATGGCTTAACTATGCACCGGCCGGCGGAGTTGGGAAAGCGGCGAGAAGGCCGGTGGCCACCATCACGACCAGCGCCGCGACCGCGTCGGTGCGCGCCAGCGGGACTCCACGCCGCCACGTGATGGCGGCCATGACGAGCATCGCGAGCACTCCCGCCGATTTGAGCAGCAGCACGACCCCGTAGGCCGTGGTCCAGAGGTCCTCCAGGCCGGTGAGCTCCTCGCCCGCGCGCAGCAGCCCGGTGAGCCCGGTGAACGCGAAGGCGACGAAGGCGACCCTGCCGAACCGGGTGAGCAGGTCCTGCCCCTCGACGCCGCGCCATCCGCGGGGCGGCTGCAGCGTCGCCAGCACGACCACTCCTCCCGCCCACATGCCGGCCGAGAGGACGTGCAGCTCGGCGACGAAGATCGACGGCCCGTCGGGCTGAACGTGCCCGGCCAGCCCGACGAGCAGGACCGCTGCGAATCCAGCCGGCACCGCGCCTGGGCCCCACCTCAAACAGAAGACGAGGGCCGCCAGCTCGAGCGCGACGCGAATGCCCCCGAGCCAGGACGGCGCCATCGCCACCGCGAGCCCGCCTCCGACGAACGCCAGCGCCAGTGCCCGTTCCATCCCGGGCCGCGCCCAGCCCAGGTGAGGCGGCTGGGCGCCGAGCCTTCGCATCACCACGACGCCGATGAAGCCGAGGAGGCCCGCGTACTCGACCGCGCGGAATACCCCGCTGACGATGCCCGCCGCCGTCATGGAATGCGTCTACGCTACTTCCCGATGGCCGCGGAAGCACCGCTGTCGATCGAGCAGGTCGACGTCGAGATGGACCGCCTCATCGCTCCGGACATCGACTCCACCTCGCTGTACCGGCGGTGGGAGAAGCAGCAGTGGGCCGTCTCGGACCTGGACTTCGGCCAGGACAGGTCGGACTGGCTGAGCCTGCCGGACGGCATCCGCGAGGTCATGCAGAACACGATGACGCTGTTCTTCATCGGCGAGCAGGCCGTCACCGACACCCTCGCGCCGCTGCTGCACGCGGCGCCGCGCGAGGACGAGCGCATCTTCCTCGCGACGCAGATCGCCGACGAGGCGCGGCACACGGTTTTCTTCCAGCGCTTCTTCGACGAGGTGCTCGGGGTCGGCGGCGGGCTGCACGCGGCGCTCGACGCCGTGTCCCCGCAGGCGACTGAAGGCTTTCGGCGCATCTTCGACCATCAATTGCGGGACGCGATGGACCGCGTGCGCTTGGATCCCGGCAACGCGCGCGCGTGGGTCGAAGGCGTGGTCACGTATCACCTGATCATCGAGGGCTACCTGGCGATCACTGGCCAGCGCAGCCTGCTGCGGACGCTGAAGAACGTCGGCCTCATGCCTGGATTCCGGACCGGTTTCACGGCGGTGGCGCGCGACGAGTCGCGGCACATCGGGTTCGGCGTCCTGGCCCTCAAGCGTCGCGTGGCCGCCGATCCCGCGGTCGCCGAGGTCATCGTCGCCAAGGTGGACGATCTGCTCGAGCCCGCGGTGCGCACGGTCGTGCCCACAGACCGCAGGCTGCCGATCGTGGACCCCCGCGACGTGCCTGAGCCTCTGCGCGTCAGCGGCCTCGAGCTGCGCGACTTCGCGCTGTCGTCACTCGCCAAGCGCCTGATCGCGGCCGGTGTGGCGAGCGCGGTCGTGCAGAGAATCCGCAAGGACGCGGAGGCGCTGTACGAATCGGGGTGGACCGAGTACGAGCGCAAGCACGGCGTGCGCCACCCGGTGCGCTTCTACCAGGAGGGCCTGGTCACCGCTCCTTCGTTGTGATGGTGCCGCCGCCCAGCACGCGCGTGCCGTCGTAAAGCACGGCCGCCTGGCCTGGCGCCGCGCCGTAGAAGGGCTCGTCGAGGACAAGCCTGCCGTGCGTGTACGTCGCGGGGATCGCGCGCGCGTGGTAGCGCAGTCGCGCCGTGCAACGGACCGGCAGCTCTGGGTCGGGTGCGATGAAGGAGACGTCGCGCAGCCACACCTCGCGGGTCGCGAGCTCGCCGCGCCGGCCGACCACGATGCGATTGGAGGCGGCGTCGATGCCGGTGACGTACCACGGTCCTGGCTCGCTCACGCTGCCGAAGCCCGACCTCTGCCCGACCGTGTACATGGCGGTGCCGCGGTGAGTGCCCACCTCGCGCCCGGAACCGTCGACCACCGCGCCTGCGTGCACCGGCAGGCGTCGGGCCAGGTACGCGGCGGTTTCGCCGCGCGGCACGAAGCAGATCTCCTGGCTCTCCGCCTTCGCCGCCACGGGCAGGCCGAACTCCCGCGCGTGCTCGCGCACCTCCGCCTTGGTCATCGCGCCAAGCGGGAAGGTGATGCGCGCCAGCCGGTCGCGATCGAGGTGATAGAGCATGTATGACTGGTCCTTGGCGGGATCGACGCCCTCGTGCAGCTCCGGTCCCTCCGGCCCCGCCACGACGCGCGCGTAGTGCCCGGTCGCGAGCCTGTCGAAGCCAAGCTCCAGCACGCGCCTCAGCATCAGGTCGAACCGAACGAACGCGTTGCAGCGCACGCAGGGATTCGGCGTGCGGCCCTCCAGGTAGTCGCGATGGAACGGCTCGATGACGCGCTCGCCGAACTCGCGCTCGAGGTTCCAGCAGTAATAAGGAATGCCGAGCAGCGAGGCCACGCGGCGCGCGTCCTCCACCGCGGAGAGCGAGCAGCATCCACCGTGGCGAGCGCTCTCCTCGAGATCCTCGCGCGGCCACTGCTGCAGGGTGATGCCCACCACGTCGTGGCCCTGCGCCTGCAGCAGCGCGGCCGCCACAGACGAATCGACCCCGCCCGACATGGCGACGGCGATTCTCACTTTCCGTCCTCGACGATGTGACCGGCCAATACCTCCGCGTCCTCCTTAACACCGTAGAGCGTCGCCGACCTGGCCTTGCGCTGGAAGTGGACGCCCATGAAATAGAGTCCCTTGACCGCGCTCCGTCCCTCTGCCTGCACCGGGAAGCCCATGTCGTCGAAGACCGGGAAGCGCACCCAGCCGTAGTTGGGCCGGAAGCCTGTGGTCCAGATCACCGTTCTGATTCCTTCCCTGCGCAGGTCGAGCTCGTTTGGCGCGGCGATGTCGAATCGAGGCGGCAGCTCCCACGGTCGGGGCAGACCGCGCTTGTCGCACAGCGCGTCGAACCACTTCTTGAGGGTGCCCGCCAGGAAGTCGCCGCCGGCCACGATGTCGTTGACGTCGCTGAAGTGGACCTTGCCATCGCTCGCTCCTGTGAAGCGGCCGACCAGCTCGACGCCGGCCTCGTGCAGCGTTCGGTAATGGAGGTCATGGCCGCCGTCATGACCCGATGCGAGCGGGTTGCTGATCAGGCGGGCCGCGGGCGAGGGCAGATCGGCGATGGTGCGGTTGGCGAAACCGGACTCGACAAGCCACCAGACGAGGTCGTGACCGCCCATTCGCCGGGGCGCCCAAGGGGCGCTGCCACAGGCGAGGACGACCCTCCGGCCCGCCCGGTGAAGCTCCTCCGCCAGCTGGCAGCCGGTCTGGCCGCTGCCGACGACGAGGACGGCGCCCGGCGGCAGCCTGTCGGGGTTCCGATATTCCTCGGCGAGCAGCTGAGTCACGTCGGGCTGGACGTCGCGAGCGCCCGGTGGCAGGTGAGCCTTCTGATACCCGCCGGAGGCGACGACCACGCGCTTTGCACGCAGGGCTCCCGCGCTCGTCTGCAGCACGAACCTGCCGTCGTCGGCTTCGAGTGACTTGACCTCGCAATTCCCGCGCACCGGTGCTCGGAATCCCGCGGCCCAGCCCTCGATGTGCCCGACGAGCTCGGCGCGCGGCATGAATCCTTCCGGATCGTCGCCGTCGTAGGTCGCGCCCGGCAGCATCACCGACCAGTTCGGGGTGACCAGGCAGAAGGAGTCCCAGCGGCGGGTCCGCCATGTCTCGGCGACGCGGCCCGCCTCCAGGATCACGTGCTCGATGCCGGCCTGGGTCAGGTACCAGCTGGTGGAGAGGCCTGCCTGACCCGCGCCGATGATGGCGACGTCGACGGTCTCGGTCAAACGATCACTCCACGACGTCGCCTTCCGCCGGCTCGACCTTCACTCCCCTCGATTCGAGATACGCGACTCCGCGCTCGAGCTCGTCGGGCTCACCGGTGATCTCGAGCAGGACCCACCCCTGGTCGCGGGCGACGTCTGCGCGACGGATGTTGGTGACGATGGCGAACTGCTTGCCGAGCTGGTAGATAACGGGCTCCTTGACGAGTGAGGGTCCGAAGATCAGCTTCAACCGCCGTCTGGCCACGGCGGAAGTTTATGGCCGGGAGGCTCCCCCGGCCACGGCGGGCACGATCGAGATCTCGTCGTCCTCCTTGACCTTCTCGTCAAGGCCCGAGCCGAGCCGAACGTCCTCGTCGTTCAGGTACACGTTCACGAACTGGCGAAGGTCGCCCTTGTCGTCCAGCAGCCTGTCCCGGAAGCCCGGATAGCGCTCGTCGAGGGCGACGATCGCGGCGCCCAGGTCGGCGCCGCCGACCTCGACTGTGATCTCGCCGTTGGAGAGCCGCCGCAGCGGCCCGGGAATTCGGAATCGTGGCATTTCTACAAATTCACCTTTTCGCGAAACGACTTGAGCGTCGGATCTATTTCCACCCGGCGTCCGTGCCCGTTCGCCGATGCCAGCACGTCGGCCGTCTTGAGACCGTGTCCCGTCACGTACGCCACCACGACCTCATCGCCGTTCCAGCGGCCGGCGCGGGCCAGCTTGGCCAGCACGCCGATGGTCACCCCGCCGGCGGTCTCGGTGAAGATGCCTTCGGTGCGCGCCAGGAGGCGCATCGCGTCGACGATCTCCTCCTCGGTGACGGCCTCGACCACGCCGCCCGTCTCCAGCGCGATGCGATTGACATAGATCCCGTCCGACGGGTTGCCGATGGCGATCGAGCGCGCGATGGTGTTGGGCTTCACCGGGAGGACTTTCTCGGGCGTGTCCGATTTGAACGCGTTGTAGACCGGCGCGCAGCCCAGGGCCTGCGCTCCCGTGAAAGCCGGGACTCGATCGCCCTTGACCAGTCCGAAATCGATGAGCTCGCGCGCCGCCTGCCTGTGGCGAACGAACTGGCAGCCGCTGGCGATCGGGATGATGATCTCGTCCGGGAGCTTCCACCCCAGCTGCTCCGCCGTCTCGAACGTCAGCGTCTTCGAACCCTCGGCGTAGAACGGCCGGATGTTGATGTTGCAGAACGCCCACGGAGTCGACTCGACGAGCTGGCTGCAGAGGCGGTTCACGTCGTCGTAAGTGCCCCGCACCGCGACCAGGTTCGGATCGAAGACGCTGATGCTCACGACCTTCTGCGGTTCGAGGTCGACGGGGATGAAGACGAAGCAGTCGAGCCCAGCTCGCGCCGAGTACGCGGCGACCGCGTTGGCCAGGTTGCCGGTCGACGCGCAGGCCATCGTTTCGAAGCCCTGCGCTCGCGCCCAGCTGATGGCGACCGAAACGACGCGGTCCTTGAACGAGTTGGTCGGGTTCATGCTGTCGTTCTTCAGGTAGAGGTTGCGCAGGCCGAGCTCGTGGCCGAGCCGCTCGGCCTTGACCAGCGGCGTGAAACCCTCCCCGAGCGTCACGACGGGCGTCGCGTCTTCGACGGGGAGCAGGTCGCGATACCGCCAGATGGACTTCGGGCCGGCCTCGATGCGCTGCTTGGTGACCACCTTTTTCAGCGACGCGTAGTCGTAGACCGCGTCGAGCGGGCCGAAGCACATCTCGCACACGTGCGTCGCCTGCAGCGGGTACTCGGCGCCGCACTCACGGCAACGCAAACCAAGAAGCTTCGGCATGGCGGTGCCGCTCAGTTTAGAGACACGTTTTGTGCACGATTTCGGGTTCTGCGGCCCGGATTGCGTGGTTTTGTGCACAAAACCGCGTTAACAACGAATCTCCAGCCACCACTTGAGCGTCGCACCGGGCGCGAGCTGCGGCGGAGGCTCGTCCGAGTCGGGCCGGTCTCCCCCGCCCGTGGCCGGCTCGATCGCCACCTGCCGGTAGCCGCCGAGATCGCCGTTGCAGATCCACACGCCGCAGTAGGGCGCGACCTCGCGATCCCACGCGATCTCGACGCCGGCGCCGCCTTTCCACCGCAGCCGCGCGCGATCGATCGCGCCCCGCGGCAGGAAGAACTTGCCGCTCTTCCCTTCGGCAAAGCCCATCAGCCGCGAGCCCACGTCGACGTCCATGCCCGGCTCGTAACGAAACAGCGGGTGTGCGCACCAGTAACCCGGTATCGCCTCGCGACCCGTGTTCGACAGCGTGTACTCGGCGCGCACGGCATCGCCGACCGAGATGCGCCGCTCCAGCCGCCAGGGCAGCACCCCGCCCTCGGCCGTCATCGCGCATGACGCCGCATCGGCCGAGACGACGGCCCACGGCCGCCTCCACGCCTCCCCGTGGTCCGGCAGCGTCCCCGTCGACTCCACGGTGGGCACCATCTCGTCCCATCCCCACGCCCCGCCCTCGACGAACCCTTCCGCGGTAGGCTGGTCGACTCCGATGCCCTGGTCCAGGAGCTCTTCGCCATCGAGCCGGAGAGAGGCGATCCGCCCTCCGCGTTCAGGCCGCACCTCGAGCGCCCAACGCTTGGCCGCGATCCTCACAGCGCCGATGCTAGCGGCGGCGTGTGGGGCGGCGTCTCACGCCCAGCCCGCACAGACACCGCTGGCGGCGGTGCAGCCCGCGCAGCCGACGCCCAGCAGTCCCTCGCCATCACCGGCGTCGCCTTCTCACGTGTTCGTCATCGTCATGGAGAACCGCAGCTACGACCAGGCGATCGCCGGGGGCTACACGGCGAAGCTGGCGCAGCAGTTCGGTGTGGCCACGAACTACCACGCCGTGTCCCATCCCAGCCTGCCCAACTACCTCGCGCTCACGTCGGGCAGCACGTGGGGCATCGCCGACGACGGTTACCACGCGCTCCCGGCTTCAGGGCTGGGGCAGCAGCTCACGCAGGCCGGAATCACGTGGCGCGCCTACATGGAAGGCATGTCGGGCACCTGTTTCTCGAGCCCTTATCCGTACGCGTTGAAACACGATCCGTTTCCGTACTACGGCGGCAAGTGCCCGGCCGAGGTCCAATCGTTGGGCAGCTTCGCCCCGGACATGGCCGGCGCCGACGCACCCCGCTTCGTGTGGATCAGCCCCGGCCTCTGCAACGACGGCCACGACTGCTCGACCGCTGTCGCGGACAGGTACCTCGCGCGGATCGTGCCCCAGATCATGGCCACCGCCGCCTGGCAGCAGAACGGCGTGCTGTTCATCACCTGGGACGAGGGAGAGGACAGCTCCAACCACGTGCTCACGCTCGTGATCAGGCCAGGCGGTGCCGCGCAGCAGTCGAAGGCCTACCACGACCACTATTCGCTGCTCGCGACCGTCGAGGACCTGCTGGGCGTGCCGCGCCTGGGTCAGGCGGCGAAGGCGAACACGCTGCGCGAGCTTCTCGTCAGCGGCTCGGCGTCGTAGAGGGCCGGCGCTCCCGGCTGAGCAGCTCGGTCGACGTCGTGACCTCGCGCAACCGCTCCTCATCCACGGTCACTCCGAGCCCTGGCCCGTCCGGCAGGCGCAGCCGCCCGTCGTGCAGCACGAATGGCTCGGTGATGATGTCGCGGTGGTAGTAGCGGTCCGAGGCTGACGTATCGCCCGGGAGCGTGAAGTTGGACATCGCCGCCATCGCCACGTTGCCTGCGCGCCCGATGCCCGTCTCGAGCATGCCGCCCATCCAGACGGGGATCGCGTGCTTCGCGCACAGGTCATGGATGCGCCGCGCCTCCAGGTAGCCGCCCACGCGACCCGGCTTGATGTTGATGATCCGGCAGGCGTGCAGGTCGATCGCGTCGGCGGCCGCCTGCAGGGAGTGGATCGACTCGTCCAGGCAGATCGGCGTGCTCACGATCTCCGCCATCCGCGCGTGTGCCAGCACCTGGTCTTCGGGCATCGGCTGTTCGATCAGCAGAAGCTCGTACGCGTCGAGCTCGGCGAGGTGTTTGGCGTCGGACAGCCGGTACGCCGTGTTGGCGTCGACCTGAAGGGGCACGTCGCCGAAGCGCTCGCGCACAGCGCGCACCGGCTCGACATCCCACCCGGGCTTGATCTTCAGCTTGATCCGGCGGTAGCCCTGGTCGAGGAAGCCGCCGACCGTGCGCAGCAGCTCCGGGATCGTGGGATGGATGCCTACTGAGACTCCGCAGTCGACGGCGCCGCGCACGGCGCCGAAGTAGGTCGCGAACGACTCACCGCGGGCACGCAGCTGCGCGTCGAGAATGGCCATCTCGATGGCGGCTTTCGCCATCTGGTGGCCGTGCACCGGCCGCAGCGTCTCGTGCACGTCCTCGGCGCTCAGGTCGTGCTTCTGAAAGAGGCGAGGCAGGAGGTGATGGACCAGCACGTGCTGCGCTCCGTCGACGTACTCGGGCGAGTAGGTCGGGTCTTCGCCCGCCACGCACTCGCCCCACCCCTCGCCTTCCGACGTGATCGCCTTGACGAGCAGGATGTCGCGGTCGAGCTGGACGCCGAAGGAGGTCTCGAACGGCGCCACCAGCGGGATGCCTATGCGACGGAGCTCAACCACCTCGAGTCTCATGTGCTCAGCGTATCGAGCCGGGCCGCCTGCTCGCCGGTCAGCTCCAGGTCGGCGGCCGCGACGTTCTCGTCGACCTGCGTCACGTTCGAGGCGCCGGGTATGGCGACGACATTGGGCTTGCGGATGAGCCAGGCGAGCGCGACCTGCGCAGGTGTGGCGCCGTGCGTCGACGCCACCTCCCGCAATGCCGCCACCAGCGGCGCCGCGCGGGCCCGGCCCGCCGCGCGAAAGTTGGCCCGAAAGCGGCGGAAGTTGCTCGGCGGAGCGTCCTGATACTTGCCCGAGAGCAGGCCCTGCCCGAGCGGGCTGTAGGCGATGACGAGGCGGCCCTCGCGCTGCGCCCACGGCACGAGCTCCCGGTCGGGGCGGCGCTGGACGAGGCTGAACATCACCTGGTTGGAGAGGACGGGACCGCCGAGAGCGCGCTCCGCCGCCTGCCACCGCGCGAGCGAGAAATTGCTCACCCCGACGTGGCGCACCAGGCCCGATTCCATCAGCCGCCTCATGCGCCGCATCGTGGCGCCGGTCGGGAACAGCGGGCTTGGCCAGTGCTGCTGGTAGAGGTCGATGTGGTCGACCGCGAGCCGGCGGGCGCTGGCCCTCGCGCGCGCTTCCACCATCTGGGGCAGGCCCAGCGGAAAGATCTTCGTGGCCAGGAACACTCGCTCTCGCTGCTCGCGGATCGCCTCGCCGACGATGCGCTCCGAACGGCCCTGGCCGTAGATCTCGGCGGTGTCGATCAGCGTGACGCCAAGCTCGAGCGCGCGATGCACGATCGCCTTCGCGTCCTCGTTCGCGTACTTGCTGCCGTAACCCCACTCGGCCGACCCGAACTGCCAGGTGCCGAGGCCAATCGCCGAAACGCGCACGCCGCCGGCTTCGACGTACTTCAATCCAGTCCGGTCCGCAGGCGCTCGTAGACGATCTGCGACCACGACTCCATCTCGAGGAAATAGATGCGCATGTCGTCGAGCGTCAGCAGCTCGCCCGCAAGCTTGTCCGTCTCGCGGATGCGGATGTCGGGACTGTCTCCGTCGACCAGGAACACCGCCCCAAGGTGGACCCTCGAAACGGGCGACGACTCCTCGTTCAAGAACCCGAGGAGCCTGGCTTCGAAGTGGCCGTCGTACACGACCTCCTCCTCCCACTCGCGCTTCAGCCCGTCCTGCAGCGGATCGCCGGCGTGCAGGTCGCCGGGGTTGATGTGGCCGCCGACACCGAGCGAGTACTGCTTGCGCAGGCGGCGCTCGGACGAGGCGCGAAGCCGGTGCGTGAGCAGGTAGCGGTCGCGGTGCCGGAAGACGACGTACGGGATGATCTGCTGGTACGAGGGGTCGTCTTCGACCTCGGCCCGCGGCTTGAAAAAGTGCCTGGTGCGAATCACCTCGTGCGCATGCTCGAGGTTGTCGGTGATGAAACCGTGCCACGCGCCATCGGGAAAGATGTCCTCGCGCCGCACGCACAGCACCTGCTCGGCCGCGACCTTCATGCCATGCGCACCAGTCCGCGGCCGAAGACCGCAACGAGCTCCGCGGTGCGGTCGATCTCCTCATCGGACACCGGCAGAAAGTAGATCCACGCTGCGCGTTCGGTGCTCGTGGTGATCATGGTGCGCGCCGAGTCCGCGCTGGGATTGCCGCAAGGGCCGTCCGCGTCGGCGACGCAGAGCCTGCCCGCCACGTTGACGTGCTCTTTGCCGATGCCTGTGTATCCCTCGCCTTCGGCGCCCAGCCGGATGACGAGCTCGTCGCCGCGCGCCTTCTCGAGGTCGTACAGGCCGACCGGCACCTGGAGCTGCACCGACAGCGCGTTCGCGACGTCGACCAGCGAGTTGACACGCGGCAGCGGCTCGCCCTTCTTCAGCCGGCGCAGCAGCGCCTCGTTGGAGGGCCGCATACGGGTCGGGTCGGTGCCGAAGCGCCGGTAGAGGGCGCGTGCGCGGCCGACGTCGCCGATGGTCCCCGCCCGCACCGCCTGCGTCGCGCGCGCGACCTCCAGCTCGAAGTCTTCGCGCGGCTCGGTGACCTCCAGCTCGTGAAGCTCCAATGCCGCGAACTCCACATCGAGGTCGGTGCGTACCTTCAGCATCCGCGAGTCAGCTCCTCGATCTCGTCGAAGAATCCGGGATACGAGATGGCGGCGCACTCGGCGTCTTCGATGGTGGTCTCGCCCCGCGCCAGCAGGGCGGCGACCGCCAGCGCCATCGCGATGCGGTGATCGCCGCGCGAGCGCACGCGCGCGCCCTCCAGGCGCGTGGGCCCGTGAATCTCCCAGCCGTCGTCCAGGCCCCGGATGTCGGCGCCCATCACGGCGAGGCCCTCGGCCATGGCGTCGATCCGGTTCGATTCCTTGACGCGGAGCTCGCGCGCGCCGGCGATCCGGCTGACGCCGGGCAGCTGCGTCGCGGCCACCGCGAGCGCCGGCAGCTCGTCGATCATGGCCGCGGAGTCGTCGGCGCCGATGATGACGGGCCTGAGGTTCTTGCCCCCCGCCACCTCCAGCCAGCCCACGGGTTCGCCGGCTGCATCGCTCGTGGCCCCGGCGGTCACGCCGAAGCCGCTGCGCCGCAGCAGCTCGATGAAGCCTGTCCGGGTCGGGTTGAGGCCGACGTCGCGGATGCGAATGCGCGAGCGGGGCACGAGCGCGCCGGCCACGAGCCAGAAGCTCGCGGCGCTGATGTCGCCCGGGATCGCCAGCATCAGGGGGCGCAGCCGCTCGGCCTTCTCCAGGCGCACGCCGCTACCCTTCGGCGTCACCGGCGCGCCCATGGCCCGCAGCATCCGCTCGGTGTGATCGCGGGTCACGACCGACTCGGCGACCTCGGTGACGCCGTTCGCGAACAGGCCGGCGAGCAGCACGGCCGACTTCACCTGCGCGCTCGGCACCGGCGGCCGGTACTCGATGCCGCGCAGCGGCCCGCCACCACCCACGCGCAGCGGCGGCCAGGTCGCGTGGGCGCCCATCCTGGTCAGCGGCTCGACCACGCGGTCCATCGGCCGGGAACGCAGCGATTCGTCGCCCGTCAGCTCCGACCTGAAAGGTTGCGCCGCCAGCAAACCCGACAGGAGGCGCATGGTCGTGCCGGAGTTGCCGCAGTCGAGCGCGCCGGCGGCGGGCTTCAGGCCGGTCATGCCGCGACCGACCACGGTGGTCTCGTCGACCTCGACGCCGAGCGCGCGCAGGCACGACGCGGTCGAGCGCACGTCCTCGCCCTGGGACAGGCCGCGCAGGCTGCTGGCGCCCTGGGCGATCGCGCCGAGGATGAGGGCTCGGTGCGAGATCGACTTGTCGCCGGGCAGGCGCACCTCGCCGCGCAGCTGCCGCGCCGTCCGGATCGTGGCGATCACCGTCGAATGATGCCAGCCTCTCGGACCTGGTCAGCGCGATGAGTCCGGACGCTCAGGTGCAGGGACCGGCCACCGTGACTGGATGGTCGGAGAAGAGCGCGACCTGCCGGAGGCCCAGCTGCGGCGAGTAGTGGTATATCGCCCACTGCGGCGTCGAGGCTGAACTGCTGAACCAGACGTCAGTGCCGTCTACAGCCACGGGGCCCCAGGGGCGGATGGCGTCGGTGGCTCCTGACCACACCTTGACGGGCTCACCACTGACCGGGATCCGCCATAGCTCCTCATCCGCGCCCTCCATGATCGCCAGGCCGGCGCCGCTCGCATCGACCGCGAGCAGTCGAGTGCGGGCGCCTCTGTCGAACCACGTCGCCACTTGGCCCGTGCCAAGGTCGAATCGCACCACGGGGTTCGGACCGCCCGCCACGTCCGAGGTGACGCCCGCCGCGTAAACGGCTCGGCTGTCAACCCACGTCCAGTTGAGCGAATCGGTGGTCAGCCTGATCGGGGTACCGCCGCTCAGCGGCACCTGCCACAGGCCTCGACCGATGCCCACCAGGCCATAGGCCGCCGAATTCACGAATTCCATCTGCATCAGGTAGACGGCGCCTGTGCCGATGCCCACCACCTGCCACGGGCCACCGCTGGTGAGAAGCCGGAAGGTGCCACTCCTGAGGTCGGCGAGCTCGACATTCCCCTGCTTGGTTCCGCCGTCGAAGTAGGCGTAGGAGAGCCCGTCTGCCGAGAGTACGGGAGGCGCCACCGCCACCCAGCGCTGGAGGGCGCGGTCGTAGAACGAGCCGCCGGCCGCACCAGGATCTGGAGCGAACGCAGACGTGGGAAGGGTGATGAAGCCCGCCTGCAGCGGCCCCGATCCCTGGCCTTTCGCCGCAGCGACCACTGGAAGCCGGCACGACGCAGGTGCGGTCGATGTGGGGCTGGCGCGGCCGGTTGGCGGCTGTGTGGAGCACGACACGAGCGCCAGCGCGAGGCCCAGGCATGCGAGCGGCCATCGAAACTTGCTCATTCTTTGACCTGAGCTTGATTCGTTACGCGCTGGATGCCGAGGGCCGAGCGACCCGCAAACCGACGGGCGTACAGCGCTGCTAGCGGGCCCAGCGCTCGCGCACCGATCGGGCCTCCTCGAAGAGCTCGACCAGGCGCGGGTCGTCCGCTTCGAGGTGACGGCGCAGCCGGGCGAGCTCGGCGCTGATCGCGTCCAGCACGGCCACCATGTTTTCGCGATTCGTCTCGGCGATGCTCGCGTAAAGCTCGGGGTCGCCGGCCGCGAGGCGGCTCATGTCGCGGAACCCGCTGCCGGCGACCTCCGACGCATCGGGCCAGTCGGCGGCTCGAGACAGCGCGAGCACGTACCCGACCGACAGGAGAAACGCGGCGTGGCTGACCCCTGCGACCAACCTGTCGTGCGCGGACGCGCTCATGACTATCGGGTGCGACCCGACGGACTCGATGAGCTGAACCACCGCCGGGTCGCGGCGCGTGAGGATCCAGGGAGCGCCCTGGAAGATCGCCGGGTCGGCGGCGTCGATGCCCGACGTCTCCTTGCCGCACATGGGGTGGCCGCCGACGAGGTCCACCCCGGCGG
>DASSLR010000019.1:0-3281 GCA_035689345.1 Candidatus Dormiibacterota bacterium
GTGGTAGTACCGCTCGCTGTAATCCCGGCGGGAGCGATGCACCACTCCGCGAAACAGAATCGCTGCTCGTCCGGCTGCTGGTGTGCCTTGAGGCCGAGGAGAGTCAGCCCGGAGACGGTCAACAGCGCCAGGATCACGACCACCGAAACGACCCCGATGCCCTTCCTCACTCCAGCCCTAGGGCATCATGCGCAGGTTGGCGCTCCGTTCCCGCCGAGTGCCCCTTGCTCAGGCCGATGCCGGACGTCGAGCTCGCGGCGACGCGATCGCAGCCACCATGGTGGCGACAACCGCCACCCCGTCTGCGCCGACCACTCCCCAGAAGAGGAGCGGCAACACCGCCGGCGCGTTGGCATGAGTGGACATCGAAGCGGCGCCATCCAGAGCAAACAAGCTCAACCCGGCCGTGAAGAGGGCGATGAGGATCAGGCCGACCCGAACCCGTTGGCTCGCGATCACCGCAAATGCCATGCCCGCGTTCACGACCGCGACCATGAGCAGGGAGCCCGAGGCCCCGATGACGCTTGCATCCGGATCCTGAAAGACCGCTGGAATGGCCGCCACGCAGAGGACGGCCGCGACGACCATGAACGCGGCGGCCGCTGTTGAAGCCCATCCGCTCACCCCGTGAGGACGCAACATATCTCAACCTCCGGTATTCACCTTGGGCCGTACAGCCGCGGCACGCCACAGTCCAGCCGCCTGTCGCCACTGGGACTTTCGGCCCGCTCGTCACAACGTGGCTGCCGATTCCGTCATAGATTTGGAGGTGAGTCCATGAAGCAACAGGTAGCGCCGTACATCAACTTCCAGGGCCGAGCGCGGGAGGCGATGGAGCTGTATCAGAGCGTCCTGGGCGGCAAGCTGGAGCTCTACGCCGCGGGTGAGCAGGGCGCCCCGCGGCCCGCGCAGCCCGGCGACCGCATCCAGCACGCGCGCCTCAGCGGCGACGGGTTTCTGGTCATCGGGTCCGACGGGCACCCGAGCTATCCGCCCACGAGCGGAGACAGCATCGCCCTCGCGCTCGTCGGCACCGACCGGGCGAAGATGCAGGCCGCCTTCGCCAAGCTGTCGGACGGCGGCGTGGTCAAGATGCCGCTGACCGAGGGATCGTGGGGCGGGGCCGCGGCCTGGCTGACCGACCGATTCGGCATCAACTGGAATCTCGATCTGCAGCCCGAATGATGTCCGACGGTCTGGTTGGGAGGCCCCGCATGAGCACACGCCGGATAGGCAGATTCGGCATGATCGCCCGCGCGATGGTGGGAATCGCGTTCCTCTATCTCGGCGTCGTCGGCCTGCCACCAGTCCATCTGCTGCCCTGGTGGCAGGTGCTGATCGGGCTGGTCGCGGCCCCGGTGCTCATCGCCGCGGCACAGCTCGTGCGCACGGCCTTCGCGCGGGACCGCCTCGAGGCCACCGGACCATTGGCCGCCGCGATCAACTTCGCCGTCTTCATGGCCTTGATCATCCCGGAGCCGACCCGAGGCGCGACGCTCGTGTTCCTCGGCGCGTCGATGCTGTTCGCCGCGCTGCGCGGCGCCTCCGGCTGTGAGGTCGTCGCCATCTCGAACTGGCTTCTCTCGCGCGACGACCAGATCGGGTGCCCGCTGTTCTGGCCCGTCGACATCTGGGAAGGGCGCCGGCCGAGCGGCAGCTAGGTCTCGACCACCGCCTCGGCCTGCGGCGCCGCCTCCGACACCACGGACCGCACGAGCTCCGAGTACTCCTGCACCAGCCGATCGGCGTGCGCCGCGTCGGTCGTCGACGCGATGACGTGGTACTCCGGCCGGTCCGCATCCGGCGCCACGAGCGCCCACCCGTCGTCGACGAACACCTTCACACCGTCGGTCAGGTCGACGCGGTCCTTCAGGTGTCGCTCCATCATCGTCCGCATCACCCGGCCCTTGACCTCCCAAGGGCAGAACTCGATCTTCGTCCGGTGGGTGACCTGCGGAATGCGTGAGCGCAGCCCGCCAAGCGAGCCGCCCGTCCTAGCCAGCAGCTCCAGCACACGGGCGAGCGTGAAGATCGCGTCGAACGAAACCGCGAAGTCGGGCCAGCAGTATCCGCCCGCCCCGTCGGACGCGAGCACCGCGTCCGCGTGCTGCGCCGCCCGCAGCACCGCGCCCGGCGTGATCTTCGTGGGCACGAAGCGCGATCCGTTCTGCTCGGCGATCATCGAGAAGGCCAGCGACGTCGACGCGGGGCCGAGGACCATCCCGCCCTTCCGCCCGCTCAGCACCAGCTGGGTGAGCACCGCAAACGCGTCGTTGTGAGACAGCACGTTCCCGGACTCGTCGAGGATGAAGCACCGCTCACCAGGCGAGTCGATGAACACGCCGAGCTTCGCCTTGACCGCGGAGGTGATCACGCCGATCTCCTGCAGGTGCGCCTGGAACGTCGGATCGTCCTCCTCCATGACGATCTCGTCCGGCGCGGCGTTGAGGGGGATCACCTGGCAGTTGAGCTCGCGCAGAATCTGCGGCAGCACCATCGCCGAGGCGCCGTTGTTGTAGTCGACGACCACCTTGAAGTTCGCGGCCCGCACCGCCTCGAGGTCGAGCTTGGAGATCAGGTCGACGAGATACCGCTCGGTCTGCTGGTCGCGCCGTGTGATGCGCCCCATCTCGTAGTGCGAGACGCGGCGGATGTCCTCGCGGAAGAAGAGTCCTTCGAGCTTGCGCTCGTTGCGCTTGTCGATGTCCAGCCCATGGTCGTCGAAGATGCGCACGTCGCCCGACCGAGGATCGACAGGTGAGGTCTGGACGTGGATCGCCGACACGTGGTTGTGGCGGGCCCAGTACCGGCAGACCGGCGCCGGAAGCACCGACAGGTCGATGACGTTCGTGCCCGAGGAGATCATCCCCGACATCAGCGCTCGCCCGATCATCCGCGACGACCGCGTGTAGTCGCGCGAGATGGCGATCTCGGTGCCCTTCGGGGTCAACGCGCCGATCGCCGCGCCGAGGCGGGACGCGAATTCCGGCGTGAGCTCGATGTTGATCAGGCCGTTCAGCCCGTAGGAGCTGAACAGGCCACGCCTCCAGGAGCCGGCCCAGATGATCGACTCGTGCACGACCGCGCCCGGCTCGACCTCCTTGTTCGGCCAGATGCGCACGTTCGCGTTCACCGTCGAGCCCGACCCGACGGTGACCTCGCTGCCGATGACGCTGCCCTCTTCGAGCAGGCAGCCGTTCTTGACCGTCACGCCCCGGCACACGACCGTGCCTCGCAGCCGCGAGTTCAGGCCGATGTAGCTGTGGTCCCACACGATCGAG
>DASSLR010000020.1:0-3258 GCA_035689345.1 Candidatus Dormiibacterota bacterium
TCGGTCGCGCGATGGGATGGTTGACTCTCTCGATGCAGGTCGGGTTCACGCTCGGTCCCGCGCTCGCGGGCGTGGCGCTCCGTTGGGTGGACATACGCACGGACATCGCGCTCACGACGTCGCTGCTAGTCCTCACGATTCCGGGCGCCCTTGTCACCAGCCAGACTCGTCAGCAGACGGGACGAGGGCTGTCAATGCGCGGCCCCCTTCGAGCGCTTGCCGCACAGGCCGCATTCGTGCCGCTGGTGATCGGCCTCGTTGGAGCGACGACGGTCTGGGGCACGTGGCAGGCCTTTGCTCCGATCTTCGGCAAAGAGGCCCTCGGCCTGACGAGCGCGGAGGTGGGTTACCTCCTTGCGATTCAGGCGATCTTCAACGCAGGTTCGCGGCCGTTCGGTGGAGGACTTGTCGACCGCGCGCGGCGGCGCTGGCTGATTGTTTGCACCGGGATCGTGGGATGGTCGCTCGCGATGGTGACCGTCTCGCACCTGAACGGTTTCGTCCTACCCGCCATCGTCGTCGCGATCGGCACACCTTTCGTGGCCATCGCCTTCGTCACCATCGGAGCGGTGTTCGGCGACCTCTCGATCGTGTCGACGCGCGGAGTGACCATGGGCGTGTACGGCACGGTGTTGTTTCTTGGCCTGAGCATCGGGCCGTTGGTCTTCGGGCCGATCGTTCAGGCCAGCGGCTACGCCGCGGGATTCACCGCCTGCGCGATCGTGTCGGTGCTGCTTGCGGTCGTGATGGCGGTGATGCAGCTTCAACGCGCTCGGCCGCGTACTTCGCCAGCGCTTGCCGGTGACTCGGAAACGCAAGCTCCGGCGGTGCGCTGAGCGGAAAGACACCGACCTCGAGCATCTCGTCGCCGGCCGTCAGCGTCTCGCCGTCCGCCACGCGGCCGTGATATGCGATGACGACCAGGCTCGGCGCAGTGGTCCGGCCGGCGTGATAGACGTCGAGCACTCCATCGACCTCGACGCGTGCGCCGATCTCCTCGAGGCATTCGCGCGCGACCGCATCAGCGGGGTCTTCATCGTCGTTGACGAATCCGCCAGGTAAGCACCACAGGCCATACCCGGGCTCGATGCCGCGCCGGCCGAACACGACACCGCCCGGAGCGGCGACGACGATGGATGCGGCGACCTTCGGATCGCGCCACAGCACGAAGTCGTCGTTGGGACATGCTTCGAGCTCGCGACCTTCGAACAACTTGATCACGAGCGGCGCGCCGCACTGGACGCAGAAGTGCCGCGGCACTACACCGAGCTTAGACCGGTTCTGGTTCGGGCTTCGTCGAATGTGACTTGGGCGCGGGGCCTTTCATGTCGGCGACCCGCACCTGGTTCCGGCCACCTTGCTTGGCCTGGTAGAGCGCCTGGTCCGCGCGGTCTATCAATTGCGTGAAGAGCGCAGGGTCGTCGCTCGCCGCGATGCCGACGCTGATCGTGAGCTTCAGGCCACCGGGGAACGTCGCGGCGGCTACCCTGGCGCGGATGCGTTCGGCCAGCGTGCGCGCGCCGGGCTCGGTCGTCTCGTGGAGGATGAGCGCGAACTCTTCGCCACCGTAGCGCGCGCACACGTCGGACTCGCGCGCGCCGGTCACGAGGATCTGCGCCAATTCCGCCAGGACCGCGTCGCCCTGCAGATGGCCGTAGGTGTCGTTGACCTGCTTGAAGTGGTCGAGGTCGATCATCAAGAAAGCGATTGGGTTGTGGTGGCGGCGCGCGCGCTGCATCTCCTGCAAGAACCGCTGCGCGAGCGCGCGGCGGTTGGGAAGCTTCGTCAGCTCGTCCGTGAGCGCGTTCTCCTCCTGCGCCTGGAAAAGCTGCGCGTGACTGATGGCGATGGCGGCCTGCGCGGCCACACCGTTGAGGAGGTCGGCTTGATCCTCGTTGAGCTCGCGCCAGTCGTTGAGGTACAGCTCCATCGCGCCCATCAGCTGCCCGGCGCGCTGGATCGGCACGACCAGCGCGTGCTGCGGATGACCGCCGGCGTCGAGGCCTGGCGCCGTGCGCTCGTCCAGCTTGACGACCAGCGGCCGCATCGCCGGCAGTGCCGACCGAAGCGGCTCTTCGTCGAGCTTCCGGCTCGAGCCGCGAGCGCGGTTGGTCAGGTTGTAGGACGCCTCGCGATAGAGCTCGGTCTTGCCGGTGCGCACGAGGTACATGGCGCCGGCGAGGGCGCCCATGATCCGGCCGGCGTGCGTCAGCGCCACGTTGAGCACTTCCTCGAGTGCGAGAGAGGAGTTGACAGCCGACGCGATGGCGAGGAGAAGTGCGGCGCGGTCGCGCGCGCCGCTCTCGTCGGCGAGCGCCGCCTCGAGCTCGCGGGTGGTGCCGCGAAGGCGCATCAACGACAGCGTGAGCAGCAAGAAAGCGGCCACGAGAAGCACGAGCGTGACGAGCAAAACGGCCGCGAGATCCATGAAGTCCGGATAGGTTAACGCTCGGATCTTGGAGTTGGATCTATACTCGGGCTCGATCTGGAGCCGCTCTCTTTCGACGATCTACCCCTTGGCGGCGAGTGGATTTCACGCCGCCGCACAGTCTCCGACGCCGAGATAGCACTGTTCTCCGGCGTGGCCGGCGACCTGTCGCCGCTGGCCATCGAAGCGCCCGCCGGCGGCCGGCGCGCCGCACCACCGGCGCTAGTCGTCGCAATCGCCGTCGGCCTCGGCTCGGTGGACATGCCGGTGCCCTCGGTGGCCGAGTGGGAATGGCTGAACTGGAAGTTCCCGCGCCAGGTCCACGCCGGCGACACGATCTACGCTCGCTGGACGCTGACCCAGAAACGCCCACCGGTCGGCGGGGCGCCCTCTTCGATCGTGGTGTGGCGGGTCGACGTCCACACCACCGACGGCGCGCTTTGCGCCGAGGGCGAGGTCGGCGCCAAGGTCAAGCGAGGCGTGACCGCCGCCGTCCAGCCACCCGCACAGGCGGCCCCACCGCCCCGCAGGCGTCGCCGACGGTCGCGCGCGAACGGGGCGACGGTGCCCGAGACGCCTGCGGTGGCCGCGCCGCCCGCGGCCGAGGCCAAACCCGAGCGGACGGCGGGCGGTTCCCGGCGTCGGCGCCGCCGCAAGCCGGCGGGCTCAGCGGCTCGCGCGGAAGAGCACGAACCCCGCGCAGCTCACGTTCAGGAGACGATCCCGACACCGGCGGTTGCGGCGGCCCCGCCGGCGAAGCGACCCGGACTCGGTGGAGTCCTCCGCCGGCTCCGTGGAACCTAGGCAGGAACCTCGAGCGCTTCCAGGTA
>DASSLR010000021.1:0-53925 GCA_035689345.1 Candidatus Dormiibacterota bacterium
CAGCGCCGTCCACCCGCGCCGGTGCGACCTTCGGCGGCCGGCCAGGACTGCGGCGAAGCCCTGCCGAAGAGCCATATATGGTTTGCGTTCTCCATAACGGTTTCTGGATGTTTTCCACAGATTTCGCCCTCTCTCGTCCCGGGCCTCACAGGGCCCCATAGACGCAGAAAACCGGCCCTCGGGGCCGGCTTCTGAATTCAATCTACGAGGAGGGTGCCCTCTCAGAAAGACTGGCGGAGAGGGAGAGATTCGAACTCTCGATGGGCCAGTGACCCATAACGGTTTTCGAGACCGCCGCCTTCAACCACTCGGCCACCTCTCCGGGAGCAGCCGTGGCGGTCCCGACCGGATTCGAACCGGCGTTCTCGGCCTTGACAGGGCCGCGTGTTTGGCCAGGCTACACCACGGGACCGACGGCGGCTAAGTCTACCAAGCACCCGATCGCCGATCGGTTCCGCGGGAGGGGACCCGGGTACCCATACCTATAATTCCCGTGAATTGAGCGACGTTCAGCCGCTGAGCGGCGGCACTTCCGACGAGATCCGAAAGCGATTCCAGATCCTCGAACGAGTCGCCATCTTCTTCAGCCTTCCGGACAACATCCTGCACGCCCTGGCGCGCCGGCTGGCGCAGGCCTCCGCCACCAAGGGGTCGGTGATCGTCCACCAGGGCGACCCCGGCGACACGATGTTCGTGGTCGAGTCGGGCCGCTGCGAGGTCTACGTCGAGGAGTCGCCCGGCCACACCATCACCATCGCCCTCCTCGGACCTGACGACTTCTTCGGCGAGATGGCGCTCATCTCGGAAGAGACGCGCACGGCCAGCGTGCGGGCGCTCGAGGACTGCAAGCTGCTCACCCTCGACCGGCGCACCCTCTACGAGACCCTGCCGGCCGACTCCGACGCGCTGATCGAGCTGACCAAGCTCGTCGAGCAGCGCAAGGACACCCTGCCCAACCTGATCGCCCGCGCGCGCATGGTCGCGCCCGAGCAGGCCGCCACCACAATCGCGGTGTACTCGCCGAAGGGCGGCTCGGGCCGCACGACCATCGCCGTCAACCTCGCCGCCGCTCTCGGCAAGCGCTACCCCGGCGAGGTGCTGCTGGTCGACCTCGCGCTCCCCTACAACCACGACGCCCTCATCTCGTACCTGACGCCGACGGGCTGCCTTGCGGCCGCCGCCCAGGTGCCGCCGTCCAACTTCGAGGAGGCCGTGCTGGGCGCGATCCTCCACCACCCCGGCGGCATGATGCTGCTGCCCGGCGTGCTTCGCGCCGAGCAGGCCGACCTCATCAACGTCGACCTGGTCAACCGGGCGATGGGCATCCTGGTGAACGCGTTCCGCTACATCGTCTTCGACCTCGGAGTCGCGTTCACCGACATCGTGATCACCGTGCTCGACCACTCGCAGCGGGTGCTCGTGCTCGTGACGCCGGAGCTTTCCTCGCTGAAAGACGTCGGCGAGCTGCTGAACATCTTCACCAACGTGCTGAACATCGTCCCGGGCCGCGTCATCCTCGCCCTCAACAACAAGGTGCCCAAGTCGGTGGTGAGCAAGGAGGACGTGATCCGCACGCTCAAGCAGGAGCTGGCGGTGGACATCGAGTTCGACGGCACCAAGCCCGACGAGGCCGCCGTGAAGGGCGAGATCCTCGTCCTGACCGATCCCAAGAGCGCGATCAGCCGCGGCGTCGAGGAGCTGGCTCAGCTCATCGCCGGTTCCACCGCGGGCGAGGACAAGAAGGCCAAGAAGGGCTTCAAGATCGGCAAGGGCTAGACCCGAAGCCTCGTGAGGCGATTCAGCGCGTTTGTATGCAAATGCGCAGTATCCGGAGCGAATTCAACGCGTTTGTGTGCAAACGCGCGCAATCCCGCGACGCTGGCTAAGCCCGAACCGGCGACCAGACCTCAGCCACCGCCCGAACCACGGATGCCGCCTGCGTCCTGCCCGCACGGGCGGCCGCCGCTCGGAACGCCGGATCCAGCGCCTGGGTACCCATCGCCTTTCGCGCCAGCCCGTCGGCCTTGACCACGATCGATCGGATGCCGCCACCCAGCGACGCGATCTGCCCCTCGACGCTCTGGCTCCGCCGCAGGGACACGCTCACCGGGGCCAGCGCCACGATCGGGTCGCACCCGGTCGCGAGATCCGCGTTGGCGACCGATCGCATGCCGCCGTCGATGTAGCGGCGGCCTTTGACTTCGGCCGGCGGGTACACCAACGGCACCGCGCAGCTGGCGCAGACGGCGTCCAGCAGCGACACCCCACTGTCGCGTTGGAACACGACGAATTCGCCCGTCTCGGCGTCGACGGTCGTGATGCGGAGATCGCGGTCGGGCCAGTTGTCACCAGCGAGCCGGCTGGCGATGATGTCCCGCCGGGTCGCCGCGGGCACGGTGTGAGCGCGCAGCGCCGAACGGCCCAGCCGTGCTCGCGATTTCTGCTGATCGCCCGGCAGGAGCATTACGAGGAGAAAGCGAGCCAGGGTCCCGAGTCCCATGCGCGATGCGATCTCGCCAGTCGGGTCGCGCAGCTGGCGGGCGTACAGCTCTTCCAGGGGCGTGCCGCTCAAGATCTGGGCTCCCGCGATCGAGCCCGCCGACGTCCCGATCACCACGTCGGCGGTGGTCAGGTCGACGCCGGCCTCGCGCAGGCCGGCGAGCATGCCGATCTCCCAGGCCAGGCCGGTGATGCCGCCGCCACCGAGCACGAGCGCCGATCGACCGGCCATCCCGGGCCATGTTAATTCCACCAGTAGTCGCCGCCCGAATTCGGCTGGTAAACTCGCTGACGTGATCGAACAAGCTGTCGTCTCACTCACCCCCGACGCCCAGACTCGCCTCAAGGAGCTCCTCGAGAAGGAAGGCAACCCCCAGCTGGCGCTGCGCATCTTCGTCAGTGGCGGCGGCTGCTCCGGCATGCAGTACGGCATGGCCTTCGACGACAACCGGCGCGCCGAGGACCTCGTGGTCGAGGCGGGCGGCGTCCAGATCCTGGTGGACGACTTCAGCGCCCCCTACATCCAGGGCTCGGAGATCGACTACGTCGACAGCCTGATGGGCGCCGGGTTCACGGTGCACAACCCGAACGCGGTGCACTCGTGCTCGTGCGGGCACTCGTTCGACACCGGCGATGACGCAGGCGGCGCACAAGCCTGCGGCTGCGGCCACTAACCGCTCAGGGGCCCCCACCCTAGCCCTCCCCCACCAGCGGGGGAGGGGATTGTGAGCCGGAGGTTCCGGGAGATCGTTCTCCTGTTCCTCGGCGTGATCACACCCATCGGCATTCTTGCCGTCAACGCCTCTGCGTTCGTCATGGGCCACCTGGCCGCGCTGCGGCTCATCGTCGCGGGGTGCGCGCTGGTCAGCGGCCTCGTCCTCAACGGCCTCACCGCCTGGTGGGTGCTGCGCCTCGCCAGCCGGAATGCCAACCCGCTCTACCGCGAATACCGGACCTGGCTGATCGGCGCAGCGGTGCTGATCGTCGCGGTCACCGCCGGAGGCGGCGGCTACCTCACCTACCTGGGCATGCGCGATCCTTCGCACCTGCCGGACTCGCTGTCGATGATCGTCGCCTCGTTCATGCTGCTGCTCCCGCTAGGAGTCGCGTTTGCCAGCCGTCGAGCGGCGGGCCTGGGCGGGATCATCCCGGTCGACGAACCCGCCGGAAAAGAAAGCCGCAGCCCACGTAGGACGAGTCTTCGGAGAGAGCCCTAGGTCCCGCGATACGGTCAGTAGCCCGCGAGGTTCGCGCCGATGGGCGCTTCCTGGGCAAGGGCGAGGCCGACGGCAAATTCCATCGAGAAGCCCGGTGGAACAGGTTTCGCGGCCGCGGCGTACAGGACCACCTCGCAGTTGCGATCGCGCCAGACGATTTCGTAGACGATCGTTCCCTTGGGCGCACTCTGAAAGGTCGTGGATTCGTCGCCCAGGACGCTCAGCGAGCCCATTGTCGAGAAACCCTGTTTGGGGGCATCTCCGAGACTGCGTTTGTAGTTGCTCATCGCGATGGCGACCGTTGCACCCACGTCCAGATAGATGTCGACGGTCAACCCCCCGTACGAGTAGGTCGCGTCCTGCAGCCAGCCTGAGTGCCAGCCGGTTCCACCCCACGCAGCATTCACCGTGCGCTTCCTGTCGCCGACGGCCGGCAGGATCAGCGACTGCGCAGTGGCCGATACCAGCGGAGGGCCAATGATCATGGCGCTGTCGCTCTTGGCCCATTCGGCCGCCTTGGCGTCGAAGCTCGTTGCCGGCACGGCAAGGGCGTGGCCGGTGGCATCCGCCACCACCTGGCCGACGACCTCTCCGTTGCCGTCGACCATGGGGCTGCCGCCGCTCGCGGCGGTGGCCGGCGCCGTGGTTTGGATCAAACCCCGATAGGCCGAGCCGTTCACGCTGAGGTCGGCGCCGATCTTGGTCACGACTCCATGGGCCAGCGCACCCGATGAGCCACCGACGACGTATACGTCCGCTCCCACCGAAGGTTGTTGAGCTGCGCGCTTGAGCGGTTTCAGGCTCAGGCCAGGCACCAGGAGCTCTGCCACATTCATGTCCTTGTCGATTCCGACCACCTCCGCCGCAGACACATTGCCCGCGCTATCGCTGACGCTGACCTGAACGACGTGCGTGAGCAGAGTGGCGCTGATGAGGACATGGGCCTTGTGCGCGTAAACGAATCCCGCTCCGCTACCCGATCCGTCTCGGAAAAGATCTGTCTTCACCGTCATGACCGACGGCTGCACAGCCTGGGAGATCTGAGCCGCCGTCAGCTTGACTGGACTCAGGATCAGGCCGGCGCTGCGCAGGCCGAATCCTGCGACCACGAGAAGGGCCAACAAAGCGATCGCGGCGATCGCGATCAGGCGAAGGTTGATTCGCTTCCGCGACGGCGATGGTGCCGATGGCTCTTGCCCGGTGGCCACCGGCGCATGTTTGCGCCGGCCCCCATAAATGTCAATCGACCCAAAAAAGAGAGCCCCTCACTGTGAGGGGCTCTCGGTCCTAGAACTAACTGGCTAGCTCTTCGTCCCTTCTTACATCATGTCGGGGGACATGCCGCCGGGCATGCCGCCGCCCCTCTTCTCCTCGGGCACCTCGGTGACCATGGCCTCGGTGGTCAGCACCATGGCCGCGATCGACGCCGCGTTCTGCAGCGCTGAGCGCGTCACCTTGGCGGGGTCCACGATGCCCGCCTCGAACATGTTCACGAACTTGTCGTTCAGGGCGTCGTAGCCCTCACCGGCCTTGGCCTTGCGAACCTGCTCCAGGATCACAGAGCCCTCCTTGCCGGCGTTGAGGCAGATCTGCTTGATCGGCTCCTCGAGCGACTTGCGCACGATCTGAACACCGGTCAGCTGGTCTTCCTTCAGGCCGAGGCCTCCGTCCAGCTTCTTCTGGGCGTTCAGCAACACCGTGCCGCCGCCCGCGACGATGCCCTCTTCCACCGCGGCCTTGGTCGCGCTCAGCGCGTCCTCGATGCGGTGCTTCTTCTCCTTCTGCTCGACCTCGGTGGCCGCCCCGACCTTGATGACGGCGACGCCGCCGGCGAGCTTCGCGAGCCGCTCCTGCAGCTTCTCCTTGTCGAACTCGGACGTGGTCTCCTCGATCTGGGCCTTGATCGCCTTGATCCGGGCCTGGATGGCCTCCGGCTTGCCGGCGCCCTCCACGATCGTGGTGTCGTCCTTGTTCACGGTCACGCGGCGCGCGCGGCCGAGCTGGTCGATCTTGGTCTGGTCGAGCTTCAGCCCGAGGTCTTCGCTGATGACGGTGCCACCCGTGAGGATGGCCATGTCCTCGAGCATCGCCTTGCGGCGGTCACCGAAGCCAGGCGCCTTGACGGCGACCGCGGTGAACGTGCCGCGCAGCTTGTTGACGATGAGGGTGGCGAGGGCCTCGCCCTCGACATCTTCGGCCACGATCAGCAGAGGCTTGCCCTGCTGGACCACGCGCTCCAGCACGGGGAGCAGGTCCTGGATGGCCGACACCTTGCGGTCGGTGATGAGGACGAACGGGTCCTCGAGCACGGCCTCCATCCGGTCGGGGTTGGTGACCATGTACGGCGCGACGTAACCGCGGTCGAACTGCATGCCCTCGACCACTTCGAGCTCGGTGGCGATTGCCTGGTTGTCCTCAACCGTGATGACGCCGTCCTTGCCGACCTTGTCCATCGCCTCGGCGATCAGCTCGCCGATCTGCGAGTCCTGGCTCGAGATGGCCGCCACGTGGGCGACGTCCTCGTGGCCCTTGACGGGCACGGACAGCTTCTTGATCTCTTCCACGACCGCCTCGACGGCCTTCTCCATCCCGATCTTCAGCTGCATCGGGTTGGCGCCTGCGGTGACGTTGCGGAAGCCTTCGTTGATCATGGTCTGCGCCAGAAGCGTCGCCGTGGTGGTGCCGTCACCGGCCACGTCGTTCGTCTTGGTCGCGACCTCGCGCAGCAGCTGCGCGCCGGTGTTCTCCATCGGGTCCTTGAGGTCGATCTCGCGCACGATCGTGACGCCGTCGTTGGTCACGGTCGGGGCGCCGAACTTCTTCTCGAGGACGACATTGCGGCCCTTGGGGCCGAGCGTGATGCGTACCGATTGCGCCACGGTGTCGATGCCCTTCTTCAGGGCCTGCCGGGCGTCTACGTCGAATGTGACTGTCTTAGCCATAAGCCTTGTTCTTCCCTCTTCGCCTTTTACTTCTTGCCGTTGCTGACGATCGCGAGCACGTCCTTCTCGGAGACGATCAGGTACTCGACCTCGTCGATCTTGAATTCGTTGCCGGCGTACTTCGCGTAGAGCACTTTGTCGCCGACCTTCAGCTCCATCGGCACCTTGGTGCCGTTGTCGAGGATCCTTCCGGTCCCCACCGCCTCGACTATGCCCTCCTGGGGCTTCTCCTTGGCGGTGTCCGGAAGCACGATCCCGGACTTGGTCCTCTCCTCCTTCTCGACCGGCTTTACCACCACCCGGTCGCCGAGCGGCTTCAGATTCATACGAACGCCCTCCTCAGCTGTTGAAAAATTGGTTAGCAGTCGTGTCCAGCGAGCGCTTGGCACTCCTGGGCAACGAGTGCCAATTCTACTACCCACGCGCGGCCGGCCGCTAAACGCCTCTTCCCCTCCGCCGCTTGCGGGAGAGAGTCAGGGCTGGTTTTGCGAGAGCACCTCTCTGGCTTGCTCCACCGAGTCCTCCGGGACGAGGACCCGCGCCTCGGTGAAGTTGACGGCCACCGAGTAGGCCGTGTCGCCGAAGACCTCGACCTTGATGCCGTTCGCCTCGAGCACGGCGGCCACCAGGTCGGCCTGGAGGCGCTCGCCCTTGAACACGACCTCCCAGCCCTTCACGGTCACGCCCCCCATCCTAGAGAGGGGTCGACGACCGCCGGCCGGCGGGCGGCGAAATGGCCGGCCGCGGCGATCATCGCGGCGTTGTCGGTGCACAGCTCGAGGGGCGGCATCGTGAGGCGCGCCCTGCCGCCGACGACCTCCGCCGCGCGCCTGCGCAGGAGCGTGTTGGCGGCGACGCCGCCCGCGACGACCACCTCCTCACTCGGACCTTCGTCGAGCGCCGCGTCGAGCTTCTCCAGGAGCGACTCGACCACGGATTCCTCGAATGCGGCCGCGAGGTCGGCCCTGGTTTGCTCCTCCGGTTCGCCGCCGAGGTCGCGGAGCCGGTACAGAAGCGCCGTTTTCAGGCCGCTGAAGCTGAACTCGAGGCTGGGCAGGGACGGGCGCGGCAGCCTCTGGCGGCGCGGGTCGCCCTGGCGCGCCAGGCGGTCGAGGGCAGGGCCGCCGGGGTAGCCGAGGCCCAGCATGCGGGCGGCCTTGTCGAAGGCCTCGCCCGCGGCGTCGTCGCGGGTGCGGCCGATCACCTCGAAGCGCCCGTGCTCGGGCATGCGCACCAGGTCGGAATGGGCGCCGCTGACGACCAGGCCCAGCAGCGGCGGCTGCAGGTCGGGCACCGCGAGCATGGCCGCGTAGATGTGCCCCCAGAGATGGTTGACGCCGGTCAGCGGCACCGACCATGCGGCCGACAGTCCGGTCGCCAGTCCCGTACCGACCAGCAGGCATCCGGACAGCCCGGGCCCGCGCGTGGCCGCGATCAGCTCGATGTCGGAGGGCTTGACGGCGGCGCGGTCGAGCGCAAGCTCGAGCAGGCCTGGAAGGCGCTCGAGGTGGTCGCGCGCGGCGAGCTCGGGCACCACACCACCGAAGCCCGCGTGCAGCTGGACCTGCGAGTGGATGACGTTGCTCAGCGTCCGCCGCCCACCGTCGACCACCGCGACTGACGTCTCGTCGCAGCTGGTCTCTATCCCGAGAGTCAGTCCCCCCGCGTCAGCAGGTCCCTGCGCAGGCCGCGAACGTCGGACTCGATGCGCTCGAGGTTCGATTCATACGCGCGCCGGAAACGCGGCGAGTGAATCGAATCCGACCACATGACGATCGCGTCCTCGCCGTTGTCCGTGTAGTAGCCCTTGCGACGGCCGATGACCTTGAAGCCGAAGCCTTCGTACATCCGCATGGCGTTCTCGTTGGTCGTGCGGACCTCGAGGGTGATCCATTTCGCGCCCATGTCATAGGACGCCTGCACGAGGCCGGCGAAAACGATGCGGCCGTAGCCGTGATGGTGCATGTCGCGCCGCACACCGATGGTCGTGACGTGCGCCTCGTCGTACATGCGCCACATGCCGCCGTAGCCGATGATCGTGGCGTCGAAGTCCTGCGCGCGAAAACGCGATGAGTCTTCGGCCGGACCTTCCTGGCGCAGCACCACGTAGTGCGCGCTGGACCGGGACGCCAGCTCGCGGAAGTACGCGTTGCGCGGCCACGGCGTCGCGAAGATCTCACGCTCGATCTCCTGCACGGTCGGGACGTCGCCTTCGCGCATGAGGTCGAGGGACAGGGACTGGCGGACCTGGACCATCTCTACAACTTACTCGCGAATGACTGCATGTATTCGAGCTTGAGATTATCGTAGGCCACTTCCCTCGCAGTCTCGAGCGTGATCGCGGCGGCTTCGCCGAAGGATCGAAGGCGTGATTCCTCCAGCATGCGCACACCGGCGGCAAGCAAAGCATCCCGCGTCGCGGGCCGCAGCCAGCCCACCGCCGGCCAGTCCTTCGGCAGCTCGCCAGGCTCGCTCAGACCGGGGCTCTGATCCGGAGCCTGGTAATACACGCGCCCGCGTCCCGCCTCGGAGACGGCCAGCGCCGGCTCCAGACTGCGGGCTGCCTGGAGGGCGAGGGTCGAGAGCGGAACGATGGCCACCTTCGAGCCGATCGCCAGCCCGAGGCCGAAGGAGACACCGACGCGCAGACCTGTGAAGGAGCCGGGTCCGGTGGCGACGGCGACCTTGCTCAGCGGGTGGCCCTGGCGTAGCTCGCGCACCCGATTGGCAAGCTCGAAGCCTGGGCCCGAGGGACCCGTTTGCTCGCCGGCGACGCTGCCGTCGGGACGCAGGAGCGCGACGGCCGAAACGGCGGACGAGGTGTCGATGACCAGGATCAAGGTTCGGATTCGAAGCGCAGCCGGCGCCGGTCTTCGCCGAGGTTCTCGAACGTCACGACCTTGCCGTTGCGCATGTCCAGACGGTCGCCCCACTCGATGACCATGGCGCCCTCGTCCAGCAGGTCGTCCAGTCCGAGGTCGGCGAGCTCGCCGGCCGCCTTGACGCGATACAGGTCGACGTGCGCGAGCTGGACTCTCCCCGGATAGACGCGCACGAGCTGAAAGGTCGGGCTCTGCACCTGCGCATCGGAGCCCGCGCCGCGGGCCATGCCTCGGACGAAGGTCGTCTTGCCCGAGCCCAGCGCGCCGGCCAGGAGCACCAGATCGCCCAGCTTCAGGCCCGCGCCCATCTCCTCGCCGAGAGCTTCGGTCTCGGCTGCGGACGATGTCGTGACCTCACGCAAAGTGGTCGTAGCCGGTTAGCGCCCCGTCCCCATCCGCGCCCTCGACCGTCACACCGCGCTCTCGGGTGAGCACGCCGACGACCTTCAACCCCGTGCCGCGAACCGTTTCCTCGGGCCCGGTGCAGACAAGCTCCACCTCTTCCCCGCTCGTCAGTGCGTCTGCCTGTGTCGCGCCCTCGGCGACGGGCACCGCCGCGGCCTGAAGCACGCAGCCCACGCCGGCCATGGCCTCGAACTTCTCCATCTCGCGCAGCAATCCGTCCGAGATGTCGCCGCAGCACAGCCCTGATTCGTTCAGCCACCGTCCCTGGGCGATGCGAGGCTCGAGCCGCAGGACCTCGCGTTTGCGCAGCGCGACCGCGGAGGCGCCGAGCGGCCCCGTGACGGCCACGGCCCAGCCTGCTCTGGCGGCGCTGCGCGGCAGCGGTTGCTTCGCGGCCTTGCCCGCGACGGTGATGGAAAGCACCGCCGGTCCATCGATGGCGCTCATGTCTCCACCCTCGATGGCCATGTCCAGCCTGGCCGCCAGCGCCCGCATGCCGGCGAACAGCCCGACGAACTGTTCGAGCTCCCACGTGCGCGGCACGGCCACCGACGTGAGCGCCCACGACGGAGTGGCGCCTTTGGCGGCGAGGTCGCCCAGCGCCAGCGCCAGCGCGCGCCAGCCCGCGTCCTCGGCGGTCATCCAGCCGAGGTCGAAGTGCACACCTTCGACCGCCATGTCGGTGCTGACCACCGTGAAGGGCCCGATGGCATCGACCACGGCCGCGTCATCGCCACCCGCCTGCGGCGCGAGGTACGGCGAGATCAGCTCCAGCAACTTCAGCTCGCCGGCGCCGGCGACGGTCGTCATGAGTCCAGCATCGCACGCAGCCGGCGCGCGGCCGCCTCAGGGTCGGAGGCGTCGCCGATCGCGCGGATGACGCACACGCGCTGCACGCCCAGCGCCGTGAGGAGCTCCAGGTTGGTCAAATCGATGCCGCCGATCGCGAAGACCGGGACGTGCACCGCGCGCGCCACCCTGGCGACGCCCTCCGGCCCGATGACCTCCTTCTCCGTCTTGATCGGCGTTTCGAACGCCGGGCCCACGCCCAGGTAGTCCGCGCCGGCGGCGACCGCAACGCGAGCAGCCTCCGGGCTCGAAGCCGATGCGCCGATGAGCAGCTCTTCCCCCGCCACGGCGCGAGCAGCTTCGACCGTGACGTCGTCGGGCCCCAGGTGCACGGCGTCGGCGCCGGCAAGCAGCGCGATGTCGACGTGGTCGTTGACGACGAACAGCTTGCTCGCCTCCGCGGTGATCGCGCGCAGCTCGTGCGCGGCCTCGAGCAGCTCGCCACGCGCGAGCTTCTTCTGTCTCAGCTGGATGATGTCGGCCCCGCCGCGGATCGCGGCCCCGACGAGGGCGGCCAGATGCTTTCGATCCACGTCCGGCGTGATGAAGTAGAGCCGGCCGGCCGCTAGGTCAGGATCTGGCGAAGCTTCTCCCGAAAGGCGGGCGGGGCGGCGTCGCAGTCGCACGAGTGCTTGACCAGGCGCTTGAGGTGGGCCTGGAACTCGTACTGGTCGTTGCAGTCGGGGCAGCCCTCGAGGTGCAGCTGGATCTCCAGCGCCTCGGTGTTGGTGAGCTCACGATCGAGATAGCGGTCGAGCTTGTCTTGGCAGTCAGGACAGTTCATTGCTGGGGTGCACTCTGCGCGCTGCCGCGCACGATACCGGATTCCACCGCGTAGTCATAGAGGCTTCTTTGCAGCTGCTGGCGGGCCCTGTGGAGACGGGACATTACCGTGCCGATCGGCACGCCGAGGGCCTGTGCGGCGTCCTTGTAGGAGAAGCCTTCGACATCCACCAAGAGGACCACCTCGCGGTGCAGCGGCGGCAGCTTTTCCACAGCCGTCACGACCTCGGACGCGGCAATGCGGTCGAGCACGTCCGCCTCCGGCTTGGCACCGTCGTCGCGCAGCTTCTCGTACAGGACGAAATCGCCGACGTCATCCAGGCTCACATCGTCCTTGCGCGCACCCTTGAAGCGGTCCCAGAAGAGGTTGCGCATGATCGCGAAAAGCCAGGCCTTCATGTTCGTTCCGGCCTGGTAGCTGTGCTGATAGCGAAGCGCGCGCAGATACGCCTCCTGCACCAGGTCCTGTGCCAGGTCGGGATCCCGCGTCAGGCGGAGCGCGCCGCGATAAAGCGTGTCCAGGTGCGTCAAAGCCTCTTCTGCGAAGGCAGTCCTGGCCGGGCTCGTGTCAGCCATCAGTAAAGCCAGTGTAGTTTCACCTGCCTTGCTCAAGTCCAAACGTGGCGGAGGTCGGCGGTTATTCCTGAGGCTCTTCGTTCAGTCGATGTGTCTGAGCTCGACGCGCGGGCCGAGCGAGGTCAGCACCTCGTAGGAGATGGTTCCGGACCACCGGCCCACCTGCTCGGCTGTGACCTTCTCCTCGCCGTCGACGCCGATGATGGTCACCACGTCGCCGACGGCGACGTCCTCGATGTCGCTGACGTCCAGTGTGATCGCATCCATGCTCACGGTCCCCACGAGCGGCGCCTTCGCCCCGCGCACCAGCGCGTGGCCGCGATTGGACCGCTGACGGTGGACCCCGTCAGCGTAGCCGATCGCGACCGTCGCGATCCGCGATCTCTCTCGCGCCCGCCACGTGGACCCGTAACCGATCGTCGCACCGGCCTCCACCGTCTTGAGGTGCGTGACCATCGAGTGCAGCGTCATCGCGGGCGCCGTGCCCGGCCACTCGCAGCCGTAAAGGGCGATGCCGCAGCGGACGGCGTCCAGCGCGTACTCGGGAAAGCTGCGCGCGCCCGCGGAGTTGCACGCGTGCCTCACACCTGGATCAGTGCCCAGCGAGGCGAGCGTTTCGGCGAACAGCTCGAACTGCTTGCGGGTCATCTGCGCGTCGGTGTCGGCGGACGCGAAGTGGGTCCAGGTCCCCGCCAGGCGCAGTCCCGCCGACTGTTCGATGAACTTCGCCAGCGCGGGCGCGTCCTCCGGCGCGCAGCCGTAGCGGCCCATGCCGGTGTCGATCTTCAGGTGGACCGGCACGACCTCCTCCGACTGGTCGAGCGCCTTTGCCATCTCGAGGCTCGAGATGCCGATCGCGCACCCCGAGGCGGCGGCGGCCGGCGCCTGGGCCGGCGTCAGTCCGCCCATGACGAGGATGTGCTCGGGCGGAACCAGAGCCGTGAGGTCTCTTGCCTCGGCCAGGGTGGACACCGCCAGCCTGGTCGCACCTCCGTCGAGCGCGGCTCGTGCCGCTTTGACCGCGCCGTGGCCGTACGCGTTGGCTTTGACCACGGCGAACAGGTGCGTGCCCTTCGGCAGGTGCTCGCAGATGTGGGCCGCGTTGGCGCGGATGGCCTTGAGGTGGACGTCAGCCCAGCGAAGCTGGCTGGTCGTCAGAGCCCGCCTTGGCGGAGGACGTTCATGACAAGCGGAATCTCAGTCAGCAGGTCGCCCGCCAGCAAGCCGCTGTCGCCCAGCCTCTGCGCCACGCGCCTGCCGGCGGCCGCGTGGACGTAAACGCCGGTGACCGCCGCCGTGAACGCGTCGGAACCCTGCGCCACCAGCGCGCCGATGACGCCTGCGAGCACGTCACCCGTGCCGCCGCTGGCGAGGGCTGGGACCTCGTGCGGGTCTTCGCTCCAGCGGCCGTCCGGGTGCGCGACGACGGTCTTCGCCCCCTTGAGCACCACCACCGCTCCCCACTCCTTGGCGGCCTTGCGCGCCGCGCCCTGGCGGTCGGCGGCGATCTGGTCGATCGTCTTGCCGGTCAGGCGCGCCATCTCGCCTGGATGCGGTGTGAGGATGCGACGGGGGCCCAGCTTGCGCTTCGCGCGCGGCGCGTCGGCGAGCGCGTTGAGGCCGTCCGCGTCGATGACGAGCGGGCATTCGGCGTGCATCGCGAGGTCGACGACGAGGCGCCACGTGGACCGGTCGCGACCCAGGCCGGGACCGACGACCGCGGCCGCGGCGTCCTGCAGGTGCCGGAGCACGCTGTCGTGGGCGGCGTGGCCGATGGCGCCGGGTGCGACCTCGGGCACCGGCGTCGCCATCACCTCGGTGACCTTGGCGGCGAGGATCGGGTAGATGGACTCGCCGACGAGCAGCCTCACCATGCCCGCGCCCGCCCTGGCCGCGGCGGTAGACGTGAGATACGCGGCGCCGGTCAATCCCATGCTGCCGGCGATGACCACGACCGTGCCGAACGTGCCCTTGTGGGCGTCCTTCGGCCGGGCCGGGAGCATGACGGCATCCGGCGCCGGAAGCAGGTCTTCGAGGCTTGCCTCCGCCATCTCGAGGTGCGAGGTGGCCACCGCCAGGCCGCTGTGGTGGGTGATGCTCACCTCGACGTGCGCCCCCTTGGCGTCGCCGCCGAGGAGTCTCACTCGCGGCGCGCCCAGCGGACCGGGAAGCACCTCGATGCGCTTGCGCGGGAAGCAGATGCCCGTGCCGTCGAAGCACTTGATGACGGCCTCCTTGGCCGCCCAACGTCCGGCCAGTCGCTCGGAGCTGCCCGCGCAGTAGGCGATCTCCGCGGGCGTGTAGACCTTGGTCAGGAAGCCCTTGCCCGAGCGTTTGACGGCCAGGGCGATGCGCTCGACGGAAACCGCGTCGACCCCGATGCGCTGCATTGCGCTAAAGCGTAGTTCTGCGCGCGGTTATTCGACTGTGACGCTCTTGGCCAGGTTTCGCGGCTGGTCGACGTTGTGGCCGAGCTCCACCGCGACGTGGTAAGCGAACAGCTGCAGCACGACGGAGTTCAGGACCGCGGCGGCGGCCTCCTCGGTGCGCGGGATCGCGAACTTGTCCGTCACCACACCGTCGAGCGACCTGTCGCCTTCCGTGACGAGCGCGAGCACGGGCGCGTCACGGGCCACTATCTCGTGCACGTTGCTCACCATCTTTTCGCTTGTCGCGCCGGCGGTGCAGATGGCCACGACCGGGAAGTTCTTGTCCAGCATCGCGATCGGCCCGTGCTTGAGCTCGCCGCCCGACACGCCCTCGGCATGGACGTATGAGATCTCCTTCAGCTTCAGGGCGCCTTCCATAGCGACCGGGTAACCGAAGCCGCGCCCCGTGTAGAGGAAGTTCTTGTAGCGGCTGTACTTGTGGGCGAGCGCCGCGATCTCCTTCTCGCGCTCCAGGATGCCACGCACCTGGTCGGGCAGCGCCCGCAGCGAGGCGACCAGCTCCTGCCGGCGCTCGAGCGACACCCTGCCGGCCGCGCTGGCGAGCCGCAGGGCGAGGAGGTCGAGGCTGATCAGGTGCGCGAGGTATGTCTTGGTCGACGCGACTCCGATCTCCGGTCCCGAGTGCAGGTAGATCGCGCCGTCGGCGTCCCGAGCCGCCGAGCTCGCGAACACGTTGGTCACCGCGACCGTCAGCGCGCCCCTCTCCTTGGCCAGCCGCATGCCCGCCAGCGTGTCCGCGGTTTCTCCCGACTGGGTGATGACCACCGCCAGCGTGTCGCCCTCGAACGTCGGCCGGCGGTAGCGAAACTCGGCGGCGTCGACCGCCCGCGCGGGCACGCCCGCCCAGTCCTCGATCGCCAGCTCGCCGCACAGCGCCGCGTGCCGCGAGGTGCCCATGCCCAGGAGCACGACCTGGCGCAGACGCGCCAACTCTTCGTCGGCAGGTGAGAACTCGCGGAACGAAACGAGGCCGTCGTCGGTGAGGCGCCCGCGCATGGCGTTCGCCACCGCCTCCGGACCCTCGTGGATCTCCTTGAGCATGAAGTGCGGGTAGCCGCCCTTCTGCGCCTGGCTCACGTCCCAGTCGACGTGCACGAGCTTGGGCTTCACGGTCGTGCCGTCGAGCGTCGAAACCTCGGCGCCAAGAGGCGTGACCGCCGCGACCTCACCCTCTCCGAGCACCAGCACCCGCTTCGTGTAAGGGATGATCGCCGTGATGTCGGAGGCCACGAAGTACTCGCCGTCACCGACGCCCACCACGAGCGGCGCGTTGAGGCGCGCGCCGACGAGCAGCTCGGGGTCTTCAGTCGAGAACATCGCCAGCGCGTAGGCGCCGGTGATGCGCTTCAAGGCAGCCCGCACCGCGGCCAGAAAGTCGCCCTTGTAGTTGGCCTCGATGAGGTGCGGCACGACCTCGGTGTCGGTCTCGGACGTGAACTCGTGGCCCTTCGCCTGCAGCTCTTCTCGCAGCTCGGCGAAGTTCTCGATGATCCCGTTGTGGACCACGAAGATCTGGCCCTTGCAGTCGGTGTGCGGGTGAGCGTTGACGTAGGTCGGCTTGCCGTGCGTCGCCCAGCGCGTGTGGCCGATGCCGAGCCGGCCTGTCGGCATGCCGGTCTTGAGCTTGGCGATCAGGTCGTCGACCTTGGCTTCGGACTTGGTGACGCTCGTGTGGATCGTCGCCCCGGGCTTGGGCGTCTCCAGCACAGCCACCCCGGCCGAGTCGTAGCCGCGGTATTCGAGGCGCTTCAGGCTGTCCATGAGGACCGGCGTGGCCTCGTGGTCGCCCAGGTAGCCGATGATCCCGCACATTCCTCTTTACATAACTCCTAGATCGCGTGCTTCGACCACTGCTGGTTTTGAACGGCTGAGAAGGGCCTCAGGTTACTCCTAGGGGCTCGGGCTGGGGCTCGGATTCGGCTGGATCAAGTACGTGACCCCCACCGTGGTCACGTTGCCGCTCACGTTGTCCGGATAGGGGACCGTCACGTGCACGGTCGTGTTGCCCCTGGCTCCACTGAGATCGATGGCGGGCAAGGTGATGAACTGGATGCTGCCGAGCGTGGCTGGATCGCCGCTGATGTTCACGGTCGCCGGGTTGATCGTCACGCCCACGATGTGGAATTGCGGCGGCGGTGGCTGAGATGGACTCGCGGCGACGATCGCCACCGTCTTGATGGTGGCTCCGTACTGCCCCTCGACATGAACTGTCACGTTGTAGAAGTCGAGGCTCAAGGCGGGATACGTGGCCAGGGACAGGTTGATCAGCTGACCATTGCCGTTGCGCAGCCTGACCGGCCAGCTCGAGGACTCCTGGACGCTGAAGTTGACCGGCGATGTGTAGTCGACGCTCGCCGTGATCCCGTTCTCCCATGAGGCCGGCCCGCTGAAATGCACCTTGCACGGCGTCGGATTCGGCGCGCACTTCGCGTAGGTGTTGGCGGTGTTCACGGTGTATCCGGGTGCCGCTTTGGCGTTCACGGTCACGGGTATCTCGACGGTCTTCAGCTGATCGATGTTGACCACGATCTGCGGTGCCGTCTGCGCGCTCACCGTGGGAATGGTGGCCGAAGCCGTGACATTCAGCTTCACCGCCTGACCCGGCGTGGCGTGGGCCGCATCGGCGAAGGCCGACACGTTGTCGGAAGTCAGCTGGTTGACCGCGTCTGCCAGCCCAGCGACGGTCACGTTCACCTTCGCCGGGCCGTTGGTGATGATGATGGTGGGGTTTGGCGGCAGGTGGTAGATCAAGGGGACTGAGAAGACCTTGTTGGTCTGCGGGTTCTGCGAGAACGCGACCGCCCCGAGCATAAGGACGGCCAGGCCAAGTGCCAGAAACTTGAGACGCCAGTCGTTGGTGATCCAGCTCATCTGAAGAACCCGTTGCCTTTGGCGACCTTCGGGCTGACCCTCCGGCGCAGGCCATCACCGTCCAGGTTACGGGTGATCTTGCCCTCCTCGATGACCGAGATCGAGCCGGTCTCCTCGGAGACCACCATCACCAGGGCATCCGAAGCCAGCGAGAGGCCGACAGCCGCGCGGTGGCGCGTGCCGAGCCGCTCGCGCACGATGCCCTCCTCCGGGAGCGGCAGCAGGCAACCCGCGGCGAGGATCTTGCTGCCGCGGACGATGACCGCGCCATCGTGCAGCGGCGAGTTGGGATAGAAGATCGACTGCAGCACCTCGGCCGAGATCTCGCCGTTGATGCGCACTCCGGTCGCCGCGTAATCCTCGAGCCCCACCGATCTTTCAAACGCGATGAGCGCCCCCTGACGTTTCGTGCTGAGGCGCTCCGCGGCGCGGATCGCTTCCGAGATGGCCAGGTTGTACTGGCCCGGGTTGTAGCCGGAAAGCGGGCGGCTGAGGCGGCCGATGCGGCTCAGGCGTCCGACCTGGTCCAGCGCGCGCCGCAGCTCGGGCTGGAACATGACTATGACCGCGATGATGATGAAGAACGTCGCGTTGCGGAACAGCCAGCCCAGCAGCACGAGGTTGAACTGGTTGGCGACCAGTCCGACGACCCCGAGCAGGATGAGGCCGACGAGCACCTGGGTCCCCTGCGTGCCGCGGAGCAGGCGCAAGAGCTGATAGAGCACCACGGCCACGACGGCGACGTCGATCACCTCGCCCCACCCGAGGTGGTGAATCACTCCATTGAGCTGGGAGATGAAATCTGTGATCGCCGTGCTCATTGCTCCGCCCCGAACAGCTCGGCCATCAACGCCATCTGCGCGAAAAGGCGGTTGCCGGCCTGCTGGAACACAACCGACTGCTTGCCGTCGATCACCGCGTCCGTCACCTCTTCGCCGCGGTGGGCGGGCAGGCAGTGCATGAAGACGGCGTCGGGCACGGTGGCCATCAAGGCCTCGTTGACCTGGTACTCGGCAAACACACGGCGCCGCGACTCGCGCTCGGCGTCCTGGCCCATCGACGTCCACACGTCGGTGTAGACGGCGGTCGCGCCCTCGACCTTGGCCAGGTCGTTGGTGATGCTCAGGCGATCGCCGTCCAGTGACAGCCGGCGCGCACGCGCGATGACATCCTCACCGGGCTCGAAGCCGCTGGGCGTGATCACCGTCAACGGAAAGCCAAGGCGCGTGGATGCCTCCATGAGTGACGTTGCGATGTTGTTCCCGTCCCCTACATAGGCAACGTGCTGGCGCTCCAGCGGGCCACGCACCTCCTCGAGCGTCATCAGGTCGGCCAGGATCTGGCACGGGTGAGAGCGGTCCGTCAGGGCGTTGATCACGGGCTTCTCGGCCGCCGCCGCGAGCTCGGCGAGGTCCGAGTGGCTGCGCAAGCGCGCCACTATGCCGTCGACGTACCGGTCCAGCACCTTGGCGGCATCGCCCACGCTCTCGCGGTGGCCGAGCTGGACGTCCTGCTCGCCCAGCGTGGTGCGCGAGCCTCCCAGGCGCGCGATACCGACCTCGAACGAGACACGCGTGCGATGCGACGGACGCTGGAACAGCATCGCGATGTGGCGGCCCGCCAGCGGCTTCTCGGTCCAGCGCCCGGCCTTGATGTCGTGCGCGAGCTCGAGCAGACCGCGCAGCTCGGCCGCGTCGAGGTCGCCCACATCGAGGAAATCACGGCCGAGAAGACCGTTCACACCTGAGAATCATGATCCCCCCGCAGAGGGGTGATCTGGACCCGGTTAGAGGCCGGGGTCCGACATCTCCCCCGCCACGACCGGCGTGATCGCCAGGTCGCGAGCCGAGTCGAACTCCGGCAGCCGGCGGCGGAGCTCGAAGTCGTCGCGCAGCCTGAGGATGAGATCGCGGCACGAGCCGGCCTCGAGACCGAAATCGGCGGGCTTGAACCTGACCGGCGGCTCGTGGCGCAGGTGGATGGTCAGCTTGTCAGTCAGCCGGATGCTGGGCCACGCCGCCTCGTCGGCAAGCGTGATCGTCTCCATGCGATCCCACAGGGCCCGCATCTCGTGGCGGGCGTGCACGACGAGCATCCGATCTCGAAACAGCGCGAGCTTGCCCGAAGGCCAGGCGTGGACCTGGAACGTCGCCCAGACGGTCACCGCCAGCGCGGCCAGGGATCCGGCGCCCAGAGCGAGCGCGGCGATCCATCCGGCCGGGGTGAGCAGGGCGCCGTACGAGAGGCCGCCGAAGGCGAGCGTGCACGCCAGGGCAGCGGCTGCGAGGGTGACGACCGGCCTGCGCGACCGAACGTAAATCAATCCCGCCCCACCACGACTTAGTGTAGAACCGCCCCTGTTTCGAGCTCGGGCGGCGGCCGGTGCATGATGTGCGGACGAGGAGGCATTACATGGACGTAACGGCTGAGCGGGCCGACATAGACAAGAAAGTCTCTGGAAAGACCGTCTGCACGATCTTCGCGGACGCCGTCCGGAACTGGCCGGATCGCGTCGCCTTGCGGTGGAAGCAGGACGGGGAGTGGCACCAGCTGACCTGGCGCGAATACGGGGACCAGGTCGCGGCCGCGACGCTGTCGCTGCGCGAACTGGGCTTCGGCCCGGGCCAGTTCGGCCTGATCATGGCCCGCAACGTGCCGGAGCACGTCATCGCCGACCTGGCCATCGTCCACGCGGGCGGCGCCGCGATCAGCGTGTACAACACGCTGGCCCCCGAGCAGATCGAGTACGTCGCCAACCACTCCGAGGCGACTGTCGCGTTCGTCGAGGACGAGGCGTTCCTGAGCAAGTTCGTCGCCATCCGCGGCTCCACGCCGCACTTGAAGCACATCGTGCTCGTGCGCGGAACCGCATCGGACGGAGTGATCGCGTGGGACGACTTCATGGCCGGCGGTCGCAAGGCGCAGGCGGCCGATCCCCGCGCGTTCGAGTCGACGTGGCGCGGCGTCGGGCCCGAGGACACCGTCTCGTTGATCTACACGTCCGGCACGACCGGACCGCCGAAGGGAGTCGTGTACTCGCACAACAACATCCTCTGGACGCTCGAGTCGATCGATCGGATGCAGAAGTTCGAGGGCGAGACCGTCATCAGCTATCTCCCTCTGGCGCACGTGGCCGAACGCTTCTCTTCGCAATGGCGAGGCATCTACAACGGCTTCGAGGTGTGGATGTGTCCGGACCCAAACCTGTTGCTCCCTTATCTGCTCGAAGCGCGACCGACGTTGTTCCTCGGCGTGCCGAGGGTCTGGGAGAAGCTGATGGCCGGCATCCAGGCAGGACTCGCCGCCGAGCCCGACGAGACGAAGCGCGGCATGGCGCAAGGCGCGGTCTCGGCTGCAGTTACGGCCAGCAGGTTGCGCCGCGAAGGCAATCCCGTTCCCGACGAATTGGCCGCTGCTGTAGGACGTGCGCAGCCCCTTTTCGGGATGCTGAGGGCGAAGATCGGCCTCGACCGGTGCACGACGGCGTTCACGTCCACGGCCCCGACCAGGCCCGAGGTGCACGACTTCTGGGCTGCCCTCGGCCTGCCGCTCTACGAGGTCTGGGGCATGAGCGAGCTCACCGGCCCGGCGACGGCGGTGCCGAAAGACGCGCACCAGACTCCGTCCATCGGAACGGCGCTGCCGGGCGTCGAGGTGAAGCTCGGCGAAGACGGTGAGCTGCTCGTTCGCGGCGGCAACGTGATGGTCGGTTATTACAAAGAGCCCGCCAAAACGGCCGACATCATCGACGAGGATGGCTGGGTCCACAGCGGAGACATCGGAGTGCCCGCCCCGAACGGACAGTTCAAGATCGTCGACCGCAAGAAGGAGCTGATCATCACCTCGGCCGGCAAGAACATCTCGCCCGCCAACCTCGAGGCGCTGGCCAAGTCCAGTCCCATCATCGGCCAGGCGGTTGCGGTGGGCGACGGGCGGAAGTTCATCTCGGTTCTCGTGGTCCTCGACCCGCAGGTGGCGCCCATGTGGGCCAAGGCGCATGGCGTCGATGCCGTATCCATCGCCGAGCTCGCTGAAAACCCAGCCGTGATCGGCGAGGTACGGCGCGCGCTCCAACAGGCCAACACGCACCTGTCTCGCGTCGAGCAGTTCAAGCGGTTCACCATCCTCCCGACGGAATGGTCGCCGGAGTCGGAGGAGCTGACGCCGACGATGAAGCTCAAGCGGCGCGTCATCAACACCAAGTACAGCCCCCAGATCGAGGCGATGTACGGCGATGAGCCCGGTGGGCATGAGGTGGACGCCGAGCGCGCGGAGGTTGCCGGCTAACCTTTAGCCGCTTTCGCCTTGCCGTTGGGTTTGAACCCCATGACGGCGTCGGTGAAGAGGCGCGTGGCGAGCCGCGTCTTGGGTTCGCCCGTGCGTGCCGCGATCTTGGCGAGGTGGTCGATGACGCGAGGCTCGACGTTGAGCCGGTACAGCTGCTTGACGACGGGTGCCTTCTGTTTCAAGTGACGAACCCTCCTGAGTGCTTTTGGAGGATTCTCCGATCGACCGCCGCGGATTCCAACCCTGGTTGTTAAGAGGTCAGCTTCTTTTTCAAGCGCTCGATTCCGGCTGGCGGCACGCCGCCCGCAAGCAGGTAAGGCTCTACCCCGCCCCATCTGTGGTCGAGATGGTCGAGCGCGCCCAGGATCCACTCGGGCGGACAGCGCAGCTCTTCGCGCATCGCTTCCACCCGCTCGGGCGCGGCGGCCGCCAGCCACTCTGCGTAGCGATCCGCCAGGTGAAGGTCGGTCTCGGCATAGTCCGCAGCGATCGCGCCAGCGTCCACACCAGCCAGTGACAGGAGCATGGCCGCCACCAGGCCTGTCCGGTCCTTCCCCGCGTAGCAATGGAAGACGACGGGGCCGTCGACCAGGGCGAGCGTCTCGAAGATGTCCGCGAGAGCGTGCGGGCGGCGCTCGAGAATGAGCAGATTGCGATCCGCCATCGAAGGCACCGTCGCAAACTCGGCTCCCAGCTGGTCGTCGACGAGCGGACGGTTCAGGTATTCCGGACCGTAGTCAGGCGCGACAAAAGGACTCGGGAACTTCGCCACTTCCGACTCACTGCGCAGATCGAGCACATGCGTGACGCCGAACTCCCACATCGCCTGCACGCCGTCGGGAGTGAGGTACGACAGGTTGTCGGAGCGGACGATCAATCCGCTACGCGTGAGCCCGCCCGCGTGCGGCAGGCCGCCAAGATCCCGCGTATTCCGGCAATCCGGCCAGGCGAGCTTGCGCCCACCAGGCGCCGCTGCTAGCGCTTCGTGTACTGCGGGGCTTTGCGGGCCCTCTTCAATCCGTATTTCTTGCGCTCCTTCATCCGCGCGTCGCGAGTGAGAAGTCCGGCTTTCTTCAACGCGGGACGGTAGTCGGGATCGTAGTTGCAGAGCGCCCGAGCGATGCCGTGCGCGATGGCGCCGGCCTGTCCGCTCGTACCGCCTCCTTCGACACGGACGCTGACGTCGAACTTCCGCTGTGTGCTCGTGACCCGGAGTGGAGCGAGCGCCGCCAGCTCCAGCACGCGCCGGCCGAGGAAGGCCAGCGGGTCCTTCTCGTTGACGATGACCCGGCCTTCGCCGGGCTGGATGCGGACGCGCGCCACGGCGTTCTTCCGCCGCCCGGTTCCTCGGTGAAACGTGTCAGCCAATCTTGATGTCTCCCTTCGTGTCGAACGTGATCGTCCTGGGCTTCTGGGCCACGTGGCCGTGGTCCGGGCCCGCGTAAACGCGCAATCGCGTGAGCATGTCGGCGCCCAGCGTGTTGCGCTGCAGCATGCCGCGAACCGCGTTGGTCACCGGGAAGGTGGGGTCCAGCTTCTCCGCCGTGTCGAGCGACCGCCTGCGCAAACCCCCGGGATAGCCGGAATAGCGCGTGTACTCCTTGGTCGTCCGCTTGGTGCCGGTCACCTTGACCTTGGCGGCGTTGATGACGATCACGTGGTCGCCGCTGTTCAGATGGGGCGTGAACGTCGGCTTGTGCTTGCCACGCAGCACCTTCGCCACGCCACTGGCCAGGCGGCCGAGGACCTGATCCGTGGCGTCGACCACGAACCAGTCCGAGTTCTTCAAGTCTTCGGCTTTCGCCGTCCAGGTCTTCTGTTTTGTCACTTCGGGTCCTTCAGTAAATCACTTCCATAAGGGTGAGGCCTCCCGCCGGCGCCGTTTTCGCCGCGAGCCCCCGATCTCGACCACGCAGGATCTCGCCGACCCACCCGGCAGGTTTTCGGCCTCGGCCGACCTCGGCCAGCGCCCCGGCGATCCCGCGGGCCAGGCCCCGGAGGAATCCCTCCGCCACCAGCTCCAGCTCGACGAACTCGCCGCGCCTGCGCACCTTGGCGCTGCGCATCTCGCGCACGCGGCCGTTCGCGGGCTCGGAGGCCGAGCAGAAGGTGGTCCAGTCGTGCCTTCCCTCGAGGGCCGCGGCGGCGCGGGCCATGGCCTTCACGTCCAGCCTGCCCCTCACGTGCCAGCACCGCCCCCGCTCCAGCGCCGGGCGGGCGGCCCGGTCGAGGTAGCGGTACCGGTAGCGCCGCCAGCGGGCCGAGAAGCGAGAGTGGAACCCGTCGGGTACCACGCTTGCGCTGAGCACGGCCACGTCCTCCGGCAGCCTCGCGTTGAACGCGGCGGCCAGCCGGTCAGGCGCGATGTTGCCCTCGTACTGGAAATTCGCCACCTGGCCCTCGGCGTGCGCGCCGGCATCCGTCCGGCCCGCGCCGTGGACGACGTGGTCCTTGCCGGTGAGCTCGCGCAGCGCGCGCTGGAGCTCGCCCTGAACGGTCCGGCCTCGCGCCTGCTGCTGCCAGCCGGCGAAGCGGCTGCCGTCGTACTCGATCGTCAGCTTGATATTCAGTTGTTAGGTCTAGTCGACCAGCTCGATGATGACCATCGGCGCCGAGTCGCCGACACGCGGGCCCTTGTGCATGATCCGCGTGTAACCGCCCGGTCTTTCGGCCAGGCGCGGGATGAGGTTCGAGAACAGCCTCTCCACCACCTCGGGCTTCGAGACCTCCGCGCTCACGCGCCGGCGGGCGTTGATGTCCTGCGCCTTCGCGGTGGTGATCAGCCGTTCGACCCACCGCCGAAGCTCCTTGGCGCGAGCTTCGGTGGTGGTGATGCGCCCGCTTTCGAGCAGCGACGTGCACAGGTTGCGCATCAGCGCCTTCCGCGCATCGGTGTCGCGGTTGAAGCGGCGGCCGCTCTTCTGGTGACGCATGGAGCGCTGAGGAACTAGCCCCGGAGGACCGTCCCCATCTCCTCCGGCTTGATGAAGCCCTTCTCGACCAGCTTCTCCTTGATCTCGTCGAGCGACTTGCGCCCGAAGTTGCGCAGCGCGAGCAGCTCCTCTTCCTTCTTCTGGAGCAGCTGGCCGACGGTCTGGATCTCGTTGGCCTTCAGGCAGTTGAAGGCTCGGACCGAGAGGTCGAGCTCCTCGATGGGCGTGTCCATCAGCCGGTTCTGTCCCGTCTTCTGGATGTCGGCCTCCGGCTTCTGGATCGACTCGCCGAAGTGGACGAACAGGTCGAGATGCTTGGTGAAAAGCTCGGCCGCGTGGCTGACTGCCTCTTCGGGCGACATCGTGCCGTCCGTCCAGACCTCGATGATCAGGCGGTCGAAGTCGGTCGACTGGCCGACACGCGTCTTCTCGACGGTGAAGTTCGCCTTCTCGACTGGCGTGAAGATGGCGTCGATCGGGATGACGCCGATGGGCTGGCCCTCGCGCTTGTTGCGCTCCGCCGGCACGTAGCCCTTGCCACGCTCGACGTTGAGCTCCATGCGCAGGTGGCCCTTGGCCGCGAGCGTGCAGATGTAGAGGTCCGGGTTGACGATCTCCACGTCGGAGGTCGCCTGGATGTGCGAAGCGCGAACCTCAGCCGGGCCCTTGACGTCGAGCAGCAGCGTGATCGGGTCCTCGGTGAAGCTCTTCAGGCAGAGCTTCTTGAGGTTCAGGATGACCTCGGTCACGTCCTCCTTGACGTGCGGGATGGCGGTGAACTCGTGGGCCACGCCGTCGATCTGGATCGACGTCACGGCCGCGCCCCAGAGCGAAGAGAGCAGCACGCGGCGCAGCGTGTTGCCGAGCGTGGTGCCGAAGCCAGGCTCGAGCGGCTCGATGTCGAACTTGCCGTAGTTGGCGGTCGCCTCGAGCTTGCGAACCTGCGGCGTGACGGTCATCTGGGTGTCGATTGCCAACGGTCTCCTTAAACCTCCGTTCCCCGCGTTACCGGGAGTAGAACTCGACGATCAGTTGTTCTTCCACCCCTGACTCCATTTCATGCCTCTCGGGCCGAGCCAGGATCTTCGCCGTCTTGTCCTCGCCGTTGAACGAAAGCCAGGACGGGACGGGGCGGATTTTCGACGCCTCCAGGGCCACGTCGATGACCCCGTTGGCGGGCTTCACCTTGAGCACGTCGCCCGGCTTGAGCTCGTAAGACGGGATGTTCACCGTCTTGCCGTTGATCTCGAAGTGCCGGTGCGTGACCAGCTGCCGCGCTTGCTTGCGCGACGCGCCCAGGCCGAGCCGGTAGACGACGTTGTCCATGCGCAGCTCCAGGTGGCGGAGCAGGTTGAGGCCGGTGACGCCCGGCTCGCTCGTCGCCTGGTCGAAGTAGTTGCGGAACTGCTTCTCGAGCAGGCCGTACACCCGGCGCGCCTTCTGCTTGGCGCGAAGCTGCAGGCCGTAGTCCGACGTCTTGCGCTTGCGGGCCTGGCCGTGCATGCCGGGCGCGAAGGCGCGGCGCTCGATGGCGCACTTGGGCGTGTAGCAGCGCTCACCCTTCAGGTAGAGCTTGGCGCCCTCCCGGCGGCAGAAGCGGCAGACCGGGCCAGAGTAATTGGCCACTAGACACGCCTCCGCTTCGGCGGCCGGCACCCGTTGTGCGGGATGGGAGTCACGTCCGTGATCGCACTCACCTCGAGGCCCGTGGCCTGCAGGGAGCGGATCGCGGCCTCTCGTCCCGCGCCCGGCCCGCGCACGAACACCTCGATGGAACGCATGCCGTGCTCCAGCGCCTTCTTGGCGGTCGCCTCGGCTGTCTGCTGGGCGGCGAAGGGCGTCGACTTGCGGCTGCCCTTGAAACCCTGCGCGCCCGCCGAGCCCCAGGAGATGACGTTGCCGTCGACGTCGGTGATGGAAATGATCGTGTTGTTGAACGTGCTCTGGATGTGGGCCTGGCCCTGGACCACGTTCTTGCGCTCGCGCCGGCGCGTGCGGACTACCTTCTTCTTGGTCACTGCTACTTGCCCGCCTTGACCTTCTTCTTGCCCGCGACTGCGCGCTTGGGTCCGCGGCGGCTCCGGGCGTTGGTGCGGGTGCGCTGGCCGCGCACGGGCAGGCCGCGGCGGTGCCGCTGGCCGCGATAGGCGCCGATCTCGGTCAGGCGCTTGATGTTGTTGGCCACCTCGCGCCGGAGGTCTCCTTCGATGAGGAGTTCCTTGGCCCCCGCCATCCTGTCGATGATCTGGCGAAGGCGCGTGACCTCTTCGTCGCTAAGGTCCTTCACGCGCGTGTCAGGGTTGACGCCGGCAGTCTTCACGAGCTTCTGAGCCGTGGTGTTGCCGATGCCGGTGATGTAGGTCAAAGAGATGACGACCCGCTTCTGCGGGGGTATGTCGACGCCGGCGATTCTTGCCACTAACCCTGCCTCTGCTTGTGTTTGGGCGTCTTGCTACAGATCACGCGGACGACGCCGTTCCGCTTGATCACCTTGCAGCTCGGACACATCTTCTTGACCGACGGACGAACCTTCATCTCCAGATCTCTCTAATCCGCCCCCGCGAGCGATCGCTCTCCGCCAGCTCGACCCCCACCCTGTCACCGGCCAGGAGCCGTGTGAAGTGGGTGCCGGCGCGATCGGCAACGTGGGCCAGGACCTTGGCCCCGTTCTCGAGCTCAACCCTGTACACACCGTTGGGGAGAGGCTCCAGGACGACCCCCTTCACGAGCGAGGGTCGCCGGGGCACGAACGGCGATTGTACCAAACTCAGGCCAACCCCCACCCGGCCGGGCCGCTCAGGCGGCCGGGCCACCCTCCCCCCGCGGTGGGGAGGGCATGTGGCCGTTCGGGGACGGAAGCGCGGTCAGGATGACCGGGCCGGCCTCGGTGACGGCCACCGTGTGCTCGAAGTAGGCCGAGAGGGAGCCGTCGGCGGTGCAGATCGTCCAGCCGTCCGGCTTCATGTAGACCTCGTAGGAGCCGGCGTTGACCATCGGCTCGATCGCCAGGGTCATCCCGGGCTTGAGGCGCGGCGGGGTCCCCGGCTGGCCGAAATTCGGCACCTGGGGGTCCTCGTGCATCTGGCGGCCGATGCCGTGTCCCACGAACTGGCGGATGACGGAGAAGCCGGCCGCCTCGACGTGCTGCTGGATGGCGCTGGAAACGTCGCCCAGCCAGCCGCCGGGCTGGGCCCTGGCGATGCCGACGTGGAGCGCCTCCTCGGTCACCTTGATCAGGCGGCGAGCCTCGGGGGTCACGTCGCCGACCGGCACGGTGATGCCGACGTCGGCCCAGAAGCCTTCCAGCACCAGCCCGAGGTCGAGGCTCACCAGGTCGCCGTTGGCGATCTTGCGGTTGCCGGGTATGCCGTGCACCGCCTCGTCGTTGATCGAGACGCAGATCGAACGCGGGAAGCCGTGATAGCCGAGGAATCCGGGCGTGGCGCCGCCCGCACGGATGAGCTTGTCGGCGATCTGGTCGAGCTCGATCGTCCGGGTGCCGGGTTCGCACGCGGCCTCGAGCGGCGGCAGGACCGAGGCCAGGAGCTGCCCCGCGGTCGCCATGAGGTCGATCTCGTGCTTGGTCTTGAGGTTGATCATGGTTTGGCCGCGCCCGCGCTCTGGCCGAGGACGGCCAGGACGCGCTTGTGGATCTCATCGATTGTGCCCACCCCGTCGATCTCGGAAACCACGCCCTGGCTTCCGTAGTGGTCGAGCAGCGGCAGCGTCTTTTCGAGATAGACCTCGATTCGCTTCTGCACGGCGGCCGGCCGGTCGTCCTCCCGCTGGACCAGGGTGGCGCCGTCTTCCGGACAGCGGGTCGTGCCCGGCGGGTAGGTCTTCTGGTCGACCGGGCAGGTCATCCGGCCCGCCAGCCGCTTGACCAGCTCCGGCGTCTCGACCTTCAGGTAGACGACGCGGTCGAAGCGCCGGTTGAGCTCGGCGAGCAGCGCGTCCAGCGCCTCCGCCTGCGGGATGGTGCGGGGAAAGCCGTCCATGACGAAGCCTTTCTGGCTGTCGCCCTGCTGGAGGCGGTTGCGGATGATGCCGATCATGATGTCGTCCGGCACGTAGCCGCCCGCCGCCATGATCGGCTGGGCCTTCAGGCCCAGCGGGGTGCCCGCGGCCACCTCGCCGCGCAGGATGTCGCCGGTCGCGATGTGCGGGATGTCGAAGGCCTTGTGCAGCAACTCCGCCTGGGTGCCTTTGCCACTCCCGGGCGGGCCGTAGATGAGAAGGTTCAAAGCCCGACCCTCACCGTAACCCTCTCCCCCAAAGCGGGAGAGGGGACTGAGATCATGTGATGAAGCCGCGGTACTGGCGCATGACCAGCTGCGTCTGCAGCTGCTTCATCGTGTCCAGTGCCACGCCGACCACGATGAGGATCGCGGTCCCTCCGAGATACATCTGTTGATGGGGAATGCCTGAGATCTTCGCCGTCGCGATGGGCAGGATGACCGTGATGAAGCCGAGGAAGCACGCGCCGGCGAACGTGACGCGATTCATCACCGCCGCCAGGTAGTCGGCCGTCGGCTTCCCCGGACGGATGCCGGGGATGAAGCTGGAATAGCGTTTGAGGTTGTCGGCGACGTCGTTCACCTCGAACGTGATGGCCGTGTAGAAGTAGGTGAACGCAAACGTGAAGACGAAATAGAGCGCGTTGTACGTGATCGCCATCGGCACGTTGGACGTGCTTGGATCCCAGTTGCCTCGCAGCCACGCCGCCGCCTTGTAGTACCACGTGTCCGGCGGCGCGCCGGTGAAATAGTTCGCGAGGATGGTGGGCAGGAACATCACGGAGATCGCGAAGATGATCGGAATCACGCCGGCGTGGTTGACGCGCAGCGGCAGGAAGCTGGCGCGCCTCCCCACCTCGCGGCCGCCCGCGACACGCTGGGCCGATTGGATCGGAATCTTGCGCACGGCCTGTTGCACCTCGATGATCACCGCGGTCATCACGAGCGCGATCAGGCCGAAGATGATGAACGGGACGTAGTCCGCGAGGCCGCCACCGGTCGAGTGCGCCGCAAACACCGCCGCCACGCCCTGCGGGCCGCGGCCGATGATGCCGGCGAAGATGATCAGCGAGACTCCGTTGCCGATTCCGTACTCGGTGATGAGCTCGCCGAACCACATCAGCATGATGGTGCCCGACGTCAGCACGATGACGATCTCCAGTCGCTGGAACCAGTCGAGCGTCGGCAGGATCGCCGGGCTCGTGTTCTGGAACAGGACGGTGAAGCCGTAGGCCTGGCCCGCGCCAAGCGCGACCGTCAGGTAGCGGCTCCAGCGCTGGATACGGCGGCGACCCATCTCGCCTTCCTTCTGGATCTCCTTGATGCGCTCGGAGATCACAGTCATCAGCTGCATGATGATCGTGGCGTTGATGTACGGGTTCATGCCCATCGCCACCACGCTGAAGCGCGATAGGCCGCCTCCCGAGAACAGGTCGAGCAGCCCGAGCAGTGCCTGGGAGTTGAACAGCTGGTTGAGAGCTGCCTGCTTGGCGCCCGGCACGGCGACGTTGGCGAACAGCCGGAAGATGATCAGGATGCCGCCCGTGAACAGGATCTTGTTGCGGAGCTCGGGCAGCCGGATCGCGTTGACGAGCGCCTGGATCAGGTTCATCGGTTATGCCTCTGCTGGAGGGGTACTCTCCTCTGTTACCTCAGGTTTCGGCGCGGATTCTTTCTTGCCTGACCGCTTCGGACCGCGCTGACGCGGCTCGCCGAGAACCTTCACGCTGCCGCCCTTCGCCTCGATCGCCGCGCGCGCGCTGTTGCTGAACGCGTGGGCCTCGACCGTGAGCTTGCGGCGCAGGTCGCCGGTGCCAAGCACCTTGATCTCGAGTCCCGGCCTCGCCAGCCCGGCCTCCACCAGCAACGAGGCGTCGACGGTCGTGCCATCGTCGAACCGGTGCAGCTTGGAGACGTTGACGACCTCGTACATCTTCTTGAAGGGGTTCTTGAACCCGGGAAGCTTCGGGATGCGCTGCGCGAGGGGCATCTGGCCGCCCTCGAAGCCCAGGCGGAAGCCCTCGCTGCGCGCGTTCTGGCCTTTCTGGCCGCGACCCGACGTCTTGCCCCGCCCGGAGCCGGTGCCGCGTCCCACGCGCTGACGGCGCGTGCGGGATCCGGCCGGCGGTGTGAGCTCGTGCAGCTTCACGCTTCTAGTGTCCCCTCTGGTGCTTCTTGGCGGAGCGCGCGCGCCAGATCTTGTACTGGCTGCGCTTCGGCCGCACGAACGGCGTGCCCTCGACCGCCACCAGGAAGTTGACCGCCTTGAGCATGCCGCGCACCGCTTCGTTGTCGGGCAGCTCGCGCGTTTGGTTCAGTCGCCGGAACCCGAGCGACTGCACGGTGGCCCGGATCGCCGGAGGCGCGCCGATCGCGCTCTTCATGAGGGTCGCCTTCAAGGTCTTGCCGCCGGAGTCCGACTTCTTTTCACCCCGCGAAATCGTCGATTTCGCGGGGACCCCGGATTTGGCTGTCACTTGGCCTCCGCCGCGGCCACAGCGCCGGCCGCCGCGGGCTCGGCACCGTCCGCTCGCCGGTAGGCGTTGGCGAGGCGGCGGCCGACGATCTGCTCGATCTCTTTGCTGCGGAGATCGGCCACCTGCTGCGCGGTGCGCAGCTCCTGCAGCGCGGCGAGCGTCGCGCGCACGGTGTTGATGGGGTTGTTGGTGCCGTGCGACTTGGTGAGGATGTCCTTGATGCCCGCGGACTCGATGACCGCGCGCATGGCGCCACCCGAGATGACGCCCGTGCCGGGCGCGGCCGGCTTGAGCATGATCCGGGCGGATCCCCACTTGAGGCGCACCTCGTGCGGGATCGTCGTGCCGACCATCGGCACCGTGATCATGTTCCGCTTCGCGACCTCCATCCCCTTGCGGATGGCCTCGGTGACCTCGCGCGCCTTGCCGATGCCGGCGCCGACGCGACCGTTCATGTCGCCGACGACGATGAGCGCGCTGAAGGAGAACTTCCGCCCGCCCTTCACGACCTTGGCCACGCGGTTGACGCGCACGACGCGCTCCGCGAGATCGGACCGCTCACCGCTCGACTGATACCTGGCGCCGCCCATGTTTCTTGCCATCAGAACTCCAGTCCTGCCTCACGCGCGGCGTCAGCCAGCGCTTTGATCCTTCCGTGGTAGAGAAAGCCGCCGCGGTCGAAGACCACACGCGTGACGCCTTTCGCCTTCGCCTTCTCCGCGATCGACTTGCCGACGACGGCCGCCTCGTCCATGCCCTTGCTCGTGCTCTTCTGGCCGACGGTGGTCGCCGACGCCAGGGTGCGCCCGGCCACGTCGTCGATGACCTGCACGTAGAGGTGATTGAGGCTCTTGAACACCGCGAGGCGCGGCCGTTCCGCGGTGCCGCTGACGTTGACGCGCACGCGCTTGTGACGGCGCAACCGGTTGATCTTGCGGTCCTGGGTCTTGATCATGCCGTCGCCTTCGCGCCCTTACCGGCCTTGCCGGCCTTGCGCCGGATGCGCTCGCCGCGGTACATGACGCCCTTGCCCTTGTACGGCTCCGGCGGGCGCAGCCCGCGCAGGTTGGCCGCGACCTGGCCGACGTCCTCGATAGAGATGCCGGTCACGGAGAACTTGGTCGGATCCTGCACGTCGATGGAGATGCCCTGCGGCGGCTTGAACCGGATCGGATGCGAGTAGCCGAGGTTGAGCACGACCTCGTCGCCCTGCTTGGCCACGCGGTACCCGACACCGACCAGCTCAAGATGCTTCGTGAAGCCGGTGTTGACACCCGTGACCATGTTGGCGACCAGGCTGCGCACCAGGCCGTGGAGCGCGCGGTGCTTGTAGTCGTCGGACGGTCGCTCGAAAATCAGCTGGCCGTCGGCCTGCTTGACGCTGATCTCTGACGGCAGGACGCGCTCGAGCTTGCCCTTCGGGCCTTCGACCTGGACGTGGCCTCGAGACACGGTCACCTTGACCTTGTCCGGCACCGCGATCGGCAGCTTCCCAATCCGCGACAACTCTTTCCTCTTATCTCCTGACTACCACACGTACGCGAGCACTTCGCCGCCGAGGCCCTGGCGCAGCGCCTGGCGCCCGCTCATGACCCCTTCGCTGGTGCTGAGAATGGCGATCCCAAGTCCGCCGAGGACTCGCGGGATCTCCGTCTTGCGCGCGTAGACGCGCAGGCCGGGGCGGCTGATCCTCTTCATGCCCGAGATGACGCGCGTGCGGTCCGGGCGGGTCTTGAAGATGATACGCATCGTCTGCGTGGCGCCGTCGGCCTCGACCTCGTAGCCGGCGACGTAGCCCTCTTCCTTCAAGACGCGGGCGATCTCGAGCTTCAGTCGCGATGCGGGCACCTTCACCTCGGGGTGGCGCGCGCCGCTCGCGTTGCGGACGCGAGTGAGCATGTCGGCGATGGGGTCGCTGACGACGCCCATGCGTGACCTGCGCGGAGCCTTGGCCGGTGTCTTGACCGCCGTTGCCATCACCAGCTCGACTTCGTCACGCCGGGGATGCGTCCCTCGGCGGCCAGTGTGCGGAAGCAGATGCGGCACATGCCGAACTTGCGCAGGTACGCGCGCGACCGGCCGCAGATGCGGCAGCGGTTGTGGAACCGCACCTTGAACTTGGGTGCTCGCTTCCAGCGCTCGAGTGAAGACTTTTTCGCCAACCTTCTATCCCTTACCTCTTTCTAAATGGCATGCCCAGCCGCGTGAGCAGGCTGCGCGCCTCGTCGTCTGTGCGGGCTGTGGTCACGATCGACACTTCCAGCCCGCGGAGTTTGTCGATCTTGTCGTAGTCGATCTCGGGGAAAACGACCTGCTCGCGCAGGCCGAGCGAGTAGTTGCCGCGGCCGTCGAAGCCGTCCGGGCTCACACCGCGGAAGTCGCGGATGCGAGGCAGGGCGACGTTGACGAGCTTGTCCAGGAAGTACCACATGCGCCGGCCGCGAAGCGTCGTCTTGATGCCGACGGTCTGGCCCGCGCGCAGCTTGAACGCCGCGACCGACTTGCGCGCCTTGATCAGGGCCGGCTTCTGGCCGGTGATGGTCTGCACGTCGCCGACCGCCGCGTCGAGAGCCTTGTCGTTGTCCTTGGCCTCGCCGATGCCGATGTTCACGACCACCTTGGAGATGCGCGGCACCTGCATGGTGTTGCCGTAGTCGAACTCCTTGGTGAGCTGCGACACGACCGTGTCCCGGTACACGGTCAGCATGCGCGGAGGCGCCTCCGAGCGCGTCCCCGGCTCGCGAGCCTTCTCTTCCTTCTTTGCTTGAGGCCGCTGCTGCTGCTTCTGCTTGGTCACTGGTTCTCCGTCTTGCGCACGCGCTCGTAGGGCTCGCCGCAGTGCCGGCAGACCACAGCCCGAGCGCCCGACTCCAGCACCGTGTGCTTGACCCGTGTGGGCCGGCCGCAGGAGGGGCAGACGAGCATGACGTTCGAGTAGTCGAGCGGCGCCTCGAAGTCGACGACACCGCCCTGGGCCACGCTCACGCCACCGCGCGACTGGCCCGCCTTGGTGTGGCGCTTCATCAGGTTGACGCCCTTGACGACGATGCGGTGCTTTTCGGGAATCGTGCGCAGCACCTCTCCCTGCTTGCCCTTGTCCTTGCCCGCGACCACGATCACCGGATCGCCGGGTGCAAGGTCGAGCCAGCGGCGCTTGGGTTCGGGTTTGTTGCGAAGCATCGGGACTACAGGACCTCCGGGGCCAGGGAAATGATCTTCATGAAGTTGCGCTCGCGCAGCTCGCGGGCCACCGGGCCGAAGATACGGGTGCCGCGCGGGTTGTTGGCCTGGGCCAGCAGCACCGCGGCGTTCTCGTCGAAGCGGATCAGCGAACCGTCGGGCCGCTTGTACTCCTTATTGACGCGGACGACCACCGCTTTGACGACCTCGCCTTTCTTGACCTGGCCGCCCGGCTGTGCCGATTTGACCGTGGCGGTGATGATGTCGCCGACGTAGGCGTAGCGGCGGTAGTGGCCCCCGGCCACGCGGATGCACAGGAGCTCCTTCGCTCCTGAGTTGTCCGCGACCTTCAGCCGGGTCTCTTGCTGGACCATCGATCTACTTCGCCTTCTCCACGATTTCGAGGACGCGCCAGCGCTTCTCCTTGGAGATAGGTCGCGTCTCAGTGATGCGCACGAGGTCGCCCACGCCGCACTCGTTCTTCTCGTCGTGGACCTTGAACCGCGTGCGCTGCTGGAGCGTCTTCTTGTACAGGCGGTGCGCGCGCGACGTGCCCACCTGGACGATGACCGTCTTGTTCATCTTGTCCGCGATCACGGTGCCCAGGCGGACCTTGCGCTGGCCTCGCTGCTCCGTCGTCGCCACCTGGGTCTCGGCTTGCGCCGTCATGACTTCTCCTCTTTGGACTTGCGGCCGCGCTTGGGCTTCGCGGGTTCTGCTTCGGCCACCGCGGCTTCAGCCACGGGCTCGGCGGCCTCCGCCTCGACCGTTTCCGCCTCGGCCTCGGGCTCTTCCTCGTCCACGAACTCGGCCTTCTTCGGCTTCTTCTTGACCGGAGCGGCCTCGAGCTCTTCCGGCGCTTCGGTCACGACCTCGATGCCGAGCTCGCGTTCGCTGAGCACGGTCATGATCCGCGCGATGTCGTGGCGGACCTTTGCGATCTGGCTCGAGTTCTCGAGCTGCCCGACGGCGTGCTTGAACCGGAGCTCGTACAGCTCCCGGCGCGCGACGCGCAGGCGGCCGTTCAGCTCGTCTTCCTCGAGCACCCTCAGCTCGCCGACTTTCATCGCCCGCCTCCCACGCTCTCAGAGCTGACGAAGCGCGTCTTGATCGGCAGCTTCGAGGCGGCCAGCTTCATGGCCTCCTTGGCGACCTGGGGCGTCACGCCGCCCATCTCGAACAGGACGCGGCCGGGCTTGACCACGGCCACCCAGCCCTCGGGGTTGCCCTTGCCGGAGCCCATGCGGGTCTCGGCCGGCTTCTTGGTGATCGACTTGTCCGGGAAGACTCGGATCCAGATCTGGCCGCCGCGCTTGACGTGCCTGGTCATGGCCCGCCGCGCCGCCTCGATCTGGCGGTTGCTCATCCAGCACGCTTCCATCGCCTGCAGGCCGTAGTCGCCGAAGGCGACGGTGGCGCCGCGCGTGGCGATGCCCTGGCGCCGCCCGCGGTGCATCTTGCGGTACTTGAGCCGCTTCGGCATCAACATCAGGACTTCTTCCTCGGCGTCGTGCTCTTCTTGGCCGCAGGAGCCTTCTTCTCAGCGGCCTCGGCCTTGGGTTTGGCGGTTGACGCCTTGGCACGCGGCGCCGTCTTGGGTTTGTCGGCGGCCGTCGCCGTCTTCGGCCGAGCGGTCGTGGTGCGAGCTCGCCGCGGCGCCGGCGCCTCGAGCGGCATCTCCGCGGGCGGCGGGGTGACCGGCTCGACCAGCTCGGTGCTCGGCGGCACGAGCAGATCCGCCGCCGGCGCCACGGGCGCCTCGGGCTGAGGAGCGATGGCCTCGCCGATGGGCGCGCCGTCGGCGATCGCCAGGCGGCGCTGCTGCGGCGAGATCTGGTCCTTGTAGATCCAGCACTTCACGCCGATAGCGCCGAACGTGGTCTTGGCGGTGGCGCGGCCGAAGTCGATGTCCGCGCGCAGCGTGTGCAGAGGCACACGGCCCTCGCGGTCCCACTCGCGGCGCGCCATCTCGGCGCCGCGCAGGCGCCCTCCGCAGTAGACACGGACGCCCTTGGCGCCCGAACGCATCGTGCGCAGGATGGCCTGCTTCATCGCGCGCTTGTAGCTGATGCGGCGCTCGATCTGGGAGGCGATGTTCTCGGCCACGAGCTGCGCGTCGAGCTCCGGCTGCTTGATCTCCTGGATGGAGATGCGCACGCGGTTGCCGAAGCGCTTCTCGAGGTCCTCGCGCAGCTGGTCGACCGACGATCCGCCCTTGCCGATGACGATGCCGGGCTTGGCGGTGTGGATGGTGACCGTCAGCTGGGCATTGGAGGAGCGCTCCGTCTCGATCTTCGCGATGCCGGCGTTGCGCAGGCGCGCGAGGATCGTGCGCCGCATCTCGAGGTCCTCGTGCAGCATCTTCGTGTAGTCCTTGGGGTTGGCGAACCAGTTCGCCTCCCACGGACGGAAGACGCCGAGCCGGAATGCGTTCGGGTGGACCTTATGCCCCAACTCTTTACTTCTCTCCCTTCGGGCGGTCCTCGACGACCGCCGTGATGTGGCAGGTGCGGTGGAAGAACTCGTGCGCCATGCTGCGGCTGACGGGCCGGCGGCGCCGGTAGGTGGGGCCCTCGTCGATCAGTAGCTGCTTGAGCACGAGGTCCTCGCGGTTCAGGTTGAAGTTGTGCTCGGCATTCGCGGCCGCGGACTTGATGGCCTTGGCCACGTCGCGGGCGGCGTGCTTCGGCGAGAACTCCAGGTACGCGAGCGCATCGGTCACCTTCATGCCCGTGACCGAGTCCGCGACCAGCCTCGCCTTACGAGGCGCGCGCCGGACGAACCTCTGAACCGCGGAGACTTCCATCGTTGCCAACCTACGGAGCCTTCACTGCGGTGGTCTTCTCGGTGTGCGTGCCGTGGCCGCGGAAGTGCCGCGTCGGCGCGAACTCGCCGAGCCGGTGGCCGACCATGTTCTCGCTGATGAACACCGGGACGTGCTTGCGCCCGTCGTGCACCGCGATGGTGTGCCCGACCATGTCGGGATAGATGACCGACGCACGCGCCCAAGTGCGGATCACCTTCTTGTCGCGGGTCTGGTTCATCTTGTCGATCTTGTCTTTGAGCGAGGCGTTGATGAACGGACCCTTCTTCGATGAGCGTGACATTTACTTGCTTCGTCCCTTCTTTTCGCGGCGGCGGATGATGAGCTTGTTGGAAGCCTTCTTGGGCTTGCGCGTGCGGTAACCGAGCGCAGGCGCACCCCACGGTGTCTTGGGGTTGCCACCGGTGCCGGTCTTGCCTTCACCGCCACCATGGGGATGGTCGCGGGGGTTCATCGTCGAACCGCGCACTGTCGGCCGCACGCCCAGCCATCGGCTGCGGCCTGCCTTCCCGCCCGACTCGTTCTCGTGCTCGATGTTACCGACCTGGCCGATGGTGGCCTGGCAGTTCACGTGCACGCGGCGCAGCTCGCCGGACGGCATGCGGATCACGGCGTAGTCGCCTTCCTTGGCGAGCAGCTGCGCGGAGGTGCCCGCGCTGCGCACGAGCTGGCCGCCCCGGCCCAACGTCAGCTCGATGTTATGAACGGTCGAACCGACCGGGATGCGGTTCAGCGGGATGGCGTTGCCGATGCGCACAGGCGCCTCCGGTCCGCTCTCAATGGGGTCGCCGACCTTCAGGCCAAGCGGCGCCAGGATGTAGCGCTTCTCGCCGTCCTTGTAGTGGATGAGCGCGATGCGCGCGCTCCGGTTCGGGTCGTATTCGATGGTCGCGACCTTGCCGGGCACGCCGTGCTTGTCGCGCTTGAAATCGATCTTGCGGTAGAGCTTGCGGTAGCCACCACCCTGGTGGCGAGTGGTGATGCGGCCCTGGTTGTTCCTGCCCGCGTGCGTCTGCATGGACTCGACCAGCGTCTTCTCGGGCTTCTCGGCCGTGACCTCGTCGAAGCCTGAGATCGACATGAATCGCCGTCCGGGAGTGGTGGGCTTGAACTTTCTAATCGGCATCAGACAGACCCAAACAAGCCTTCTATCTTCTGGCCGGCGCCGAGGGTGACGATGGCCTTCTTCCAGTCGGGCGTGCTGCCGACCGTGCCGAGCCGGCGATACGCGCGCCGCTTCTTGCCGCGCATGTTGACGGTGTTTACGGTGCGCACCTTGATGCCCTGCGTCTCGTACTGCTCTTCCAGAGCGTTCTTGATGTCGGTCTTCGACGCACCCGCGGCGACGCGGAACGTGTACCGGCCTTGCGTGTAGAGCAGGTACGTGCGCTCGGTGATGAGCGGACCGATCACGATCTCGGACGCGGCTCGCGTCGTCACTGGGCCACCTCGGTCTCTTCCTGCTCGTCGTGCTCGTGCGTTTCGTCGCCCGTGCGCGAGCGCTTGCGGAAGTTCTCGACGAGCAGCTCGATGCTGTCCTTGGCCAGCAGCAGGTACGTGTACGTGAACAGGTCGCGCACGTTCATGTTGCGGGCCAGGACGATCTTGGCCTGGGCCAGGTTCTCGAAGCTGCGGCTGACCACCAGGTTGGGCGCCGGCAGCACCACGAGCGTCGTGTCGTCGAAGCCGATCGTGTCGAGCAGGCCGGCGGCTTCCGCCGTGCGCGGCTCCTCGAAGCCGAAGGACTCGATGACCCTGACCTGGCCGTCGATGGCCTTCTGGCTGAGCGCCGAGCGAAGGGCCAGGCGCCGCATCTGCTTGGGCATGCGCTGGCTGAAGTCGCGAGGCTTCGGACCGAAGACCTTGCCGCCTCCCTTCATGCTCGGCTCACGCGTGGATCCGTGGCGCGCCCGACCGGTGCCCTTCTGGCGGTACGGCTTGGCGCCTCCGCCCGAAACGGTGGCGCGCGTCTTGGTCGACGCGTTGCCCTGGCGCGCGTTCGCCATCTGGCGCACGTACGCCTGATGCATCACCGATACGTTCGGGCGCTCGGCGAAGATGACCTTGGGCAGCATGACCTCGCCCTGCGGCTCGCCGGCGGCGTCGAAGTACGGCACCTGCAGCGGGTTCCGCTCCTTCTTCTCGGCCGCCCTGGCGGCCTTCTTGCGCGGAGCCCGAGGCTTCGGTGCGTCGGCGGTCTCGGCCGTCGCTTCGGGGGTCTCGGTCGTCTCTTCTTCGTCGGCCACTAGACCTTCCTCGTGTTGGGCTTGCCGGCAGGGCCCTTGGCGACCTTGACGGGCTTGGTGGACTGGCGAACCAACACCAGCGCGCCCTTGGCGCCGGGCACTCCGCCCTTGAGCAGAAGCAGGTTGCGCTCGGCGTCGACCCTCACGACCTTGTAGGCCCGGGCGGTGACGCGCTCGTTGCCCATCTGGCCTGACATGCGCACGCCTTTGAAGACGCGGGCGGCGTCGGTGGCGCCGATGGCGCCCGGCTGGCGCACGTTCATGGAGCCGTGACTCTCGGGGCCGCGGCTGAACTTGTGCCTCTTGATCAGGCCCTGAAAGCCCTTGCCTTTGGACGTGCTGGTGACGTCCACCTGCTCGCCCGCGGCGAAGATCTCGGCCTTCAGCTCCTGTCCCTGCTCGAGACCGTTGTAGTTGCGGATCTCGACGACGTGACGGTGGGGGTCGAGCTCGGCCTTCTTGAAGACGCCGAGCTGCGCCCGGGTCAGGCGCTTTTCGCCCACCGGCTCGAACGCGATGCGGGCGGCCTCGTAGCCGTCCCGCTCCTTCGTCCGCAGGCCGAGCACCCGGCACGGGCCGGCCTCCAGCACCGTCACCGCGGTGGTGGTGCCGTCGGCGTTGAAGAGCTGGGTCATGCCCAGCTTCCTGGCCAGCAGTCCTTTCATCAGCTCTTGATCTCGATGCTCACGCCCGCCGGCAGGGTGAGCCGTTGCAGCGCGTCGACGACGCGGGGGTTGAAATCCAGGATGTCGACGACCCGCTTGTGGGTGCGCATCTCGAACTGCTCGCGCGAGTCCTTGTCGATGAACGGGCTTCTGATGACGGTCAGCTTGCTGATCTCGGTCGGCAGGGGAATCGGGCCGGCGGTGCGCGCGTTGGCGCGGCGGGCGGTGTCGATGATCTTGTCCGCCGCCTGGTCCAGGACCCGATGGTCGTAGGCCTTCAACCGGATCCGAATCTTCTGCGCCACCGCCTAATCCCTCTTCCTTATTCCTGGCTTACTTGACGACCTCGGTCGCCACGCCGGAGCCGACCGTCTTGCCGCCCTCGCGTATGGCGAAGCGGAGGCCGGGCTCGATGGCGATCGGCTCGCCGAGGGTGATCTCCATGACGACGTTGTCGCCGGGCATGGTCATCTCGACGCCCTCGGGCAGCTTGACCTCGCCCGTGACGTCGGTGGTCCGCATGTAGAACTGCGGGCGGTACCCGGTCAGGAACGGCGTGTGGCGGCCGCCCTCTTCCTTGGTGAGGACGTACACCTGCGCCTTGAACTGCGTGTGCGGCTTGATCGAGCCGGGCTTGCAGAGCACCTGGCCGCGCACCACGTCCTCGCGCTTGATGCCGCGCAGCAGCGCGCCGACGTTGTCGCCGGCCTGGGCCTCGTCCATGTCCTTGTGGAACATCTCGATGCCGGTCACGACGGTCTTCGAGCTCTGCGGGTGGATGCCCACGATCTCGACTTCCTCGTTCTTCTTGAGCTTGCCGCGCTCGACACGACCGGTGGTCACGGTGCCCCGACCTTCGATCGTGAACACGTCCTCGATCGGCATCAGGAACGGCTGGTCGATGGCGCGGGTCGGCTCGGGGATGTACGTGTCGACCGCGTCCATCAGCTCGTTGATCTTCGGCGACCACTCGGGGTCGCCCTCGAGCGCCTTCAGGGCCGAGATGCGGACGATCGGGATGTCGTCACCCGGGAAGTCGTACTTGTTGAGGAGCTCGCGCAGGTCCAGCTCGACCAGCTCGATGAACTCCTTGTCGTCGACCATGTCGCACTTGTTGAGCGCGACCACCAGGGACGGCACGTTGACCTGGCGGGCCAGGATGATGTGCTCTCGGGTCTGCGGCATGGCGCCGTCGGTCGCGGCCACGACGAGGATCGCGCCGTCCATCTGGGCGGCGCCGGTGATCATGTTCTTGATGTAGTCCTGGTGGCCGGGGCAGTCGACGTGCGCGTAGTGGCGCTTCTCCGTCTCGTACTCGACGTGCGTGATCGAGATGGTGATGCCGCGAGCCTTCTCCTCGGGCGCCTTGTCGATGCGGTCGAAGGGCGTGAACTCAGCGAGACCCTTCTCCGCGAGCACCTTCGTGATGGCAGCCGTCAACGTCGTCTTGCCATGGTCGATGTGACCGATGGTGCCGATGTTGAGATGCGGCTTGGTCCTTTCGAACTTCTTCTTCGCCACTGCTTCCTCCTACTACTAACCCCGTTTCCTTTACTGGCTTCTGGACGTGGTGCGGCGGCCCACTGCCTCCGCGAGATTTCCTGGCAACTCAGCGTAGTGACTGAACTCCATCGAGTACGTCGCCCGCCCCGAGGTCATCGACCGAAGCTCGGTAGCGTACCCGAACATCTCGGCCAGCGGCACGTTGGCGGTGACGCTCTGCGACGTGCCGCGCCCCTCCATGCCGAGGATGTGTCCGCGCCGCGACGACAGGTCGCCCATGACATCGCCGAGGTATTCCTCGGGCATGACGACGTTCACCTTCATCACCGGCTCGAGCAGGTACGGCTGCGCCTTCTGCATGCCGTCCTTCACGGCCATGGAGCCCGCGACCTGGAACGCCATCTCGGACGAGTCGACCGGGTGGTACGAGCCGTCCACCAGGGTCGCCGTGATGTCGACGACCGGGTACCCGGCGACCACGCCGCTCTGCAGCGCTTCGCGGATGCCCTTCTCGACCGCCGGGATGTACTCGCGCGGGATGCGGCCCTGGGTGATCTTGTCCTCGAAGACGAATCCCGATCCACGCTCGCCCGGGCGCACGTCCAGCTCGGCGTGGCCGAACTGACCCTTGCCGCCGGTCTGGCGGATGAACCTGCCCACGCCGTGCGCGGGCCGGCGGATCGCCTCCTTGTAGGCGACCTGCGGCTTGCCCTGGTTGGCGTCGACGCGGAACTCGCGCAGCAGGCGGTCGACGATGATCTCGAGGTGAAGCTCGCCCATGCCGGCGATGATCGTCTGCCCGGTCTCTTCGTCGGTGTGGACCTTGAACGTCGGGTCCTCCTCCGACAGCCGCTGCAGCGCAACGCCCAGCTTGTCCTGGTCGACCTTGGTCTTCGGCTCGATGGCGACCGAGATGACGGGCTCGGGGAACGTGATCGACTCGAGGAGGATCGGGTGCGTCTCATCGGCCAGCGTGTCACCGGTCGTGGTCGACTTCAGGCCCACCGCGGCGGCGATGTCGCCCGTGAACACCTCGTCCACGTCCTCGCGGCGGATGGCGTGCATGCGCAGGATGCGGCCGATGCGCTCGCGCTTGCCCGTCGTGACGTTCATCACTGACGAGCCCGCCCGGAGACGCCCCGCGTACACGCGGAAGAACGTGAGCTTGCCGACGCCCTGCGGGTCCATCTGGATCTTGAAGGCGAGGGCCGTGAACGGCTCGTCGTCGTCGTGCTCGCGCGTCACGAGCGCGCCGGTCTTCGGGTCCTCGCCCTCGATCGCCGGCACGTCGGCCGGAGAGGGCAGGTACTCGACGACGGCGTCGAGGATGGGCTGCACGCCGCGGTTGCGCAGCGCGGCGCCGCACAGCACGGGCACGAGGTGGCCGGCGACGGTGCCGCGGCGCAGGGCCGCGCGGATCTGAGCCTCGTTCGGCTCCTTCTCCTCGAGGTAGAGGTGCATGATCGCGTCGTCGTAGTCCGCCACGGCCTCCACGAGGTCGTGCCGGTGCTGCTTGACCAGGTCTTCCATCCCGGCCGGGATGGTCTGCGACTCGACCTGGTTGGTGCCCAGGTCGTCGGTGTAGATGACGGCGTCCTGGGTGATCAGGTCGAAGTAGCCCTGGAAGTTGCTCTCGGCGCCGATGGGCAGCTGCACCGGGATGGCCCGAGCGCCCAGGCGCTGGCGGATCGAGTTCAGCGACCCGTAGAAGTCCGCGCCGATGCGGTCCATCTTGTTGATGAAGGCGATGCGCGGCACGCCGTAGCGGTCGGCCTGGCGCCAGACCGTCTCGGACTGCGGCTCGACACCGGCCACCGCGTCGAAGACGGCCACCGCGCCGTCGAGGACGCGCAGCGACCGCTCCACCTCGACCGTGAAGTCCACGTGTCCGGGTGTGTCTATGATGTTGATCGAGTGGTCGCGCCACTGGGCCGTGGTCGCGGCCGAGGTGATCGTGATCCCCCGCTCCTTCTCCTGGACCATCCAGTCCATGGTCGCGGCGCCCTCGTGCACCTCGCCCATCTTGTGGATGCGGCCCGCGTAGAACAGGATGCGCTCGGTCGTCGTCGTCTTGCCCGCGTCGATGTGCGCCATGATCCCGATGTTTCGGACCTTGTCGATCGCGACGGGGCGTTCAGCCATCTTCAGTGCCACGTTCATCTCGCTAATACCGGAAATGGCTGAACGCCTTGTTGCTCTCAGCCATCCGATGGGTCTCTTCCTTGCGCTTCACCGCTCCGCCCGTGTTCTGAGCCGCGTCGAGGATCTCGAACGCGAGCTTCTCGGACATGCTCTTGCCGCCGCGCTGGCGGGCGAAGCGCACGATCCAGCGACGGGCGAGCGCCAGCCTCCGGTCGGGACGGATCTCGACGGGAACCTGGTAGGTCGCGCCGCCCACGCGCCGAGGCTTGACCTCGAGCAGCGGCGTGGCGTTGCGCATGGCGGTCTCGAACACCTCGAGCGGCTCCTTCTTGGCCTGCTTCGAGGCGCGCGCCAGCGCGTCGTAGACGACCTTCTCCGCGGTCGAGCGCTTGCCGCGGCTCATGACCACGTTGATGAACTTGGAGATCGCCTCCGACTGGTACACCGCGTCGGGCGCGATGACACGCTTGACGGGGCGGTTACGGCGAGGCATCAGGCCGCCGCCTTGGTCTTTTCCCGCTTGGCGCCGTACTTGGAGCGAGCCTTCTTGCGGTTCTTGGTGCCGGCGGTGTCGAGCGTGCCGCGGATGATGTGGTAGCGGACTCCAGGCAGGTCCTTCACGCGGCCACCGCGGATGAGGACTACCGAGTGCTCCTGCAGGTTGTGGCCGATGCCGGGGATGTACGCCGTGACCTCGATCCCGGTGGTCAGGCGCACGCGCGCGACCTTGCGCAGGGCCGAGTTCGGCTTCTTCGGAGTCTGGGTGTAGACGCGGACGCAGACTCCCCGCCGCTGCGGCGAGCCCCTGAGGGCAGGCGCCTTAGACTTGGCTCTCGCCGCCTTGCGCCCGATGCGTACCAGCTGCTGAATGGTCGGCAAATCGACTCCTGATGAAGGTCCGATGCCCACGCGGCATTAGCCGATTGGGCGACAAACGATGAGTATACCCAAAAACCACTACTTCAGCCCGAGGCCAGAGGTGGCCTCGAAACCCCACACCGTCCGCCTCCGTGCGGGCGAGCTCGACCTCGATCTGGAGGCCGACCGGGGGGTCTTCGGGGCGAAACGGATCGACCTGGGCACCCTCGTCCTTCTGAAGGAAGCCCCGCCCCCGCCGGCCGAGGGCGACATCCTGGACCTCGGCGCCGGCTACGGGCCGATCGCCATCTTCCTGGCCAAGGCCGCGCCGAAGGCACGCGTCTGGGCGGTCGACGTCAACGAGCGGGCGCTGGAGCTCGCCCGAGCCAACGCCCGGGCGGCCGAGGTGGCCAACGTCACGGTGGCCGGGCCCGACGAGGTGCCCGACGGCATCCGCTTCGCGGCGATCTATTCGAACCCGCCGGTGCGGATCGGCAAGGCCGCACTGCACGCGGTGCTGGAGCGCTGGTTGGACCGCCTCGCCCCCGGCGGGGCCGCGTACCTGGTCGTCCAGCGCAACCTGGGCGCCGACTCGCTCGCGGCGTGGCTGGCCGCCTCCGGACGGGCCGTGGAGCGCCTCAAGTCCAAGAAGGGCTACCGGATCCTGCAGGTCAAAACCGGCTAGAAAACCCCCTTCCCGGAACTCGGCCCGGCGTCGGGTAGTATTTCGAGAGAAGGTGCCGCAAGAGCTGCTGCGGGTGGACAACCTGTACACCCAGTTCAACACGGCCGAGGGCGTCGTCCACGCGGTGGACGGCGTCTCGTTTTCAGTCGCCCAGGGTCAGACCCTCGGCCTCGTCGGCGAGTCAGGGTGCGGCAAGAGCGTGACCGCGCTGAGCGTCATGGGCCTCATCGAGTACCCCGGCAAGATCTCGGGCGGCCGCATCCTCTTCGAGGGCCACGACCTGGTTGGCCTGGACCACGAGGACATGCGCAAGCTCCGCGGCAAGGAAGTCGCGATGATCTTCCAGGAGCCGATGACGTCGCTCAACCCCGTGTACACGGTGGGCGACCAGATCGCGGAGATGGCGCAGCTCCACCTGAACATGGACCGCAAGCGGGCGTGGCGGCACGCCGTCGAGATGCTGAACACCGTGCGCATCCCCTCGCCCGAAAAGCGCGTCCAGGACTACCCGCACCACATGTCGGGAGGTATGCGCCAGCGCGTCATGATCGCGATGGCGCTGGCCTGCACGCCCAAGCTGCTGATCGCCGACGAGCCCACGACCGCCCTCGACGTGACGATCCAGGCCCAGATCCTGGACCTCCTTCGCGACCTGCAGAAAGAGTTCCAGATGTCGATCGTCATGATCACCCACGACCTCGGCGTGGTCGCCGAGATCTGCGAGAACGTGGTCGTCATGTACGCCGGCAAGGTGGTCGAGGAAGCGCCGGTGCGCGGCATCTTCAACAACCCCCAGCACCCCTACACCGAAGGCCTGCTGCGCTCCATCCCCCACCTCGGCATGACCTCAGCGGCCAAGCTCGCCGTCATCCGAGGCACCGTCCCGAGCGCCGTCAACTGGCCGCCCGGCTGCCGCTTCGCCCCGCGCTGCAGCCTGCGGTTCGAGAAGTGCTCCGAGGATCCGCCGCTGTTCGACGTCGGCGGCCAGACGTCCGCCTGCTGGCTCTGCGAAGGCGGCCGCCGGCAAACGAACGTGCGCCCGGCGCGGGCGGGCGAGTCATGAGCACGGTGCCCGTGACCGGTCCGACCCTGGCGGTACAGGACGGCGACAAGCCGCTCCTTCGCATCCGCGGCATCAAGAAATACTTCCCGGTCCGGCGTGGCTTCCTGCAGCGTGTGATCGGATACGTCAAGGCCGTGGACGACGTGAACCTGGACGTCCATGCCGGCGAGACGCTCGGGCTCGTGGGCGAGTCCGGCTGCGGCAAGTCGACGCTCGGCCGTTCCATCCTCCGCCTCGTGGAGCCGACCGAAGGCACCATCGAGTTCGAGGGCAAGGACATCACCAAGCTGGGCCGCGGCGACATGAAGCCGCTTCGCGCCGACATGCAGATGATCTTCCAGGACCCCGTGGGGTCCCTGAACCCGCGCATGTCCGTCGGCGACATCGTCGGCGAGGGGCTTCTCGTGCACGGCATGAAGAATCGCGGCGAGCGCGAAAAGATCACGCGCGACATGCTGCGCAGGGTCGGCCTGCGGCCGGAGTACGCGAACCGCTATCCGCACGAGTTCTCAGGCGGTCAGCGCCAGCGCATCGGCATCGCCCGCGCCCTGGCGCTGTCGCCGAAGCTGATCATCGCGGACGAGCCAGTCTCCGCCCTGGACGTGTCGATCCAGTCGCAGGTGCTGAACCTGCTGGTCGACCTTCGCCAGGAGTTCGGGCTCACCTACATCTTCGTCGCCCACAACCTCGCCGTCGTCTCGTACATCTCCGACCGCGTGGCCGTGATGTACCTCGGTCAGGTGATGGAGCTTGCCTCGGCGGAGTCTCTGTACAAGAACCCGCTGCACCCCTACACGAAGTCGCTCATGTCGGCCATCCCGCAGCCGGACCCCGACCACCTGCGCAACCGCACGCAGCTGACCGGCGACGTGCCGAGCCCGTTCAACCCGCCTTCAGGCTGCCCGTTCCGGACACGCTGCCCGCTGGCCAGGGAGAAGAACAGCGTGAACGGCATCTGCGCCGAGAAGCGACCTCCGCTCGAAGAAAAGAAGCCGGGCCACTTCGCCGCCTGCCACTTCGCCTAAGTAAGCCCGGCATTCCGCGCTTTTTCGCCATTTCGCGCGTGTGCCGCGCCTGCATAGCGCGCGTCTTGTTCATATCGCGCGATGGAGGCCGGGCGGCTACCTACTGAGCTCGTAGGAAGAACCCCAGCTCAAGGCCGCGGGCTACCTGTCGACCGACCTCCGCGCCGCGAGAGTGCGATGGCGATTCACGATCCGCAACTGCAGGAAGAGTCCTGCCATCAGCACAGCCGCCGGCAAGAACGGGATCACGATTCCCCACCAATGGCCGATGAGTGGATCGGGAAACGAACGCGAGCCGAGGGTGAGTCCGCCGTACAGCGCATACAGTCCGAAGCTTCCGCCCCATGCCGCGTAAATGGCTCCAAGCTGGCGTGCCTCGCGCTCCGACCAGTCGCTGTAGCCAAGACCGAAAACCAGCCGGCCAGTGATGATCGAGGCCAGGCCAAGCATGGTCATGCCCCCGGCGAGGAACGCGAAGAGCCAGGTCACGCCGATGGTGATGCCCATCAGACCGAGCCTAGGTCACACCATGAGCTTCGTCAACCGCGCGGCCGGGTTAGCTCAGCTTTGCCGAGCTATTACTGTCCCCCTTGCGGCTTAGTTGACGATCTTGGGGTCGAAGGCGTCCCGCAGGCCGTCACCGATGAAGTTCACGCACAGCACCGTGATCGTGACCATGAGGCCCGGGAACGTGATCCACCACCAGTTGCCGTCGATGAGGTATTCCTCCGCGCCGGCCAGGATCGAGCCCCAGCTGTAGAGCGGGGGCTGGATGCCGAATCCCAGGAAGCTGATGAACGCCTCGAGCACGATGTTGCCCGCGATGCCCAGCGTGAACGCCACGATGATCGGGCCGACAGCGTTGGGCAGAAGGTGGCGGAGGATGATGCGGGACGGCGGCACCCCCAGGGCTTTCGCCGACTCGGTGAACTGCATCTCGCGCAGTGAGAGGAACTGACTGCGCACGATACGGGCGATGGTCTGCCAGCTCAGGAATCCGAAGATCAGGGCGATGTAGAAGGGGTTGTCCGCGCCCCAGATGCGGGCCGCGAGCGGGACGATCAGCAGGGCCGGCACGGTCAGCAGGACGTCGGTCACGCGCATCATGATCGCGTCGAGGATCCCGCCGAAGTAGCCGGCGAAGGATCCGACCAGCACGCCGAGCGATGTGGCCACGATCATCGAGCCGAGGCCGATGATCAGCGAGAGGCGGCCGCCGTACAGGACCTGGCTGAAGATGTCGTGCCCGTTGAGCGAGTCGGTTCCGAACAGGTGCTGCAGGGACGGCGCCTGGCTGGCCGCCAGCACGTCGAAGTCGTCGGGCGCCTGGATGTAGTTGGGGAACAGCAGGTGCCACAGCGGCGCGCCGTAGCACGCCACGATCATGATCAGGATTCCGACCACGCCCCATTTGGCGAGGGGGTGCGCCATGAACCGGCGGAAGATGATCTCGCGCAGCGTGAACTGCTTGATCGCAACGTCGTAACCGGTCTCGACGAGCGGCTGCTGGCCGAGCTGAACCTGCTGCTCGACCGCGCGCTCAAGCATAGGAAATCCTCGGGTCGGCGATCGCGTACGCGAAGTCCGCCAGTACGTTGAAGAAGATCACCAGCAGACCCGACACGAACAGGATGCCCATCATCAGCGGGTAGTCGTAGCCCTCAAGGGCCAGGAAGAAAAGCTGGCCCATGCCGGGCCAGGTGAAGATGCGCTCGGTCACGACCGCGCCGGAGAACAGGATAGGCAGCTCCAGCGCGATGTTGGTGATCACCGGCAGCAGCGCGTTGCGCAGCGTGTGCTTGAGGATCACGGTGCGCTCAGGCACGCCCTTGGCCCGCGCGGTCCTGACGAAGTCCTGATGGATCGCATCCAGCATCGACGCGCGCACGAACCTCGAGTCCGCGGCCACGCCGACTATGGCAAGCGTCGTCGCGGGCAGGATGATGTGTTTGGCCACATCCAGGAAGCCCGTGACCGGATGCTGCGAGAACCACTGGTTGTACTCAGGCGTCAGGAAGGGCGCCCCCGTCACGCGGATGTCGATCACGCCCGAGCTCGGCAGGATCTGGAGGAAGACACCGAAGATCAGCAGCATCATCAGGCCCAGCCAGAAGGTCGGCATCGAGTTGCCGACGTACGCGAAGAACGTGACGAACTGGTCGAAGAACGAGTACCGCTTCAGGGCGGCCAGGATGCCGGCCGGAATGGCGAGCAGCTCGGTCAGCACGTAGGCGGTGGACATGAGCAAGAGGGTCGCCGGCAGGCGGGCGAAGATGACCTTGTTCACAGGCTGGTTCAGGAAGAACGAGTTCTGCCAGTCCCCGGTGAACATGGCGCCCATCCACTTCAGGTACTGGAGGTAGACCGGAAGGTCGAGGCCCCAGCGGTGGATGATCGCCAGCTTGGCGGCGTACGACTGGTGGGAGTTGAAGGCCAGGGCGGCCATGGGACCGCCGGGGATCGCTTGCATGATGCCGAAGATGACCATCGACATGACGATGATCGTCGGGATGGTCTGGAGCAGCCTCCGGGCTGCGTATCCGATCATCTGCGGCTTACCCGGATCTTAACACCCATCTGACCTCCCCTCCCGGGGATAAGTAGGGGCGGCTTTTGAGGGCCGCCCCCCTTTAAAACGCGCGTTACCGGCTTATGACTTGCCCTTCGTGTTGAACCAGTCGGCCGCGTTGCAGACGGCCAGGCAGGTGTTCACACTCGCGGCGAAGTTGCCGAAGTTGGTCGAGTGCGAGAAGACGTCAGGTCGCTCGTACAGCTCGATGGTCGGAAGTTGGTCCTTCCACTCGGCCTGCACTTGCTTGTAGATCTGCACGCGCTTGTTGGTGTCGACTTCCTGCGCACCCTGCTGGCACAGCGTGTCCAGCTGCGAGTCGTTGACCCTGGCCCAGTTCTGACCCGACGGGTTGGCGTCGGTCGGGATCTGGCTGGACTCAACGGTCGAGCACCACGAGTCCGGGTCTGGCGCCCAGTTGTTGGCGTACATGCCCATGTCGTAGTTGCCGGTGGCGAGGATGCCGCCGCCCTTGAAGTCGTTGAAGAACTGACCTGCGGGCCAGTTCTTGACCGTGACGGTGGCGCCGATGTCGGCCCAGTTCTTGATCAGCTGCTCCTCCTCCGCAGCCCGCTGGCTGTTGCCGGAGGTGGTGCTGATGACCCAGGCCAGCTTGACTCCGTTCTTCGCCCGCGTGCCGTCCGAGCCTTTCACCCAGCCGTCGCCGTCGAGCAGCGAGTTGGCCTTGGCCACGTCGCGCTGCCAGGCCGGGATCGAGGTGTCGTAGTAGGGCGAGAGAGCAGAGACGAAGGGTCCGTTCATGGGCTTGCCGATGCCGCCCACGAGCGCGGTGTTGATGGTGTTCTTGTCGATGGCCAGGGCGATGGCTTGGCGCAGCGCCTTGTCACCGTTGAAGATGGTCGGCTTGCCGGCGTGGTTGCCCAGGTTGAGCGTCAGGAACTCGTCCAGAAGCCCGGTGGCAGCCACTGTGGTGTAGCCGGTGATGCCCTGGAGGGCCGGCAGGTCCTTGGCGATCAGGTCCAGCCCGAGGTCGCTGTCGCCTGACTTCAGGCCCGCGATCTGGGAGGGCTTGTCACCGTAGATCTTGTAGATCAGCTTGTCCATGTAGGGAGCGTGGCCGAAGAACTCAGCTCCGCTCCGACCGGCGGCGTAGTTCGGGTTGGGAACCATCACGACCTGGGCAGCCGGCCCGGGGGTGAAGTTCTGCACCATGTACGGTCCGCTGGTCGCGGTCGGGTTGGTGACGAAGTACGAGTTGGTCGCCCAGTCAGCGTGCTGGACGCTCGTCAGGACGTGCTGCGGGACGGGCGTGAAGCCCATGGCCGCGATGAACGACGCGTAGATGCCGGAGGTCAGGGGCGCCTGGTTGCCGCAGCGCTTGCCATCCGGGTCGGGTCCAAAGTGCCACACCTCGGTGGTGTCGCTCTTGTCCTCGACAGACGCGATCGAGCTGTAGCCCGTCTGGGTCGCAGCGCCGGTCGCCGGGTCGCAGATTGCGTTGATCGTGAAGCTGAGGTCCTTGGTGGTCAGCGGCTGACCGTCAGACCACTTGAGGCCCGACTTCAGCTTGATCGTGACGTCCATGTGGGTGTCGTCGATCTTCTTGACGTCACCGTTGGCGACTGACGGGACCTCGGACACGAGGTCGGGGATGGCGTTGTTCTTCGGGTCGAACACCCAAAGAGACGCCCACAGCGGTCCGGTCGCCACCTCCTGGGTGGTGGCCGCGGTCGACGACAGCACGTTGAGGTCCTGGACCGGCTCCCAGTCGGAGTACACCAACTGGCCGCCCTTTACACCCGCCGTCGGGTGATAGCTCGACAGGATTCCTACCTGCGTGCCTCCCGACGTGGACCCACATGCCGCCGCGAGGCACAACCCCACGGTCGCGAGCGCGAGCGCTCGAAAACGGAGTCCAAAATGCATACGCGTCTTACCTCTCTGGTTTGGTCCTGCAGCCTTCTTCCCTCGTGGCAGCCACCACGCGGGGCGAGAGTGCGCCGGATGCAGGTCTTACTCACACGGCCTCTTCGGCCAATCTGAATTGTGTTGGTCAGCCACGAGGGGTGTCAAGTCGGGAACTGAGTTAGCGTCGAACATCTGTGCGCTTTGTAGCTGGCGTGGCAGGTTGGCTCGGCTTTGCCGAGCCCTTGTGCTCGCTCAGTGTCCCGCGATGTAGAGCCTGTCCGGAAACAGCTCCCCGGGCCAGTCATCGACCGACGTAACCGTCACGCCCTTGACGGAAGGCTGGACCAGGTACCAGGTGACGCTCTGGGCCAGGAACGCGACGGGCGCATCGCTGACGAGCATCCGCTGGGCCTGTGTGTACTCGGCGTCGCGGCGGTTGGCATCGACGTCTGTGGCTGCGACCGCGACGAGGCTGTCGTAACGAGAGTTCTGATACAGCGAGTAGTTGTAGGAGCTCGTCGTCGTGAAGATCGGGAACCAGTCGGCGGGGTCCGCGTAGTCGGCGTTCCAGCCGAGCGGCCCCGCGATGTCGAAGGTGCCGGCTTCGAGCTTTCCCCCCAACGTGTTGGTGTCGAGCGGGTCGAGCGCGATCTCGACACCGAGATTCGTCTTCAGCTGGTCGTGCACGAACTGCGCCGTCACCTTGGCGAAGTCGACCGACTTGTCATAGGAAAACTTGAGCCCGTTCAGCGATTGCGCGCTGACACCCGCGGCCGAGAGGGTCGCGTGCGCCTGCGAGGCGTCGAACTTCTGGCTCGCGGCGAGGTCAGGCGCGTAGCCGCGCATGCCCTGGGGGATGAACGTCTCCTGACCTTTCCCCTGGCCCTGGAAGACCTGGCTGACGTACGCGCGCCGGTCGATCGCCTGGGCCAGCGCTTCGCGCACGCGAGAATTCGCGAGCCGAGGAGACGTGACCCGAAACGCGATCCAGTAAACGGTGAGCGCCGGCGCTTTCACCAGGTCCTTGCTCAGTGATCGATCGCCGGCCACCGTGCCGGCTTGCGCGGGCTGGACCGTCATGACGTCGACGTCGCCGTCCTGGAACTTCGCCAGCGCCGCGGCGCCATCGTTGACGACGTCGAACTCGATCGCCTTCAACGTGGGCTTCGGTCCCCAGTAGTGCGGATTCGGCGCCACCGTGAGCTGCTGGCCCGCGACCACCTGCGTCAACCTGTACGGCCCATTGCCGATCATGGTCTCCGCCGAGGTGCTCCATTTGTCGCCGTACTTCGCGACCAGGTCCTGGCGTACGGGCGCCGCCGCGGGCATCGCGGCAAGCCAGATGAAGGCGGGATTCGGACGGCTCAGCGTGACCTGGAACGTCGAGTCGTCCACGGCCGTCAGGCCAAGCGTCTGCAGCGCGCCGTCGATGGTTGCCGCGTCGCGCTGAGGATCGAGGATCGACACCTTGTCCCCGTTGGCGATGGTGCCTGCGAAGAACGTCGCCACCGGCGAAGCGAGCCGCGGGTCGATCAGGCGCCGCCACGCGTAGACGAAGTCCTGCGCCTTGACTGCTTGCCCGTCCGAGTACTCCGCATCCTTGCGCAGGTGGAAGACGTAGACCTTGCCACCATTGGTCGTCTCGTAGCTCGCGGCGGCCGCCTGAGTCACGCTGTTCGTGTCGGCGGTCGGGCGGAGCAACGGCTCGGAGATCTCGCGCAGCACCGCCTTCTCGAACGAGTACTGGACCTGTCCCGGGTCGAGCGTCTGCGGCTGGTCGTCGATGGCCACGCGCAGGGTCTGGTTCCCCGCCAATCGCGGACCCTGCGTCAGCACGTCGCTGCTGCATGCGCTCGTCACGAGGATCAGGATCAGCGGGGCCGTGGCGGAGGCGCGCCAAGGCAGAAGCCTAGGAATCACTTCGGGCCATCATAGGCGGCCTCCCGTCCTTATTAATGTGCGGGCTGGCGAAGCCGGCTGTTTTGGGGTAGAGTCACGGTACGTGCACAGGGGGCGCCCGCCAAGGGTGGCCCCTTTTTCATACGCCCTCACCCTGACCCTCTCCCGCAAGCGGGAGAGGGATTCATGGGCCCGCGAGTGCCGGCACTC